>DHFW01000016.1 GCA_002402465.1 Bacteroidales bacterium UBA4814
AATTTTAGTCGGACACTACTGATAAGTTATGATATACGAAGAAATGGATTTCACCGATGCCCGTAATTTACGCAGGGAAGCAGAAAAACGTCTCAATGAAAAGCATAGAAAAAAACCCGAAGAGTTGAAGGAAGCCGATGCAAATAAACTTCTGCACGAACTACAGCTACACCAGATTGAACTGGAAATGCAAAATGAAGAATTGCGACAAGCATACGAAAAAGCAGAAAAAGCCCTGGAAAAATACACCATGTTGTTTGATTTATCTCCCATAGGGTATTTTTTTTGGATGATGAAGCAACCATTTGCGACCTGAATTTCACTGGTGCCGATATGTTGGGAGAAAGACGCTTCAGTTTATTAAATGCCAATTTTAAACTTTTTATCCCGGAAAACTCCAGGCTGTTTTTAATGAATTTTTCAGTAAAATATATACCAGCAACGTAAAAGAATCGTGCGAAGTGCTGCTTGGATATGATAATAAACCTCTGTGCCGGGTGTATATGGAGGGCGTAGTTACTGAAGATGCAAAAAAATGCCTGTTGTCGGTGGTTGATATCTCGAAGTTCTCAAATGTGTGAATGATGTAACTTTTTCATTTAATTATGTAATGCTTTCAGGAACCAATGGAATTACCTTTGAAGACATCGAAATAATTTTATAATTTAAATTGAAAGAAATGAAAACACAAAAAAAAAGTAAACTCGCAACTGGTATTGTATTTTGGTTGCTGGCGACATCCATCCTGTTTGTATTGCCTGCTTGTGCTCAAAAGGTAACTTTTTTAAACTCCTCAATTGTACCGGCTGCAAAAGGCACGGTTAAAGTAAAACAAGACAATAACCAAAATTATGTGATTAAGGTTAAGATTGAAGATTTGGCAGAAGTTGAAAGACTGCAAACATCAAAACAAACATACGTGGTTTGGATGGAGACCGACAGGGGGAACACAGAAAATCTGGGCCAGCTAAAAAGTTCAAGCAGCTTTTTTTCGAAACAAAAAACAGCTTCTCTGGAAACAGTATCAGCGTATAAACCCATTAAAATATTTGTCACAGCCGAAAGTGGTATAGATATTCGTAACCCGGGGAACCAGATCATTTTAACTACCGACAACTTTTAACCTTTATAAGTAGCTAACAGTTGCAAATAAAACAGATATTTATTTCAGCATGTATATTGCTGACAACATATACATTGCATTAACATTTGCAACCAAAAAAGAAGTCGACCTCTCCTTGGAACATATCCGAATAAGACATCAAAAAAGACAAGCGGATATTGACAGATATTATAAGAAAACTTAATTTGGTAAAGTAGAATTAAGAGAACAATTAAATATCATAAATTACTTTTTTCGAGTTTTTGTTTCTAATTTTATGAGACGGTATGAAAAGGAAAGAAATTGAAAATTTACTGCCGAGGAATTGGCCAGGGAGGAGATACAACCTCATGAGAAAATGATATTGCTTTTGAAATACCAGTATGATACAACCACCTTTTTTCATATACTAACTTGATTAACAACCCTTTAAATCATGGAAACCCAAACTGAGCCCACACCTCAAAAGTCATTTTTCCAAAAATTAAAAGAAGACAAAACCCTGGCTTTTTTAAACAAACACAAACTGCCTTTTGCTCTTTTACTGGCATTACTGGTGGTTTTTATCTTTTTTACCATTAAAACAAAGAATCTTAAAAAGGAACATTTTGTGAAGCAACAAAAGCTCATTGAGCATTACGACCTTGCCATTGACAGCCTGCAAATCTCAAACGTTGAGCTTGCTGTAAAAGCGTTTTCATGGGCAGTTCGCAGCGAGTTGCTCCGCGATAACATTGAGCAAGTAAATCAGATCTTTATTTCTTTTGTGCAGGAGCCCGGAATTGTAAATGTTAAACTGGTTAATCCGGGCACCGCTATTGTTACGCTTTCAACCAATAAAAAAGAAGAGGGCTCTCCATTTGAAAACGTGTCATTGCTCCAGGCCGATGAACAGATAGTTACTGTTACTGACAACCATATTCTGGCCATTACCCCCATTATGGGTATGAATGTTAAGCTGGGTGTTCTAGTAGTAGAAGTGCAGAAAGGCCTGATAAAATACAACACAGAAACCGTTGAGCCCCAGGAATAATATCCTTGGGGTTTTTCGAAAAAAAAGTAAAAAATTTAATCTGTCACTCAGAATCCTTCTATTGGTCAGGGCAAAGCATCTGAGGCTAAAACTTTCTTTTTAAAAAGCATGTGAGGCTAATTTTCGGGGATTGGACTTTCTGAACTGGCTAGAAAAGCTGCCGAAAAAGAAAAGCCGCACGAAAACTTTATTGAATAATTTCAAAAAACATGAAGAAATTTCTTTTCATACTGGCATTCATATTCCTGGCAACAGGTTTTTCCTTATCCGGGCAAACACCGGAGGTAATACAAAAACTTGACGTCTATTACGAACAGGTGCTGAAAGACTGGGACCTTCCGGGCATGGCCATAGGCATTGTGAAGGATGGCGAACTGATATTTAGCAAAGGTTACGGCGTTTTGGAAGTGGGCAAGGCAGGTACTCCGGATGAAAACACCCTGTTTGCCATTGCTTCCAATACTAAGGCCTTTACTGCGTCTATGCTGGCCATGCTGGTGCAGGAAGGCAAAATCTCGTGGAACGACCCGGTGCGTATGTACCTGCCCTGGTTCGAAGTTTACGACCCCTGGGTGAGCAGCCATGCCAACATACGCGACCTGCTGAGCCACCGCATTGGGCTTGGTACCTTTAGCGGTGATGTAGTGTGGTATAAATCAGACCTAACGGCAAGAGAAATTATTGATGCCGCAAAACACCTGCCCAAAGCCTTCGACTTCAGGAATGGCTATGGCTACTCAAACCTGATGTACCTGGCCGCAGGCATGGTGATAGAGGAAGTAACCGGCAAAAGCTGGGTGGAAAACATACAGGAACGAATTCTTGATCCGCTGGGCATGGACCGCACCATTGTCAGCCCGGCCGATCTTGCCTTAAAAGGCAATTTTGCTACGCCCCATGCACGTCGGGGCGATAAAAACCTTCCCATTGAATGGGAAGACTGGACCGTGGTGGCGCCTATGGGCGGGCTGATATCGAGCGTTAGAGATGTAGCCCAATGGATGATCTTTAACATGAACCACGGCATTTGGGGGCAGGACACCCTGCTAACGGCCGCTTCCATAAACATGATGTGGACCCCGCACAGCAACTTTGTGGTGAATCATACCCGTCCGCAGGATTTCAACCGCCACTTCAATGCCTATGGCCTTGGCTGGGGTTTGAGCGACTATCATGGCCGCCTTAGCGTGGGTCATACCGGCGGCTACGATGGCATGATATCGGAGGTACGCATGATACCCGATGAAAAGCTGGGCGTGGTGGTGCTTACCAATGGCATCAAAAGCCCCATAACGGCCGTAACGCAATACACCCTCGAAACCATGCTGGGCCTGGAAGCCCGCGACTGGTCGGCCGAGATACTGGAGCGCCAGGCCCGACGCCCCGCCGAAGACCCGCGTATTACAGCCATAAAGAAAGCACGGGTGCTGCGCACCAAACCCACACTCGAACTGAAGGAGTATGCAGGGACTTACCACTCGGCCATTTACGGAAACATTAGCGTTAGCCTTGAAGGCAATAACCTGCGGCTGAACTTTGAGCGTTCGCCCGAGCTGTCGGCCACGCTGAGCCACTGGCACTATGATGTATGGGAAATTAAATGGGACCGCCTGCACGCCTGGTTCGACTTCGGTGTGGTGAAGTTCAACACCAACAACAAACAGCAGATCACTGGCATGGACATTGAAGTGCCCAATGGCGATATCTTCTTTGAAGAACTGAAGCCGGTGCGGGTGAGGTAATTCAGGTTTTTACTTAACCAGTTTTACCCTGAATATTCCTTCTCTGGTCTCCAGACTGATAATATAAAGCCCCGGCGCCCAGTCAGAATTTTCAATGATTACTTTTCCTGACTGATCAGGGCTAAGCGCTTGCTGAAAAACAACAATTCCTTGCATATCAATTACCTGCAAGCGAGAGACTGAAGTCATTTCAGGCAATTCAACAGAAAAATACCTTCCGGTGGCAGGATTCGGAAAAACGGAAAGCTGGGTTTGGTTTTCTGGTTTACCCACTGAAGTACCCGAACCCGGATAAAGCAGTACGGTCTCTTCCACATTTTCATTCACAACAGAAACAGAACCTTCCTCGGTCAGGTAACCAGTATGGGTAACGGTATAGGCCAGCTGGCTGCCTCCTTCCACACCCGAAAATACTGCTACACCAGAAGAGTTGGTCGTTTGCGACGCAAAACCATCCAACTGAATGGTGGCCCCCTGAATGGGCGTTTCAGTTATGCCGTGCCTCACGCTAAAATGCACATCGTAATATCCGCCTGCCTGGGCTTCGAAAAGCTGCCCGCTTACTACGTACCAGCTTTGCCACTCGCCTCCGCTGGCCGTTTGCCAGTCGTTCAGGTCGAATGAATTGCTGCCCTGCGGGTTGCCCAGTATTTTGTAAACCGAAAGGGCTTGTCCGCCATGATTCCAGGTGAGCGGGGTGTTATTTTCGCAAACTTCAGGTGCTCCGGCATTCACTTTAAGAAAATAGGCAAAATCATCGTAGGAAGGATCACCAAAAACCCTTGCCAAGCCATTCTCATCAACGGCAACTGCCGTATACTCGTTTACACCTATGCCCTTTGCCTCCATTTGCCAGTCGGCCGTCATGCGGGCCATAAAAGCCACATGCCGGCCTTTGCGGTCATGGTCGTCGTCCTGCACCCGGTTGTAGTGCGAGTCGGTCACCACTTCTTCCAGGAAAGGAACCTGAAGAAATTCATTGTCGAGGGTTATCCTGAAATGGTAAGGATTACCAAGTGCCTCGGTAGACCATACCGTGTTGTTCTGGGCCGTGTAAACTACCTCGCCCAGCACGGCCAGCCCGGCGCTGGTGCCGCCAAGGGTTATTCCCTTTTCATCAATAAGATACTGGATGGCATCGTGCACCAGGGTGTTTTTCCAATAATTGATGTAATCCCACTGGTTTCCGCCGGCAATAAACAAGGCTTCGGCCTTGATCATGGCATCGTAAACCTCCTGGCTGTTGGCGGCAGTTCGATTTGGAATTACTATGGTAGTTACAGAGTTTAACGGTATGCTGAGATCCGAATAAAGGTAGTTGTTGTAACCATCGCTTCCGCTGGCCCTGATCACCACAATATCGCCCCCATCGGCCCGCTGCAGAAACCAGCGCATGGCATTATCGTTGTCGGTATTGCCACCAGCAAGCAAAATTCCGGCTTCCGGGCTGGTTTGCACATCGGTTGTGGAACCGGTATGGAAAAATGTTTGCGGGAAAACCATTAAAGGGAAAAAGACAAAAACAGCAAAAATCAATAACAGCGACCACTTCATACCTAAATTTTTTACTAAAGTAGGTGGTTTTTAAAAAAAAATTAATATTTTTTTCAAAAAGCCGCACTCAATACGAGTGTAAAACTCTTGTCCACTCAATTTAGTTTCAACAGTTAACTCTAAAATTAAAGCAAAGCCTTAATTTTGTCTGCATAAAAAACCCACCTATGGAAAAACTGACCAAAATAGTGGCCACCATTTCTGACAAGCGTTGCGACCCTGAATTTTTAAAACAATTGCACGAAGCCGGAATGGATGTTGTGCGCCTGAACACTGCACATCAAACCCCAGAACAAGCCATGGGTTTGGTGGAAAATGTTCGAAAGGTTTCGAAACGCATTCCCATGATGCTCGATACCAAGGGGCCGGAGATCAGAACCAATGCCTCTCCCAATGAGGTGATTGTGGCCAAAGATCAACTTATTATGGTAAAAGGCCAAAAAGGTATCCCTTCTGACGATCAGTGCCTTTATATGGATTTTGACGGATTTGTGGAAAAACTGGATATTGGGAAAAAGATTATGATTGACGATGGGGAGATTGAACTTTTAGTTGTGGAGAAACATCCAGAACATTTGATTTGCCGGGTTTGCAACGCAGGCATCATAAAAGGGCGCAAGAGTGTAAACCTCCCAGGCGTTGCCATCGATCTGCCATCGCTTACCCAAAAAGACATTGATTTTATTGAATGGGGAATAAAAAACAATATCGATTTTATCGCCCATTCGTTTGTAAGAAACAAGCAGGATGTACTCGATATTCAGAAAATCCTCGACAATCACAACAGCCCCATTAAGATTATTGCAAAAATCGAAAATCAGCAAGGGGTTGACAACATTGACGAAATTCTCGAGCATGTGTATGGCATAATGGTAGCCCGTGGCGACCTGGCCATTGAAGTACCTGCCGAGCGCATTCCGGTGATACAAGCCATGCTGGTAAAAAAGTGCATCCGCCAGAAAAAAGCTGTGATCATCGCCACCCAAATGCTGCATTCGATGATTACCAATCCACGGCCCACCCGAGCTGAAGTTAGCGACATTGCCACAGCCATTTTTTCGGGCACCGATGCCATTATGCTCAGTGGCGAAACAGCTTATGGCAAGTACCCAGTGGAGTCCGTGCAGATCATGACACGCACAGCCCATGAAACAGAAAACAGTAAACCCTTCCTGATCGACAGCAAGATAATGCCCCACGACAATGACATCTCTGTTTTCCTTTCGAAAACGGCTGTCCGGTCCATTCAAAAACTGAATACCAGGGCCATCATTACTGATACTGACACCGGAAAGACGGCCCGCTACCTGTCGGCTTTCCGCGGCAAAACACCCATTTATGCCCAATGTTACGACCACCGTGTAGTGCGCGAACTTGCTCTGAACTATGGCATTTATGCCGACTTTATGGATGTGGAAACCTCCAAAAAAGAATTTACCAAATCTACCCTCACCCGTCTTATAAAAAAGGAAGAGATTCAGCCCGAAGACCTGATTGTGGTTATGGCCGGTAATTTTGGCAAGAAATCTGGCCCCAGCTTCGTGGAAATCAGCACCGCACAAAACATGCTTTCATCAGAAAAGCATTGACAAAGAATAAGTTGCAGCCCTGGTTACTAATTAAAAAATGGCGTCCCATGAGCATTACTATTAAGAATATTACCATCGACAGCATTCGCGATGCCATAAAGGAACAGCACAACGACTATCTGCTTCAGGTCATTAACGAGTTCTATGCTGCCGACATTGCCGAGGTAATGGACGAGCTGAACCTGGAGGAGGCCAAATACCTTTACACCTTGCTCGACAAAGAGGAGGCTGCCGAGGTACTCATGGAACTGGATGACGATGTGCGCGAGCGTTTTCTGGCTTCTTTTTCCACCCAGGAAATTGCCCACGAGTTTATCGACAACCTCGAATCGGACGATGCCGCCGACCTTATCAACGAGCTTCCCGATGATATGCGGGGCGAAATCCTGGCCCACATCGAAGACCGCCAGCAAGCTCAGGATATTGCCGACCTGCTCATTTACCCCACCAACAGTGCCGGGGGCCTTATGGGCAAAGAGCTGGTGAAGGTGCACTCAAGCTGGCACGTGGTTACCTGCATACGCGAAATGCGGCGCCAGGCCGAAGAGGTGGAAAACGTGTATACGGTTTATGTGGTCGATGACGACGAGAGGTTGGTAGGGCTGCTGTCGCTCGAAAAATTGCTTATTGCCTCGCCCCGCGACAAAATTGAAAAGCTATACGATCCGGATGTGATCTCGGTAAAAGCCTCACAGAAAGGAGAGGAAGTAGCCCAGATCATGAATAAGTACAACCTGGTGGTGCTGCCCGTGATCGATGAGCTGGGACGCCTCATTGGGCGCATCACCATCGACGATGTGGTGGACTTTATCAAAGACGAAGCCGAACGCGACTACCAGTTATTGTCGGGTATTACCCAGGACATTGAATCGACCGACAAAATCTGGGAGATCACACAGGGCCGTCTGTTCTGGCTGGTTATTGCCCTTTTCGGAGGTATTATTGGTTCGCGTGTGATTGCCAATTACGAAGAGCAAATCAGCATCAACCCCGAGATGGCGTTTTTCATGCCCCTGATCGCTGCCATGGGTGGCAATGTGGGTGTGCAGTCTTCGGCCCTGATCGTGCAGGGGCTGGCCAACCATACTCTGAGCGGAGGTATTTTTCCGAAGCTGTTGAAAGAGCTGTCGGTAGGCGCCATTAACGGCCTGGTATGCTCAGCCATACTTATGGCCTACAGCTATTTCTTTGCCCCTTCGCTGGCGCTGGGCCTAACGGTAAGCGTAGCCCTTATGACCGTGATCTTGTTTGCATCTATTTTTGGTTCTTTCGTACCCCTGATGCTCAACAAATTCAAAATTGACCCTGCCCTTGCCACCGGGCCCTTTATCACCACCTCCAACGACATTATCGGCCTGTTCATTTATTTTATGATAGGCAGGCTTATGTACGGGCTGTTTTAGGTTTTATCTTCGGGTATTTTCCCAGTTGAGGGTGCCGATCATGCGGCGGATGTCTTCTTCAAGAAATTCGATAACAGGCGCCAGGGAATCGTTGTTGGGCGAAACGTTGAAATAAAGTGCCCCGCGCAGGAAGTGGCTGAGGCTGTCGGTTACGTAAAACTGCAGCGTAGAAGCTGCCTCGGCTCCCTTGATCTGGTAAAGGATGCCGTAAACCCGACGCTCATCATCGCGTATCATTTCTTCGGTAATTGCCGTGGCCTTAGGGATGTGCTTCTGGGCGAAGCTGCGGGCATCTTCAAAAAAGACTGCCAGATCGGCCGGGTGGTTCACCTGTTTGTAACTCAGGTGGAGGGCACCCTTGAAGCCGGGAAACACCAAGTCGCCCCAGTAAGGCTCGGCCGAAGGCCGCACGTCGGGTACAAATTCACCGTAAACAGGATATTCGAACGAATAAGGGAAAGACGAATCCAGGCGCACATACTCTTTTTCCGGAAGGTCTATGCGGAAGAAGCCCCGGGGCTTGGGGCTGAAATTTCCCTGGCATGAGAACAGAAATAGCAGGACAATAACGGGCAAGTATCTTTTCATTCGAAAATAATTTGTTTATTAAGGTCGGATGCCTGCCGGCAGGCAGGCAACTCGCATAATGATTTTCATCCATGTTAATGCTTAACGAATCATGCTCGCTTCATAATGTTGGCAAAGTTATTCCTTAGATTCGGGTTTAATATCGACCCTGATGCGCTTAATGCGGCGATTGTCAACGCCTTCCACCTGAAATTCGTAGTTGCGGAACTTAATCTTCTCTCCCTTAAAAGGCAGCTCCTGCTTAATCTCCAGAATCAGTCCTGCCAGGGTGTCGGCTTCTCCTTTCACATCAGAAAAAAGCTCATAGTCTGCCCCGGTAATCTTGCAGAAGTCTTTCAGCAGGGTTTTGCCTTCAAACACGTAGGTATTAGCATCGAGTTTTGAGTAGATGGCTTCATCGGTGTCGAATTCATCGTTTATTTCACCCACAATCTCTTCGAGAATATCTTCCAGGGTAACGATGCCAGAGGTTCCGCCATACTCATCGACCACGATAGCCATATGGATTTTCTTTTCCTGGAACTCCTTAAGGAGATCGTTGATTTTTTTGCTCTCGGGTACAAAGAAGCAAGGCCTTACGAGCTTCTGCCAATCAAAATCGTCACCTTTTTCAAGATAGGGCAACAAGTCTTTAATGTAAAGAATCCCCTCAACGTTGTCGAAGTTATCGCGATATACTGGCACCCGGCTGTAGCCGGCCTCAAGAATAATGGGTAAAAGTTTGGAGAACGGGATGGTGATTTCCACGGCCACCACATCGACCCTGGAGCGCATGATCTCGCGGGCATAAATGTTTCCAAAGCGCACAATGCCGCGCAGAATGTTTTTGTCTTCTTCGGTGGTGGTATTGTCGGCTGTAATTTCCAGGGCATGCGAAAGTTCGTTCATGCTGAGATTTGGCCTTTTTCGGGCCATACGTTCATCGATCATGTTGGTGGACCGCACCAACAGTGTGCTCAGGGGCCAAAAGATTTTTCTCAGCAACAGAAGTGGCGACACCATTAGGCAGGCCATCTTTACCGAATGCTGGGCAGCATAAACCTTTGGCAGCACCTCAGCAAAAACTAAAATGATGAATGTAATTAGAATAACCTGCACAACAAAACCCAGCACTGCCTGCTCCGAAAAATCGAACAGAGTGCTGAACACCATGGCCGAAATAATAATAATGGCAATGTTGATCACATTGTTGGCTATGAGAATGCTGGCAAGGAGTCTTTTAGGCTTTTCGAGCAAAACAAGAATACCTTTGCTGGCAGCAGTTTGCCGCTTGCGCAACTCATCTACCTGGTTATGGGTGAGCGAAAAAAAAGCCACTTCGGAGCCGGAGATAAAAGCAGAAAAAACCAGCAATACCAAGATGGCCAGTATCCCGAACAAGGCATTGGCCGGGATGGTGTTTATAAATAAAAGCAGAAGTGATAAGCAACTAGAATAAGGGTCAGGTGTATCTTCCAAGGTTCAATCAAAGCTTTGTTTCAAGGCAAAATTAATACAAATTTTGGCATGCTTCCAAAAATTATTAAACTGCTGTAAAACAGACAATGGACTTAATATACTCTCCTACGTTTTTAAGGGTAAAATTGACTAATTTTGCATAATAACAATTCTGAACTCCGCCCCTGCCAATGAGCCTGAACAAAAACCTGCAGAACCATGCGGACATCCGCATTTTTCTGCTTTTCTTTTTTTTCATTTATCCGCTTTACCTTACCGCCGATGGCCATAATGTGGCAGGCAGGGTCATCGACTTGCAGACACGTGAACCGCTCGCATTTGTAAATATTGTAATTGACGGTACACGACAGGGAGGAGTCAGCGACATTGATGGGTTTTTCCAACTCACCCATTCTCAACCCATTGAGAGGATTATACTTTCTTATGTGGGCTACTACCCACTGGTTTATCAAATCGACCACAGCAAGGAGCTTCATGTGGCTGAAATGCAGCGCAGACCTATTGAGCTGGCAGTGGTGGATGTTTTTCCGGGCGAAAACCCCGCCCACCGGATCATTGAAAACGCCATTGCCAACCGCGACCGAAACAACCCCGAAAAACTGGGATCATTTACCTACGAATCATACAACAAATTTGTTTTTACGGGCGAGTTCGATCAGGAGAGCCATACCATGCCCTCCCCTGCCATGGCCGACACTATAAGCGGAAGACTGGGGCGATTTCTTGAGGAGCGTCATTTCATGGTAATGGAAACCGTTACCGAAAGGCGTTTCCGGTATCCCAGCCGAAATTCTGAAACCGTGGTGGCCTCTCGAATCTCTGGCTTCGAAAATCCGGTGCTGGCACTCATGGCCACCCAATTTCAGTCGTTTTCCTTTTACGAAGACCATATCATCATCTCGGGCCAAAGCTACCTCAGTCCGCTCAGTCAGGGCAGCCTCAACCGCTATTTCTTTTTGCTCGAGGATACCACCTTTACCCAAACCGACACGGTTTTCATTATTTCGTTCCGGCCTTCGCGCGGGCGCAACTTCGAGGGCCTCTCAGGGGTTCTTTACATTAACAGCAATGGTTGGGCAGTTCAGAACGTGATCGCAGAACCTGCCCGGCAGCAAGGTAATTCAAAGGTAAGGATACAGCAAATGTATGAGCTCATCGACGGAAGGAGCTGGTTTCCTACCCAGCTCAACACCGACGTGGAAATCCTCAACGTGCCAAACATAAACCATTTCAGGTTGCTGGGCCTGGGCCGAACCTATTTGCGAAACATACAGCTGGAACCGCTTCTTACCCGCAGTGATTTCTCATCCTATGCGCTGGAATTCTCGCCCAACACCATTGTGCGCGACACTGAATTCTGGAGCCGGAACCGCCCTGACAGTCTCAGCCTGCGCGAAGAGCTCACCTATGCCTACCTCGACAGCATGGGGCGAAAACGCAACCTCGACCGCCAGCTCGATCGCGTTGAGGCCCTGATTGGCGGTGCCTTCCGCCGGGGTATTTTAGACTTTGAGCTAAAGCACCTTTTAGGCTACAACGATCAGGAAGGCTGGCGCCCCGGCCTGGGTCTGAGAACCAACAGCAATCTCTCGACCAGGTTCAGCCTGCATGGCAATATCGGCTATGGCATGAAAAGCGAGACCTTTCGCTATGGATGGGGCGGAGAGGTATTGCTCGACAGATTGACCAATTTCAGGATGGGCTACGATTTTTACTGGGACTTCCTGGAGCGGGGCGGTTCCTTGTTCCTGGAAAACACCACGCTGCTTAGCCCTCATTACATTCGGCGCTACTTCTGGCGCGATATGGACATGTTGCGGCAACATCGCGCCTGGCTGGGCTTTCGAACCTTCAGAAATTTCCTCACCATACGGGCTTTTGTGAGTGACGAAAACCAGAAGACAAACCCAAACTACATCTATTTACCTGTTGCCCTTAATGAGGATTTTCCCGCCAATCAATTCCGTTTTTTCGAAACCGGCCTGATGATGCGCCTGGCCGTTGGCGAGCAATTTGTACTTACCCCTACGCGCAGCCTGGCCTTCGGAACGGACTTTCCGGTACTTTACCTCAACCTTGCCAAAGGCTGGAGCGACATATTCAACGGAAACCACGACTATTGGAGGGCCGAAATGAAGTTCGAAAGGCGCTTCCGGATAAAAATGGCTGGCATACAGAAGTGGGTGCTGCAGGCAGGGTATGTGCATGGCGATCCGCCATGGCCCAAACTGTTCACCGGACAAGCATCCTACCGGCGTTTTGCTGTTTCGGCCCCGCAAAGCTTTGCCACCATGCGTATGGCTGAGTTTGTTTCCGACCGTTACCTGAACCTGTTTTTTTACCACAACTTCGAGAAATTGCTCTGGAACCGGCCCGGCTTCTCACCGGGGCTGGTATTGCTCACCAATATTGGATGGGGCTCGCTGGGCAAACCCGGTCTGCACGCTGGCTATGAAATAAAAAGCATGGAAAAGGGATATTTCGAATCGGGCTTTGCCATAACCGACCTGATCGGCTCGGGCCTTACCAGCCTAGGCGTGGAGTTTATGTACCGATACGGGCCCTATGCTTTCCCCGATTTCAAAGACAATTTTTCACTTCGCCTGAGCTATTCCTTTATATTCAAATAAAGAAGTGTTGACTTGGTTGTCAGGTTGTCGGGTTGTCGATTGCGAACCACTCGGCATAGGAGGTGGCCGTTTCGTGCAGGCGCAGCGAGTGCAGACTTACATTGGCGGGCAAAAGGGCATTGAGGCGGGCCGCGAAATCAACAACCATGTTTTCGCACGTAGGCTGATATGGAAGCGCCACCACCCGGCCAAACATTTGGTTAGTTTCGGCCAGTTCCTTGTGGGGGGTGTTGGCATTTATCATAAGGGCATGGTCGAGCGGACCAATTATAGCATCATTCACAATTTTCTTCAGTTGTGAAAAATCCATGACCATCCCATATTTAGGATTCTGTGGATCGGCTTCGGGACTTCCCTTAATGGTGACATAAAGAATGTAGCTATGTCCGTGAATGTTTTTACAGAGGCCATCGTAGTTCCAGAGGGCATGGGCGGCTTCGAAGCGAAACTCCTTGGTAATACGGATTACAGGTGATCTTTCCATGAAAATGGATAAGCTTTAGGTTAAATTTTTATGGTGTAAGAGTAGATTCGGGGGTTTTTGCCTTCCGGTTTTTTTTCGCCGGAAGGTATATCTGTTTTTGTTTTAGCGGTGTAAACCATATTCATTTTGGCGGGCTTTGGCTTGCGCAGAAGCCTGAAGGGAACTTTCATGCGCGAGTTGCTGGTAACACGCACTCCGCGGTTTTTCACGGCCTCGTATTTCAGCAAGCTTACAAGCCGCAGGGCTTCCTCATCGCAGCCATAGCCAATGCCGTGCTCCACCACCGCCTCGAACACTTCGCCCAGACCCGAAACCTTGTATTTGACAATGACATCGCCCTCTACCTTGTTTTCAAGTGCCTGCGCAGGGTACCTCAGGTTTTCCTTGAAAAACTTTTTCAGAACCTCCTTACCTCCATCGAGCCGGGGAAGCTTCAGAAATTTCTTTTTCTTTTCCATCAGAATAAAATTAATTAAAATCCCCTTTACTGCAACCTTTCAAAAAGCATAAAAAAAGGCTGTCTAAATTGTGGGGTTGAGACAGCCTGCTTTTTGTGCCGGTAAATATGCTACTCTACGATTATGGGATTGGTCAGGTCGAATGCGGCTTCGAAGCGAAGAACGCCATCGCGGGTAAGCTTATAGGTGAATTTGGAAAAATCATCAGCAATTTCCACAATCCACTCGTTGGTGCAGGCGTAAGGGATGAGCTCGCAAGTGTACTCATCGGCCGGGAAATACTGCACAAATGGGGTGCCCTGATTGGTGGCGTAACCTCCATACATGGTTACCTCATCGGGGGTGCCGTCTTCATGGCGGTGGTCGTGGCGAAACCTCAGCCTGCCATCTTCCACCAGGAACATCCAGGTACGTGAATGATCTTCTGAAAGGTGAAAAGGAATATACACCCTGTCCTCTTCGCAAACGGTTACGTGCATCACAAAGTCGAGATGTGCCCAGCTTTCGTTGCCTTCAATCATATACACCTCTTCGCCGGCAAACGACTGACCGCAAAGGCTTGCCAGGTTATTGAAAAAGGCTTGCTGATTGGCATCGAGCAAGAGTTCCATGGTAAGCACCTCGGCTTCTTCGGCCGCTTGCTGACGCGGGCCGCAGGCTGCTACCAGCAACGCAAGGGCCAAAATCGGGAAAAGTTTTCTCATCATGTGTTTGTCTTTCATGTGTTTATAATTGGTTTTAAGAAAAAAAATCCATGCACTGGAATTGCAAATATAATAAAAGGGTTTGAAGCACCTCCCTTTTTTGCAACTAACAGTATTTCTAATGTTTACAAAATTTGGCCGGGGTTGAGGAATTCTATTATTTTTGTACCCTCAACATGCTAACCATAACCATTAATAAATCTGTATGAAAAATCTCCGCTTCCTGATTGTATTATTCAGTATTGTTTTAATTGCGGGCATGGTAAACCGTGCCCAGGCGTGCACCAATATATTGGTTTCGCGCGGTGCCAGCGCCGATGGCAGTGTAATGATCAGCTACCTGGCCGATGCCGGTGGTTTCATGGATCCCCTGTATTTTCAGCCGGCCATGCAGCATGCCCCGGGCGACTCCATCGACATTTACGAATGGGATACCGGCAAGTTGCTGGGACGTATTCCCCAGGTGCTGCACACCTATAAGGTGATCGGCAACATGAACGAGCACCAGGTGGCCATTGGCGAAACCACCTTTACCGGCCGCCGCGAGCTCACCACACCAAACGGCATTATGGACTACGGCAGCCTGATGTACCTGGCACTTCAGCGCGCCAAAACCGCCCGCGAGGCCATCAAAATCATTACCGACCTGGTGGAGGAATACGGCTACGCCAGCACCGGCGAGTCGTTCTCCATTGCCGACAAAGAGGAGGCCTGGATGCTCGAACTGATTGGCAAGGGCGAATATGGCAAGGGTGCGGTATGGGTAGCTGCCCGCGTGCCCGAAGGTTATATTGCCGCCCATGCCAACATGGCCCGCATCCGCAAAATCGACTGGCGCGACACCGACAACTGGATGTGGAGCAAGGACGTGGTTGACTTTGCCCGCGAAAGGGGCTGGTACAGCGGCCGCGACCGCGATTTCAACTTTGCCGATACTTACAACCCGGCCAACTGCCGCTCGTTGTTATTCTGCGAAGGCCGCGTGTGGAGCATCTATCGCAGGGCGGCACCCTCGCAGAATTTCTCAGACGAGTTCTGGCGCTGCGTGGAAGGTGCCGAAGCCTATCCCCTGTTTATTAAGCCCGACCAGAAAATCACCGTACAGGATATGATGGGCCTGGTGCGCGACCATTTCCAGGACACCCCATACGACCTTACCAAAAGCGTAGCTGCCGGCCCCCATGGTTTACCCTACCGCTGGCGCCCCCTCACCTTTAAACTCGAAGGCGATGATATGGACTATGGCTACGAGCGGCCTATTTCGCAGCAGCAAACCGGATTTTCGTTCGTATCGCAAAGCCGCAACTGGCTGCCAAACGAGATTGGCGGCATTTTCTGGTATGGTGTTGACGATACTTATTCCACCTGCTACATGCCCCTTTATATGGGTATGGAGAAAGCACCCGTAAGCCTTACCACCGGCGACATTAACCAGTTCGACTGGAATTCGGCTTTCTGGGTGTTTAACCTGGTGGCCAACTACGCGTATGGCCTTTATGAATACATGATTGTTGACATTCAGAAAGTGCAAAAGGAACTGGAAGACCGCTCCGTTGCCATGACCAAAGCCGTTGACCAGGGCGCCCTTTCCCTGAAAGACCAGCCCGAGCTGATGCGCAACTATCTGACCGACTTCTCGGTAAACAACTCAGAATACGTTGTGCAGCGCTGGCGCGAACTGGGCTACTACCTGTTTACCAAATACAACGACCGCTACATCAACGACGTGGGCGGGCCAAGGCCCTACCCACGCGGCGTAGGCTACCCCGAATGGTTTAACCGAAGAGCTGTGGAAGAGCGCCCCGGTTATTACGATATCAGGTGGCGCAAACCCGGCGAACCAACGCATTAACCAAAATATAGTAAACTTAAGGCCGTCTAATCAACGGCCTTTTTTTGGGGGTTTCTAACTTCGGACTTCCGTCTTCGGACTGCCGCCTTCCCACTTTTTCGTAAGTTTGCCTGATATTTGTCATTATGCTTCAAAAACCCCTGCTATCTGTTGAAAACCTTTCGGTGGAATTTACCACCGATGAGGGTTTGGTAAAGGCGGTGCAAAACGTAAGTTTTGATCTGGCCCGGGGGCAAACGCTTGGGATTGTGGGCGAATCAGGTTCAGGGAAATCGGTCACTGCCCTGGCCATAATGGGTTTGTTAAGCAAATCGAACGCCCGGGTCACATCGGGCCATGTATGGTTCGAACACCCCGAACTTGGGCGAACCGACCTTCTGAAACTCAGCGAAGAGCTAATGCAAAAGGTCAGAGGCAGACATATGGGCATGATTTTTCAGGAGCCCATGACCTCGCTCAACCCTGTGAAGCGCTGCGGCGATCAGGTGGAAGAAGTGCTGCTATGGCACCGGCAGGCAAGCCCCTCCGAAGCCAGGCGCCGGGTGCTCAAGCTTTTCGAAGAAGTAAAACTACCACAACCCCTAAGGATTTTAAAGGCCTATCCCCATCAGCTTTCGGGCGGGCAGCGCCAAAGGGTAATGATTGCCATGGCCATGGCCTGCGACCCACTGCTGCTGATTGCCGACGAGCCTACCACCGCCCTCGATGTAACGGTTCAAAACAGCATCCTTGATCTTATGAAGCAGCTGCAGCAAAGCCACGGCATGTCGGTAATTTTTATTACGCACGATCTCGGGGTGGTATCGCACATTGCCAGCCAGGCAGCAGTCATGCTCAAGGGCAGCCTTGTAGAGTATGGCGAAACCACCAAAATTTTTCAGCAAGCCACCCACCCCTATACAAAGGCCTTGATTGCCTGCCGGCCCGGCACTTCGAGCCGGCCACTGCGGCTACCGGTGGTATCCGACTTTTTGCAGCAAGGTGCTTCTGGCCCGCAAATAATTTCAGAGGAGTTCACAGAAAGGCAGAAACGCCATCAGCGGATTTATGCCCAAAAGCCTATCCTTGAGATTCATTCGCTAAAAACCAGCTTTGTAACCAAGCGAAGTTTTTTTGGGCGGCCACTGCAGCACCATGATGCCGTTGACAATATCAGCTTTTCGGTGTATAAGGGAGAAACGCTTGGCCTGGTGGGCGAGTCGGGTTGCGGAAAAACTACGCTTGGACGCAGTATCATGCGTTTGGTTGAACCTTCGGAGGGGCAAGTCATATACAAAGGCACCGACCTGTCCTCGCTTTCCGGTTCAGCGCTGAAAAAATTCCGCCCCCGTCTTCAGATTATTTTCCAGGATCCATATTCGTCGCTCACCCCTGGCATGGCCATTGGCAAGGCCATAATGGAGCCCATGCGGGTGCACGGCGTTATGGAAAACGACCAGCAACGCAAAAAAAAGGTGCTGGGTCTGCTCGAAAGGGTAGGATTGAAAGAAAACCATTTTAACCGCTATCCACACGAGTTTTCGGGCGGACAGCGGCAACGCATTGCCATTGCCCGGGCACTTGCCCTGCAACCCGAGTTCATAATCTGCGACGAATCGGTGTCGGCCCTCGATGTGTCGGTGCAGGCCCAGGTGCTCAACCTGCTAAACGAATTAAAGAAAGATTTTGGCCTGACTTATATATTCATTTCGCACGACCTCTCGGTGGTAAAATACATGGCCGACCGCATTATTGTTATGAAAAACGGACAAATGGTTGAGATGGCCGAGGCCGACGCCCTTTATAAAAACCCCTCCCAGGAATACACCCGTACACTCATCAGTTCCATCCCCGAAACCTTGGCCTAGAAGAGCCTGACTTTCCCCGAAAGGGGGTAGAAAAAACACATAGGTTATTAGCACGGGTAAAAAACCACGTATTTTACCTGTATAATTAGGGTATTTACCATATTGGGGCCCTATGCACCCAGACGTAAATTTGTTTCAATTCATGGAATAAATTAAAGTGCGTTATTACATGCAACATCTTTTACTCCTGAGATGAAATTTGCAGCAGCCCGGCTGACCTCCCCCTTGCCAGCCAGTTGCTGAAAAACATCAAAGAATTATGAAATCTACCAAAAAATCATCAAACCCTAAAAAGAGTATTGATATGCTGTCCGACAAAGAACTAAAGTACCTCGAGGATCTCGAGAAGAACAAAGATGTGATTTATCTGCTCAATACCCGCGAATGCGAATTGATAGCGCGGCTTATTCGAAGTTACAAGGAAATTAAACGCCAGCTTACGGCGATTCAAATTAACAAGGAGTAATAGGTGGTCGAAATCATGTAAACCAACGCAGATGACCTATAAAGACATCATCCTTAAACTGCTTAAGAGCAGGGAGGACCTGATCTGTATCGAGGACCACCTGATGAATGATTTCAGAGAAAACGGCAACTCAAACATTAGTTTTTCGGACTGGTGTTCCAAAAACCAGATTGTTTGCCGCAGGATTCACGAAGAAAAGCCTCCCAAGCTCCACCTGAAAAGGTCGGGCATGTTAATGAACATGACCTGAGCAGCGCAGAAAAAAATTAAAACGTATTGATTGATCCGGCAGCGTTCCGGACAGTTGCCTCCCCTCCTCCCCGGAAAAAGACAGCCACCAGGTCAGCGACCTGGTGGCTGGTTTGCTTTATTACCTGCTTACCACAAAGCTAATTGATTTCCGAAAGCCTGCGCCCAGGCTAATGGTTGCTGTATATGCGCCGCTTTTCCAGCCGGACAATGGAAGGATTTGCTGATCGCAGGCCTGGTGAACCGGCATTGTGAAAACCAACAGGCCCCTGGCATCGCGAAATTCTATGTTGCCTTTTATCTCCCTGTCGGTTTCAAGGCACCAGCTAAGGGTAATGTATTCTCTTGCCGGGCTCGGAAAAAGGGCAAACTTCAACTCGCTTTCCGATTCGCCGGGGGCCAAAAATGGCGCCGGAGGCAGGATTGGGGCCGACATGGCTTCAACCTCTTCGGAGGGGTATAATATGGGCTCTTCGTATTCGATGGCGTGGTTGAGCATAAGCAATGATAAGGCCTTACCTGCCACGCGCGGGGTGGCTTCCAGGTAACCTTCCAGTTGTTGCAAGGCCTCTTCTGGCAAACCGGAATAGCCCGGGTAGTCTGCATGGGGCCATTGGGCCAGCAGGGCATAAAAATCCAGGTAATCCTGGTGGGCTTGCCATGCTTCTTCATGCGTAATGTCGAAGCTTTGTTCAATTTGGCTAAGGAGCTGGTTACCCGTTGTAAAATCGCTTTTTGAAAATTGTAACTCAGCCAAAAGGTATTGGTAGCGAATGTCGTTGGTTTGGGCCAGCAATGCTTCAACAGCGGGGGCATTCCCGAAGCCGGCACGCTCATGTACAATTCCCTGGATAATTTGGTTCAGAGCCTGATCGTGACGGGTTTTCTGATAGGCCATAAATTGTTCGGCAATTTCTTTCTGGCCAAAGTGGAAAAGCCCATTGTCAATCTGCCAGCGCATATAGGCCGGAAGCTGATCGGCACGCGCATCAAGGGCTTCCTGTACCGCTTCTGATTTGGCAGTCTGGGGGTTTATTAACATCACATCGCGTATCATGGCCTTGTTAAAACCTTCTTCTTTGGCGCCAAGGGCCGTAAGCACCTGGTCAGAAAGATAGGGCGAGGTTTGCATCAGGCTCTGGTAAGTGTACCAGGCATCGCCCGTATTTGCCATTTCAACCTGCTGGGTTGTCATCTCCGTGTTGCCCTGATCAACCATGTCCTGAAGTTGCTGAGAGGTAGTTTCGAAAAGGCTGTGTGCATTTTGTTTCTCGGCAAGTAATTCTGGATAGGATTCAGAGCGGGTTTTTGCAGGGCAGGAGGCTTCGTAGTTGTAAAACAAGTCAGGCGATTCGTAAAAGAAAATTTTACTGCTATAAATGGCAGGTTTTACTCGTGGCTCAGACTGTACGTTGTGGTGAAAATATGAGATATTAGCGCATTGGTTTACAAAATTCGAAATCAGTATGGGGCTGTTATTGCCAAACAAATTACCGGCAAGGGTTGATGTGCTGGGGCTTCCTGCATATCCCTGCAATTGCCTGATGCCTTCAGGTTTTGACTGGGTACCCGGCACCACAAAAATATCATAGGCATTGTCATAAAAAATGTTACACTTAATCTGTAACCCTGATCCAAGATTCTCGCCCCTGTTTTTTCCAATAGCCTCAATGCCTATGGTAAAATTACTAAAGGTATTGCGATAAATTTCGTTTTGAAAAATCCCAGTATTCCTTGCAATCAACCCCAGACTTCCGCAAGTGGTATTTCCGGTTGAGCTACTGCTTAAAACGTTGTTCTCAACAGTAAACATGGAAGAATTGTCAATATAAATGCCATAGGTATCTGCACAACGCTGCCCGGCATATGTATAACCGGGAGCTATATTAAAAGTATTGCCCACAATGAAGGCGTTATCAATGGCGTTGAAGTAAATGCCACGGTATGTTGAGAAAGTAGAATTATTTACCGAAAAAGTTCGGTTTGGTACTTCCGTTGTTGAATGGATTCCATATTTAAGGCCTTCGAAATTACTGTTGTTAACCGAGAACCCCGCCGAAATGGTATAAATTCCATCGCGTGCCTGGCGGTAAGCCTGGAAATCTAAATTCTGGCGTTCATCAATAAAATTGCATCCGGTAAAATTAACTCCGTTAACATCCCAAATGGTAACGTTTCCCCAGTGAACATTATGCAGAGTTTGTTCATCGGTAATAAAATTACAATTGGTAAAATACGAAATGGTGGGTATTTCCTGGCCCTGGCCATTAGTGTTCTTGTAGTTCATAAATTCTACATTACGCCAGTTGTTGCGAAAAGTAGAGTTGGTAGCCTGAATAATACCACCATTGGTATGCCAGGCCTCTCCAAATCCCCTTAATCTAACTCCGTATTCCGAGTTTTCAATCACCGCTCCGTTTTCCATAATCACCGCCCCCTGGTTTTCGAACGTCTGAGGCTTGGTTCGGTCGCCTACTACGTAAATACCGCGCCAGGGTGAATTATCCAAGTTTGTTAGCTTCCCACCTAAAATTATTAATTTAGATCCCTTATCAATAATTATATAGCTCCGTTTGGAGAATTGTACCGTTGTAGAAATAACAAGTTCCGCACCATTAATAACCCTAAGTTCACCAACAATAATTCGATCATTGTCCCAAATTTCATCGGAGGAAACAATAATTGGATCCAAATTATTTGCTTTTTCAATAGCCTTGAAGGCGTTAATCCTTCCCGCTCCAAGCAAGCCGGAGAAGTTCTGTTCATCAACAATTGGGTCAGCGGTTGACTTAATGAAGAATTTTATTTCTGCTGGGGTAAAATCTGGATTTAAGGATTTGATAAGAGCACAAGCTCCTGCTACGATTGGAGAAGAAAAAGAGGTACCACCATAACTTCCAAAGTATGGCCAATTGTTATTTCCGCATCTAGTAACAGAAGCTCCCATTATTCCATAGCCAGGAGCACAAATATCAACCTCGGGGAAATGACTATGGGAGTAACTATTGCCAGTAATTGGGTCATTGTAAAAATGATAATCATTTTTGTCTGTGCTAGTCACAATAATTATTCTTTCATCGTAACTAGGATGAAACGGGTAAAAGGGATGTTGGTTACCCAAAGGACCGCATGAATTGTTAGTTCCACGATTTCCAGCAGGCATTACAATTAAAGTTCCATTGTTTAGAATTTCTTTAACAATAAGATCCTCCCCTGAGTTTGGGTCAGGCCAACAAAATAGCGAACCCCCAGCACAAGAGTTTATTACACTTGCTCCCATGGCATTAGATGCATGTAGAGCTTTAGCTAAAACAGTTTGCCGGCTGCCTGTTAAATAACCAACAATTTTAGTGTTAAAACCTATTGAAGCTAGTTGTCCTTGAGGAATATTACCTTGTTCGGTGGTTTCTGCCGAAGCAAAACTTGCAACAACTGTCCCATGATTGTACCAGTTTGAAGAGCTTTCGATACAAGAATATGGGTATCCAGTATAAGGATCAAAATGAGGCTCAATTTCACTAAATAAATCAGGATGCTCAATATCAAAATTTGTATCTATAATGGCTATTTTGATGTTAGGGTCACCTCTTGTAATATCCCAAGCAAGATGTGCTTGTATCTTATGTAAATGCCATAACCATTGGTCAGGATTTTGAACAGTTAGGCTCCACATAGGATCAACTGGATCGTAAACTAATCATGTAGTATCAATTATTTCAAACCTTGATAAATTATGGAATACATCAGGAAAGTTGTTTTTCAATAATAAGAATAGATCAACAACATTTCCTTGGCCGTTTAATCTGACTTCATGAATGTCGAGCAATTCCGGTGTTTTTGCAAACGGCAAGGCCTTTTCATAATAAACTACATTTTTATTACTTAAGAGATTGTTTAACTCAATCTTGTTTGAAAAGAAATTTCCTTCAATAGCATGAAAAGCTGTGTCTTTGACCCAAATCCATGCTATTGTATCATTAAAAACCTGGCAACTTGCATTCGATGAAATAATTGTGAAAACAGAAAAGAAGATCGTAGTTTTCCACCAGAACATGGTTTTCACTTGTTGTTTCATTCTTTTTAAAATTTAAAAGATTTGTAATATCTCGCTAAAAACATGATAACCATTAGTGATTTTAATGAAATAAACCCCCTTTTTTAAGTCTCCAATACTTATCCTATTGTGGAAACCAAAAAGGTGGATTTTTCTAAGTAAATGACCATTTGTATTAAAGATAAATAATGCTGATTCATTGTTCAAGGCGGTATTGATGTCAACAATAAAATAGTCTTTACAAGGGTTTGGAAAAATTTTAAAAAGATTTTCAATAAACGGGGTGTTAATTCCAATGGTACTTGGTTGACACCCTTCGAAATAGGTATTGTTGTCATTGACATAAATTAATTCATTATCCTGGTACTTGCAACTGGCATAGAATGTACTGTAACCATCGTAGCGGTAGATTATGCTGATATTTGGCCCCACCCCTTCAATAAACATAATCTTTTCGTACCAACCAGAATCCATATCAAATCTGATAACTTTTCTATTATCCAAATAAAACACACTATCTACCATGACCCAATGTCCGGCATCTATTTCAAAGGTATCTCCTAAAGCTAATGTCATGTCCATTATCAAAATCTCCGTATTATGAGAAGGTCTTTTATACCAAAGCCTGCCCGTATTTAATTCTTCCCTTATTTTTCCCATTGGCTCTTCGGGTGAAAAAAAAATATTTGAGATAAGCTCTGTAAATATTGAATCAGGATGCTTGTGAACTGTAAGCTTAAACATATGTAATCCAAAAAGTTCTTTCTTTGCTACATCCCAAGAAATGGAGTCATCGGATAAGACAGCTTCAAAGTTTTCTTCTGGGTAAACTTCATCACAATCGGCAATGGCTGGCTTATATAAAATTACTTCGTTTTCTAAATAGCACCGCAAACCGTCAATAAAGTCAGAATCGCAAGCAACTCCCTGACAGTTATAGAAAAAATCGCTTGGAAACAAATTTCTGGTATGACCTATGCCTTCTATAACACCCCCGGTAAAAAAATTATTTTCATCACTGATATAAAGGATTTTTCTCTCCTGTGAATTTAATATAATGGTTGAAGTAGAGTCAACCGTAACCAAAAGGGTGCAGTCTAAAACCTGAATTTCCCATGAACCTCCGGTTTCGGCCGCAAAATCATACAAAATGGTAAAATCATCAAGGTGTTCATTATACCAATAAACTTTTTGTTCATCAGCATACAAATATTCCAAAGCAGTTCCCATGTTATCGCAAATATCAATGTCACCTGAATTTGATTTTTCAAGCATTACGCACACCTGATTATTGATTAGGGTATCTCTGACAGCTTTGATATGCTGAAATCCTACAACGCAAGGAAGGCAGCCTATAAAGGGCTTAATTTCGTAATACCATTCTGCATTGTTATTCAGCAGATTCTGGAAATCTTGGCCGTATGCCTTGGTTGAATCGCAAAAAGAGAAAAAGCACAAAACTGCCGCAGCCAATAATGCAATGCGGTTTGGTAGTTTAGTTTTCATCCGTAAATAACTTAAATTAAGGTCGGATGGAACTCGCATGAGGAATTTACATCTATGGTTGTGTTTAACAATGCATGCTCGTTTCATAACATTTAGTCTTTTTGATTTGGTTATTCCTTTGCCCGTATCCATAGCCCAAGCCGGTTTGGCAAAGGCCCGTTTCAAAAATTCATTTATTTTTCTGCAAATAACGAAAAAAAACTTTGCAAAGCAAGTTTTATCGTAACATTTTGGTTGCTTAAATGATTTTGAAAAAGTTTGCACAAAGGAGCGTTACCTTTGCTGAAACAAACCGCCTGGTTAAGGTGGGAAAAAAGAGGGATAATTTGACGCATTATCCGGGCGGTTTAGGGTTAAAGGGCGGTGCTTCGGCTTCAACACGAAGGACAAGGCAAAGCAACGGGTTTATGGCAACGGACCGTAAGTGATTCAGCATGCTGTTAATGGAACAATCGTATTGTTTCATTAAAAATTAAAGCGAAAAATTGTTTTTTGTTTGGAATATTTGATTCTTTATCTTAAGTTTGAAGGTCAATTTTGTTTTTTAGTGCTTTTTTTGATCATTTTACTGCCACAGAAAATCCAACGTTGTAATCGAATGTCGGAAGGATGTGCAAATTCCTCCTGACAATATATATCAGAAAGATTGAGTAAGTTGGCTTATATTAGAAAAGAGCAAACCATTATTAAACCCAAAGCAATATGAAAACAATTCATTTAATCCAGAGAGCAAAAAAAGTCAGCAAAAGAATGCTTTCATTGTCGCTCATTTTGTTTTTAATGTTTAGCTGTAGTAAAAATGAAAACTTTTCGGAAAAAGTTGAATTAGTATCTCCTGAAGGATATGTTCTTGCAGAAAGCCTTGATGAATTACTTACACTTTTGGATTTAAGCAAAGGCAGTAAAATAGTTGATGTTTCTTTTATGGAAACTGACCAGGCTGTTATGGGTTTTGTAACTTACACAGGAGAAGATGGAATAACAAATACTGTTGGAATTGGAAGCGGCAACATAAATTATGAAGCGGAACGTTTAATCGTTCAAACAGGCTTAAAATCGTCAAAAGATAAGGTCACGGTGAGTTGTTCCGGTTGTGAGAACTGCAGGGTTATGGGAACGATATACCCGGATGGCACTATGACAGTAAACTGTGAAAGCAGTTGCTGCACCATGACCATAGAAGGAGGAACAGAAATTAAACCGGTAGATCCTTAGCAAATAACTTGAGATACCTCAAATACATTACCACTTTGGCAGTAAGCTTATAATTTTTGATTGCGGCAAAACAGGTTTTCTTTCCGCAAATAATACATCCAATGCCTGCCAACAGGCAATCAATGCCGGAAAACGTAAAAAGGTAAGCAATAACCAGCCACCAGGTCAATGACCCTGTGACTGGTTATTTTATTGCATAAGAACCCTGTCAGGCCATCAGGCTCTCGATGTCGGCCACGGTCTTTGGAATTGCGGGGCCCAAAATCCTGTAACCATCCTCGGTAACCAGCACATCGTCTTCAATGCGGATGCCGCCAAAGCCGATATATTCCTTCACCTTATCGTAGTTGATGAACTCGGTGAATTTCCCTTCCTGCTCCCACTTTTCAATCAGGGCGGGGATAAAGTAAATGCCGGGTTCCACGGTCAGCACAAAGCCCGGTTTGAGGCGTTTACCCAGGCGAAGGTAAGCGGTGCCGAACAGCTCGGAGCGCTTTACTTCATCATCATAACCCACATAGTTCTCGCCCAGGTCTTCCATATCGTGTACATCCAGTCCCATCATATGGCCCAGGCCGTGGGGCATGAATAGCGCGGTGGCGGCCTGCTCAATGGCATGATCGATATTGCCTTTCATCAATCCCAGCTTTTTGAGGCCTTCGCCAATGGTTTTAATGGCCAGCATGTGAATGCTTTTGAAAGTAACACCCGGCTTTATGGCCTCAATGGCTTTCACATTGGCTTCGAGCACGATCTCATAGATTTCTTTCTGGCGCTGGCTGAATTTGCCGCCAACCGGAACAGTGCGGGTGTGATCGCTGGCATAGTGCATGGGCGTTTCGCAACCTGTGTCAATTAACATCAGGTCGCCTTTTTCGAGCTTGTTACTGTGGTCGTGGTTGTGCAGGGTCTCCCCGTGCTTGCTAAGGATCATGGGGAAAGACAGGACTCCGCCGCCTGCAAGGGCAATGCCTTCGACCACGCCGGCGATTTCACGCTCATACACGCCGGGCTTGGCCATTTTCATGGCGGTGGTGTGCATCTTGTAGCCGGTCTCGATGGCCTTTTCAATTTCGGCAATCTCTTCGGGCTTCTTGATTTCGCGCAGGGCCACCACCGCCTGAATCAGTTCTACGGAGGCTTCCACCTTGAGCTTATCCACAGGAATACCCAGGAGTTTTTCCATCAAAATCTTGTTTTCGGCACGGTAGGGCGGCAGGAAGTGAATCTTGCGGCCTTTGTCGCGGGCATTCTTCAGAAATCCGGCCAGCTCGCCGAAAGGCATGCTGTTGGGCACCCCTACCCTGGCAGCTTTGTCTTTTACCAGGGGCTGAGGGCCCATCCAGATAATGTCGTCGATAGAAACATCATCGCCGAAAAGATAGTCCACCTGGTTGTCGATGTCAAGAATACCGGCCATGCCTTGATGGTCAATGCCAAAAAAATACAGGAAATTGCTGTCCTGACGGAAGTGATAGGTGTTGGCCGGATAGTTCATGGGGACATCGCCGTTGCCCAGGATCAGTACAATACCGTCCTTGAGGCTTTCGCGGAGTTTCTTCCGGCGGTTTACGTAAGTTTTTGTTTCAAACATGATATGTAAAATTTAGTGATTGTTTTTTAAGTGTTTTCGTTGTTGTCAGGTTGTCAGGTTGTCAGGTTATCGTGGTTGTCATTGTTGTCATTGTTGTCATTGTTGTCATTGTTGTCGAAATTGTCAATGTCGTTTTAATTAACGCGAAGCGGATAACCATGACAACGCGAAGTAGACAACCTGACAACCCTGACTGCCGCCAGGCAGGCATGACAACCCTTCCTAGCTGTTCATAATGTCTTCGATCTCCTCCACCTCAACGGGCACGTCTGCGGTAAGGTCTTTGGGGCCATTCTCGGTAATCAGGATGTCGTTTTCGATACGCACGCCAATGCCTTCTTCCTTGATGTAGATGCCGGGCTCACACGAAAGCAGCATGCCGGGTTTGAAGGTTTCAAAACGATGGCCTTCGTCGTGCACATCGAGGCCCATGAAATGGGAGGTGCCGTGGGGATAATATTTTTTTACGGCAGGGTTGGCCGGATCCTGTTTTTCAATGTCGTGACGGGTAATCAGCCCCAGTCCGAGCAACTCCTTTTCCATGATCTTCATCACCTCCTTGTGGTAGGCATCGATATGGGTTCCGGTCACCAGCATTTGGCGGGCTTCCTTCATCACGCGAAGGCAGGCGTTGTAAACCTCTTTCTGGCGTTTGGAAAAGCGTCCGTTTACCGGAAAGGTACGCGTCATATCACCGGCATAATTGGCATATTCGGCACCGGTGTCGAGCAGCAGCAAGTCACCATCTTTGCATACCTGGTTGTTGGTAACATAATGCAGCACGCAGGCATTGGCACCCGAGGCCACAATGGGATAGAATGAGTGACCAGTGGCGCGGTTTCGTATGTATTCGTGTACCACTTCGGCTTCGATTTCGTATTCCATCACCCCGGGTTTCACAAACTTCAGCACCCTGAGGTAGGCACCAGAGGTGATGTCGATGGCTTTCTGAATGATCTCCAGTTCGGCAGGCGACTTAATCAGCCTCAGCGCAGTGACAATGGGTGTGGCCCTGCGGTAGTTGTGCAGGGGGTAATTTTTCATAAGGTCGTGCGCAAAACGAAGGCTGCGGTAGTTGTGTTCGCCCGGGTAGCGTGAGTTTTCAATGGTGTTGAGGTACACATTTTCGGCATACATCATGGCCTCCTTCATCATGGCTTCGAAAGCCGGCAACCAGAGCACAGATTGTATGCCAGAAGCTTCAGTGGCTTCTTCTTTGGTATATTTGTGCCCTTCCCATATGGCAATATGCTCGTTGGTTTCGAGCAGAAAAAGCACCTCGCGCAAGGCAGGGTTGGGGCTGTCGGGAAAAAGCATCAGCATGCTTTTCTCCTGGTCGATACCGGTAAGGTAAAAGAAGTCGGGGTTTTGCCTGAACGGGAAAAACTGGTCGGCGCTGCGGGGCTGTTCATCATTCGAAAAGAAAAATGCCACCGATCCGGGGGCCATTTTTTTCACAAAGTTTTGGCGGTTTTTTATAAAAATCCGGGGGTCTAAAGGCAAGTACTTCATAATGAAAGGAATTATCAGGCTTAAAATTACTGATTTATTGTTATTTAAAAAGAATTCAAATAAGCGAATTGCTTGCAAAAAATGTACTAATAATCTACATTTGTTTGCCAATGGCTTCGATGCATTTTTTGAGGTTAGTCAAACCTTTAAAAATTGCCAGGCTACAAATAAACTAAAAAATGCCTTAACAGGCTGCAGGTTTTAGGAATATTTAACGACCTGCTTTAAATATATGCTGGCCTTGTTTCCTGATTTCTTTTGTCTTTTCGTGGCTGAATCGAATATACCCAGTGAACCAAATCAACCCCTAACAACATGAAACAATCCATTTTTAAGCTATCTTCACTGAGCCATAAGGTTATTATGGCTCTGGCGGGTTTGTTCCTGATGCTGTTTCTTTGCACGCATCTGCTCACCAACCTGCTGATGCTTACCGGCGACAGCAGCGCCTTCGACCAGGCCGTACAGTTTCTCAGCACCAACCCCATTATTAAGGTGGTTGAATACGTGCTTTTCGCGGCCTTTATTCTACACATTATCTTCGGAATCGTAGTTTGGCTCAGCAACAACAAGGCCAGGCCCGTAAAGTATTATGTGGCCACCGGATCAGAAACCTCCTACTTTTCGAAGTTTATGATCCACACCGGCCTGATCATCTTTGTTTTCCTGGTTATCCACCTGGTTAATTTTTTCTTTGTGAAACTGGGCCTGGTGGCTGTGCCCGAATATGCCTCAAACAACCATGATTTTTACGCCATGGCGGTGGTTCTTTTTAAAGACCCCTTATACTCGCTGATTTATGTTGTTTGCTTTATCTTTCTTGGTTTTCACCTCAAGCACGCCTTTCAGTCGGCATTTCAAACCCTGGGGCTGAACCACGACAAGTACTTCCCGGCCATAAAGGTTATAAGCACCATTTACGCGCTGGTTATCAGCATTGGGTTCAGCCTCATTCCTGTTTATTTCTATTTTTTCCATTAAGAATTTCACCTGCAAAACCTGTAAGCTATGATAAAGCTTGATTCGAAAATACCGGGCGGTCCGATTGCCGACAAGTGGAGCAATTACAAAAACTCCCTTCGGCTGGTGAATCCCGCCAACAAGAAAAAACTGGAAGTAATAGTGGTGGGTACCGGTCTTGCCGGGGCTTCTGCCGCCAGTGCGCTGGGCGAGCTGGGCTACAACGTAAAGGTGTTCTGTTTCCAGGACTCACCCCGTCGGGCCCACTCGGTAGCAGCACAGGGTGGCATTAATGCCGCCAAAAACTACAAAAACGATGGCGACTCCGTTTACCGCCTGTTTCATGATATGATAAAGGGCGGCGACTACCGTGCCCGCGAAGCCAACGTGTACCGGGCTGCCGAGGTAAGCAACGAGGTAATCGATCATTTCACCGCCCTGGGCGTGCCTTTTGCCCGCGATTATGGCGGCATGCTCGACAATCGTTCTTTCGGCGGGGTGCAGGTGTCGCGCACCTTTTATGCCAAGGGCCAGACCGGGCAGCAATGCCTGCTGGGCACCTACTCTTCGCTCAACCGGCAAATAGCCAAAGGCCGCGTAAAGATGTTTCCGCGCCGGGATATGCTCGATGTGGTGATTATTGATGGCAAGGCCCGTGGCATCATAACCCGCAACCTGGTTACCGGCGAAATAGAACGCCACGGCGCCCATGCGGTGGTGCTGGCCACCGGCGGTTATGGCACCGTATTTTATCTTTCTACCCTGGCCCTGGGCAGCAATGCCACGGCCGCCTGGAGCGCACACAAGAAAGGTGCCCTGTTTGCCAACCCCAGCTTCATACAGATTCATCCCACCAGCATTCCGGTGCTCAACGATTATCAGTGTAAGCTTACGCTGATGTCGGAATCGCTGCGCAACGATGGCCGCGTGTGGGTACCAAAAGAAAAGGGCGACAAGCGCCACCCAAGCCAGATTCCCGAAGAGGAGCGCGACTATTACCTGGAGCGCCGCTACCCTGCCTTTGGCAACCTGGTGCCGCGCGATGTGGCCTCCAGGGCCGCCAAGGAAAGATGCGACGCCGGTTTCGGCGTGGGCGATACCGGGCTGTCGGTTTACCTCGACTTTAAAGATGCCATTGCTAAGCAGGGCAAAAAAGCCATAGAAGACAAATACGGCAACCTGTTTGAAATGTACGAGAAGATCACCGGTTCCAACCCCTATAACGAACCCATGCGCATTTACCCTGCCGGGCACTACACCATGGGTGGCCTGTGGGTCGACTACAACCTGATGACCACCATTCCGGGCCTTTACGCCATTGGCGAAAGCAACTTCTCCGACCACGGCGCCAACCGACTGGGAGCCAGCTCGCTGATGCAATGCTCGGGCGATGGGTATTTTATCTTGCCCTATACCATGGGCGATTATATGGCCGACGAAATTAAAGTCCCGAAAACCGACATCAAGCATCCCGAATTTGAAAAAGCCGAGAAAGAAGTCACTGACCGGATCGACCGCCTGATGGCCGTTAATGGCAGCCAAACGGCCAGTTCTTTCCATAAAAGACTTGGCAAGATTCTGTGGGACCACTGTGGCATGTTTCGCAATGCCCAGGGCCTGCAAAAAGGCCTGGAGCTGCTCAACCAGCTGGAAGAAGAATTCTGGAAGGAAATCAAGGTTCCGGGCAGCAAAACAGAGATGAACCAGGAGTTGGAGAAAGCCATTAAGGTAGCCGACTTTTTCGAAGTGGGCCGCTTGATGATTGAAGATGCCCTGGATCGCAACGAATCGTGCGGTGCACACTTTCGCGAAGAATACCAAACCGAACAGGGCGAAGCCCGTCGCGATGATGCCAACTACTCATATGTGGCAGCCTGGGAGTACCAAGGCCCCGGCAAAAAGCCGCTGCTGCATAAAGAACCGCTGAAGTTCGAATTTGTTGAACTCAAGGAAAGGAGTTATAAATAAGCCTTTTAACCCATTGAAGCCATGGATATAAAACTGAAAATATGGCGTCAGAAAAACGCCAGCACCAAGGGAAAGTTCGAAAATTACGAACTCAGGGAAGTCTCTCCGGAGATGTCGTTTCTGGAGATGCTCGATTACCTGAACAAGCAACTCATAGAAGGCGGCAAGGAGCCGGTAACTTTTGAGCACGACTGCCGCGAAGGCATTTGCGGCACTTGCGGGCTCTACATAAACGGGCGACCTCATGGCCCTGCCACCCACACCACCACCTGCGAGCTGCACATGCGCGAGTTTAAAGATGGAGAAACCATTATCGTTGAGCCATGGCGCTCCAAAGCCTTCCCCATCATAAAAGACCTGGCCGTTGACCGCAGCGCTTTCGACAAGATTATGCATGCCGGCGGTTTTGTCAGCATCGACACCGGCTCGGCCAGGGAAGCCAATGCCATCCCCATCAACAAAAAAATCTCTGACCGTGCCTTCGATGCCGCTGTGTGCATTGGCTGCGGGGCATGCGTGGCAGCCTGCAAAAACTCTTCGGCCATGCTGTTTGTGGCAGCCAAAGTGTCGCAATATGCCATGCTGCCCCAGGGCAAAGTGGAAGCCGCCGACAGGGTGCAGCGAATGGTGGCCAAGATGGATGAGCTGGGATTCGGATTCTGCTCCAATTCCTACGCCTGCGAATTCGACTGCCCAAAGGGCATATCGGTTGAGTTTATTGCACAAATGAACCGCGAATTCCTGTCGGCAAAACTCTGTTCACACAAGAACCACTAGTCTTTTTGTTAAAAATTCTAAAAAGCACTAAACGCCCGTTTAGTGCTTTTTTTTCATTTTCATCAGTCCCATCAATGATTTTCAAGACTTTATCTTACAAACATTTAAAAAAAATAAATTGAAAGGCTAGGAAGTTTTAAAATATATTTATATATTTGCTACATCTAAAGTAAATGAGTATTAACTGAACAAATATTTAAAACTATGGCAACCCAGAAACTTGATCCCAAAAAATTGGAAGAAGCTGCAAGCAAGCTGAGGGCAATTGCTCATCCAATGCGGATCGCGATCATTGGCCTGCTTGAGAAGAAGGAACAAATGAATGTTACCGAGATATACGAAAGCCTGAAAATCGAACAAGCCTCTGCTTCTCATCATTTGAACATCCTCAAGACCAAAGGCGTACTTGACTCGCGCCGTGCAGGAAAAAACACCTTTTATTTCCTTAAGCACGAAGCCCTAAGCCAGATTATCGACTGCATAAACCGATGCAACTGAATACCCGGCTACGGTAAATAAAATTTAGCTGCCCCCGGGCAGCTTTTTTTTGCCCGGTGCAGACCCAAGGGAAAAAACCTGTTTTTTTTTGGGGTAACACTTAGCAATTATATTGTCTTTTTCATAAATTTGCATGTTAAACCGACATAAAAAAACCTCTCGTTATGAAAAAAACAATTCTGGTCGCTAACATTTTTATTTTTTGCATACTCACCTCTTTTGACCTGATGGCCAATGGACCTGAGCTCTCCTTTTCGCTTGAGCGCCTCGACTATGGCACGGTCTATACCGACGAGATGCCCGAAACCAAAATAGACATTGAGTTTTCGAACAGCGGCACCGCACCGCTGCTGCTTAGTGGCGTAAGAGCCTGCTGCGGCACCAGAGTGCTGGACTGGCCCCGCGAACCCCTCATGCCTGGCGAAAAAGGAACCATTACCGTTGAGTTCAGACTGGCGCCAAGGGCACAACGTATTAGCCGTACTGTAACGGTAACCTCTAACGACACCAAAAACCCCACCTCCATTTTCAGGATTATCGGTCAGGTGGAAGATAGGGCGGCAGAACCTCCAAGATAATTTTTTCTGCTAAACTGTTTTATGTACCTAGTTTTTTGGTATAATTGTTGATTAAAATCACTTCAGTTTTCTAAATCGTTTCATGAAAAAATGAATGCTATGAAAAAGGTTTCTTTTCTTTTTTGCATTCTGGTGTTAAGCACCACCATGCTTTTTGGTCAGGCCGCAGGGCCAAAATTCGAATTTGTTGAAGAGTCCATCGACCTTGGCACTTACTACACCGACAATCTTGAAGTAATAAAAGTAGAAATTGAGTTTGAGAACAAGGGCGATCAGCCCCTTGTGGTAAGCTCTGTAAGAGGTTGCTGCGGCACACGCATTACTGGCTGGACCCGCGAACCCGTTAATCCGGGCGAGAAAGGTACCATTACCGCCGAGTTCAGGCCGGCGCCCCGTGCCCACAATATCAGCCGCACCGTTACAGCCATGTCGAACGACGCTTCCGGCCAGAAAATCTTCCGCATTCGCGGAAAGGTGGAAGAACCCACCACCGGGTTTAATCCCGAACCGGCAACCAAAGCGCCCACCGCAAGGTAAATCATTGGGCTTCGTAAACTCTTGGCTACCGCCTTATACTGGAATCTCTGCCTCTGAATGTTCAGGCGGCAGGGATTCTTCTTCTGGTCTTTTAGCAAAACTTTTTCGATTTTTTTTGCGTTAAAGAAAATAAAATCAGGCCTATGCGTATCTTACTCTGGATCTCCCGCATTATTTTCGGACTGGTGTTCATTTTTTCGGGCTTCGTTAAAGCCATTGATCCGCTGGGTTCCACTTACAAATTCCAGGATTATTTCCTTTCCTTCGGGCTAGAATGGATGTTTTCGCTGGCTTTGCCCCTGGCTATTATCCTGAGTACACTCGAATTTTTGATCGGGGTGAATGTGCTTCTTGGCATAAAAATGCGCCTTAGCGCCCTGGGCGGACTGCTTTTCATGCTGTTTTTTACCCCGCTAACGCTCTATGTGGCCCTTTTCGACCCGGTGCCCGACTGCGGCTGTTTTGGCGATGCCCTGATCATAAGCAACTGGCAAACGTTTTATAAAAACATTGTTTTTCTGGCAGCAGCCATTTTCATTTTCATAAAACGTAAGGAAATTAAGCCACTCTGGTCGGAGCGCAACGACTGGTATCTTTCGGGTGTGGTGGCATTGATTGGAATTCTGATTTCAGTGTACTGCCTGCGTAACCTGCCCATAATCGACTTCCGCCCATGGAAGGTGGGTAACAACGTGCTTGAGCTCATGACCGCCGAACCCGAAGAGGCCGACATTTATCTCATTTTCGAAAACCAGCAAACCGGCGAGCTGGCCGAATACCCGGCCACCGATTACCCCTGGGACGATGAAGAGTGGAATCAGTTGTGGAAATTCAAGGACCAGCGCCGCGAGATTATCAAGCCCTACGTGCCGGCTCCCATTGATGATTTTGCCCTGTACGACGAGTACGGCGACGACTATACCGACAGCTACCTTGCCAATCCCGATTACCAGTTTCTACTGGTGGTTTACGACCTGGCCGGGGCCAATACCAAAGCTTTTGCGAAACGCATAAACCCGCTGGCACAGGCTGCCGAAGAGCAAGGTTATTCGTTTGTTGCCCTTACAGGATCATCATTTGAGGCCATTGATGCTTTCCGCCACCAGCACCAAACCCCCTATTACTTTTACCAGGCTGATGGCGTAAAACTCAAAACCATCATCCGCTCCAATCCGGGACTGGTGCTTATGAAAGACGGCGTGGTGCTGGGCAAGTGGGCACATCGCAACATACCTGACTTCGAGACCATTCAGAAGGAATATATGAAAGAATAAAACCCGGAGATTTTTCAGCTTCTTTTTTTTCTGAAAAAATCTGTCATCAAAGCCGCGCATTCCGTGGCTTTGATGCCTTTTACCACATTGGTTTTCGGATGAAAAGGATTTTTGTGGAAAGCAGAAAAGCCCTTTTTCTCATCATCAGCGCCATATACCACTTTGCTGATCTGGGCCCAGTTCAGGGCACCGGCGCACATCAGGCAGGGCTCCAGGGTGACGTACAAAGTGCAATCAACCAGGTATTTCCCGCCAAGGTAATTGGCTGCAGCGGTAATGGCCTGCATCTCGGCATGGGCGGTTACATCGGTAAGCCTTTCGGTAAGGTTGTGCGCCCGGGCTATGATGCGCTCGTTGCAAACCACCACGGCGCCCACGGGCACTTCATCTGCCTCAAAAGCTTTGCGCGCTTCTTTCAGCGCCTCGCCCATATAATGTTCGTCAGAAAAAAGGGAAAGCCCCATAAGAATTTTTTGTGTGGAGCAAAGGTAAGCCAAACTGGCTTAAATGGCATTTAAATGGTGCTTAAACCAGCAGCTAAGCAGCAGTTGCATTTTTCTGCCATCGCTTACGCGGAAGCGCTGCGAGGTGAGACTTTGGGGCGAAGCCGGTTCAATTTTGCGAAGCAGCTCAAGGTAATAACGGTAGGCCAGGAACACGCCCAGGCGAATATCCTTCTTGAGACCTTTTATCCCCGGAAGGGATTCGGCAAAATCTGCCCTAAGTTCTTCTTCAATCTCAAGCTTCTCCTTTTCTGAAAAGGTATTGTAGTCCACATTGGGAAAATACACGCGCCCGCGCTCTTCATAGTCCGACTGCATATCGCGCAGAAAGTTGACTTTCTGAAAGGCTTCGCCCAACTTTCGGGCGGGCGGCACCAGGTTTTCGTATCCGGCATCGTCGCCAGCGTAAAACACCCGCAGGCACATGAGTCCCACCACCTCGGCCGAGCCGTAAATATACTCCTGGTATTCGGCGCGGTTAAAGGTCTTTTTGTAAAGGTCCATATCCATGCTCTTCAGGAAGGCCTCGATCAGGTCGTGACCGATCTTGTAACGGTTTACCACCCACTGAAAACTGTGTAATATGGGGTTTGGACTCATTTCCTTTTCGATGGCTTCGAAGGTCTCCTTTCGAAATCGCTCCAGCAGCGCTCTTTTGTCCTGGTCGCGAAAAGTATCCACGATTTCGTCGGCAAAGCGAACGAAACCGTAAATGGCATAGATGGCCGGACGGTATTTTTTTCGCAGCAGCCAAACCCCCAGGGAAAAGGAAGTGCTGTAGTTTTTTGTGGTTACCTCACTGCATTGCAGCGCATTACTTGTGTAGAGATCCATATTTTTTGTCTATTCGTTCAACCACTAATTTTGAACTGATCACGGCCATGGGCAGTCCGGTGCCGGGAACGGTGGAGGCACCGACATAAAACACATTACCAAACTCTTCATCAAAATTCTTTGGCCGGAACCCGCCGATCTGACTCAGGTTGTGCCCCAGGCCCAGGCCGCTTCCACGGTAAAGGTTAAATGCCTTCTCCCAATCCACGGGCGTCAGCACCGTTTGCGACACAATATGCTTCTGCAGATCAATACCAATGCGCTGGCCCAGGTCATTCAGAATGTTACTGGCCATTTCATCGCGGTCGCTCCAGTCGGGTTTGAACCTCAGATCGGGCACGGGGCAAAGAATAAAGAGGCTTTCGCAGCCCTCAGGAGCTGCCTCAGGGTCGGATTTGGAAACCACGTTCACGTAATAATAGGGCTGATCGAGCTTCGCGGAGTTTTTAAACACATTGCCTGAGTATTCCTTGAAGTTGGTTCCCAGGAAATAGTTGTGAAGTGGCACATCATCCAACTTGGTGTCGAGGCCAATGTACATAGTAAATGGCGCCATGGTCCATTGCAGCTTGTCCATTTTCTTTTCGCTGAACTTCTCCCGTCTGAAAATCTTGTGACGGAAAAGGGCCGCGTCGGCATTGACCACAAAAATATCGGCATTCCATTCTTTGCCATGCTGGTCAACCAGTGTTTTCAGTTTTCCGGAATCATCCTTTTTATAGTCAACAATCTCCGTATTGTAATGTATGGGAATTCCGGCTTTGGCCAGTTCCTTTGTAAGGCCTTCAACAATCTTGTACATTCCGCCATGCACGTTGTGGTAGCCATCGTGCACCAGCTCAGTGTACGACAGTATGGTGTAAATTGCGGGGGTGTCGAAGGGGGTGGCGCCCAGAAAAAAGGCCACCAGCGAAAAGATTTCCTTCACTTCGCGCGACTCGAAATGGCGCTCCATTTCCTGCCATACGGTGCGTATCATGCGTGGCGAATATTTTACCGGCACGCGCGTAAGCGTAAACAAATATTGCCAAATCGAGTCGTAGTTTCTTTTTAGCACCACATGCTCCACATCATGAAAAAAGCGGGCTGCCGAATCAAGGAAGCGATTCATTTTCTCCCTGAAGTTAGGCTCAACTTCTTCAAACTCCTGGGCAAGGCGGTCAAGGTCTTTGTAAATCACGTAGCGCTTGTCAGAACCCCGGAAATTGACTGAATAGAGTCGGTCCAATTCCCTGAACTCAAAGGGCATTTCTTTCAGTTGGGCATCTTCAAAAAACTCTTTAAACTCGTAGGTCATGCTAAAAAAAGTAGGGCCCATATCCCAGGCAAAGCCATCCTTTTTCATTTGATTAAGCCTTCCGCCAGGCTGATGGAACTTTTCAAGCATTTCAACCTTATAACCTCGTCTGTGAAGCCGCAGTGCGGTGGTTAGGCCTCCCAGCCCGCTTCCAACGATCAAAACCTTCTTCATAATGCCTCCTTGTTATTATTCCAGATTTATGGCACCTTAAATTAAGCCTAAAATTATTCAAATGTTTTGAATTTAAACAAAAAGCTTATGTTAATGTTTGCAGTAAAGAAGTAATTTTATCCAAACAATTGTAAAATTACGGGGATGAATCAGCATGCGGCAGTAATAGGTTCAGGCATTGGCGGGCTGGCTTCGGCCATAAGGCTCGCAGCAAAAGGTTACCGGGTAAGTGTTTTTGAACAGGCGCCCAAGACGGGAGGCAAAATCAACGAACTGTGCTTGCAAGGTTTTCGTTTCGACACCGGCCCATCGCTGTTCACCTTTCCTGCCCTGGTGGATGAGCTCTTTACCCTTTGCGGGGAAAACCCCCTGGATTATTTCGGATACCGCCCGGTAAAAACCTCGTGCAAATACTTTTGGGAAGATGGCACCGTGGTGAATGCCTGGCAGCAGTCAGCAGATTTTGCTGCCGAAATTGAAAAGGTTACCGGCGTCGATGCCGAGAAGGTGATAGCCTACCTCGAAGAGAGCGAAAAACTTTACGACCTTACCGGTGAAGCCTTCCTTTTTCACTCGCTGCACAAGCTCTCGAATTTTGCCAATCCGGTTTTTCATAAAACCATAATCAATTCCCTGAAGCTAGACCCTTTCCGCACCATGCACAAAAGGAACAGCCAGTGGTTTGGGCATCCAAAGGTGGTGCAGCTTTTCGACCGTTATGCAACCTACAACGGCTCCAGCCCTTACAAAACTCCCGCCACCCTGCGCATGATTGCCCACCTGGAGCACAACATGGGCACCTTTTTCCCCGAAAAAGGCATGTACGACATGGTAAAAAAACTGACTGCGCTTGCCGAAAGGCAGGGTGTGGAGTTCCACTTCAACTCCAGAGTGGAGAAAGTGGAAACCGGGAGCGGTAGCGTTACCGGGATCATGGTAAACGGCGAAAAAACGCCCTTTGACCTGGTGGTAAGCGATGTGGACATCGTGAATTTTTACCGTAAGTTGCTGCCTGAAATAAAACTACCTGAAAAGCAACTTAGCCTCGAAAGGTCTTCGTCGGCGGTGATTTTTTACTGGGGTATAAACCGCAGGTTTCCTGAGCTTGAGCTGCACAACATCCTGTTTTCGGGAGACTACACTGAAGAGTTTAACCATTTGTTTAACACCAAAACTTTAAGCTCCGATCCCACGGTTTACCTGTTTATCAGCTCAAAACTGGTAAAGGGCGATGCACCGGATGGCTCAGAAAACTGGTACGCGATGATCAACGCGCCCGAAAATGTGGGGCAGGCCTGGGATGCTTTGCTGGCGAAGGCTCGCAGCAACATTATTGACAAGATAAAACGTACCCTGAAGGTGGATATTGAACCCCATATTGTTTGCGAAGCAGTGGCCGACCCCCGAACCATTGAGCGCGACACGGGCTCTTACCACGGTTCACTTTACGGACTGAGTTCAAACAATATGATGGCTGCCTTTAACCGCCATCCTAACTTTCACAAAAAAATCAAGAACCTTTTCTTTGCCGGCGGCAGCGTGCACCCGGGCGGTGGCATACCCCTGTGCCTGGCTTCGGCAAAAATTGTGGACAAGGAAATACCCGCATTGAAATGAAAGATATTTTATCTAACAAGGTGAAACTCACCAAGGCCATTCTGGTAATTTACTTTACGGTGGGAATCCTCGGGCTGATCTGGCCTGTAACCGCAACATTTTTTACCAGGCTTATACCGCTGACATTGCTAGCCAGCCTTGCGGTTTTGCTGGCTTTTCACCAGAAATGGGAACGCCGGCACGTTTGGGTTTTTGCGCTGATTGCCCTGCTTGGATTCCTGGTTGAAATGGCAGGGGTGCTTACTGGTCTTGTATTTGGCGAATACGCCTACCATTACGCCCTGGGTTTTAAGATATTCGGCACGCCGCCTATTATTGGCATTAACTGGCTAATGCTCATATACGCTGCATATGGCATTTTTGAGCACCAGCGACTGCCTTCGTGGCTGAAGATTTTGGGCGGTGCCTCGCTCATGGTGGCCTACGACATTATCCTGGAGCCGGTAGCCATTGCCCTGAATATGTGGAGCTGGGGCGGGGGCGACATTCCCATTCAAAACTATGTGGCCTGGTTCGTAATTTCGGTGGTTTTCTTAAGCATAATGCATTTGGCCCGCATTCGCGTCAACAACCCCATTGCGAAGCATATGTATGTGGTTCAGTTGGTGTTTTTTATGGTGCTCAACATTTATTTCCGTATGGCATGATTAAGGCCGCCCATAATCGGTTCTACCTGTGGTTTTTCGGCATCTTCATCAGGCTGCTGATGAAGATGCAGTTTCGCAGGATCAGCATCCACGGCAGTGTAAAAGCCGAAGGCAGGTCGCTGCTGGTCATTGGCAACCACTTTAGCTGGTGGGATGGTTTTTTTGCGATGGTGATCAGGAAAAAAGTTTTTGGCAGGAAGTTGCATGTAATGATCCTGGAAGAAGAGCTGAGCAAGCGGCCCTTTCTGGCGCGCATGGGTGCTTTTTCCATAAAGAAAAACAGCCGCAGCGCCGTGGAATCGCTAAACTATGCCGCAGCGCTGCTCAACGATCCCGGCAATATGGTACTGCTTTTCCCGCAAGGAAAGTTTCAGTCGCACCATCAGCATCCGCTAAGCTTCGAAAAAGGCTGGCTGCGAATACTTCAAAAGACCGAAGGGCCTTTCCAGATTGTATTTATGGCTTACCTTACCGACTATTTTGCCCACCCAAAGCCAGAGCTCAGCGTTTATCTTGCTAACTTTGTCCCGCCTGAAAACTTTGAAAACAAAGACTTTGAAGACGCCTACAACGCCTTTCTGCATCACTGCATACAGCAGCAAAACCTGAAAGCATGATTTGGCTGGCTTATTTTGTCCTGGGATTCCTTGCGCTACGATTACTTGTGGCTATTACAAACATTGCCACCAGGCAATGGCTTAAGCACGGCAAACCGCAGGGCAATGCATTGGTATCGGTACTCATACCCGCCCGAAACGAAGAGCAAAACATCAAGCACCTGCTCCAAAGCCTTAAAAAACAAGACTACCCCAACCTGGAGATCCTGGTTTATGATGACCTTTCAGAAGACCGCACGGCTGAAATCGTTAAGAAACTTGCCCTGGAAGACCCGCGTATTAAATTGGTATCTGGGGTTGGATTGCCGGCTGGCTGGCTGGGAAAAAACCATGCCTGCCACCAGCTTTCGAAACATGCCAGGGGCCGCTACCTGCTTTTTATTGACGCCGACGTTACGGCCGAACCGGAACTAATTAGTCAGGCGCTGGCCCATCTGCAAAAACACAAGCTGGCTTTGCTTTCCATTTTTCCGCAGCAAATTATGAAAAGCTTTGGCGAGCGCATCACCGTACCCCTGATGAATTGGATACTGGTTAGCCTGCTGCCCCTAATTTTCACCCGCATCTCTCCATGGGTATCCTTCTCGGCAGCCAATGGTCAGTTTATGCTTTTTGATGCCGGAATCTATGGGAAACACCAGTTTCACCAAATGGTTAAGGGTCAAAAGGTGGAGGACATTATCATTTTCAGAAAGCTCAAACAGCTGGGGATCAAAGGCCACACCATTTTGAGCAACGGGCAGGTGAAGTGCAGGATGTACAAAGGTTTTAGGGAAGCCATTGAGGGTTTTTCAAAAAATGTGTTTGAGTTTTTTGGCAACAGCAGCCTGCTGACCGTTTTTATGGCCCTGCTTACTACTTTTGGATTTGTTCCTGTTTATTTGGGTCTGGGTCCTGAATTCGCAATAGCCTGGCTGGCTGGTGTAATTCTGCTCCGGTTGCTGGTGGCCTATGCCAGCAGGCAAAGCATTCTTCAAAGCATTCTGCTTTTGCCACTTCAACAATTGGCATTCTTTTTGGTTATTCTTGCGGCCATTCGGGTGCGAATTAGAGGTAGGAGCACCTGGAAAGGGAGGACGGTGTTAGAGTCAGTGGCAGTAATAATTTGATTGATGAATAATGATTAACGATTTGCGATTTTAGAAGGAGACCTTCCCACTAAATCGCCAAAGTAGCGAGCGCAACCCTAATATTTGAAATTGAAACCAGATGATGTTTCGCAACCTCGCCATATTCCTTTTCCTGATTAGCACCTTCAAGGCTGTTTCTGCCCAAGGTACTGCGAACCTCGAGACCTGGCGCAACCAAATTTACGAAGCCTATGTGCTGAACAATATGCCCCAGTGGGACAAGACGGTCAGAGCTATGGAGGCTGAATACTCCAGAAATCGAGGCAATGAATTACTTTACGACCTCATTTTGGCGCAATACGGACTTATAGGTTATTACCTGGGCAACAACGAAAACAGTAAAGCCGAGCCCCTTCTCAGCAAGGCCGAACAACTTCTTGAAGAGCTGAAAAAGATTCCCAGTCGTCAGGCCGAGGCCCATGCTTTCGAATCGGCCTTTATCGGCTACCGCATTGGCTTGCGGCCCATCCGCGCGGTATTGCTGGGCCCGCGCAGCTCGCGGGCCGCCGACCGCGCCCTGGAAGCTAACCCACACTATGCCCGTGCCTGGGTAGAGAAAGGCAACATCGACTTCTTTGCCCCCGCCCCTTTCGGATCAAAATCAGCGGCCATAGGGCATTACCAAAAAGGCATTGAGCTAATGGAAGCCAGTATGCACCCTTCGCACCGCTGGCTTTATCTGAGTACCCTGGTGTCGCTTGCCGGCGCTTACGAAAAAACCGGCGATTTACCCCGCGCCATCCAAACCCTCGAGAAAGCCCTGCGTTACGAGCCCCGCTTCAAATGGGTTAAGGACGACATGCTGCCCAAGCTCAGGGCTCAATAATTTCAACAAACCAAAGATCAATCCCTTCAATTCATTCGCTTTTTTATACTCCTGTTGTGAAATAGAGCGCTGATTCGAGGTATCTTTTGGAGTTTTAATTTGTATCAAAGTTTTATTTAAAACGTATTTCAACCGTATTTCGACCGTAAAAATACGGTTGAAATACGGTTGAACTTTGGTTTAACAATGGGCAAATTGAGAATTTAATAAGATCCGGTATTATGTTAACCATTACCCAAAAGTTTCGGGTCAGTATTTTAAGGGATTGTATTTCTTAAGAAATTTTTGTAACTTCCATTGTTGGAATTGTATGTCTTAAAATATTCTGCCATGAAAAAAGCCATTCTTGCCACCGACCTTTCGAAAGCTTCCGATCTGCTAATGGAATGCGCCCCGCAGTTTAAGGCAATGGGCCTTGAGCATATTACCCTTTTTCATGCCCCGGTGGTTAGTTTTAATTACATGGAATACAGTGGCTACTCCATGATGGTGCATATTGAAGCCCGGATGATCAATATGCGCAACAGGCTAAAAGAGCTAGGCCTTTCGGCAGATTTTGTGCTGAAAGAAGGACTCCCAAGCCAGGAAATTACAGACTATGCCGGCCAGCATCCCGATGCCATGATCATTATGGGAAGCAAAGGTTTTGGCTTTGCCAAGCGCAACCTGATTGGCAGCACCACGCTGCGGGTGATACAGCAAGCACGAAACCCGGTGCTGATGATCCGCATTAAATACCTTGGCAAGAATGCCACCGGCGAAGACGAATGCGCCCTGGAGTCAAGGAACCTGTTGAGTCATGGCATGCTGCTGACTGATTTTTCGCAGAACGCCAGCATGGCCTTTGATTACATTAAAGAAAACCTGGCTTCGCATTTCGAGCAATTGGGCCTGCTACACGTGCAAGACACCGTGGCTCTGCGCCATCACGACAAGGAAACCATTGCCCGCTTCAACCAGATTGACACCGGTCGCCTGCAAAAACTGGCCGAAAAAATCGGAGAAAAAACCAAAACGCAGGCAAGCATTATGCTGGCCGAGGGAGCCGTAGTGCCAGAAGTCATGCGCGAGGTGAAGCTTAACCAAGTTTCCCTCATCGTTATGGGAACCCATGGCCGTTCGCATTTCTCTGATATTGTGCTGGGTAGCACCGTATTCCCGGTCATTCAGCTCGTAGAATCCAATTGCCTTCTCATACCTTCATTGCAGGTTTAAAGCTTCTTTTTTCAGAAATATTAACAATCCCTTAAGGTTTTTTATGCTGATTAAGCCCTAAGTTTGGGCATTGGCAAGGGATTATTGTGACAGCCAGCATCAGTTTTAAAAAAACGGAAGGCAATGCCTGTTTTTAGCACCGGGAAATCACTGATTAAAAAGCGCTGGAACATTTATCCAGAGATGATTATTCTTATACTTTGCCTGCTTTTCCTTCTTGAGGCAAGCACTTCCCTTGCTGGCCCGAGCCCCATCCTGTTAAAGGGAAAAGTCATAAGCCTAAAGGAAAGTACAGCCATTCCCAACGTGCATATCATCAATCTGAACAGTGCAAAAGCCACTATTTCTTGTGCGGAAGGATGGTTCTGGATTCCGGCCGCAGCAGGCGACAGCCTCCACTTCCAGGCAATAGGCTTCGAAACACTGGTGCTTTTTGTAAGACCGGGGCTGGTGATCGAACGCCAGACCGGACTGAATGACCGCGCGGAGATCAACGCTTTCCTGATCTACTGCGGCATAACCGACGAATATGTGGTAAATACCCGCGAAGCCGAGGTGTATGCAAGGCTTATTGCCTGTTATGAAACCTGGGTGGCAGAAGGAAAGTAAGGGCCGGTGAGGAATATGGTAGAAAAGTTTGGATATATAAGCCTGAAAGGATATTTTTGAAAGGCAAAACATTGTTTACACAAATTAAAAAGCATTATGTGTAAATATTTGATCTTTTCATTGATTTTTATGATGGCTGGCGCAGCCCATGCCCAAAACAGGGTATTGATTGATCTCTCGGGGCCACCGCTTCCCAAAACCGAGTATATCGTCCTTGACCTGTTATTGGTGGAGTGTCATTACCATCTTAAGTTTCAGCCCGATTCGCTTAACCCTGAACATATCCTGGAAGAGCCTATGGTGTTGCACATTGGCCAGAATGTAAGCAGTTTTCTGAACTACAATCGCTATTTGGTTTCACAGGAATTGAAGGAATTAACCAGCAATGCTGACTTCAACCGGGTACTCAATGAAGGCCTTGCAACAGGCCGCAGCACAGTGTTTAACCCACATATTTTCAAAAACTACCCTGAGGGCAAAATCACCACCCACGACAGGGTGTTTATGGATTCGTTTGAATATGAGGAGCCCTTGTATCCCTTCGAATGGAATCTTACGGGCGAAACCGCCCAATGGGAGGGCTATACGGTGCAGCAGGCGATGACCACCTATGGCGGACGCAAGTGGTTGGCATGGTTTGCGCCAGAAATTCCATTTAGCGACGGGCCCTATAAGTTTGGAGGCCTGCCGGGGCTTATCCTCAGGCTTTACGACACCCGAGGGCATTACGTGTTTGAACTCACTTCGCTGAATCCCCTGGAGTTGCCGGGCGAAATAGAGGTTTCGGCCAGCCGCCGCCTGCGCACCACCCGTGCACGCTTTTGGCAGGCCGAAAGAAAGTTCAGAGAAGATGCCGTAAACATCGTAAAGGAGTTCCTGATCGAAACCCCGGCCGACACCCCCCAGCGCATCGAACGCAATATGCGCCGCCGAAACAACCCCATTGAATTAGCAGCCGATTGAAAATTCTCTTACTTTTATTATCAGAACATTAGCCCCTGTTTTGTATATTTGTAAAAAGCATCAACCCAATGGAAAACACCACTATATTATCAAAAATCCGCTTTTTACCCCCTGAATTAAAGGAGGAAGTAAATGACTTCATTGACTTTTTACTTGCCCGCCGTAAAAAGGAAAAAAAGAAAACGCAACCAAGGTTTGGCGCTGCAAACGGCAAGATTTTCACATCACCCGATTTTGATGATCCACTTGAGGACTTTAAAGATTATATGTAATGGATCTGCTTATTGATACCCACGCGCTGATATGGTTTTTAAATGGTGACAATTCCTTGTCGAAAAAAGCCCAGGCGGCAATTGAAAGTCCCGACAACCTTTGTCTTGTCAGCATTGCCTCATTTTGGGAAATTGCAATTAAAATGAGCCTGAAAAAATTTAGTTTTGAAAAAGGCCTCACAGGTTTTATTGAACTGACCCAGGAAAATGGAATAGAGGTGCTTCCATTAAGCCTTAAGGACACCGTGGTAGTTGCTAATTTAGAATTTATTCACCGCGACCCTTTCGATCGGATTTTAGTTGCCCAAAGCATAAACGACAACCTCACACTTATAACAGCTGACGAAAATATTCGCAAATATAAAGTTAAAACCTTGTGGTAATCAGCGCCGCCGCAACAACCCCATAGAACTCACCGCCGACTGAAAATGCCAAAAACTTTATAGGACTTTGGGGCTATTTTTTTGTTGGCGTTCATGCATTGAGTGAGGCGCAAAATCAAAGCGGGGATAAAAAAGCAAAACCCGATTGTTTGACTTTCGTCAGGGACAACCGGGACTACAACACAAATATACGAAAAAATTTTCTAAACCAGTAAATTTGTTAAAATTTTTATCAATGGAGTATCACGACTTTGAAAAAGCACTCTCAAAACCAAGAATAGGGAGGTTTTTGATAGCAGCAAAGCAAGATAAAATAAAGGCCCTTAGGCTATATAGACATAACATAGAATTATCTAAAACCTTATTTGCCTTGCTGGGCATTTTTGAAGTTACCATCCGCAATTATATTGACCAACACTACAGACAGAAGTTAGCTGATAATGAATGGCTGAAAAACCAATGCGGACAAGGTGGAATGTTTAGTCACCCCTCTTTCATAAAATATGGTTTTGAACCCAGAACAAAAATACTGACAACCATTGCCAAGCTGGGGAACAAATATTCACATGACAGATTAGTGGCAGAATTGAGCTTTGGATTTTGGAACTATATGTTTGCACCGATACAGTTTTTAGTCGGCGGGCAGAGTTTGCACAAAATATATGAGAGGCGCCCAAAAGGAACCAATCAAAAGCTTATTTTCAACGAACTTGACGAAATCAGAAGTTTAAGAAACAGGATATCACATCACGAACCGCTGATTTTTAATTCAAGAGATGAAATAATGACCGGACAGACAGAGAAAACTTACGGAATAATTCTGAAACATACAGAATGGCTAGGTTTTGATCCTTTAAAGCTATATTACAAACTGGATAACATGAATGAATTAACAAACAAGATAATCGCTGAAAAATAAGCAGGTAACACCATCCTTAAGAATTTTCTTGCGTTTGTCGTTTTTTTTTTTGATTTGTATGTATTTTTATTTACAAACCAAAATCATTAAGTTATGAAGAAAAGAATTTTTGCTTTGGCTTTTGTGGCGGTAATGACATTTGGAGTTTTTGCCCCCCAAACAAAAGCTCAAGAAACCCATTGCGTTAATGTCACAATCATTTGTAGCGAAACTACTGGCTTAGTAGGATTTATTTGTGCTGAATCTACGCAAAAAATCATCGACACCATTATGTTGATTACCGAAGCCCTTTGTGACGATTAGTTACAGGAAGCAAAAATCGTTGGAAAAGGGCGTTAAAATTCTTTTTCTTACGCCTTTTTCTAACGTTTTTGAATGTGTTATTCTTCAAATCTGTAAAAAATCACCAAAATGAAAACCAGATTTTTAATTTTTTTAAAGCATAATGCTTTTTTATTATGTTTATTAGCTTCCTTAATAAACCCATTGTTTGCGCAACTAATTGAAACCGAAAAACTCGATACGGTCAACCTTATTATAACTTACAATCTAAGTTTCCGCCCCGATACCAACGATTTGGCAAACGTAAGAGAGGAAAAAATGTCGCTGATAGTTGGGAACCAAATAAGCCTATTTGCAAGTTATAACAGGTTGATAAATGATAGTTTGCTAATGGGGTTGAACGAAAGGGCAGACTTAAATCAAATAACTGCAGCAGCCATGGCTGGTAGAGCATCAACCCGTTTTAACTTTTACATTACAAAAAATCATAACAAGAATCAAATGATTTTTGATGACCAAATTTTTAATGAGTACTACACATATCTTGAGCCTTTAAAAGAAATAAGGTGGGAGCTTACAGATTATAAAGATGAGCTATTGGGATATGAAGTACAAAAAGCAGTGGCTTATTATGGCGGAAGACGCTGGGAAGCCTGGTTTACACATCAGATTCCCATTTCAGATGGCCCGTACAAATTTAATGGATTGCCGGGTCTGATTTTGAAAATTTATGATTCGGAAAACCACTATGTTTTTTTAGCTGAGTCTTTAGCAAAAAAACAGGAAGAAAGAGTTTTCGGAAGAAAAATACAAAACAGGATAAACCTTACTAAAAAAGAGTTTTTCATTGTACAGCATAATGCTGCGGAAAATTTGATTCTTCAAATGAGAGAATGGGGGAATCCTGTTGAAGTAATAAATCGTTTGGAAGAAAACCTGCGCCGCCGCAACAACCCCATTGAACTCACTGCCGATTAGCAACCTGAAAAGAAAAACCAAAATCATTAAGTTATGAAGAAAAGAATTTTAGCTTTGGCTTTTGTGGCGGCAATGACCATGGGCTTGGCAAAGACCGCCGGAAGTAATGACTGGGAATGCATGAACTCTTACATTTCGTGTGGACCTGGAGAAGTTGGACACATGGCGTTGGTTTGCGGCGAAGATGGGGATGCAAGGTACCTTCAACATTTGGAATGGATGTCTATACTCTGTGAATCTGTTCCATAGGAAGATGCACTTAAATTTAACAAGGCAGGCAACGAGAAAAAAGTTGCCTGCTTTTCGGAAGTTTAAAACCGGAATACTATGAAAAAATTGATCTTTACATTCTCTTTGTTTTTTCTGCTTATCAATGGTTTTTCTCAAGGGCTGAATATGTCTTATCCTGTTAAAAATCTTGAACAAGTTGAACTAATTGCCACGTACAACCTTACCTTTCAGCAGGATTCTTTAAACCCTTATCACTTATTGGAAGAAGAAATGCTGCTGTTTCTGGGAAAAACCCAAAGTATATTTCTGAGCAAAAACAATTATTTATCAACTGACCTTTTTAAAAACCTTAAAACCGAGGCTGATTTACAGGCAGTTTTATTAACCCCCGACTTACAACCACCACTTTCAAGATTCAGGTACCAAATTTTCAAAAATTATCCACGGGGTAATATTTCAGTAATTGATTATGTTTTGCCCGATTTTTTTAAATACCAAGAGCGTTTGCCTTTGTTGAAATGGACAATTTCTGGTGAAACATCTACCATAAAGGGATACCAGATTCAGAAAGCCACTACAAGTTTTGGTGGTCGTAACTGGATTGCCTGGTTTGCCCCCGAAATACCATACAGCGATGGTCCCTATAAATTCAGCGGATTGCCTGGTTTGATTCTGAAGCTCCACGACACGCGCAACCACTATTTGTTTGAGTTGGTCTCAATTGAGGAACCCGAGGAGATTCAAGCAATTGAATTTCCCGACAGGAGATATGTCGAAACCACCAAAAAGGATTTTTTTCGTGCCCGAGAAGCCTTTCGACACGACATTATCAGCAGGGCGGCAGAAGCCGGCTTAGACAACCACACTCAACAAGTTGCAGCCGAAAACATGCGCCGCCGAAACAACCCCATTGAACTCACCGCCGATTAGCAATCCGGGAAAATGAAAACATACAAAAAATCATGAAGAAAAAAATTTTAGCTTTGGCTTTTGTGGCGGCAATGACCATGGGTTTGGCTAAGACCGCCGGAAGTAATGACTGGATGTGCGATACGTTTACTTTGCTTTGCAATGGAGAACCCATGCATACAATAATGGCATGTGGCGAAACCCCCTATGAAATACAACTTATGATTTATGAATGGCAAAGCATACTATGTCCTTAATAGCCATAAAAACGAAGATTTTGAGAAATTTTAATTAAAGAAAAACCTTTTTAAGATTAAGTACCATCAAGGCTTGAAAGGCTCAAGCCTTGATGGTACCAAAGACAAACAGAGATGATGAAATTTTTTTTCCTGACTTTTGTTTTTATTTTTTCCCAAGCCTGGGGCCAGAATCCAAATTTTTTTCCCAAATTACCAGCTCAGAAATTAGAAGAAGGTAACATTGAAGTTTTTTATAATCTAAAATTTCAGCATGATTCATTAAACTCTGATTATATTGAAGAAGAACTCATGTTATTGATTGCCGGGAAAAACTTCAGTGTTTTCAGCAGCTATAATATTTATAAATTAGACTCCATTAACATCCATTTGGACGTTGTGACTGCTCAAAAAATGAGACAGAATTATTTTTCTGTTTTACCTCCTCCTACCCGTTTTAATTATTTTATTTATAAGAATTTTCCGAAGGGAAAAATAACAACTACCGGGTACATAATGCCAGACCAATTTAAGTATTCCGAGCCTTTATTGGACAAAGGTTGGGTTTTAACCAGGGAAAAAAAGGATATTTCAGGATATTCTGCCCAAAAAGCGACCATAAACTTTGGGGGGAGATCATGGGTAGCATGGTTCACCCCGGAAATCCCCATAAGCGAAGGGCCTTACAAATTCAGCGGTTTACCAGGATTAATAATTTTTTTGCACGACACACAAAACCATTATGTTTTTGAGATGGTTTCTTTTAGTCAAAACACAAACAGGAGCATTGAGTTCCCTGAAAAAAGGTATATCGACATAAGCAAACATAGTTTTCTCAAAGCTGAGGGGGCTTTTAGGGAGAATATAATTGGAATGGCTAAAGAATATGGATTAGACAATCATGCGCAGCAAATTGCCGCCGAAAACATGCGCCGCCGCAACAACCCCATCGAACTAACCGCCGATTAGCAATCCGGGAGATTGAAAACACACAAAAATGAAGCCTTCTAGCACACATATGTTATTTAGAATCATTCTAAATTTTGGGTTTTGATCGAATTTTCTTGGGTTTGTCGTTTTTTTTTTTGATTTGTGTGTTATTTCTAATTATTAACCTAAATCAAAAAAATCATGAAGAAGAAAGTTTTAGCTTTGGCTTTTGTGGCGGCCATGACCCTGGGGCTGGCAAAGACCGCCGGAAGTAATGACTGGAAATGCGTTACCTGGGAAGATGAATGCTTTGGGTATGCACTTATTTGCGGTGATGGCGAAGGCACCGACCTAATCATTCAACAGCAAGAAATGCTTTCGGAATGGTATGACATTTTTGGCTGTTAAGAAATGTTTTAGTGAGTGACATTTTAGAACAAGCCCCAAGAAGCAAAACATCTTTTGAATTTGTTTTTTGGGGCTTAAAAAACAAAAAAATGAAACACCTTGCTCCATTTTTAACAATAATAACTTTTTCTTTTCCAGGCTTGGTTAAAAGCCAAAGTAACATTAAACCAATAGATGAGGTTGTTCTCGAACTTCACTATAAGCTATCTTATCAAAGAGACTCAACCGATAAGGAAAGCATTCGCACAGAAATATTTGTATTGCAAATAGGAAAACAAGTCAGCCGCTTCATCAGCATCGGGAATCTGTATATGGATTCGGCACTTGTTTCAAATCCAAATATGGATTTATCGGATCTTTTTAGAAACAGGCCAAGATTCACACACCATTGGGAAATTTTCAAGGCTTATCCAGAAGGAAAGATAACAACCATTGATTACGTTTTGCCCGACACTTACAAATACCAGGAAGACCTTGATTTGTTTAATTGGGTGTTAATGAATGAAAATTCAGAAATTTTAGGTAATGAAGTTCAAAAAGCCATTGCAAATTTTGGTGGAAGAACCTGGGAGGCATGGTTTGCACCAGAAATTCCGTTCAATGATGGACCCTATAAATTTAACGGATTGCCCGGACTTATTTTGAACATTTGCGACACAAAAAAACACTATTGTTTTGAAATCCAATCGATTCATTACCTTGAACCTGCAAGCAAACCTATTTACTACCGTGATTTTCGCTACATTGAAACCACAAAATCAGTTTTCTTTCAATCGCGCGAAAGGTTCCGGCAAGATTTTGTTGGAGGACTCCTATCAACCGGAATGCCCATCCATGAAAACACTAATTTAGACAGAGCTCAGGACAATATGCGCCGCCGCAACAACCCCATTGAACTCACCGCCGATTAGCAACCCGGGAAATTGAAAACGCACAAAAAATAAAGCATTTCAGCGCATATATGTTATTTAGAATCGTTCTAAATTTTTGGTTTTGATCGATTTTTCTTGCTTTTGTCGTTTTTTTTTTTTTTGATTTGTATGTATTTCTATTTACAAACCAAAANNATTTTAGCTTTGGCTTTTGTGGCGGGGATGCTGCTGGGCTATGTTACCCCTGTTGAAAGCGGAACAGGTGAACCATGCGGGACTTATGTTTTAACTTGCGGTTCAGATGGGTCACAACATTATGTTATTGTCTGTGATGAAGCTGATGCTGTAGTTTGGATTGAGGAGTTATGTCAGAGATGATCGATTAATACTGGGAGAAAGTGCTTTGAACACTTCCTCCCAGTAGAGTCTTGCATATACGAACAATAATAAGTTAGTTTGAGATAAAACTTTGATTAGTTAGAAAAACAAAAACAATGATACGCATTTTCACTTTTATGTTTTTTATTGCATGTGGTTCGGTCAGTTTCTCGCAAGCCTTTCCGGAGATTCCTGTCAGGGAATTGGAAAAAGCAGAGCTGGTTGTAAGGTATTTGCTGTCTTATCAGCAAGACTCCCTTAACGACCAGGATATCAGGCATGAGGAAATGGTCCTTCAGTTGGGAGAAAACGTTAGCAAGTTTTACAGCCATGATACATATCTATTCCAGAAAACATCACGCGAATATGCTGCTAAGGGCCTCACACAAAAATTTTTGGGTGATCCTGACCTTCGTCCACCTCCGGGCAGGTTCAGGTACAGTATTTTTAAAAACTTTCCGCTCGGGAAAATGACAACCGCTGACCATCTTCCCGGCGATCATTTCATCTACAGGGAAGAGTTAAACGCCCTATTGTGGGAGATAAAGGCCGATACAACATCCTTTCAAGGTTATCCTGTGCAGAAAGCTGTGACCGATTATGGCGGAAGAACCTGGGTGGCCTGGTTCACAACGGAAATTCCTTTCAGGGATGGCCCATATAAATTTCATGGTCTTCCAGGTCTTATCCTAAACATACATGATACGCAGAACCACTATGTGTTTGAGCTCTTATCCGTTGAAAAGCCCAGGGAGTTAACCACCATTGATTTCCTTGAACGAAATTATATTGAAACCACCAGGGTGCATTTTTTTCAAGCCAAAAGTCGTCAGAGAGAGATCCTTATAAACCGTGCTTCAGAAGCAGGTTCAGGCGTTGAGACAATACAAATCCTCAATGAAAACGCTCGCCGCCGCAACAACCCCATTGAACTCACCGCCGATTAGCAACCCAGGAAATTGAAAACGCTCAAAAAATAAAGCATTTCAGCGCATATATGTTATTTAGAATCGTTCTAAATTTTTGATTTTGATCGATTTTTCTTGCTTTTGTCGTTTTTTTTTTAACCTTTGAAGCGACATTACATTTATTAACCAAACTTTACTACCATGAAAAGAAAAATTTTAGCTTTGGCTTTTGTGGCGGCAATGACCATGGGTTTGGCTAAGACCGCCGAAAGTAATGACTGGTAATGCGTTACGGGGACTTTGGAATGCGATGCATGGCGAGCCCACACAGTAATGGTATGTGGTGATAATCCTACTCAACGGCGAGAACAGCTTTGGACATGGAGGGAAATTCTTTGTAGCTATTATACTGAAGTAATTGAATAATAAAACTGAGGGACAGATAATTATTAAAAGATTCTTTGATATCTTGGTATTTGGTGTTTTTAAGCATCTGATTAACATTTATTTACCCAACAGTGATATGCTCAAAACCTAAGAAATTTCGCAGGTTGAGCGCTAAATCCTCAATAGTTTGAATAAAATCAGGGCTGGGTATGCTCCAGCCCTGATGTAATAAAAGATAAAAAAATGAAGAAGTTAATTTTCCTTGCTTTTGTTTTTGTTTCTCTCCAAACCTGGGGCCAACACCCAGACTTTTTTTACAGACTACCAGCTCAAAAATTGGGGGAAGGGATTATGGAGGTTTTTTACAATTTAAAATTTCAGCATGATTCGTTGGATTCCTCCAGTATTAGTGAAGAAATTATGTTATTAATAGTTGGGCAAAACGTCAGTGTTTTCAGCAGCTACAATAAGTATAAGTTTGACTCCACTCATATTCATTTAGACGAAGTGACTGCTCAAAGAATTCATGAAGATATTTCTTATTCTTTAGCACCCCCAAGTAGGTTTAATTATTCTATTTATAAGAATTTTCCGAAGGGTAAAATAACAACTATTGATTATATCCTCCCAGACAATTTTAAATATTCCGAGCCTTTGTTGGAAAATGGATGGATTATAACCAGGGAAAAAAAGAACATTTCGGGTTATTCTACTCAAAAAGCCACCATAAACTTTGGAGGGAGATCATGGGTGGCATGGTTCACGCCAGAAATCCCCATCAGCGAGGGACCTTACAAATTCAGCGGATTACCGGGATTAATAATTTTTTTGCACGACACACAAAATCATTATGTATTTGAGATGGTCTCTTTTAATCAAAACACAAACAGAAGCATTGAGTTCCCTGAAAAAAGGTATATTGACACAAACAAAAAGAATTTTCTCAAAGCTGAGATAGCTTTCAGGCATAATATTATTCAAATTGCCAAAGAATCTGGGTTAGACAATCATTTGCAGCAAGTTGCCGCCGAAAACATGCGCCGCCGCAACAACCCCATTGAACTCACCGCCGATTAGCAATCCGGGAAAATGAAAACATACAAAAAATCATGAAGAAAAAAATTTTAGCTTTGGCTTTTGTGGCGGCAATGACCATGGGTTTGGCAAAGACCGCTTCGAGTGAACCAGGAACATTTACCTGTGTTGGATTTACAGCTTA
>DHFW01000042.1:0-28792 GCA_002402465.1 Bacteroidales bacterium UBA4814
GCCCGCCTTTTTGTTTACAACCCCGACAAGTCGGTGGTAGTGGGTGCATTCGACCATAACAACAACAACGAATTTCAGATTTTCTCCACCCAGGTCATTCCCGGCCAAACGGTAGTGATAGAATACCAGGAGCCCTATTATGAAGGCAAAGCCGAAACGCCAGTATTTGGGCTGTTGCAGCTCGAGAGCGCCATATATTTAGGTTATGGTGGCGGTGTAGAAGTTTTTGGTGGAGAAAAAGGGCTGGGCGATGCCGAGCCATGCCATGTAAATATCAACTGCCAGGAAGGCAATATTTGGCAGGATCAGAAGCGCGGCGTGGCCCGTATGCTCATGCGGGTGAGCGACAGCTATTTCTGGTGCACGGGTTCACTGGTGAACAATACCGCCCAGGATGCCTCTCCCCTGTTTTTATCAGCCGCCCACTGCGGCGCCAATGCCACCGAGCGCGACATGATGTACTGGCAGTTCTATTTCAATTATGAGCGCCCTGCCTGTGAGAACCAGGGAACCCCGCCCCAGCACCTGATAGTGGGCGCCGACCTGCTTTCACTAGCTCCCATCGAGGGGGGATCTGACTTCAGGTTAATGATGCTGCACCAGGACCCACCCGCCCACTGGCGCCCTTACTGGAACGGCTGGAACCGTACCAACAGCACCAGCTTTTCGGGTGTGGGAATCCATCACCCCACGGGCGATGCCAAGAAAATCTCCACCTACAGTACCCAGCTCCTCAGCTCCAATCCCCTGGTTAGCGGACAGCAAATGGCTGCCAACTCAGCCTGGCGGGTTTCCTGGGCACCCACCGCCACCGGACATGGGGTGGTACAGGGCGGTTCGTCGGGCTCCCCCATTTTTAACTCACAAGGCCTGATCATTGGCACCCTAACGGGTGGCACCTCCTCCTGCACTAACCTTTATTCGCCCGATTACTATGGTAAAATGTGGTACCACTGGGATAAAAATGCAGTAGAAGATCAGTATCGGTTAGCTCCATTTCTCGATCCCCTTAATTCCGGTGTAGATCAAGTGTTTGGCTTCGACCCCTATGCTGACAATTTCCCTGCACCGGGATTTGTGCAAACCACCACTGAAAACGACAACCAAGTTGCAGTAAATTGGTATAAGCCCGGCTCGGCCCCCAACCCCGAAGGCTGGTTCTCGTACGTGAACAACTACTCTCACCTTACCTGGGCAAGCCCGGAACGTGCGGTGGTTTTCGATGCCCCGGCTTTGGGGCTCAACTACCCGCTCACTCTTTCAAAGGTTTCGCACATGTTTGTGCAGCATTCTAATTACCCCTGGCCAAATAACCAGTTTACTTTTAAAATATATGCTTCCGACGGCCTTACACTGCTTTATGAATCGCCGGTGCTCATAGCCGTAAGCCAACAGGTGATCGAACACAGCCTGCCCCAGGCCCTGGTGCTCGACAATTACTTTTATGTGGCTGTAAGGCCGGTAGATGCCAGTGGGCATCCCTCTTCGCTCATGCGCCAGGTAAATTTCGGTCAAGGCTATTCGTTTTATGGATCGGCTGACAACTGGACCCCCCACAATGCCAACAATATGGCTGGTTCTTACACCTACCTCACCCGCATTTTTGTGGAAGCCAGCAAGAGTAATGAGCTGATGGAACTGAGCAGCACAACCCTCGACCAGTTGACGAACCAATCGCAGGCAAGCCGCTTTGAACCAGGTGCGGAGGCCGAACTTTTTGCAAATGCCGCCCCACCTTCGGGCTACCGCGTGTTTCGCAATGGCAGCAACATTCACAGCACTACCGACACTGAGGTGCTTTCTTTCACCGATAATTCGCCTCTTGATGGCCTTTCGTATTACCACGTAACGGCCAATTACCCCTCAGGCGAATCAGAACCCTCGCCAAGGGCATACATGCTCAGGGCTGCTCCTTGCGGAGAAAGTATTGGGCAATTTCCCTATGTTCAAACCTTCAGCAGCAGCTTTAACAGCCAGTGCTGGCTCAACTATGGTAATGCAGCCTGGCAACTCAATACTTCGCTGCAGGTGGCCGGAAACACCATCAACCCCGCTGAAGGGGACCAGTTTTTCAGCGTGTTGCCGGCAGGAAGCAACCAGACCGACCAGTGGCTGATCATGCCTGTTGCCAACCTGGGCCAGCAGGCCCAGCCTGCCCTGCGGTTTAAGTTTAACGGAATAAAACAGGCCTCCTCACCGGTACTCACGGTGTGGATCAGCAAAAACGGAACCTCTTTTCGCAAGGTGTGGGACAGCAATATGCATCCGGTTTTCGCCACAGGTACGGCAAACTTTAACTGGCAAAGCACCACCATCAACCTGAAAGATTTTGCAAACCAGGAAAACGTTAGAATTGCCTTCCAGGTGGCAGGTCAGGGCGAAGGCTTCTTTGCCCTCGACAAAATTGAACTGCTCAGCGCCAATGCCATTACCTTCACTGTTACGGTTACGGTAAACCCCGACTATTCGGGCACCTTTTCCGGAGCCGGCAGTTATCTTAGCGGTCAAGCCGTTTCGCTGAAGGCAAATCCCAACCTGGGCTATTTATTCAACGGTTGGATACAGGGCAGCAATATGCTCAGCAACCAATTAGAATATTCGTTTATAATGCCTGCCGGAAATGTGAGCCTTACCGCATCGTTCACCTCCGACCCCACCTCGGTGCCTCTGACCGAAGAAGGGAAGCCTGCCCTTGAGCTGTATCCCAACCCGGCCCGCGACCAGGTGCGACTGCGTTTCAACGAAAGCCTGACAGCCGCCTCTATTGTGCTGTATAACGCACAGGCCCAGCAAGTTGCGACCTTTGAACCCGGGAGTTTGGAAAACGGCGATGAGCTGCAAATTAGCACCAGTGGATATCCTCAGGGCATTTATTTCGTGCAGGTGCGTAGCCTCGCCAAAGCAAGGATACTGAAATTGGTAATCACCGATTAAAAAAAGAAAAAAACGGGTATGCAGTTTTATATGACAGCATACCCGTTTCATTTTCCAATCAGGCCAATTTATAGATTAAGCCATTCATTTTAAGGTGCTGGAAACCAAATTAAACCTTTTTTGAAGTTCAAATTGATCTGACAATTGGTCACTCTTTCGTTTTTTTTTCATTACTTTGGATGTTTTTTCGCCCGCCAAGAACCGTGAAAATGGCGAAAACAAACAATCAGAATAACTGGGAAACAGGAAGTTACAAAATTTAAACCTGAAAAAACATGTCGATTAAACAAAAAACCCTGGATCTGAAGATACGGATGCAAAGCGCCCTGCAGGGAGGAGGCCAAAAGGCCATAGAAAAGCAAGTGGCCATGGGCAAAATGACCGCCCGTGAGCGTATCATTTCGCTGCTCGATCCAAACTCATTTCATGAGTACGACCTTTTTGTGGAACATGCCGCAAGGGATTTTAACATGGACAAGAAATATTTGCCCGGCGATGGGGTGATTACTGGTACCGGCACCATCAGTGGTTTCCCGGTTTGTATTTTCGCCCAGGATTTTACTGTGGCCGGAGGGTCGCTGGGGCTTATGCACGCCCGCAAGATCACCAAGATCATGGACCATGCCATGAACCTGAAAATTCCGCTCATTGGCATCAACGACTCGGGTGGCGCCCGCATACAGGAAGGGGTAAACTCCCTGGCCGGCTATGGCGAGATTTTTTATCGAAACACCCTGGCATCGGGTGTAATACCGCAGATATCGGTTATCCTGGGCCCCTGCGCCGGCGGCGCCGTGTACTCGCCTGCTCTCACCGATTTTGTGTTTGTGGTCGACAAGATCTCCAAAATGTTTATTACCGGCCCCGAGGTCATCAAATCGGTGCTGGGCGAAGAGATTAGCATGGAAGAGCTTGGTGGGGCCCGCGTACACAGCGAAATTACCGGCAACGCACACTTCTTTGCCGAGAGTGAAGCCGAATGTTTCGACCAGATCAAAAAGCTGGTTTCCTATATTCCCTGGAACAATACCAAAAAAGCCGATGCATTCCCCAAAAAGGCACCCAAAACCAGGCAATTCAAGATTACCAATATTATCCCCACCGACCCGCGCGAACCCTATGATGTGCGCAATGTGATACGCTCCATCAGCGACGACAGCGACTTTTTTGAAGTGCAGGAACTGTTTGCTGCCAACATCGTGATAGGCTTCGGCCGTATGAACGGACAAACCGTTGGTTTTGTAGCCAATCAGCCCATGGTGCTGGCCGGGGTACTTGATGTGGATTCTTCCGACAAGGCCGCTCGCTTCATACGCTACTGCGATGCCTTTAACATTCCGCTGGTAACGCTGGTCGACCTGCCCGGGTATCTGCCCGGCATCGACCAGGAGCATGCCGGGGTAATTCGCCACGGCGCCAAAATCCTGTATTCTTACAGCGAAGCCACCGTGCCCAAGATCACCGTCATTTTGCGCAAAGCCTATGGCGGCGGTTATATTGCCATGTGCTCGCGACACCTGCATGCCGACTTTGTGTTTGCATGGCCCACGGCCGAAATTGCCGTAATGGGCCCCGAAGGCGCAGCCAACATTATCTTCCGCAGCGAGATTATGAATGCCGAAAATCCCGAAGAAGTGCGCCGCGCCAAAGTGGAAGAGTACAAGCAGAAATTTGCCAACCCTTATGTAGCTGCCGCCCATGGCTATATCGATGCCGTGATCGAGCCCGACGAAACCCGCCGCTTCGTGGTACACGCCCTGGAAATATCTTCACAAAAATCAGAAAAGAGCCCCGATAAAAAGCACGGAATACCTCCGTTTTAAACAGACAGCAAATACCCGCGCCTTAATGGAAATGTACTTTTAATCTGAAAATTATGGAAGATCAATTCAACGTAAACAACCAGGAGGAATTTGTCGATTTTGTGATCGATGACGATGTGTACCGCACCACCTTGAACAAAACATACAAAAAGCGCAAGCCATACCAGCCGCACGATCCCAAAAAGATCACTTCCTTTATGCCCGGAACCATTCAGGAGGTATTTGTTGCTCCCGGCCAGGAGGTTACCGCAACCACAGTGCTCTGTATTCTGGAGGCCATGAAAATGAAAAACCTCATTTTCCCTCCCTACAACGGGGTGATTAAGGCCATAAACGTGACCTCCGGACAAATGGTTCCGAAAAACTTTGTACTGATTGAACTGGAATAAAATTGTATAACCGATCGCAGAAGTTGCTCCCGCGCTAAATGCCGGGGAGCAACTTTTTTTTGCCATGGAACTTGTATTTGCCAGCAACAACCCACACAAACTGCACGAAATAGCCGCCATCCTGGGGCCAGCCTTCAAACTGAAGAGCCTGGCCGACATTGGCTGCCATGAAGATATTCCTGAGCCCTGGCCCAGCCTCGAAGAAAATGCCCTTTCCAAGGCCCGATTTGTTTTTGAGGGCTTCGGCTTTAACTGCTTTGCCGACGATACCGGACTGGAAGTGGAGGCCCTGGGCGGAAAGCCCGGAGTGCTATCGGCCCGCTACGCCGGAACCGGCAAAGACAGCCGCGACAATATGCTGAAACTGCTCGATGAGCTCAAAGGCACCGACAATCGCCGGGCCCGATTCCGGACCGTCATTGCGCTGATAATGGATGGCAAGGAACATCTTTTCGAAGGCATTGTGGAAGGCCACATTATCCATGCCCCGCAAGGCACCGGCGGCTTTGGCTACGATCCTGTTTTTGTACCCGTCGGCTACAACCAAACCTTCGGAGAACTGCCCGCCGAGCTAAAAAACACCATAAGCCACCGATTCCGCGCCATCGAGAAACTCGTCCGATTCCTTAAGGAGAAGTGAGACTGCCGCTACGCGGCTTTTTTCGCTTCCTCGCCTTTACTACCACTTACCACTATCAACTACTGCTTTGACCTGAGCCATGCGCTCTGGGCCACAACCTGCTTACGCTTCCCACTAAACCCTGATCCATAAACACTTATCCTTAAATCCCGATGGCTTCCAGAATCACAATAGTAAACAGCTCCCGTATGGGTATGCCTTCAATGGCAGCCTGCTGAGGCACTATGCTGGTTTCGGCCATGCCGGGAGTGATGTTTGCTTCCAGAAAAAACAGCGTTCCTTTTGAAAAGATAAAATCGATACGGGCCAACCCTTTTAGCTCAAGCTTCTCATAAAGCAAGGCGGTGGCTTGTTGCACCTGTTGGGTCAGTTCGGGCGAAATACGGGCGGGGGTGATTTCGTCGGCAGCCCCTTTGGTATATTTGGCCTTGAAATCGAAAAATTGCGCCTCGGNNGAAAGCCCCGCAGGTCAGTTCCGTTCCCTCAATGTATTCTTCCACCAGCACTTCGTCGTCGTGCTCAAAGCCGGTTTGTATGGCAGGTACCAGATGGACGGCTTCCTTCACGAAAGTTGTGCCCAGGCTCGATCCGCCCTTATTGGGTTTGACAAACACCGGCAGATCGACCTTTGAAAGAATTTCATCTGTTACCAGCTTACTGCCTTTGTTGAATTTTGCAGAACGCGCCACCGGCAGGCCCCAGTGGGCCACAAGCTGATTGCAGAAAAACTTATTGAAGGTCAGAGCCGAGGGCAACAAACCCGAGGTGGTATAAGGAATGCCCATCAGCTCGAAATAGCCCTGCAACTTCCCATCCTCGCCCGGAGTGCCATGTATGGTGATAAAAGCACAGTCGAACACAATTTTTTCGCCGAAAGGGGCAATGGAAAAATCATTTTTGTCAACGGCATGCTCCCTGCCCTCTTCATCGAGGTGTATCCACTTTTGCTTATTTATCACTATGGTATAAACATTAAAAAGGGCAGGATCGAGGTTGCGTTTTATCATGCGGGCGCTGTCAATAGAGATCACATACTCGCCAGAGTCGCCGCCGGCTACCAGTGCAATATTTTTCTTCACAGGATATCTCTTTAAAGAACAAAAAGTTATGTAGCAAAGCCTGCCGGAACCGAACACCCGTTTTCCGGCCAAAATCATCAGACAAAACTAAGAAAAAATAGGAGCCTTGTAGCTAATGCCGAAAAAATCGCCATTAATTCGTATTTTTACGGGCAAATAAACTGACATCAATGCGATTCTGGGATTTTATTAAAAGCAGGCGTTTTCTACAACACCTAATGCTGGCTGCAGCTGCCGGCATAGTGGTTTTATGGGTATCGCTTAAGCTGCTCGATGCCTACACCCTGCATGGGCGCAGCATAACCGTTCCCGACCTGAGCGGCCTTACCGAACGCGAAGTGGCCACGGTGCTGCGAAAAATGGATTTGCGCTACATGATAAACGACTCGATTTTCGACGACGAACGGCCCAAAGGTACCATTGCCGCCCAGGACCCCGCCCCGGGAAAAGAGGTAAAGAAAAACCGCACCATTTACCTCACCAAGATTGCCGTGCTGCCCGAGATGGTACCCATGCCCGATCTTACCGACCTATCCCTCCGCCAGGCCATGGCTTTGCTGGAAGCTTACGGGCTGAATGTGGGGAATATGGAATACCGCCACGACATTGCCCAGAATGCCGTGCTTCAGCAAAAATTCAACCAGGGAAACATTGAACCCGGCACTCTGGTGGAAAAGGGTACCGCCATTGACCTGGTGATTGGCAGCGGCCTGGGCGAAGCCATGGTGGCCGTGCCCCTGCTTATTGGCAAAAGCCGCAACGAAGCCATTGCCCTGCTCAGCTCCCTCTCGCTAAATGTGGGCACCGAAGAATTTCTCGACGACGAAACCGACAACCCTGCAGTGTACCAGCAAACGCCCGACCCCACTTCGCGCAGGCACCACCTGCAGGCCGGCAGCGCCGTAAACCTGGTGTATCGCTCAGCCAGCCGGTTCAACTTTGAAGAGTACCTGGAAGGCCTGCTCTCCATACCCATCCCCATGCTTTTTGGCAAAAGTCCCGAAGAGGTAAGAGAAACCCTGACAGAAAATTTGCTGGAGCTGGGCAATGAAACCTTTGAAAATAACGTTTCCAGACAAGATGCCAAGGCATACAGGCAAGAACCCGAATACGACCAGGACGGCCTGATCAGAAAAGGCTCCAAAGTCGATGTGTGGTACCGGTCGGTGGATCAGTTTTAAAAATCCATTTCGGGGAAAACTGCAGCCCCTTGATTAAAAAGAAATTGCATGAATAGAGTTTTTACTGTTATGCTGCTCTTGTTGCTCTGGGGTTTTTATGCCCCGGCCCAGGAAGTGCTGCTGCCCTTGCTGGGCAACCCGCAAAAAGCAGAAACAGAGCGCAGCCCGAATTCTAAATCGGCTGCCCTCCGACAGGTACCTCTCCCTTTCAGAGATGATTTTTCGCACCCCGGTCCCTATCCTGACCCAGCCCTGTGGACCGACAGCTTTGCTTTTATTAACAGCAGCTTTGCCGTGCATCCTAAAACCGTTGGGGTGGCCACCTTGGATGCCCTCGACCAGTATGGCATGATTTACCAGGAAGCCGAAGAGAACTCTTTTCAGTTTGTGGCCGACCGCCTTACCTCACAGCAAATATTGCTGGGCGGACTAAGCCCCGCCGACAATGTACTGCTCACTTTTTACTATCAGCCACAGGGTATGGGCAGCGCCCCGCGCGACCGCGACTCACTGGTGGTGGAGTTTTTGCAAACCCCCGGATACTACCAGGAAAATGAAGAGGGAGAAACAGAATGGGTGCCCGATTTGTGGAAGTCGGTATGGCGAGCCGAAGGCGAAACCCTCAGCGAATTTGCAAACGACACCTTCCCGTTTTTCAAAAGGGCGGTGATTCCCATTACCGACCCAGTGTTTTTTCGCGACGACTTCCAGTTCAGGATAAAAAATTATTCCAGCTTTCCGCTTCCGGCCACCAAAACACCCGCCAATATGGCCGGAAACAATAATATTTGGAATATCGATTACATATTGCTCGACCAGAACCGAAACGAATCGCTAACCACTTATTACGACATTGCTTTTGCGGCCCCGGCTCAATCAATTCTAAAAAACTATACGGCCATGCCCTGGTCGCACTATATCGTGAACCCGCAAAGCCACCTGAAAAGCAATCTGGAACTAAAGATCACCAACCTGGGCAGCATTACTTACAATTATGTTTACCGCTATTTCATTCAGGATGAGGTGGGTAACAACATTCGCACCTATTCGGGCGGCACCTGGAACATTGCCCCCTTTTACATGGATGGCTATCAGAGCTATCAGCCCCACACCAATCCCATAGTCATTCCGAACCCGCTGCCCACGGCTCCTGCCGAAAAACGCCACTTTAAGGTGATTCATGTGGTTCGTGAAGGCGCTGCCGGCGACAGCTACCAACGCAACGACACCATCGTTTTCAACCAGGTTTTTGATAATTTCTATGCCTACGATGATGGTGTTCCTGAAAGCGGATACGGGCTCGTAGGACGCAACGCCAGTGGCGCCTGCCGGTTTGTGCTCGGAAAGGCAGATAACCTGGAAGCAGTGCAGTTCTACTTTAACCGCACCCTGAACGACGACAATGTAAAGCCTTTTTATCTGACGATTTGGAGCAGCCTTGATCCGGAAGAGATTATTTACCAGTCGGAAGTGTTCACTCCCGATTTTGAAGAGCTTATGAATGGCTTTGCCACCTATTTTCTCGACGAGCCCCTGCCTGTTTCGGGCACCATTTACGTGGGCTGGGAGCAACTGGGCGATGGCTTCCTCAATATTGGATACGACGCCAACAGCCAGGCAGGCGAAAATATTTTCTACAAGGTAGGCAACGAGTGGCTGCCCTCTATATACCAGGGTGCGCTGATGATAAGGCCGTATTTCGGGCAACCGGCACCCGTTTCGGTAAATGAGCCAGATACCGGCCTGGTTGCGGATATTTTTCCAAACCCGCTGCGTAGCAACCTGCTGCATATCAGGCTGAACGAACCTCAAATTCCTGCAAATGAAGTCAGGCTGGAAATTTTCGACCTTCAGGGCCGGCGGCTGCTGTCGCAGGAATATGTTCGCCAGCTCGATGTGGGCCACCTGAGCAACGGCATGTATATTCTTCGAATTACGCACCCACAAAGCCGCCGAATACAGTCGGGCCGCTTTATTATCGCCCGGTAAAAACATCCCCCAAATGATCGACGAAAAAGACCTTCCGGAACTGGAAGGCCCCGATGAAGAAAGCGAAGAGCAGGAGCTGTACGAGCATTACCGCTTTGTGGTTGACCGCGGGCAGGGATTGCTTCGTATAGACAAGTATGTGACTTCCCGTATTGAAAATGCAAGCCGCAACAAGGTGCAGGTGGCAGCCAAAGCGGGCAATATTCTGGTAAACGATCAGCCAGTAAAGGCCAATTACAAGGTGAAGCCCGGCGATGTGATCAGCATCGTTATGGCCTACCCGCCCCGCAAAATAGAACTTATCCCACAGGATATTCCCATCAATGTGCTCTATGAAGACGACCACCTTATCGTGATCAATAAGGAGGCGGGCATGGTGGTGCACCCGGGCTACGGTAACTATACGGGTACCTTGGTAAACGCGCTGGTACACCGTTTTGGCAACCTGCCCCGGCAAAACGACGAGGACATTAAACCCGGCCTGGTGCATCGCATCGACAAAAATACCTCAGGCATTTTACTGGTGGCCAAAAGTGAACTGGCCCAGACACGGCTGGCCAAACTTTTCTTCGACCGCAAGATCGACCGCATTTACAACGCGCTCGTTTGGGGCGACCTGCCCGACGAAGGCACCATAACCGGTCATATCGGCCGCAGCCTCAAAAACCGAAAGGTGATGGACGTTTTTCCCAACGGCGAATATGGAAAACCCGCCGTGACCCACTACCGCGTACTGGAACGATTCGGTTACGTTACCCTGGTGGAATGCAAGCTCGAAACCGGGCGCACCCACCAGATCAGGGCCCATTTTCAGCACATCGGCCATCCGCTGTTCAACGACGAAACATATGGCGGTGACAGAATAATTAAAGGCACCACCTTTACCAAGTACAAGCAATTTGTAAACAACTGCTTCAATATCTTGCCGCGGCACGCCCTGCACGCCAAAACCCTGGGTTTTAAACACCCCATCAGCGCAAAACCCATGTTTTTCGACTCAGATCTTCCCGACGACATGGCGCAGGTGCTCGAAAAATGGCGTAACTACTCCATTCACCGCCAACTGGAGGTGGAAGACACCGGAGTGGATGAAACTATTCCGGAAAAACCGCGCAAACAAGAACCCCCGGAAGGAATGGAATAAAAAGAGGCGGCCTGGTGGCCGCCCTTTCATTTCAGAATTTAAGATTTATTCCCAACATTAAATGTCTGCCGGCTTGGGGAAAGTAACCATCTTCAATGGTGATCATCCCCTGGTCGCCCACCACGCCCTTGTAAATCCAGGCGTTGGTTTCGTATAATTCGTTAAAGAGGTTGTTAACCTGTACAACCAGCTCCATCTCCCTTATCAGGCCCGGCCTGAATGAGTAGTTAAACTGCAGGTCGTTAACAAAGTAGCCGCGGAGCATGCGATCCTGGCTCATGGTGTTGTCGATATATTGCTTGCCCACGTATTTGCTGCTGAAGCCAATGAAAAGGTTTTTCAGCGGTTCCCATGTAAAACTACTGGCAGCCACCACCGAGGGCGAAAAAGCGATATCGGTATTACGGTACTCTTGCTCGTGGTAGCCTGTCCAATTCCAATCGTTGTCATATGCGTCAGAATATTCCACAAAAAGGTCAATTTTGTTGCGGCTGAAGGCAGCATTTCCCTGCCAGCGAAATTGCTCGGTGATAATAAAACCAGCTTCGAGTTCCACGCCGGCCCGGTAGCTATTGTCCATGTTGGTGCGGGTAAATCCGCCCACATCATTGATTTGGCCGGTAAGCACCAGCTGGTCTTTGTAGTCCATCAGATAAAGGTTGGCAGCCAGCAGCGAGTGTTTGCCCTGGAAGCGGTAGCCCAGTTCAACATTTCGCAGCGTTTCGTGGCGGGGACGGGTCGCGGGCGAAGACTCGGTGAAGTCGCGACGCACGGGCTCGCGATTGCCGATGCCGGCAAAGGCATACACCGTGCTCGATGGGCTGAAAGCCCAGTTTACTCCAGCCTTAGGATTAAAAAAGTTATAATTCACTTCCTGATCAAGGGATGAAATTTCTCCCAGCACCCAGGCAGGACCTTCAAAGGTGTAGTCCACATAGCGGTATTGCAGGTCGACAAACAGGTTCATGCCCGGCAGCACCTCATAGTTGGCCTTCACGAAGGTGTTAAAATCCTTTTTGAGGGCATCATTGTCGTAATACCGGTGACCCTTATCGGCATGCACGGCAAAGCGGGCCCAGATAATTTCTCCAAAATGGTCGCCGCTGTACACATTATATCCTCCGCCAAAGGTCATCGAGAGTGCCGAAAAAGAGTTGTAATTGAGCGAATAAACCAGTCCGACAAAGTCGTTGTCGAGCCATCGCCTGCGTATCAGGTCGCTGCGGCTAATGGTCTGTTCGCCTATCACCACACTGGGCAGATTGTAGCGACTGAAACGCTCGTTATAGCGGTATTGCTCATAATAGCCCCTGCCTTTGGTATAATGTATGGCAGTATGAGCAGTGAGCCCCGGAGTGAAGGCATGGGAAAAATGGAGCTGAAAATGATCCTGCTGATAATTATCGGTTTCATCTTCGTAAAACTGCGGATTCCCTTGGCTGTCGTAAAAAAGGCCCGAAGGGTTATACGTGCGGTTGGTTTCGAGCAAATAGCCGGGCACTCCGTTCCATGCCTGGTAGGTCTTTTCTGTTCCCGAAAAGACAATGGCTTTCACAATAGAATTTTCGCCATAATAGCCGCCCGAGAGGTAAAAACTTTTCAGGTCAGATGTGGCGCGATCTACGTAACCATCAGATGAAATTTTGGAGAGTCTTCCATCGAAGGCCCATTTGCCGCGAATCAGGCCAGTGCCGAAATTCACATTGTTTTTCAGGGTGTTGAAAGCACCGAAGGCATTCTCAATTTCGGCATAGTTAGTTTCGCGCAGGTCTTTGGTTTGCAGGCTAATGGTAGCTCCAAAAGCCCCTGCACCATGGGTGCTTAACCCCACACCACGCTGAATCTGCATATTATCGACCGAGGTGACGATGTCGGGTGTATTGACCCACCAAACCCCATGCGACTCGGGATTGTTGAGCGGCACCCCGTTCAGGGTAACATTGATGCGGGTGTCGTCGCTTCCGCGAATTTTCATCCAGGTGTAGCCCACCCCTGCCCCGGCATCGGAGCTGACGATCACCGATGGCGTAAGGCTGATCAAAAAAGGGAGGTCTTTCCCCAGGTTGCGGGCCGAGAGTTCCTCGCCAGAAATATTGGTATAGGTTGCGGGAGTGCGGCCATCGGCCCGGAGGCCCACTACCACCACTTCACCCGTAAGGGTGGCCGTCCGATCAAGGCTTATTTTAATCGGCCCGGAAGCCGGCAGCGAAACTACTACTTCCCGGCTTTCATAACCCATAAAACTTACCTGAAGCACTACTTCACCGGGCGGAAGCTGATGAAGGATAAAACGCCCGTTTTCGTTGGCAAAAACACCCTGGTAGGTGCCTTTTATCACAATGTTGGCGCCTGGAAGCGGCATCTCATCTGCCGCATCGTACACATGGCCTTCGAGCAAATGCTGCGAAAGCCCAACCAATGGCAACACAAGGCAAAACGCCATTGCATGCAAAATCTTTTTCATTTTAAACTTAGAATTTTGTGTTAAACATTGAGCGGAAAATAGAGGCAAAAGCCCGCTCTTTGTTTACATCCCTTCCCTTCGCCGGCATTACCCGGAGCAGGTTCAATGGGTTTGATCTCAGCCCGTTGTTTGGGGCACCCCTATTTTTGAAAAGCAAGGTAAAGTTACAAAATTTATTCCGTGAAAAGCAAGCACAAAACAGCTTTGCCTCCCCATCAAAGAAAAATTAGGTCAGGCCGTGTAATTTTTATTAATTTGTAAAAAAATCGACCATGAAGCTAATCATCATCAACGGTCCCAATCTAAACTTGCTGGGCAGCAGGGAGCCTTCGGTGTATGGCAAGGAATTTTTTTTCGATTATCTCGAAAAATTGCGGGCCTGGTTTCCTGATCTGATCATTGATTTTTTCCAGAGCAACCTAGAGGGTGAACTTATCAACAAGATACACGAAACCGGATTCAGTTACGACGGCATTATTCTGAATGCCGGAGGCTACACCCATACCAGTGTGGCCCTGGCCGATGCCATTCGGGCTGTGCACACCCCGGTAGTGGAGGTTCACATTTCCAACATCTTTGCCCGCGAAGACTTCAGACATCGCTCGCTCATAGGGCCCTACTGTGCCGGCTGCGTTTCGGGCTTTGGCCTCGACAGCTACCGCCTGGCCGTGCAGAGTTTCCTGAAAAAGGAATAAAGACTGAAATAATTTCCATTATCTTTTTTCTGAAAATCGGGCCTGGTTCAGGTCGCGAAAGGTATTCTTTCGCCTGATAAAGTGGCTGAAAGCAATGCTGCCTTTGTAGATGCCTGGTGGCAAACTTCCGGGAATGCCTTTTACATGTCGACGCATCACACGAAAGTGTTTGAAAAAGGCAAAATGGGCCTTGAAAACGGCAATGGCATCGGCAAGGTGGCCGCTGAGCGTAAACTTTGCTGCCGCGGCCAGGTCTAAACCCAGGCGCACGGGCAGCAAGGGATAAAAATAGCGTGCAGGCATGTTTTTGGCCAGCAACCAAAGGCTGTTTCTGAAGTTGAGAAAGGTTTTGAAAGGGCTTGACTTGGGTAGGGTTCCTCCTCCCACATGAAAAATCCTGGCCGAGGGCACCACGGCCACCTCCCAGCCCCGGTTTTGCAGCCGCCAACACAGGTCAATTTCTTCCATATGGGCAAAAAAGCGGGCATCAAAACCACCAACCTCCCCGAAAGCGCTTGCCCTCACAAAAAGGCAGGCTCCTGTGGCCCATAAAACGGGCACTGTGTCGTTATACTGCCCGCGGTCTTCTTCGAGCCGGCCAAAGACCCGCCCCCGGCAAAAGGGATAGGCCAGCACATCGATAAAACCGCCCGAAGCCCCCGCGTATTCAAAATATGAAGGTTGATGCCACGAGAGAATCTTGGGCTGGGCAGCAGCCACCTGCGGATGAGCCTCCATGTAATTAATTACAGGCTCGATCCAATTGGGCGGCACCTCAATATCAGAGTTGAGCAGCACATAGTAGTCGGCCTTGATTTTTTCAAGGGCGGCATTGTAACCCCCGGCATAGCCCAGGTTTTTATCGAGCTGAATAAGTCTTAATTCGGGGTACCAGGCCGAGAGAAAAGCTATGGAATCGTCGGTGGAGGCATTGTCGGCAATGACCAGGTTGGCCCATACGGGACTATTTTCGAGCACCGACGGCAGGAACTTCTCAAGGAAAGGTTTCCCGTTCCAGTTCAATATCACCACCGCTACCCTGGGTTTTGTCATAAAGGAAACCTCTTTTGGCAAGTTACTCCATCACACACGCCTGTAAAAATAAGGCTTTTAAAGCACATGCCTTTAAAGAAAATTTAAATTGGAAAAAGAAAATTTTAGTACTTTTGCCGCGGAGAGATGGCAGAGTGGTCGATTGCGGCGGTCTTGAAAACCGTTGAGGGTAAAACCTCCGGGGGTTCGAATCCCTCTCTCTCCGCCAGACAAAAAACCCGCCAACAGGCGGGATTTTTTTTGCCAAAAAAAATGAGCGCAACCCGGGGGCTGCGCTCATTGGGGAACAATCCGACTAGATCCTAGATCAGGAACAGCGGTTTATCAATAAACGACTCATACACCGGGCGCAGCCGATCGGTGTTGTAATGCTTGTCCACTTCAATCAGTTTTTTGGTGCTGGTCACAATATCCACTGGCATGTTGTCGTAACGGCCGTTTTTAAGGATCACCAGTCGGCCGTGAATGCCTTTCAGCACCAGGTCCAGCGCCAGGTTGCCGTATGCCATAGGCACAATGCTGTCGATGGCATCGGGGTCGCCCGAGCGCACCAGGTAGCCCAGGTGCTGGTTGATGGTTTCCACGCGGCGGCCATTATTGAACTGCGGACTGACCTCCTTGATCTTGGCCGAAACGGCATCACCTATGCCCCCGAGTTTGGCATGGCCAAACATGTCCTTTTCCATATTGGAGAACATCATATCTACCCCCTCGAAAGTGGCACCCTCTGAAACCAATACAACAGAGTACTTGCTGGGGTTTTTTTGGCGGTCTTGAACCAGCAGTTCTGTAAGGTGTTCGATCTTAAATTTATATTCAGGGATCACACAGCGATTGGCAGCACCGGCCATGGTGGGAAGCAGGGCCGTAAAGCCGGCATAACGCCCGAATACCTCGATAACCAGGATACGCTCGTGCGAACCCGCCGAAGTTCTTAAAAGATTTGTCATAGCTATGGTACGTGTGACGCAGGTACTGAAACCGATACAATAATCGGTGCNNCGGTGCCGGGCACATCATTATCCATGGTTTTGGGAATGGCAACCACTTTCACGCCCTCCTGGTAAAGCCTTACCGAGTAGCTCAGGGTGTCGTCGCCCCCAATTGGAATCAGATAATCGATTCCGATAAAGTCGATGTTTTTAAGCACCTCAGGAGTGAGGTCATTTATTTCGGCCTTATACTTATCCTTGTGCATTTCGGGCACATGCTTCAGAGGCACGTGGCTGGGGCGCGTACGGGAGCTATGCAGAAAGGTACCGCCGGTGCGGCCGGCACGGTTTACAATGTCTTCGGAAAGTTCGATGAAGTTCTGGCTATTGTCGGCTTTTTTGTCGCGTATCACTTCCATAATGCCTGCCCAGCCACGGCGTATACCCACCACGCGATAGCCTTCGCGAAGAGCACGGATGGTAATGGCGCGTATGGCCGGATTCAACCCGGGGACATCACCCCCACCTGTCAATATCCCAATAGTTCCTTTAATCTTTGGTGTTGTCATCTTTTCTTTTTTACTGTTTCGAAAAAATCTGGAAGGAACCGGCATTTTCAAAAGCACCTTTCCCCCAATGAAAGCATAAAATTAAAAAAATCCTGCTTTTCTTTCCTGGGTTTTCGCCTTTTTTTTAATGGCAGGGATACGATTTCAAACTTGCATTTTGTTTGAAAAACCCTTAGGTTTGTTTTTTATCAAAAAGTTTCTTCATTATGGAAAATTTTACCCTTTATAATCCCGTAAAACTGCACTTTGGACAAGGTGTGGTAAAAAAACTGGGTGCTTCCGCCAGGGAATTTGGCCAGAAGGCTTTGCTCGTGTATGGCAAAGGTTCGGTAAAAAAGAACGGCTCTTACCATCAAACCTTGCAGAGCCTGCAGGACGCGGGCATTGAGGTGTTCGAATACGATGGGATCAAGTCGAACCCTATAATTGAAGATGTGGATGCGGCCGCAACCCTGGGACGCCAGCACCACGTTGATATGGTGGTAGCCGTTGGCGGGGGTAGTGTGATTGACAGTGCCAAGATCATTTCCATTACCATTCCTGCAGATCATTCGGGTTGGGAATTTCTCGATGGAAAGAAGAAGCCCCAGGCTGCCCTGCCGCTAATTGGGGTGCTCACCCTGGCCGCCACCGGTACCGAGATGAACGCAGTGGCCGTAGTGCAAAGCGACCAGCACAAGAAGAAGATCGGCTACGGTCACAAATTCATGTTTCCCAAACACAGTTTTCTTGATCCTGACTTTACCCGCAGCGTGCCAGCCAATTACACCGCCTATGGCACCATCGACCTTGTGGCCCATGCCATGGAAGCCTGGTTTGGCGAAGGGGATGCCAGCCTTTCCGACCGCTTTGTCATGGCCATCATTCAGGAAGCCTTGAAATACGGCCCTGAATTGATGAATAAGCCAGATGACTACGACCTGCGCGCCCGAATTATGTATGCGGCCACCTGCGCCCTCAACGGTATGACCATGCCCGGGCGAAAATCGGGCGACTGGGGCGTGCACGACCTGGGGCATACGCTGAGCGTTAAATGGGACCTGGCCCATGGGGCAACCCTTTCCATTGTGTACCCAGCCTGGCTAAAGTTGCAAAAAGACCGCTGCCCCCAAAGAATTATTGAACTGGGATCGGCCTTGTTTGGCTGCGACAACGTGGAAGACACCATTTACAAGTTCGAATATTTCTTTAAACTGCTGGGCAGCCCCGTGCGCCTGTCGCAGGCAGGAGTCGACGCCTCGGCAAAAGAACTCGACGACCTGTTTGAGATTATGCGCCTTAACAAAGTGAACGGGCAGCACCACAAGCTGAGCGAAAAAGATTATCGCTTCCTGATCGAACGCATGGCCTGAATTTTTGCCCGAAACAAAAAGTCGTTTTTGTTGTTTTTCTGTTGCAGGTTTTTCTGCTTCAGCAAGCATAGGTTTGCCATCACCCAGCCGTTTTAAATAAATTATTTGCATGAAAATTTTCATCCTTTTCTTATTACTGCTTGCGGGTGGCTGCAATCAACAAACGACTCACTCAAACACAACAAATGCCATGTCAAATTTAAATCATCATAATGCGCCCCTGCTCGAAACGGCCACCTTTGGTGGTGGTTGCTTCTGGTGCACAGAGGCTGTTTTTCAGCGTGTAAAAGGGGTGCACAGCGTGGTTTCAGGCTATTCGGGAGGCAAAATAACCAACCCCACCTACCGCGAAGTAACCAATGGCCTTACCGGTCATGCCGAAGTGGTTCAACTCAGATTCGACCCCGAAGAGGTTAGCTACCTGCAGCTGCTAGAAATTTTCTTTAAAACGCACGACCCCACTACCCTCAACCGGCAGGGCGCCGACGTGGGGACACAATACCGCTCGGTGATCTTTTATCACAACCAGCAGCAGAAAGAGCTGGCCCAAAAAGCTAAGCAGGCCCTTGACAAGGAAAAGATATGGAATGACCCGATCGTTACAGAAATAAATGAATTCAAAGCTTTTTACAAAGCTGAAGATTATCATCAGAATTACTTTGCCAACAACCCAAACCAGGGCTATTGCCAGTTTGTGATTGTTCCAAAGTTGAATAAGCTGGAAAAGTTATTTCAGGATATGCTGAAATAAAAGGAGCGGACTTTTAAGTCAACTTCATTTCTTATTCCAGGGTAATCTTCTTACCGGACGGATAGCGCACCGAATAGCGAATGCTGCGCTGCTGTGTTTCGGCCTGGGCCAGTTCCAGCCTCCATGTCACAAATCCACGGTCCCTGTCGTACTGTGCTCCCGACATTTCTTCCACCGAAACCTCAATATCCTGCTGAGTGGAAACCGGCACCTGGTCCTGGATATTCAGGATAACAGCCACCCGCTTGTTGTTGCGTGCGCTGATCTCCCATCCCACAGTATCGGTTGTTCTGTTGCCAAGGAAACTTCTCCTGCTCTGGTCTTTCATGCGTTCGCGCTTCACCACGATATTGCGGTCGCGCCCCAGCGAAAGTTCCAGGGTATCGGTGGTGACACCCGGGTCAATAAAGGTTTTTCCAAGGAAGGTTCCCTCAAAGAACATATTTGCTTCGCCGGGCAACAGGGCATATTGCTGCCAGTCGGGCACGCGGGCCACCAGAAAGGCATCGGGATTGAGCTTGGGCACCACGAAATATTCGTAGAGGGCAGGCAGACTATTGTTTTCCAATTCCACCACCCGGCGGTCGCCACCCGAAGGCAGGTTGTAGGGCGTATTTACCACAAACTCCCTGGTAACTCGGCCTTCCTGCACCTGCACAAAGTCGGCAGCCGACTGGGCGGTGACCGGAGCCGGAGATGCTTCAAAGTCCATTTCATAATTATCAGCAACGATTTCCAGAATCTTTCTCTGGGTGCCATAACCCATTACTGCGATTTCCTCATCAAACCTGAGGAACCATTGAGAAAGCTGTGGCTTCTGTCCCCACTGACGGGGGTCGCCGGTAGAGAAAGTCAGCCTGACGTTGTTCCAGTCTTCACCGGTGTTCTGATAGGCGTTGGCTTTGAGCAGAAGCTCCAGGTTGCGGTCAATATCGGCCACCCGAATGTCGTAAACCGGGTTCCATCCCGCCGAAAAAGTATTGTAGGTAAGTACAAAAGCCGCATTAACGGCCGAGTTTGCCGAAACCTGCACCACCACTTCGCCCATGCGGCTGGAAGCCCTTCCACGCAAGCGGTTGAGCTGTTGTGAAATGCGTGCATGGCGCTCTCCGTCCTTTTCCACCTCCTGCTGCACTTTCAGCGAATTGGTTTTAATTTCCTGCAGTCTTTGCCTCAGAAAGTCGGCAGCTGCCCTAAGCTCTGCCACCTGCACACCGCGTTCACTGCCTCCCAAAGATCGGTTGGCAGCCAGCAGGGCTTCTTCTTCCTCGTAAACCTTTAGCAGTGACCGTTTCAGATCGATCCGGTTTTTGTAATACCTGAGGCTGTCCTCCAGCATTCTGATTTCACGGCTTTGCCCGGGGCTCTCCAGGAAGTTGGTTCTGTGACTTACCGACAATATGGTCAGTGCGCCGCTTGCCTTAACCTGTATGCTCGAAGCGTCGATGTCGAGCGGAAGATTGGTAAACACCAATTCGTTGATGCCTGCAGGCACCCTTGCCTGGGCTTCACGGGTGAGCTGGGCGCCCTGAAAGAACACGGTGGCCTCTTTCATTTCGGATCGTACCTGCAAAGGCTGACCCTGAACCGCCAGGCCCAGGGTCAGCAGCAAGTACAATACGTTGATTGCTTTTTGTTTCATAGTGATTTTTGTTTATAAAGGTAATCGTTTAGTAGTTTGCAGCAATAAACCGGTTAAGTTCGAGAGTGCTGCTGCTGAAGCGGAAAGCACGGTGCACCAGGAAGTAATTCTGCGGGTCAATGGTATGCCCATAGGCGTATTTGGCTAGTTCCAGCCTGTTCGACTCAAAGGAAAACAGGTCCATCAATTCCTTCACTTGTATGGCGCTCAGATTGTTGCGCGAAACGGCATGTTTGGCCATGTCGAGCCGGCTGCTTTCGAAGCGGGAGTTGGCCAGGGTGGCCTTGAGGCCAGCAAAGGCCTGTGGGCTCATTGCAACGCGATACGAACCCGGGTGGTAAGCAGGCGAATAATGTGCGGGAGGGGGAGCAGGAGCATACCTGAGGGCCATGCGCTCTACTTCCACAAAGCGGCCGCGGTGGTCGATGCGCCCCACAATGCGGGAGCGGGCCGGAACCCTTACATAATCGGCAAAAACAACCCGCGGTGCGCCCAGCACATACACACGTCCGTTGAAAAACCGGTCGTACCTCACGATCCGTACAAAGTGCCGTCCTGGATGCAGGTCGGAAATGGTATAGGAGGTACGCTGATGATTGTATGAACGGTCGCCAACCGTAATATTAAAGGCAGCACCGTCGTGCAGCGATATGATCAGTTCGGAAGGGTTTGGATGAGAGGCGGCCAGCGAGAGGGCCAGGCTCATCAAGGCAAAGGTCATCATTAGTTTTTTCATGGCGTAGTCCTCCAAAATTTAGTAAACCGTATTCGCCCATGCAAAACCAATTAGCGTGCCAAGTCGTGGCACATGAAAAAGAACCTGCTGTAAGACCAGTATTTACTAATAGTTGCGCGGATGACCAGAACCACGGGGCGACTTGGGCTTAACCGGGATTTCGAGAAACCAGCTTACCAATGAAAGAATAATGCTGAAAAGCAGCGCCCACCAGAATCCCTGCACTACAAATCCCCTGACAAAATGAGCGGCAATCTGTACTATGAAGGCATTGATTACCAGCAAAAACAAGCCAAGGCTCATGATGGTAACCGGAATGGTGAGAACAATGAGCAAAGGCTTAAGCAGCATATTTAAAATGCCCAGCACAAAAGCCACCACCAGGGCAGTTACAAAACTTTCCACTTCCACCCCGGGCAAAAGATAGGCAGAAATGAGCACCGCAAAGGAAGAAACCAGCACTTTCAAAAAAAAACTCATGGGTCGGTCTTTTTTGTTTACAATTGCAAACCAGAGAATAAAGTTAACCAAATTCTATAAGAAAAAAAAGCCCCTTACGGGGAAAACAAAGCCATCAAGAGAGGTGCTTTTTCAAATAATTAATCACAGCCTCTGTTGCACCTTTCTTTTGGGAAATGTATTGCAAACACACCTGTGAAGCATCGAGCAACAAATTTGGGTTTTCGAGAAATTCTTTTACCTGCTGTTGCAGGTTTTCAGCATTGTGAACAGGGGAGGCTCCTCCCCTTTCGATCAGTTCGAGGGCTTCGGCAAATTGCTGGTAGCGGGGTCCGAAAAAAACGGGCAGACCAAATGTAACAGCTTCAAGAATATTGTGAATGCCCCTTCCGAAACCGCCTCCGATATAAGCCAGGGTTCCCAGCCGGTAAAGACTCGAAAGCAAGCCGATGCGGTCGATAATCAGCACCCGGGTATCGGCCGGCACACTGGCTGAGAGTTCGGAAAAAATTTCGGTCCGAACCTTTATCTGCCTTTTCAGGTTTTGAATGTGCTGCGGCTGGATTTCGTGCGGTGCTATAATAAACTTAAGTTTCCCGGCAGGATCATTGATAAGCGGCAGCAGCAATGCCTCATCGGCCGGCCAGGTACTGCCCGCAACCAGTATCTGGCTATCGCGCGCAAAGTCATCGAATTGCGGAAAGTTCACAGGCTGCCCCGCAATGGCAGCCACACGATCGAAGCGGGTATCGCCGCTAATGGCCGCATTGGTAATACCTGCCTTATGAAGCAACTTAAGCGACTTTTCATTCTGCACAAAAATAAATGACAATTTTTTCAATTGCCGGCGAAACCATTTCCCGTAAGGGCGAAAGAAATGTTGCCCGGGTCTGAAATTGGCCGAAATTACCAGGGACGGAATTTTTCGCTTATGCAGGCCATCAAGATAGTTGAACCAAAACTCGTATTTCACAAAAATGGCTATCGAAGGCTTCCAGATATTCAGGAAACGCTGCACATTTCCCAGGGTGTCGAGCGGCAGATAAAAAATGAATTCGGCCTGATCGTAGTTTTTGCGGATTTCGAAACCCGAAGGGGAAAAGAAAGTAAGCAGCACCTTATATTGAGGAAACTCTTTCCGGAACGCTTCAATGACAGGCCTTCCTTGCTCAAACTCACCCAGAGAAGCGCAATGGAACCATGCCAGAGGATCCTTTCCCGCGAAAGCGGCCTGCATTTTTTTAAACTGGCCCTTGCGCCCCTGCCGCCAAAGCCTCGCCTTGGGCGAAAACCAGCAAGCCACCACCACACCGGCCTGGTAAATGAGAATAAAGATTTGATAGAGCCACCGCATAAGCTAGGGTTTTGTCGCCGCAAAGATAAAGCATTCGTATGAACAGGGTAGCCGCCTCTGCACAAAAATCCTTTTGCCGTGTGCCCAAAGCATACACGGGTTTTGCCGCTGAAAAATCAATGACCGAAAGAATAATTTTTATCTTTGTAGGCTGTAATTAAAACTAAAAACAACCCCACCATCCCCCCCTTTATGCGAAAAATTCAAATGGTTGACCTTAAAGGTCAATATGATAAGATCAGCAACGAAGTTGATAACGCAGTACTGAATGTAATCCGGTCAACCCAATACATAAACGGCCCTGAGGTAAAGAGTTTTCAGCAGGAACTGGAAGCTTATCTGGGCATAAAACATGTGATACCTTGCGCCAATGGCACGGATGCCCTGCAGGTGGCCATGATGGCACTCGACCTGAAGCCCGGTGACGAGGTGATTACCACCTCTTTTACTTTTGTAGCCACCGTTGAAGTGATAGCCCTGCTGGGCCTTACCCCGGTGCTGGTAGATGTGGATCCACTCACGTTCAACATCGATCCGCGGGCTTTTCGCAAGGCCATCACCCCGAAAACGAAAGCAGTGGTACCGGTTCACCTTTTTGGGCAGTGCGCCGACATGGAGGCTATTCTGGAAATTTCGCAAGAGCATAACATTGCCGTAATTGAAGATACTGCTCAGGCCATAGGTGCCACCTATAAATTCAGCGATGGAACGACCAAAAAGGCAGGAACCATGGGCCTTATCGGATGCACCTCGTTTTTCCCCTCAAAAAATCTGGGCTGCTATGGCGATGGCGGCGCCATTTTTACCGATGACGACCAGCTGGCACAGCGCATGCGCGTTATTGTGAACCACGGCATGGAAGTAAGATATTACCACCATTCTATCGGAGTAAATTCGCGTTTGGATAGCATACAGGCAGCTATTTTGCGCATTAAGCTCAGACACCTCGACAAGTATGCCGAAGCAAGAAATGCCGCCGCCGACTATTACGACTACGCCTTTGCCAACAATCCTAAACTGATGACCCCAAAACGGGCGGGAAACTCCACCCACGTGTTTCATCAATACACCCTGGTAACCAAAAATGTGGATCGTTTTGGACTGCAAGAACACCTGCAATCGAAAGATATTCCGGCCATGGTGTATTATCCGGTTCCCATGCATATGCAAAAAGCCTATACCGATCCAAGGTATAAGGAAGGCGACTTCCCGGTAACGGAAGCCCTCAGTAAAAGCGTGATTTCGCTGCCTATGCATACTGAACTTGACGATGAGCAACTGAAATACATAACCGAATCAGTACTCGAATTCGTGAACCGATAAAAATTTAATGAATGGCAGAAAAAGAATACTTCAGCCACGAAACGGCCGTTATTGATCCCGGTTGCAAAATTGGCAAGGGTACCAAAATCTGGCATTTTACGCACTTAATGCCAGATTGCGAGCTGGGCGAGAACTGCAACCTTGGGCAAAACGTGGTGATCTCTCCGGGCGTGGTGCTTGGCAACAACGTGAAGGTGCAGAACAATGTTTCTATATATACCGGGGTGATTTGCGAAGACGATGTGTTCCTTGGACCCTCGATGGTATTTACCAATATTGTAAACCCCCGCAGCGCCGTGGTGCGCAAAGACCAGTATGTTAAAACGCTGGTTAGACACGGAGCAAGCATAGGAGCCAATGCCACCATTGTTTGCGGCATAGAAATAGGCCCATTTGCATTTATCGGTGCAGGCGCCGTAGTAATCAGAGATGTGCCGGCCTATGCGCTGGTGGTGGGCAATCCCGCCAAGCAAATTGGCTGGATGAGCGAGTTTGGTCACCGCCTGAATTTCGACGAAAAAGGGGTGGCAAGATGCCCGGAAAGCGGACAAACTTACAGGCTCGAAAACGGAAAAGTAAGAAAGATAGGGATTAGGGATTAAAGTTTGGGGTTTGGGGTTTGGGGTTACAGGTTACAGCTCCCTAATGCATTGAACGAATACCAAAGGTTGGAACTTGGAATTTTAACCAGATTTGGTGCAATTAATTTCAAAAAAATAATGGAAAAGCCGGTTGAGAAGATTCGTTTTGCGGTGGTGGGTTGTGGCCATATTGGAAAGCGCCATGCGGAAATGATCTCGCGCAATCCTGAGGCTGAACTGGTGGCCCTTTGCGATATTAAACCCCTGGAGCAGCTCGGGCTGGAAGCCTTTGATGTGCCCTTCTTTCAGTCGATAGAAGACCTTCTTGGCAGCGGCATCGAAGTCGATGTGGTAAATGTTTGCACGCCCAATGGTTTCCATGCCAGGCATTGCCTGCAGGCCCTCGATAAGAAAATTCACGTGGTTTGCGAAAAGCCCATGGCCCTTACCAAAGCACAGTGCGAATCCATCATTTACAAATCGCTGCAGGTGAGCCGGCAGCTTTTTCTGGTAATGCAAAACCGCTATTCGCCTCCAAGCATTTGGATCAAGGAAATGATCGACCAGCAAAAGCTTGGCGACATCTACATGGTGCAGGTTAATTGCTACTGGAACCGCGACCACCGCTATTACAAAAAAGGCGGCTGGAAAGGCACGGCCGAGCTCGATGGCGGAACCCTCTTTACCCAGTTTGCCCACTTCGTAGACATTATGTACTGGCTCTTTGGCGACATTAAGGACATTCAGGGTATATTCAACGATTTCGCCCATGCCGAACTGACTGACTTTGAGGACTCTGGCATGGTGGCGTTCAACTTTGTGAACGGCGGCATGGGTTGCATTAACTATTCCACGGCAGTGTGGGACAAAAACATGGAAAGCAGTATTACCATTGTGGGGAGCAAAGGCAGTGTCAAAATTGGCGGGCAATACATGAACGAAGTGGAGTATTGCCACGTGGAAAACTATGAAATGCCCGAATTGCCTCCATCCGAACCACCCAACGACTACGGCCCTTACAAAGGCAGCGCTGCCAATCACCACTTCATTATTCAAAATGTGGTGGATACCCTGAAAGGCAGTACCACCATTACCACCAATGCCCTCGAAGGCCTTAAGGTGGTCGAGATCATTGAACGAATTTACGCTTTACGAGACAAAAAATTAACCCAAAATAACAAAAGTAATAATCATTAAAAGATGAATATTTACGAAAAACTGCTGAAAAAGGAAGCCGCTCTTTCGGTGATTGGCTTGGGATATGTGGGGCTGCCCATTGCCCTCGAATTTGCCCGTAAGATAAAAGTGGTGGGCTTTGATATTAAGGAAGACCGCGTGGAAATGATGCGCAACCGCATCGACCCCAGCGAAGAGCTGCAAGCCGAAGCCTTTGAAGGCTGCGACATTTTGTTTACCGCAAATGCGGATGATTTAAAAAAAGCCAATTTTCATATTGTGGGCGTACCCACCCCCATCGATGACCACAACCTGCCCGACCTGCGTCCGTTGATTTCCGCTTCCAAATCTGTTGGGAAAGCCCTGAAAAAAGGAGATTACGTAGTATATGAGTCAACAGTTTACCCTGGCTGCACGGAAGAAGATTGCATCCCGATTCTGGAAGAAATGTCGGGCCTGAAAGCCGGGGTAGATTTCAAGGTGGGGTTTTCGCCCGAGCGCATTAACCCCGGCGATAAAGACCACACCATTACCACCATCACTAAGGTGGTATCGGGCAACGACGAAGAGGCCCTGGACAATATTGCCAAAACCTACGAACTGATTGTGAAGGCAGGCGTACACCGGGCACCAAGCATTAAGGTGGCCGAAGCTGCCAAGATTATAGAAAATACCCAGCGCGATGTAAACATTGCCCTAATGAACGAACTTTCCATCATTTTCAACCGCATGGGCATAAATACCTACGATGTGCTCGAAGCCGCCGGCACCAAGTGGAATTTCCTTCGCTTCTATCCTGGTCTGGTTGGCGGGCATTGCATTGGCGTTGACCCTTACTACTTGGTTTACAAGGCCAAAGAGTTTCGTTATCACCCCCAGGTGATCAATTCCGGGCGATTTGTAAACGACAGCATGGGCTTTTACACTGCCAAACAACTGGTAAAAAAACTCATTGCTGCCGGCAAAAACATTCTGAACACCAAAGTGCTGGTAATGGGCGCCACCTTTAAGGAAAATGTGGCCGACAGCCGCAACTCGAAAGTGGCCGACCTGGTGTGTGAACTAAAATCGTATGGCGTGCTGGTAGACGTGGTTGACCCCTATGCCAACAGCAAGGACATAGCGCATGAATATGGTTTTGAGTTGGTTAAAAATCCCGGAAACAATTACGATGCCGTAGTGGTGGCCGTTAACCACAAGCCATACGTTAACCTCACGGAAAACGATCTGAAAGCTTATATGCAGGGAACTGAAAATCCCATACTGATTGACATCAAGGGTATTTTCCGCAATAAGATCAAAGACCTGACTTACTGGAGTCTTTAAAAACTGAGAAAATGGGCGAAAAAATCCTGGTTACGGGCGGTACCGGCTATATTGGTTCGCACACCGTGGTCGAATTGCAGCAAAATGGTTTTGAGGTGGTGGTTATCGACAACCTCTCCAACTCCACGGCCACGATTGTTGACCAGATTGGCCGCATTAGCGGGAAAAAACCAAGATTTTACGAGCTCGACCTGTGCAACGAAGCAGCACTGCGGGTGTTCTTCCGCGAGAACCACGACCTGATCGGTGTCATTCATTTTGCTGCGTATAAAGCGGTAGGCGAATCGGTTGAATTTCCGCTGAAATATTACCACAACAACCTGATGTCGTTGCTCAACCTGCTGCGCTTCATGGAAGAGTTCGAGGTGCCAAACATGGTTTTTTCCTCTTCCTGCACAGTGTATGGCCAACCCGATGTGCTGCCGGTTACTGAACAAGCGCCAGTAAAAAAAGCCTTCTCCCCTTACGGGAACACCAAGCAGATCAGCGAAGAGATTATTGAAGATACGGTAAAATCAAGTGCCCTTAAGGCCATTTCGCTGCGTTATTTTAACCCCATTGGTGCCCACGAAAGTGGTCTGATCGGCGAACTGCCCATTGGCATCCCCAACAACCTGGCGCCCTTTATCACTCAGACCGCCATTGGCAAAAGACAGAAGCTCATGGTGTTTGGCAACGACTATGATACGCCCGATGGCACCGCCATACGCGATTACATTCATGTGGTTGACCTGGCTAAAGCCCATGTGGTGGCCATAGACCGCCTGCTAAAAGGCGAAAATGAAGAAAACCCGGAGGTATTTAACCTGGGCACCGGAAAAGGAACCAGCGTAATGGAAGCTATCCTGGCTTTTGAACGGGTCACCGGCATGAAGCTCCCTTATGAGATCACTGGCAGAAGATCTGGCGATGTGCCAAGGGTTTGGGCCGACACAACGCTGGCCAACCTGAAATTGGGCTGGAGGGCCGAAAAGAGTCTTGATGAAATGATGGCCTCGGCATGGATGTGGGAAAAAAACCTGGCGGCAGGCATTCTGAAATTTTAAAATTTTATCTGAAATGAAAAAAGTACTGATTACAGGAGGTGCCGGATTTATTGGCTCGCATGTGGTGCGGCTGATGGTAAAAAAATATCCCGATTACCAAATTTTTAATCTCGATAGCCTGACCTATGCCGGCAACCTGGCCAACCTGGCCGAT
>DHFW01000042.1:28815-33280 GCA_002402465.1 Bacteroidales bacterium UBA4814
GTCATCAACGGGCTTTTTGAAAAGCATGATTTTGATGTGGTGCTTCACCTGGCTGCTGAATCACATGTGGACCGCAGCATCACCAAACCGCTCGATTTCATTTACACCAATGTGCTGGGTACGGTAAACCTGCTCAATGCCGCCCGAAAATTCTGGGAAAGGCCATTTGAAGGGAAGCTTTTCTATCACATCAGCACCGACGAGGTTTACGGATCTCTAGGTAAGGAAGGCATGTTTACAGAAACCACCGCCTACGACCCGCGCAGCCCCTATTCTGCATCAAAGGCATCAAGCGATCATTTCGTGCGGGCATATCATCACACTTACGGACTTCCTATCGTTATTTCAAACTGCTCGAACAACTACGGGCCCCACCAGTTTCCCGAAAAACTAATTCCTCTTTTCATCAACAATATCATTCATATGAAACCCCTACCAGTGTATGGTAAGGGCGAAAATGTGCGCGACTGGCTATATGTGGAAGACCACGCCCGGGCCATTGACCTGATCATGCACCAGGGGAAAAACGGCGAAACTTATAATATTGGCGGTCATAACGAATGGAAAAACATTGACTTGATACGCCTCATGTGTAAGATCATGGATAAAAAACTGGGTCGCGAGCCAGGCATTTCCGAAAGCCTTATCACTTACGTGAAAGACCGTGCCGGGCACGACCTGCGCTATGCCATCGACGCCAGCAAATTACAAACCGAACTGGGCTGGAAACCCTCCCTGCAGTTTGAAGAAGGACTTGAAAAAACAGTGGATTGGTACCTGAACAACAACGACTGGCTCGAACATGTTACTTCAGGACAATATCAGAATTACTATCGCGAGCAATACGAAAAAAGATGATCGTCAACCTGTTTTCACTCTAAAAGTGCATGCCTATGAGCCTGTTTGGCAATTGGTTTAAAAAGAAAAAGCTGGAAAAGCCTGTGGACTTGTCGCCCCTGGTTACCGACATGCATTCGCACCTGATACCAGGCATCGACGACGGGGCGCCCGACATGGCCACCGTACTGGCACTGCTGGAACAAATGGCTGGACTGGGTTTCAGAAAGATCATTACCACGCCCCACATCATGGCCGATCTCTACAAAAACAACGAAGAAATTATTCGCAAGGGCGAAGCTGAAGTAAAGAAAGCCATTAAGGAAGCGGGGCTGAACATTGCATTTGAAGCCGTTGCTGAATACCTGGTTGATGAGGGTTTTGCACCCATGGTAAAGGGAAAAAAGCTAATGACCTTTGGCGACAATTACGTTTTAATTGAATTGCCCTACTACAGCCCTCCGCAAAACCTGAGCGAGCTGCTTTTCGAGATGCAAGTGGCAGGCTATAAGGTAATCCTGGCCCACCCCGAACGTTATGTTTACTGGCACGGACAGTTTCCAAAACTAGAAGAACTTAAGGACAGGGAGGTTTTTTTTCAACTCAACACCATCTCCCTTTCGGGGTATTATTCGCTGCCCACCAAGAAAATATCGGAAAGATTGATCGACGCCGGTATGATCGACTTCCTTGGAAGCGACATGCACAGCTTTCAATACTTTAAGTTGCTCGAAAAGGCTTTGTATGAACCAGCCCTGGAGAAACTCCTCAACTCAGGAAAGCTAAAAAATTCAGGTTTATAACACCCATTTCAGCAAGCACCAGGGCTGTAATATACCCCAGATAAAGTGCAAAGAGTACTCCGCCTTGCCAGCGCTCCAGTATATTTTTTCGCGGAAAGAAAAGGAAAGCAAACAATAATACCGTTGAAAAAATTCCCACCAGGATATCGAAGTTCATTGCAGGATTAAACCTGAGGGGTTGGATAACAGCACTAATGCCAACCACAAAGAAAATATTGAAAATGTTTGAACCAACAATGTTCCCGATTACAATTCCTGCATTTTTCTTATAAGCAGCAACCACACAGGTTGCCAGTTCGGGCAGAGAAGTACCCACGGCCACAATGGTCAGACTGATCAGGGCTTCGCTCATGCCCAGCATGGAGGCGATCTGCACCGCTCCATCCACTATCCATTTCCCGCCAAGGGCAAGGCCACCTATCCCTAATGGAATCATAACCAATGACTTCCATAGAGGGTACGAATGGAGCCGCACATCTTTCTCAACACCATCATTTCCATATCGAAAAGCATAAAACATAAATACCAGGAAAAGGATAATAAGAATGATCCCGTTCAGGCGGTCGATTTGAGAGGTATTGATGGGCCGTATTAAGTTGTCATTGGCCAAAATGCCAATAATAATGGCCGCAAAAATGGCTATGGGAATTTCAAGTGCAAATGGTATTCTTCTCCATTTGTGATTTACATTGACAGCCACCGGATAAATCAGCGCAGAAATGCCCAAAATGAGCAGGATGTTTGAGTTGTTGCTGCCCAGAATGTTGCCCATGGCCACGTCGTCGGCGCCTGCAAAACTGGCGATTAGGTTTACCACCAGCTCTGGAGCAGAGGTGCCAAGGGCAACAATGGTCAGTCCAATGACAATATTTGAAATACCATGCTTTTGGGCAATGGAGGCTGCTCCATCAACCAGAAACCTGGCCCCGTAAATGAGTAGCACGAAGCCAGCTATAAAAAGCAGGTAAGTGATCATTGGGAAAAAGATTAAGCGCTGTAAGCTTCAATGTCCTTATTTACCTTCTTAACCAGCCCTTGCAATACGGTACCGGGCCCCACTTCCACGAAAGTGGTGGCGCCATCGGCTATCATATTCTGCATGATCTGTGTCCAGCGCACGGGTGATGTAAGTTGTGCAATGAGATTTTCCTTGATCTGCGCAGGGTCGGTTACTGCATTGGCATTCACATTCTGATACACTGGGCATATGGGAGTATTGAAGGCCGTTTCGTTGATGGCCTGGGCCAGTTCCTGGCGGGCAGGTTCCATGAGCGGAGAGTGGAAAGCACCGCCAACCTTCAGCGGTAGAGCACGCTTTGCTCCGGCTTCCTTGAGTTTTTCCATTGCAATCTCAACACCTTTGATGCTTCCCGAGATCACCAGTTGGCCCGGGCTGTTGTAATTTGCCGGAACCACCACTTCGTAAATGCCTGCGCAAATACCTTCAACTACATCATCAGCAAGGCCAATGATCGCAGCCATAGTAGATGGTACCGCCTCACAGGCCTTTTGCATGGCCATGGCACGTTTCGAAACCAACACCAGCCCGTCTTCAAAGCTCAGTGCGCGGGCTGCCACCAATGCTGAGAACTCGCCCAGTGAGTGGCCTGCAACCATGTCGGGATTAAATTTCTCACCCAGGCTGTGGGCCAGAATTGCCGAATGCAGGAAAATGGCCGGCTGGGTTACTTTGGTCTGACGCAGGTCTTCGTCGGTACCCGAAAACATCAGATCGGTAATGCGAAATCCAAGAATTTCATTGGCCTTTTCGAACATGGCCTTTGCCTCGGCCGAACTATCATAGAGGTCTTTGCCCATACCAACGAACTGTGCGCCCTGGCCGGGAAATACAAACGCTTTCTTCATAATCAAATCGCTTTGGTTTGTGAAACAAAATCAGGGCACAAAGTTAATGTTTTTCTGCAGGTCGGTGCAACCCTCAATGAGCCCCAAAAAAAACAAAACCGGGAAGCCAAAAAGCTACCCGGTAAAAAATTGTATTTTGTGGTTTGTCTTTTACAAAGGGTTTACCACACTGCCTATAAACAACAAAGTGTTGGTAGTGCGCTCGCGAATGGCAAAAATGAAGGGCTTGTTTACATCAAAATTGGGTGGAAGGCTTTCACCTACAAAGCCAATGGTAGTGACGGCAGCCGCTTCAGTACCCACCTCATCAACCTTTACGAAGGTATTTTGCTTCACAAAACTGATATAAATATCCCAGTCAGTAATTCCTGAGAAATCTGCCAAATCTGGAGAAAAGGCATCATTCATTCCCATGCCCTGAAGTTGTTCGTTCAGGAACTTCTCATAATCAAACTCAAACTTTGGCAGAGTTACCATGGTTTTTACCCTTTGGGTTTGACTATCCAGACCAGCTGTAATTTCCTGCCAGACCTCAGGAGTAAATTGGGGGTAAAAATCGGTCAAGGTGGTATTTGGCACAATGACAACCATGGAAAAGTTTGTTTGCCCGTATGGCAGTTCAATGGCCCGAAACCCGTTTCCAAAGTGCCGCATGGCCATTACATTACCTGCCATGGTTGGAACACTGATCTGGCTTCCATTGTCAAGAATAAAAGGCCGGTTTTGAGTCTCAGATACATCAAACTGGTAGGTCCAGTCGCCTTTAAAATACAGGGCATTCATCAGAAACATCGCCGTTTCATCCGTAATCTGGTCAATAACCTGTGGAATTTTTCCATTGGTATTATCATTTGCCCATCCATTAATGACATTAATGGCTGAGGGAAGGTCAAAGTTTAGCCCCTCCACATGGGCATTAAAATCATTGGACATGGCAGCCAGGAAAGGAGGTTTTATGG
>DHFW01000030.1 GCA_002402465.1 Bacteroidales bacterium UBA4814
GCTTGGCGTAAGGTTGCTGAGCCGGGTAAAGAGCGGGTCGATGATGTACCAGGCCAGGCGGGCTGAATTGTAGCGAAAAGCCAGGTCGGTGCCGGGGGCCCCTTCGGGAAACATGCCCTGGGTGGTTTGGTGCTGAGGTGTGCTGGCAATAAACCAGGTCTGTACGTTTTTCAGGTCGATGGACGACTTGCTTCCTTCAAAATCGTCGATATAGGCGGTGCCGGCGCTTCCTATGCGGCGCGAGTGCCCCGGAATGAGATGCGCAAATTCGCCGTTGAAAGTGATGCGCGATGGGGTGTTGCTGCTGTAGAAAGGCAGCTTATCCAGTATCTTGGTGAGCATCAGCGACTCGGTGGAGTAGGTGGTGTTCAGACCCCAGATAGTATTGGCTATGGGTTCATCGCCGTAATTGACCTTCTGCGTAAGTGGCCTTTCTGACAGGCGCATGATGGTGGCACCCACGTTGAAGTTGTCGTTGATGCGATGGTTGATGTGGGTACCCATCAGCGTCTTGGTCTGTATGTTGAACAGGCTGGCGCTTTCGAGCGAGATGCGGATGGGAGTGCCTGAGTTCAGGTAGGCTTCGTTAATAATTCTAACGCGGCCAAGGGTGTAATCAACGGTATAATCAATATTTTCGGTAAGTGGCACTCCACCGGCAGTTACCACCACCGAGCCCGGAGGTACGTTGATGGCGTTGAGCGGAATTTCCGAGCCCGACGACGATTTGTAGGTTCCTTCGAGCATAAAGCGGTTGCGCTCAGGAAACTGCTGTGCCCTGTATTTGGTAGTGGAATATAGCGAGTCGAATGCGTATTTATCGCCCAGGGCCGGGTCCTGCAGCATAGTACGCAGGTGCGATCCAAAGGGCTCCACTACCGGAAAATAGATACGACCGTTGGAAGAGTTGATGGTGCCTCCCTGGGTGGCGGCATAATCCACAAAGTCGAATATCCCGTCAGGGATGGGGTCGAGCTGGGTGTTAAGGCGGTCGAGACCCATCACGCGGATCAGCGGCAGCCCGGCCACAGGACCCTCGTCGAGGAAACCCACGTTAACGCCCAGCTCCTCGCTGTCATAAAGAATGTTCAGGCGGAAATCCTGGGGATTGATCTGGAAGGCGCCCAGGCTGTAAACGTTTTTCATCATCAGGTCCCACATGGGCAGACGGGTGTCAACGGCCGTGCTCTTGAGAAGTTTAACGATCAATGAGTTGGGCGCGTTGATCTCATTCGAAAACTCCCCCACCTGGTAGGTGTTGTTATCGCCAATAATGGTGTATTGAAAAGCCACGGCCAGCACCTGGTCAGGATTCACTGCCTGATTGAGCGAGATGAAGCCTAGCTTGGAATTGTAAGTATATTCGTTGGGTCGCAGCAGGCGAGCATTCTCCACGTTTTCGAAGTCCACCCCCGACACAAAACCTTCGGGCCGCTGCTGAAGGTAGCTGTTGGCATTAGAGAGGTTCCGGATGGGAGAGTTGGCCATCTCCGCATAAATATTGTTTGAATTGTTGGAAGGTGCAGCCACATTGCCGCTAACAACTGCCGGGTTGTGGGGGATGAACTCTCCCAGATCGGCAAAGGCGGTGATATTTCGGTTGTTTTCGGTGGCGGCACCAATGTTGGTAATCCACACCTCGAGGCGCGTAATATTGATGTTCGAATTGATGATGGGCAGCATGGAAAGGGCGTCATCGTAACCATTTCGGAAATACTGCCCAATAAAGAAGTGGCGGTTGTCCTCGTAGGCATCGGCCTTTATTTCAAACTGCGTGGTCTGTGCGCCCCCGGCCACCTCAATGGTAGAAGATTCGGTTTTTTGTTGTGAGAAAACGCTGGTAACCGTGGTGTTTCCGAAACGCATCTGGGTTTTGAAGCCAAACAACCCTTGCGTACCCGAGATAAGCGTTCCCGGAAGGGGCAGGGTAACATCGCCTGCCTCTATGAGCTGCAGAATTTCGTCTTCCGTGCCACGGTATTCCACTTTCATGCGGTTCTCAAAGTCGAAGGTGGCCTCGGTATTGTAGTTGCTCTGAATCTCAATCTTTTCGCCGATTTTGGCCTGCACGCTGAGCTGTATCTTTTGCTGAAAGTCGAAGTTGGTGGTGCGCCTTCTTTTTTCGTCGAGCGAGGGGTCATCGCGGCGATTCGACATAACGCCAAAAATCAGTTCGGCCGAGCCGGTAGGCCGTATATCGATGGTGCTTCCGCCAAAAATGCGGTCGAACAGCTCGCCTCCGATATAAATTTCAGGAATCACGCCATCGCGGCGTTCGAAGCTTTGGGTGGTAGCTTTCTGGCGCCAGTATTGCTGCAGGGCGCGGTCCAGGTCGTACTGCAAATAGTCTTCAAAGCTCATGTAAACCGGCCGGCCTATGATGCGGTCGCCCACCCGGCGGGTTTTTACATAGAAGCCGCTGGCAGGATCGTATGAAATGTCGGTGGTAACGTTGGGCGGATCGGAAAAATACAAACCACCCGATGGGGTGCCGTCAAAGTCGTACTCATCGGCATCATCAAAGGGGAAGGGCAGGGTAACGGGTTCCACTGGCTGCAAGGTATCTTGCATGGGCAGCGGCTCTTGAAGACTAAACACCGGCGCAGCATTGATGGTTGAGGCATCGAGGGCAAACAAGGCAAGGGCCCCGAACAACCAGGCCCCCATCAACACCATAACAATTCGCCTAATAAACACCAATGTTGTATACGATTATTGCTCTATATCAGAAACTTTTTAGTGCCTCCTTTACAAGCTCCTCGGTGGTAACCGGGGCTCCCTGCTTCTTTTTCAGAATGGCAGCAAGGGCTTTTTGGGCTGCATTTTTTGCAAAGCCTAGCATTACTAATGCTGATAACGCTTCTTCGTGCATTGTATTGTTTGAAAAAACCAAATTCTCGTCTTTAAAAACGCCCTCTTTTTCCAGACGGTCACGCAGGTCTACCACAATGCGCTGTGCCGATTTGGCCCCTATACCCTTGATTGACTGGAGCATGGAAACGTTATTGCTGACAATGGCCGTTTTTACTTCGGCGGGCGACATGGACGACAGGACCATGCGGGCGGTGTTAGGCCCCACCCCGCTCACCGATATCAGCAGCCTGAAAAGCTCCCGTTCTTCCTCTTCGGCAAAGCCGAAAAGCAAATGGGCGTCTTCGCGAATTACCTGGTGGGCAAAGATCTTTACCGGCCCGCGGTCGGGCAGGCGTGAGTAGGTGTGCAGCGAAATGTGCAACAAATAACCCAGTCCATGGCAATTGACTACCACATAGGCCGGGTTCTTTTCTTCGAGGCTTCCTTCAATAAAAGCGATCATGCCTGCAATTTTGCTCTTTTAACAATACCGTGACCCGGTGCCCCGGGTCACGGCAAAGATATACAGAAAATAATATGGATGAGCTACGAAATACTATTGTTTTACGCTTTCAATGGCGTTTTTCAAGGCTTGCTCCACCAGCTCAGCCGGGGGTTGGGCAATAAGGCCTTGTTCCATAAGGAATTCGGTGGTTTTGCGCGCATGGGCAATGTCGGCTTTGGCCTGATCGAAAGCCTGCTGCCAGGTCATTTCCTTGCGTGCCACTCCATCCTTTATGGCCTGCATGGCCACGTCGGCTGCCTCTATCGGGAACACGTCGGGCTCGTCCATTTTGGCGGTAATATTTTCGGGGTCAATGCCGCGTTTTTCCGAATACCTGGCAATGGCATGGGCCGCAGCAATGGCCATATTGTCGGTGATTTTGCGGGCCCTTACCATCAGTGCGCCTTTTAAAATGCCGGGAAAGCCCAGGGAGTTGTTTACCTGGTTGGGGAAGTCGCCGCGGCCGGTGGCCACAATGTAGGCGCCGGCTTCCTTGGCAGCATAGGGGTAGATTTCAGGCACCGGGTTGGCGCAGGCAAACACAATGGGTTTGTCGGCCATAGCCCTGATCCATTCGGGCTTCACCACACCGGGGCCGGGCCTCGACAGCGAAATGAGCACGTCGGCATCCTGCATGGCATCCATAATATCTTCCACAAAATCGGGATTGGTAACCTGGCAAAGTTCCCACTTGCGGTAGAAACGCTTGTCGGCTTGAATGTCCTTGCGGTTCAGGTGCAAGGTTCCCTGCGAGTCGAACATAATGGCACGGGCGGGATCGGCGCCGGCCGCATGAATGATACGGGCAATGGTGGCGTTGCTGGCACCCGCCCCGTAATACACGATTTTTACATCCTCAATTTTCTTGTCAACGAGTTTCAGTGCATTGATCAGGCCGGCCAGGGTTACGCACGCAGTGCCCTGTGCATCGTCGTGCCAAACTGGAATGTCGCACTCCTCGCGCAGCACATCGAGCACGCGGTAGCAGTTTGGCTGCGAAATGTCTTCCAGGTTAATGGCTCCGAAACTATGCTGGCACATCTTCACAAATTCAATGATTTTTTCCGGGTCGTTTTTGCCGTCCTTGTCCTTGCTGTCAACACACAGGGCAATGCCATCCACGCCACCCAGGTATTTCATTAAAAAGGCCTTTCCTTCCATCACGCCCATGCCGCCCGGAGGGGTGCAGTCTCCATCGCCCAAAACACGGGTCGAGTCGCTCACCACCGCCACCAGGTTGCCGCGGTTTGAGAGCTCGTAAGAAGAGTCGTTGTCTTCGCGAATGGTGGTAGAGATTTTCGAAACCCCCGGAGTGTACCAGGCGTTGAACCAGTTAAAGCCCAAAACCGGGGCTTTTGGCACCGTTTGCATCTTCCCGTTATAAAACTTATGTGCCTTCAGCGCCAGTTCTTTATAGAACAGGGTCTTGGCTTTGGCCTTTTGTTCCTGGGTAAAATTCTCAGGAAACATTTCGTCCAGGTTGTCGAGGGTCAGATTCAGTTTCTTCATGGGTTTTGGGTTTTTGTTCTGGGTAAAGTTATGAATTTTGGTGTTTTAAATAAATTCTAGGAGTCAATATTTTTTAAATTTTGCTGAAAAACTAGCATAAAAAAACCGGGCTGGAAAAGCCCGGTCATTATACTTGGGTATTAAGAACCTTAATTCATTTCAATAATCTGGAAAAGGGTGTCGAGTTTTGGTGTAAGGATAATCTCTGTGCGTCGGTTTTTGCGGCGTGCTTCGGTGGTTTTTGCAGGATCGATGGGTAAGTGCTCGCCCCTGCCTGCCACGATGAAACGCTGGGGCTCTATATTACCGTGGCTTAGCAGAATGCGCACAATGGCGGTGGCACGCAGCACGCTCAGGTCCCAGTTGTCGCGTATGGAAGCGCCCGGACGCAGGGGCACATCGTCGGTATGGCCTTCAATCATAATATTGATGTCGGGGTTTCTTTCGAGCACCTTGGCCAGCTCCCGGAGGGCATTCTCTCCACGGCGGTCAACGGTAGTGCTGCCTGAGGCAAAAAGCAGGCTCTCTTCGAGTGAAACATACACCTTGCCGTTTTTGATCTCCACGGTCAAGCCGTTGTTTTCGAATCCAAGCAAAGCGCTTGAAACGGTACGACGAAGCTCCTGTACCACCGCTTCCTGGCGGTTCAGGATGTCTTCAAGCTCATTGACGCGGGCTTCTTTGGCAGAAAACTCGGCCAAAAGGCGATTCAGGTTTTGTTCTTTTTCGCGCAACTCATCTTCGCGCTTCTGAAGGTCTTCCTGGGTTTCCTGCAGGCGGGCAAGTATTTGCTGGGTTTCGGTGGCACGGCCGGCAAGCAACTTTTCGTTTTGCTCCTGCACCAGCTGGTAGGTACGGTTCAGGGCTTCGTAATTCTGTGTCAGGTTGCGAATGTTGCGGCCCAGCCGGGTGGTATCTTCAATAAGAAGCCGTAATTCGCGGTTCATCTGGGTCATACGGTCGTTGAGGTCTTCAATGCGGTTTTCGGCGGCATTCTTGTCGCGGCGCAACTGCTCATTTTCCCTGGAGGTGGATTGGTAGTTGGCCTCAAGATCCTGGTATTTGCGTGCTGGCACACAGGCGCTGGCCACCACAAAGGCCAGTAACAAAATGACAAATAATTTTCGGTTCATAATGGATGGGTTTGGGTTTTGGTTTCTGATATAAATACCATTAAGCAAATCTTGTGCTTTTATGTAAAATTACAAAAAAAGCAAGGCCGACCTCATGAATGTTTGATGTGAATTATAAGTTGTGATCGATCTCAAGCCAAACAGGGCAGTGGTCGGAATGCACTACCTCAGGCATAATGCCAGCATTCCTGATCTTATCTTTCAGGTTGTCGGTTACCATATGGTAGTCGATGCGCCAGCCCAGGTTTTTCTGGCGCGAATTGGCCCGAAAGCTCCACCAGGAATAGTGGTGGGGCGCTTTCTCAAAAAATCTGAATGTGTCGATGAAGCCTGCCCCCAAGAAGCGAGTCACCCACTCCCGCTCTTCGGGCAAAAAGCCCGATGATTTGGCATTGCGCACTGGGTCGTGAATGTCGATGGGCTGATGGCAAATGTTATAATCGCCCGAAAGCACCAAATGGGGGCGCTTTTGCCTGAGCTCCTGCACATACTGCATAAAATGATCGAGCCACTGCATTTTAAAGGCCTGGCGCTCATCGCCACTGCTGCCGCTGGGGTGATACACGCTCATTACCGATAATTTTCCGAAATCTGCTCGTATCACCCGGCCTTCATTGTCGTAAAGCGGATTGCCCATGCCATACTCCACATGGTCGGGCTCAATGAGGCTTAGTATGGCTACTCCGCTGTAACCTTTCTTTTGTGCCGAGTGCCAGTAACTGCGGTAGCCCAGTTCCTCGAAGTGAAACAAGGGTATCTGGTCAGGTTGGGCCTTGGTTTCCTGCAGGCATAACACATCGGGTCTTTCCTGGTCGAGCCACTCCAGAAAGCCCTTGTTAATGGCCGAACGTATGCCGTTTACATTGTAAGAAATAATTCGCATGTGTCAAACTGTTAAAGGGCAAAGATAAGGGTTTTGATTGGCTGATTCTGGCGCTTGCGCTATTGGTTCCGTTTTCTTCCTGCCGCCTCTTATACGTTTAATGCCAAAAGCATGGCTTCCGGCACTTTTGACGATGGAAGTTTTGCTGTAAAAAAAGCTTCTTACTATGATTATGCTTATATTAACGGGGAAACGGTTAAGGTTTCCAAATTGGGAAGCCATTACGAAATCACCATCGACTGCAATACCAGTACAGGCAAAAAGATTACCGGATACTTTAAGGGGCCGCTGAATTATGAAGATCATTCGTTCACCAAAAACCAAAAAATCAAAGGAAAACAGCCTTGAGAATTTAAATTTTCTTCAATTCCGGTAAGCCTCATTCTTGTACCAACTTTTGACTTAAACCGTTGTTTAACCGTTTAAACACCGTTTAAAACTATGGTTATAAAACAAACCTGACTGGGCTTTAAGGGCATGGCAAAAACCCTTTACACCATGGAGGGCTTTTGAACAGGGATGCAAGCCCTTGGGTCTCATTGGTAGGTCTTTCGTTTATTCATGATTTTTTGTACCTTAGTTGTTGTTTAAATCTCTTTTCACTAAAACACTATAATAAATATGGATGCCGGCACCCCTTATAAAGCCCCTGCCGAAACCTCCATTGGGCACGTTCATCTGAAGGTTTCAGACATTGAGAAGTCGCTGGAGTTTTACCGCGATTTGCTTGGGTTTGAATTGGTCATGACCTACGGACCTGATGCAGCCTTTGTTTCGGCGGGTGGTTATCATCACCATATTGGGCTGAATACCTGGCAGAGCAAAGGCGGGAAGCCTGCTCCGGGCAACAGTACCGGACTGTTTCATGTGGCCATTAGGTACCCCAGCCGTAAAGACCTGGCGGTGATACTGAAACGCCTGCTCGACGCAGGTTATCCGCTGGATGGCGCCTCCGACCACGGGGTTTCAGAGGCCATTTACCTGGAAGACCCCGACCAGAACGGCATTGAACTCTATTGGGACAAGCCCAGAGAACAATGGCCGCAAAAAGGAGATGGCACCATTGATATGTATACTCACTCACTCGATGTGAATAATCTTCTCAGGGAGATTCAGCCTTAGTTTTTCAAAATGATTCAGCATATTATTAACCATAAAAACCAAAACCATGGAGATGCTTAACGACAACCATGATCTGGGTATAAACCGGGAGGCATTGTTTCAGCTCGAAGCTTCGCGAAAATGGACCCTTTTTTTGTCCATCATGGGCTTTGTTTTTATCGGTATCATGCTGCTGACGCCTTTGCTCTTTTTAAGGGCATTCAGGGTTGCCGATTTGCCTGTTCCTTTTCAGGCGGCCATTCCCATGTTCTCTATGGTTCCTTTGCTAATCCTGGTGGTTATTTATTTTTTCCCGTTTTATTACCTGCTGCAATTTTCGCGCTTTTCAAAAGCAGCCATGCAGAAGCATGATGATGCGGCACTGGCAAAGGCCCTTAAATATCTGAAAATGCATTATCAGTTTATGGGCGTGCTGGTAATTATTGGAGCCGGAATTTATCTTTTGGCCATTATTGGAATAATGATTGGCGGCACAATTGCCAGGGCGTTATAAGCAAAAGCTTATGGAAAAAGGCTGCCTTACGAAATATGAGGCAGCCTTCTTTTGACTTTTCCCAAAAGGAGATAACTTATCTTACAATCAGCCTTCCTGAGAATGCCTCTTTTCCGGTGCTGAGGCGGTAGAAATACAGTCCCTGATTTTCCCGGCTGCCGGCAAAGCCATCCCAGAACCAAGTGTTGGTGCCGGGCAAGGCCTCATGCTCCTGGCGGTACACCTGCTGTCCCTGCAGATTGAAAATTTCAAGCGTAACCTTGCCGGCGGTGTTCACGGGCACTTCAAACCAGAAGCCTTCGGTCGAAGGGTTGGGATACACCTTTGCCTCCCTGGCTTGCCCGGAAAAGGTTTCGTTTACGCTTAGCGGCAATCCGTGATCGGGGAATGCAACGGTTGAGTACAGGCGGTATTCGCCAGGCTGCAGGCTGATGGCGTCGGTGGTGTTCGTAACGTTTAGGGTCTGGCCTGAAAAATATTCGTACCAGGTACCGGTTTGCTGAAAGTTGGGGCTGGCGGTCCATTCTTCAATACCGAAATTGCCGATTACCGTAACCTTGTTGTCGGGGTGGTTCAGATGAATGCGCTTCACGTTGCCGCCCAGGTCGAGGGTGAAATCTCCGGTGCGGAACACATCCTCGGTGGTTTTCAGGTTGCCAAGCAGGGAGTATACATCGTACAGGCGTTTGCGGCGCCAGTCGTCGAAGTAGTCCCAGCGCACGGGCTTGGGGTTGGTGCGGCAGGCATCGTTTATAGTGCCGTTGTCAGGGCAATAGTTGATGGAATAATCGTAGCCCAGTTCGCCAAACTGCCAGATCATCTTCGGGCCGGGAATGGTCAGGAAAAAAGTGGCAGCCAGTTCGGCCCGGCGAAGGGCTGTCTCAAGGTTCTTGATGTTGTATTGCGGGTTGTTGCTGTTCCCGTAGGTTATGTTCTTAAACATCATGCGCTCTTCGTCGTGGCTTTCCATATATCCTACCAGGTGAGGGTCGTTGTAACCCCTTGCTTGGTGCGAAACCCACTGGAAGTTGCTGTTGTCGATCCAGCCCATGGCCGCTTCCTGATAGTTGTAGTGCAGGTTGCCCCAAATGAGCATGCCATAATCGGCCAATTCCTTTTCTTCCGTGTTGTCGGTAAAGTGCTCCAGAATCACATACGCATTTGGGTTTACGCTCCAAATGTGGTCGGCCATTCGCTTAAGCAGGCCAACCCTCACGGCATCGTAGTTCCAGCCTTGCCCACCAGTTTGCACGTTGGTGAAACCTTTGGTGAAGTCGAAGCGGAAACCATCCACCTTAAACTCGGTAAGCCAGAACTCATTCACGCGATCGACAAACGCTTGGGTATAAGGACTCTGATGATCGAAATCGGCGCCCCAGCACCAGGGTTCGTGCGGGCATTCCACATTGTACCAGGGGTTGTCCGCCGAGGGCTCCCAGAAGTTTTCGGTGGAGTACATATGTATCAGGGGAGATTGCCCGAAGCTGTGGTTCAGCACCATGTCGATCACCACGGCAATGCCGCGGCTGTGGCATTCGTCAATAAACGCCTTGTAATCGTTGATGGTGCCATAAGCCTTGTCGGTGGCAAAATAAAAACTTGGGTTGTAACCCCATGAGTTATTGCCTTCAAACTCGTTGATGGGCATCAGCTCAATCACGTTCACGCCAAGGTTTTGCAAATAATCGAGCGAATCCCGCACGGTTTTTATGGCGCGAGTGTCCACAAAGTCGCGAATCAGCAATTCGTAAATGACCATGTTCTCGGGTTCAGGCGGGGTAAAATCACTCACCTGCCACTGGTATTCGGGTTTCCCGGGATGGATGACACTCACGATGCCTTCGGTCTTGCCTGCAGGATAAGGCTTCAGGTTGGGATAGTTAAAACTTTCGATCCAATGGTCGTTCCAGGGGTCGAGCACCTTGTGGGTGTAAGGGTCGGCCAGGCGGATTTCGCCATCGATGTAATACTGGTAGGCATATTCGGTGTCGGGGGTCAGGTTTGAAATGGTGATCCAGTAATATGTGCCATCGGGGGTGCGGTTCATTAAATAGGCTTCGTCGAGTTCCCATTCGTTGAAGTCGCCGATGACAAATACAAAACTTTTGAGTGCGGGCGGGTCGTGCAGCACCAGGGTCACGGTTTGGTTGTCGATATAATTTGCCCCGCTGATGAGGCCTTCGGGTAGCGCTGCCACGGGTACGTTGCCACGAACATAGAAATAAGTGGTGGCTTCTGCGGTTTCCCCTTCACCGTCTTCGGCTACCAGGCGCACGTCGTGGCGACCGAAGTCACTGGCCAGGTAGTCGTAGCTCAGGCTGGCCTCAGTGGTAGTTGTCACCAGCTCATCGTTCACAAAGAGCGACATGGAAACAGCATTGTTGCTGGTGCCTGCAATCTCCACAGTTTCATTGAGTTCGAAAATGGGCTGCATGCCTGCCGGTGCAGTGAGGGTAACCACCAGCCCGGGCTGAACCACATCGATAAAAAGGTCTTCGGTTTGCGGGCCGCTGCTCCCTTCGCTCCTGAAAACAAAGGCCAGGCCGGTGATAATGGCTTCGGCCGGCACATTGTAAAATTCGCGTATGCTTGGGCCTATCTCCAGCTCGTAAAGATCTGTGCCAATAGGGGTAAGTTGCGGCTGGTTACTGTCGTTGCCCCAGTTGCCTATTACATATTGCCAGTTGCCAACTCCTTCGATGTTAACACCGGTATGTGCAAACACGTTGCCAGTGTAACCGGCCAGGCCGCCACCACCCTGTGTGGCGTCAAAAGTAATGACAACAGACTCGTCGGCGGTGGGAAGGGGCGGGTTGGCAGTGATTTGTGCAAAAAGGCCGCTCAGCCCCATCGCGCTCAGCATCCATCCTAAAAAAATAATTTTGGTAAGAAAGGTCTTCATCGTTTTTGTGAATAGGTTGAAAAAACTATTAGTTAAACTAAAAAAGAACACCTGATGTTTATCTCTCAGGCAATACAAAAATACCTTAATTTTGTGATATGGCTGGAAATACCTTTGGAAACATACTACGTTTAACCACATTCGGCGAATCGCATGGCGCGGCCATTGGCGGAATACTCGATGGTTTTCCGGCAGGCATTGAGTTGGATCTTTCCCTGGTTGAAAAAGACATGTCCCGGCGCCGCCCGGGGCAGTCATCTATTACCACTCCTCGCAGCGAATCCGATCAGGTGGAGTTTCTTTCGGGCATCTTCGAAGGCCGTTCGCTGGGCACACCCATTGCCTTCCTGATCCGCAACAAAGATACACGTTCAAAAGATTACGATGCCCTCAAAGATGTTTACCGTCCTTCGCATGCCGACTTTTCGTGGGAAAAGAAATTTGGCCATCGCGACCACCGGGGCGGGGGTCGCTCATCGGCCCGTGAAACCGCGGCCCGGGTTGCGGCCGGTGCCCTGGCAAAGATGCTGCTCGCAAAATACCAGGTAGAGATATTGGCATGGGTTTCGGCGGTGGGCCCGGTTGAAGCCAAGGTCGATTTTAGAAAAGTGGATGAAAAACAGGTAGAGGCCAATTTGGTGCGCTGCCCCGATGCCGCCGCGGCAAAACGCATGATCGATTATATTGAGCAACTGAAGGCCGAAGGCGACAGCACCGGGGGCGTGATAACCTGCCTGATGCGTGGCGTTCCTGCCGGACTGGGCGAACCTGTCTTCGATAAGCTGCAGGCCGACCTGGCAAAGGCCATGCTCAGCATCAATGCCGTGAAGGGCTTTGACTATGGCAGTGGCTTTTCGGCCGCCTCCATGAAAGGCTCCGAACACAATGATGCCTTCAGCACTGGTCCCAATGGAGAAGTAATCACCCTGACCAACCGATCGGGGGGCATACAAGGGGGCATCAGCAACGGACAAGCTATTTATTTCAGGGTCGCATTCAAACCCGTGGCCACCATTGGCTCTGCCCAACAGACTGTAAACAGGGACAAGGAAAGCGTGACCCTTGAAGCCAAAGGCCGTCATGACCCCTGTGTGGTTCCGCGGGCCGTGCCCATAGTGGAAGCCATGGCCGCACTCACCCTGGCTGACCACCTGCTACGAAATAAAACCGCCCGATGGTAAACCCCTTTGCAAGGGTTTTCGGATAAGGAATGAAACCATTACAAGAAAATTTTCACCAACACATAAAAGTCTTTTAGATATGGCAAAAAAAATATTTAAAATTACCGGGATTGTTATCGGATCCGTTTTGTTGCTCCTGATCATTTTGCCCTTTGCCTTTAAGGGAAAAATTGTGGAGCGGGTTAAAACCGAAATCAACGAAAGTCTCAATGCACAGGTTGAATTCGGAACTTTCGGGCTGTCGCTCATCCGCAATTTTCCCAATGTGTCGCTTTCGCTGAATGATCTGAAAATTGTTGGGGTGGGTCTTTTCGAAAAAGACACCCTGGCGGCCATTGGACGTATCGGCGTGACCATTGACTTGTTCAGCGTTTTCCGCGAAAGCGGCTTTGAAATAAAAGGCATATCACTCGACCGGCCCGATATTTTGCTGAAAGTGCTCGAAGACGGCACGGCCAACTGGGATATCATGAAGGAGTCGGAAGAGATGGACACCGAGATCGAGACCGGGGAAAGTGAAGCCTTTGTGCTGCACCTGAAGCAGGCCCGCATAGCCAATGGCAACCTGATTTACCACGACAACGAAAGCACCACCTATGTGGTAGCCAATGATTTGAACGGAACTTTCCGGGGCGACCTGGCCCTGGACGTGACTACCATCAGTACCCGCGATGCCAGCATCGGCTCGTTAAGCCTTAATTTCGACAAGCTGCCGGTGCTGAGCAAGGTTAGAGTCCTGATTTCCGCCGAAGTAGAAGCCGATCTCAGGGATTATGTGTTCACTTTCCGTGAAAACGAAATACTCATCAATGAGCTGCCTTTGAGTTTTGATGGGGTAATTGGTTTGCCCGACGAAGGTATCCTGATGGATTTTTCGTTTGCCGCCCATAGGTCCGAATTTCGCGATTTTCTTTCCATTATCCCGGCGATGTACTCCAAAAATTTTAGCGACCTGAGGGCCGAAGGAAGTATGGAGCTCAGCGGTTTTGTTAAAGGTATTTACAGCGATGACGAAATACCGGGCTTCAGTTTAAAACTGGGGGTGAAAGATGGCATGTTTCAGTATCCCGACCTGCCTGCTTCGGTCAGCAACGTGCAGCTGAGCCTCAATGTGGACAATCCCGGCAAAGACATTGACCTGACGGTGGTTGACATGCCGGCACTGCGAATGAACCTGGGCGGTAACCCCCTTGAAGCCAGCCTCAACCTGCGCACTCCGGTGAGCGATCCGCAAATAGACGCATTAATGAAAGGGCACCTCGATCTGAGCCAGATCGGGGACTTCTACCCACTGGAAAGCGGCACCTCGTTGCGTGGTGTCATTGATAGCGACTTGCAGGCCCGCGGACGAATGTCGTCCATCGAAAGTGGACGGTATGGAGAGTTTGATGCTAGCGGGCATTTTAACGTAAGCAATTTGTTATATGCTACCAATGACCTGCCACAAACCGTTGAAGTGAGACGTGCCGAGTTTTCCTTGTCGCCTCAGTATTTAAGTATGCCGGTGTTTGATATGAAGCTGGGCGAAAGTGACCTGACTGCCAACGGTCGAATCGACAATATCTTGGGTTTTTTACTCAACGACCAGCTGCTGAGTGGCTCGTTCGAAACTCGCTCTTCCTTTTTTAACCTCAACCAGCTTATGGAGGGCATGCCCGAAAGCACTTCGGATGAACCCACGGAGCTTTCGGTGATTGAGATACCAGGAAATATCGATTTCAGCCTGCGTTCACGATTCGATCGTATGCTCTTTGGCCAGCTCGACATTACCAACGTGGAAGGCCTTATCAGGGTGGCCGAAAGCCGCGCTGCCCTCGAAGATGTGCGCATGAACATGCTGGGCGGATCGCTGTCGCTCAACGGTTCCTACAGCACACAGGGCGAGCATCCAGCCATCGACTTTAGGCTCGGCATTTCGCAGTTCGACATTCAGCAGGCCTTCAACGCCTTCAATACTTTCCAGGTGCTTGCCCCCATTGGACAATACGCCCTGGGCCAGTTTTCGGCCAACATCAGCCTGAGCAGCCTGCTCGACCAAACCCTGAGCCCGCTGCTCGAAACCCTGACCGGCGCCGGCAACCTGCGCTCGTCATCCATTAGCCTGCAGGGCAGCCCCGCCATGACCAAACTGTCGGACCTTACCCGCGTGGAAGCCTTCAGGCAGTTTAATATCCGCGACCTGATGCTGGCCTTTGAGTTTTCGGATGGCAAGGTGGATGTGAAACCATTCGAACTGCGCTTCGGACAGTCCGTGGCACAGGTGAGCGGAAGCACCTTCTTCGATCAGACCATCGATTTTCTTATGAGCATTGAAATGCCACGCGCCCAGTTTGGAGGCGCCGCCAACCAGGTGCTCGACAATTTGGTGAGCCAGGCCGCCGCCCGTGGCCTAAATATAGCCCCAGGCGAAACAGTAAATCTTGATGTGGTACTTTCGGGCACCTTTACCGACCCCGAAGTTTCGTTTGGCTTGTCGGGTGTAATGGACGATGTGGGCACACAATTGCGCGACCAGGTGGAGCAGCGCCTTCAGCATGAGATAGATGGGGTGCGCGACAGGGTGGAAGACCAGGTGCGCGAAACCGTGGACCAAGCCAGGCAAAAGTTGCAGGCCGAGCTCGATGCCCGAGCTGCCCAGGTTATGGAACAGGCCATCCGTCAGGCCGATAACATCCGCCGTGAAGCCAGTGCCGCCGCCGAGCGTATTCGTACAGAAGCTCGCCAGCAAGCTCAGCGCCTCGAAGAGGAGGCATCAGGGCCCATTGCCAAAGCAGCAGCCCGGCGCACCGGCGAAGCCCTGATTAGGGAAGCCGATCAAAGGGCATTAGCCCTTGAAAACGAAGGCGAAAGAAATGCCCAGCGGATCATTAGCGAAGCGCAGCAACGCGCCGAACAGATTCGGGCCGAAGAAGATTGAGGATGCTAAAAAATGATTGGATAACCCTAACACCTGACACCTTAACCTGTAGCTTGGAACCTGAAACTTTTAATTCATCAATCTTTCAGGTTTTCAAGAAATGTTTTGGCATTAACTACATAACGGGTATGTGTCCCGAAGCCGATCTGCCCTTTTTCATCGTGGGCGCTGAGCTTAAATTTCAACTTGTTGCCATCCACTTCTATAAGTTCTGACTGGGCTGTTACCTCCATGCCCACGGGCGTGGCTTTAATGTGCCTTATGTTCACCTCGGTTCCTACCGTAATGAAGCCTTCTTCAAGGTAGGGTTGTATGCTCACATGTGCTGTGTTTTCCATTAACCCGATCATGGCCGGGGTGGCGAATACTGCCACTATGCCTGATTTATAGGCTGCTGCGGTGTCTTTTTCAGTGACTGTAATGGTGGTCTTGCCACAAATGCCGGGGGTAAGATGGTGTGCCATAAGCTGTTTTTTTGCAAAAATAGGAAATTCGGCAAAAAAAGAACCGCTCCGGCCCGGAGGCTGGAGCGGTCTTTCACCAAAATACAGGATACAAATCAGGAGAATTAATTATCGGTTTTCGGCACGCTGCGGGCTTACGCCGGCAGGGCGCTTCACGCAGTCGCCGGCTTCGGCCTGTGTGGTTTTCGCTTCGGTGCTGCCACAGTCACTGGCTGCAGAGGTAATGGCGGTCTGCACGGCAGTGCTGCCACAATCAGCGGTGCTGCTGGCTTTCTCGGCGGAGCTGGCCGTCTTAACAGCCGTGCTGCCACAGTCGCTGGCATGGGTGCTGGCCGTCTGCACGGGAGTGGCAGGCGCGCAACTGGCATCGGCTGTCTTTTCAGCGGCTTTGGCTGCGGTTTCACAACAAGCTGCCTGAGCTGTGGTTTCTTTTACTACAGGCTCATTGGCCACCAGAATCAGTCCGGTTCCTGCAAAAAGATAGAAACCGAATATGCTTGCTAACAATGTTCTTTTCATAATCGTAACATTTTTAAGGGTTTTGTGTTCCTATTTTTATTTAGACCAAATTTAAATAAAATATTTTTTTCAACAAATATTTTGAAAAAAAATTCAAAACAATATTCGCCAAAACACAAAAAATGAATTTTAAATAAAATTTTTATATCTTTTTTTGCTTTAATTTTTTGGCCTATCAGTGTCTGTTTAAAGCGCTGAAAGTATTGTAAAACTGATGTTTGAAATTTTGAAGAAAATATTCGGCCAACCTCTTCTGTTTTTCCCAAAAACAGCCTGGCCAAATGCAAAATTTTTCAGAAATGGACCTGTTTTCATGATTTTTGCAGGGTTTTCTGATAAATTTGCGGGGTTTAATAATGAAAAAAAGGATTTTCTGACCTTCTCACAATAACATTATGAATAAAAAGAAATGGATATTGATCAGCCTTGGTGTGCTGATCGTTTTGGCGCTGTGGTATTTTTTACGCTCTGAGCCTGTATTGGTAGAAACCATAAAGGTGCCCGTTCAAAGGGGCGATTTTGTGGTCAGCGTATATACCAGCGGTGAGCTGGAAGCCAAAAATTCGGAAAACATACAGGGTCCATCGGGTTTGCGTACGGTAAACCTGTGGAACGTTCAGATCGCTGAGTTGATAGCTGAGGGTACCCTGGTGAAGGAGGGCGACTGGGTTGCCACGCTCGACCGCACCGAGATCAGCAACCGCCTGAAGGATGTGGAAACCGAACTGGAAAAACTGCAAACCCTTCACACCCAAACCATGCTCGACACCACCATGGAGCTGCGCAATGCCCGCAACGACCTCATTAATTTGCAGTTTAACTTCGAGGAAGCCCAGATTACCCTGGAGCAGTCGCGCTATGAGCCACCCGCTGCCATACGCCAGGCCGAGATCAACATGGAGAAAGCCCAGCGCGCTTATGAGCAGGCCAAAACCAATTACGACCTGCGCCTGGAGCAGGCCCGCGCCAAGATGCAGGAGGTAACCGCTTCGCTCAACCAGATCAAACGTCGCTACGACAACCTCATTGAGGTGATTGACGAATTTGTGATTTACGCGCCCCAGGACGGTATGGTAATATACCGGCGAAATTGGGACGGCAGCAAAATCACCGTAGGCTCACAAATAAGCACCTGGGACAATGTGGTGGCTACCCTGCCCGACTTCTCGGTGATGATGTCGCGCACTTACGTGAACGAGGTTGATATCAGCAAGGTAAAAGCCAACCAGAAAGCTGAAATTGTGGTGGATGCCTTTCCTGAAAAGAAATTCACCGGTTTTGTGACCGAAGTGGCCAACATTGGCGAGCAGCGCCCCAACCAGGATGCCCGGGTGTTTGAGGTGAAGATTCAGATCAACGAGTCGGACACCATTCTGCGGCCCGCCATGACTACCAAAAATACCATTGTAACCCATGTGGAAGAGGATGTGTTGTTTGTGCCCATCGAAGCTATTCATGGCAGCAACGACCTTACCTGGGTGTATCTGCAGTCAGGCAACCGTTTGGTAAAGAAACAGGTGAACGTTGGTATTCGCAACGAAAACCAGATCATTATCCAAGACGGACTTGAGCAGGGCGACCTGGTGCTGCTGACCATACCCGAAAAACCGGATGAGCTGCGGCTGGTGGAACTTTAAAAAATCCATGTAATGGAGTATTTCGAAAAGTATTTCTATAACCTCAACATTGCTTTCGAGGCGGTGGTGGCCAATCGCTTCCGGTCGATGCTCACCGCCCTGGGCATCATCTTTGGCGTGGCGGCCGTTATTGCCATGCTGGCCATAGGAAACGGTGCCCGCCAGGAAATCCTCGAACAGATGAAGATGGTGGGGGTGAACAACATTATTATTCGGCCTCTTTTTGCCACCAACGAAAGCCAGGACGAAACCCAGCGCGGCCGTTTCTCGCCGGGCCTTACCCTGGCCGATGTGGAAAGCATTCGAAGCATTGTGCCCACGGTGCAAAAGGTAAGCCCCGAGGTGGAGATCAGCACCTTTGCCATGAACGACGGTATTCGCAGGCCCATTAGGGTGGGAGGGGTTACTCCCGACTATTTCGACATGTACCGCCTGAACCTGGCACAGGGCTCCATGTTTACCGAAGATCATATGCGCAATGGCGCGCCCGTTGCCATTATCGGCAACAATATTCGCGGCATTTTCTTTGGTAACACCAACCCCATTGGCAAGCAAATTAAGGCCGGCACCAACTGGCTTACCGTCATCGGCGTGGTGGAAGACCGCATGGTGTCGGAAGACGCCATTGAAAACCTGGGCGTGAGCGAGTTCAACAACGTGATTTACACCCCGGTGCAAACCCTGCTGCTTCGTTTCGAAGACCGCTCGGCCATAAATATGGCACAGTTACAGCAGCAAAGCCGGCAGGGCGGTGGTCGTGGCCGCCGCAATGTGGTTGTTATTGGCGGGGTGGCGGCTTCGGCCGAAGACGTAAAAGCCCAGAATTACCATCAGCTCAATCGCGTCACCGTGCAGGTAGAGAACTCTGCCCAGCTCACACCTACCGCCGAACTGATCCAGCGCATGCTCATTCGCAGGCACTACGGCGTGGAAGACTTCGAAGTGATTGTGCCTGAATTACTGCTGCAGCAGGAACAGCGCACCAAAGATATTTTCAACATTGTGCTGGGGGCCATTGCCGGCATTTCGCTCATCGTTGGTGGCATCGGCATAATGAATATCATGCTGGCCTCCGTCATTGAGCGCACTCGCGAAATCGGCATCCGGCTGGCCGTGGGCGCGCGCAAAACCGATGTGGTCTTTCAGTTCCTTTCCGAGTCGGTGCTTATCAGCATCAGCGGCGGCATACTGGGCATCTTCCTGGGTATTGGCCTCTCGCGCGGCATCATGCACTTTACCGATATTCTCACCATCGTCTCGCCCGAGTCCATCATCATCTCTTTCGGTGTGGCCGCCACCGTGGGTATCATCTTCGGCTATATGCCCGCCCGTAAGGCTGCCGAGAAAGATCCGGTTTCTTCCCTGCGTTACGAGTAACAAGGTTTGGCCGTTTTTGAAAAATTTCCGATTTTTGTTTCTTGGAAACAAAACCCTTATAGCTATGAAAAAATTTGCCGTAGTCCTTTCAGGATGTGGAGTGTATGATGGAGCCGAAATTCACGAAGCCACGCTCAGCATGTATGCCATTAAAAAACAAGGTGCCTCTTATGAGGTTTTTGCCCCTGACATTATGCAACATCATGTGATAAATCACCTTAACGGGGAGGAGATGCCCGAAAGCCGCAATGTGCTGGTGGAGTCGGCCCGCATTGCCCGCGGAAAGATACAGCCGCTGAGTAAATTCAATCCGGCCGCTTACGATGCGCTATTGTTTCCCGGCGGCTTTGGTGCTGCCAAGAACCTGAGCACTTTTGCCTTCGATGGTACTGACTGTAAAGTGAATGCTGATGTGGAAAAGGCTGTGAAGGGCATGCACGAGGCAGGCAAACCCATTGGGGCCTTATGCATTGCTCCTGTATTGCTGGCCAGAATCCTTGGTAAAGGCGAGCTCACCATTGGCCAGGACAAAGGTACGGCTGCCGCGGTGGAAAAAATGGGCGCCACCCATAAAAACACCCATCATGGCGAAGTGGTGTTCGACGAGGCAAACAAACTTTTCACCACGCCCTGCTATATGCTCGATGCCGACATTGCCCAGATTGGCGATGGGGCTGAGAATATTGTGCAGGCGATGCTGGAATATTTAGGTTAGTTAAGTTTTTCGAGTTTTAAAACAGAACGCGGATGACACTGATTAACCGGATAAACACTGATTTTATCCGCTGAAATTCGTTTGATCCGCGTTATCAGTGTTCCATATGGGGATTAAAAATGCAGTTTGTGATAGTCGCTCAACTCGTGTTGCTTGCGCTTGATCACCTCTTCGGTTTTTTTGGCAATCAGGATAAAAATCTCCATCTGCTGTTCCTTAAACCATTGTAAGCTTTGCTCATCGCCCTGGGCCGCATCCGATAGTTTTACCATAAAATCGAAGCCATGCTGCTTCAGCCAGAAGTAGGCTTTCTTGTCGTCCCAAACGGCTTTGGTAAAGGCCGCATAATGTGGGTACTTATGCTTCATCAGCCAGTCGAAGGCTTCCTTGTTCAGGTGAATGGCGTTGGCAATGGCCGCAAGCTCCGGGTAGCCGTTTTCCATGAGCCAGTAAAGTATCTTGTGGTTCTCATCGATGGCTTCGGCGAGGGCGGCGAGTATTTTGGGCGGATAGTTTATCATGGCTTATCAGGCTTATCTTAACAGGTACATTTTTCCCATTTCGCGGTGGAAGAAACGGCTGGCTGAAGTGGGATTCAGTTCGATGCTTTCACCGTTAATGTTCGTAATGATACGGTATAGGTACACCCCGTTGGCCAAGCGGTCGCCATAAGTGTCGGTGCCATCCCAGGCATACTGGGTAATGTTGCGTCCGATGCGCAGGGGGCCCAGCTCGCTCATGTCGATTTCGCGCACCACTTTGCCGGTAATGGTCATAATTTGTATACGGAAGAAGGTGGGCAGCTCCGATCCCGTAAGGGTAAAAACAAAATGCGTGGCCGTGCTGAAGGGGTTGGGCCAGTTGAGCACCTCGGTAATGGTGCTGCGGTTGATCACCTCAAAGCTGATGGTGTAGTCTTCCTGCCCCGATTCGTTCAGCGATTTGTCGGTGGCCTGTATGCGCAGGCGGTAGGTGCCATCCTCGGTGAACTCAGGCTGAAACTCAATCAGGCAGGTGTTTTCTGGCAGGCTGGCCGGGAAGAAGCGCATCAGCTCGCGCCCGCCTTCCATAAAGTATATCCGCTGTGGCTCGGGCTGTAGCGGGGTTTGCAAAAACACCTTGACCAGCGAAGTGTCGTTAAGCAAAAGGTACTGGTTTTCGTCGTTCAGGGTAATGCGGATATGAGGCTTGGGCGATACCACCTCCCCATCGAGAATACGGATGCCGTCGAAGGTCACATCCAACAAGGGGTTGGCTTTGTCGCGTTCCACATAAAAGGGCAGGCTGCCAATGTTGTTGAAGTGGTATTGCTCCAGCTGGTCGTTGTCGGGGTTCACTTCAATCCAGAAGGTGTTGTTTCCTGTCAATCCGCGGGTGGAATAGCGCACGGTGTCGATCAGGCTTTGTCCTGCCAGCAGGGGTGCCTGCCGCGGATAGGCGATGGGGTGGGGCTGCCGCTGCTCGTCCACGATCCAGTAACGCACCAGCAGGCTGTCCATATCGTAGCTGCTAATGTTCGTTATGGCCGTGCTGAAGATCAGGTCCTGCCCTTCCTGCAGGGTGTCGGCCAAAAATACGAAATGGCGGCCAGGATCGAGGGCTGCTTCGGGGATGCCCTGGTAGAGCACCTGCCAGCGGTCCATCTGCGCGGGGGTGCGGTTTACCTCATCAAACATATTAACCCGCAATTGCAGCAGGGGGTATTGTGCGGCATCGATGCTGTCGCCCAGGCTGTAAATATCGTTCACGCTTGCAGGCAGGGTTTGATAAAGCATGACCGGCTCCCCGCCGGGCTGCAGACCGAAAATGTCGAGGCTCACCTGGTCGGTGCTGGGGTCTTCCAGGCTGCTTTGCCGCCAGTGCAGCGACTCCCAGTTGCTGGCAGGGCCCACCAGCTCCGACTGTATGAAGCCGCGGTTCCAGTTGGTCTCCAGGCTGTCTTCAATCTGAATGAGGGCGGCAATGGTTTGCCCAATGGCTTCATTGGCGCTGCCAGGGGATTGTCCTTTCTGCCCCCAGATCAGGTATGGCCGGTTGTTGGGGAGCTGGCGAATAAGTCCGCTGCCAAAAGCCTCGAAACTTTGCTTGAGCTCTTCTGAAAAGCTTTCGGCATTGTGGTTGCGGTGGCTCCAGGCCATTATGTAATGGTCGTCGGGGATGCTGTCGAGAAATATCCTTACCCGCTCGCGCCACTCTTCGGTATGGGTATAAAAGTCGAAACCCGGCCGGCTGCTGGTGGTGCAGTGAACATTGCCGAACTGCCCAACGCCTCCGCCCTGATCAAAGCTAATCCAGTTCTCGCCGCTTACCGGATCGAACACGAAGAATACCATGCCGTTGCCACCGGTGCCCAGACACGACCAAACGCGGGTGAGCACGCCGTTGACCCGCAGCCAGTTTTCATAGTATTCCATATAGGGATAAAAGCCGGTCTGTGCCGCCACGGTAATGCGGTTGTTCTCGAAGTCCCACATGCGCTCCGTGGGGTTGTAGTTGACAAAGCGGTAGGTGTTCTGCCCGAACTGGTCGAAGTGGGCCTGGCTCCAGCCGGTTTGCCCGCTGATGTGCTGGAAAGAGCTGCCCCGCCAGTTGTATTCGCCGGTATAGATAGAGTCCTGGCTCACGCGCCAGAAATACACGATGCTGTCGCCCAGGCTGATGGATGGGCTCCAGGTGATGACACCGCCCGCATCGCTCAGGGTGTGCCTTATGGGGTTGGTGAAACGCCCGTTGGTGTCGAGTTCGAACACATAATTGCGGGCTTCCCCGAAAGGGTTGCCTGCCGAAGCTTTGAGCGTAACCTGGGGATCAGGTACTATCGCATACTTAGGCGGGTACACCGGCTGCAGGTCGGCCGACTTAACGAGCAGGCTGGTGGTGGCCAAATTGTTGGTCTCGTTTAGCTCGTCGATTTCATTAAAGGCATCGAGCATGGCGGTGAAGTGGTTTAGGCCAATACCGTTCACACGGTCAACCGGCAGGCGGAAGTCTACGTTTCTCCGGAACAGGGGCGTGGGCACCCTTTGAATATAGGTTTCGGAATTGCCATCGGGCAGGGTGCGGATCATTTCCACCATCATCGAATCGGTTACGGCTTTGCCGATATTAGTGGCCCGAATTCTGACAGTGAAAGTGTCGAGCTCAGCCGTTACATCCTTTGGGATAAAGGAAATGTCGGGCGGAGTAAGCTTATAGTCGGACTTGGGAAAACTGTTGATCACTATGGACGGGTCGGAGTGCAACACCGAAAAAAGGCTGACATATTTGAAAAGGTTGCCCGATAATTGCATGTCGCGGATAGTTTCCTGCACATTTCTTCCAATGGGCAGGCCGTAATAATCGCCCGAAAGGTTGGAGAAAAACTGGCTGGAAAAACGGTGCAATTCCGATGTGCCGGCCAGGGTGGTGGAGCCTATATAGCCAATGGCGCCTTTGTTTTCAATCAGCACAAAATCTTCGCTGGTGCTGTTGAAAGTGCCGAACAAGTCGCCAGAATAACATGAGTTGGCCGTGACGAAGGGGTAACGGCCGGCGTTGTTGTATTCGGAGGGCTCGTCGATGCTGATGTCGAAGCCAATGCCGGTGGCGTGGCCAAAGAAGGTCATAAGCGACACCCCGTTGTTGATGATCTGCCGCAGGCTGTCGCTCTGGTTGATCTGTATGGGCTCGGTGCTGCTTTTCAGGAAAGTGCGCACATGCCCGCCGAAGTGTGGGGCCTCCAGGCTTTCTTTGTACTGCCTCAGGTAATTGTAAAGGAACACCTGCTCGATCTGGCTGGTGCCTCCGCCAAAGTGGAGGATCTCCTTCATCCATTCCTGGGGCTCTTGCTGGGCCGCTTCATATTCCATTATCTTGTTCAGATAAAGGCTTACGTGTGCGGGGTTGCGTGCGGCGATCCTGCCCGTGGCCAGGGTCGGGGCAAAGCTTTGCCCATCCAGTCCGGCCGTAATCAGCGCATCGGAACTGCGGTCGCCAAAGGAGGGCACCATGTTCAGGGCATAATTGGAGGCGTTGTTGCGGGCGTTGCGGGCATCGATGGCCTTGCCCAGCAAAAACAGGTATTCGGGCGGGGATGCAGGGTTGCGGTCCATGACAAAGCGAACGAAATTCCTCAGGGCCAGGGGATGCTTGAAGGTGCCATAGCCAAACTGGTGAAAGAGCTCTTCCACATCGGCCAGCAGTACCTGGTGGCCCGTGCTGTTGCGGTAGTTCATGTATTGTGTGGCAGCCGTCCAAAGGCTGCCGTGGGTCAGCATTAGGAAGTCGGCACCCAGGAAAGGCGCTGCCCCAAAGTTGCGGAAGCGGGCAAAGCTGGCGGGATTGGTGCTCACCGGCCGCACCTGGCTCACTGTTTTTATTCGAGCCGAAGAGGTGAGAAACAGCCTGCGAAGCTGCGTGGCATTGGGCACCAGGGCTCGGAACTGCTCTTCTTCAAAAACAACCGGGATGCGGCGGTCATTGTCCAGATCAAAGATCCAGACGGTGTCACTCCCGGCGGCATCGAAATTGGTGAATTGTACCAGGGTTTTGGTGCCGCTGCCTGCCGGAAGTTCAAACTTCAATTGAGGGAGGTTTCGCAGGTTCCAATTATGCGGATAGCGAACCTGGATATAGGCAATGGCACTGCGGTCCACCGGGCTGTTCAGGTCGTTGATGGAGGTAAACACAAAGGGTGTCCCGGCGGGGTTGAGCGAAGACACATTCACCTGCCGGGTAAAGCGTAGCAGCTTGTATCCATCGTAAAGGGTATCGATGAGCTGGTTGGCAAACTGAATCTGCAGGTGGTGGTCGGGGTTGATGGTGGCATAGTTGGAGGCCCCCGCCACGGCCAGTTCGATCTGTGCCTGTGGCCCTGCCAGGAAAAGATTGGGCGTGGGTATGGTCTTGCTGCGGCTCTGGCCGAGGGTTAATGCGCCATCGAACCAGCCCTGGGCCTGGGTATATTCGGGATCGGTCACGCCCACGGCGTTGGTTTCTCCGGCATAATAGGTGCCGGTATAATCCTGGCGTTCGGTGTGCCAGAAATAGGTGGCCGGGCTGTAACCTTCGAAGTTCACATCCGTTTCGCTGACAAAGCGCTTGTTGTTCAGCAGGTTGTTCCAGGTTATATAGTAGGTGGCCGTGTCGGTATACAGGCTGTAGTTAGGATTGGGGTGAAACTGCGCGCCTTTGTAAAGTGCTTCGTCCAGGGCGCCGTCGTTCTTTTCGCCAAAGAACAAAATGTAGTCGCCCGGCTGGAAAAGTCCGCTCTGTTCGTTGTTTACCATGATGGCCTGTTCCTGTCCGCGGAAAAACATTTGGAAGCTGCGCGGGTCGAAGCTGCCCAGCGGCATGCCGGCCTCCTGCAGGGCGCTGTAGCTGATGCGGTACAGCCCGCGCTCATGCACCTTGATGGCATAATACTGCTGGTTGTAGTTGATCCACTCATTGCCAAAAGGGGTTTGCCCCAGTGCCAGCAGACCGGAAAAAAGCAGTAGAATATGGATGAATATTTTTTTCAAGGTAGTTTACGGATATTATTCAGTGGGTTCAGGTCTTTCCCTGCGGTCGATGTTGAATCGCAGGCTGAAAATATTGGAATACAGGGCCACGCTCTGATCGCCCACATCGGTCAGGGCATAGTCGATGCTCAGCCGCTGCCCGATATTGATACCCACGCCCATATTTGCCTGCATGCCGCCGCGTACACTTTCGTTGTTGCGGGTGTAGCGCTGGTAGCTGCCAATGCCCGTGCGCAGAAAGATCATGTTTTTAAAGGAAAACTCCATGCCCAGGCTGGGGTCCATGCTGAAGGGGTCGCCCTTGATGAGCACGTTGCGGCGCCCATCGGTGGTAATGACCCAATCCATTGTAGCCAGCAAGCCGAAGTCTTCGGTAATTTTAAACTGCCTTGCGGCACCCAGGATGAGGCGCGGCAGGGTGATCTCCAGACTGCTCTCTGGTATCTCGTTCCCCGTAAGGGTAAATACTTCGCGCATCTTGTCATCAAAATCGTAGCTCCAGGCGTTGAAGGTGGAGGTAAGGTCGCGCCCCATAGCGGCAAACTGCCACTGTCGCCACTGGTACTGCAGCCCCAGGTCGAGCCCGAAGCCCCAGGCCCCGGCAAAGGAGCCGGCCGTGCGCCGAATGATCTTGGCATTGGCGCCAACGCGCAGGTTCTCCACATTGGGTAACAGGCGGGCATAGGAGAGGATGAAAGCATTATCGGAAGCCGAAAAGGAGCGTATGCGGTCGTAGTTGATGTTGCCCTCGGCGTCGATCAGTTCGGAAGTGTCGGGTATGTCATCTACCCCGAAACGGATGTACGACACGGCAAAGTGGTTGTTGTCGCCCGATCGGAAAGCCAGCGAGCCATAGTCGTAGCGTGCGATGCCGGCAAAATATTGTGTATGCATCAGCGAAAGCTGCAGGTTGGAATTGATATGGGTAAGCCCGGCGGGGTTCCAATAGCCGGCGGTGGCATCGTTGGCCAGGGCAGTGTAAGCGTTGGAAAGGCCAAGTGCCCGCGCGCCCACGCCGATGCTCAGAAACTCGTTGCTGTATTTGGGTGCCTGTGCAAAACTGCCTGCCGCCAGCAAGGCCAGCAGCGAAAGGAAGATAAACAGGCGGCGCAATTCCATAGGTAAAGGCATATTTGGTACAGGGCTCGGCTTAGGACGATCCAAATATACAAAAAATCGGGTGGATTTTTCGGTGGAAATACGGAAGGCCGTCCGCGTGAACTGCCTTGATTATCGGGCCAGCGCACTGGCCTGTCCGAAGCGGCCGGAAAAGACCAGCTCGTCGAGGGCCATGCGGCTACGCTCCTTGTGCTCCAGTTCGGCAAACTCCTTGGGCAGCTGCTCGGGAGCAGCCTGGTAGCCAAGGGCCGACACGGTCAGTGGCATAAAGTCCGCTGGAATGCCGAAATGCTCGATGGCCTTTTTCTTGGAGAAGCCGCCCATCTGGTGCATCATAAGTCCTTCTTCCATGGTTTGGATGGTGAGGTAGGCGATGGACTGCCCCACATCGTATTTGAAAATGTCGCTTTCCTTATGGGTTTTAGCATAATGGGTGCTGCCGATGGCCATTACCAGCACCGGGGCAGTTTTGGCCCACTGTTGGTTCCATTCCAGCAGGCTGTCGTAAATATTGTCCCAGGTTTCATCACCCTTTATGCCCACCATGAAGCGCCAGGGCTGTTCGTTGAAGCTGCTGGGAGCCCAGCGTGCGGCATCGAAAATGCGCTGCAGCTTATCGGCCTCAACAGGGCGCGAGTCAAAAGAGCGCGGACTCCACCGGCTCTTTATCAGGGGGTGAATGTTTTTGTCGGTAATAGCAGGCTTTTCCATTGTTTTAAGTTTTACTCAATTAACAAACATGAAACGCATTTGTTTGAAGCCGGAGCAGTGGGGGTTAACTATCTGGTCAAAATATTTTGGAAAGGACGTAAATTCTGTTAATTTTGAAGTTTGGGATGGTTGAAGGCTTTCCTGGAAAATCAGCCACCAAAGCACCAAGGCACTAAAAATGCACAAAAGTTTTTGTGATACTTTGTGTTTTTGTGTTTTAGTGGCAGAATGTAATTGTTTTAAAACAATGCCACATGATAAATGAATCACAAAGCGCAGAAGAGCGCATACTGGAAGCGGCCACCAAAAATTTCGTGTACCTGGGCTACTCGGGTGCGCGCATGCAGCAGATTGCCAACGATGCCGGGGTAAACAAAGCCTTGCTGCACTATTATTTTGAAAGCAAGGAAGTGCTTTTCAAACGCGTAATGGAAGATGCCCTGGCTGGTTTCGCCCGCATCAGCGGAGTGCTGCTCGAGCGGGAGGCCGGTAGCCTGTATCAACGCTTTCGATTGCTGGCCGATCGCTTTCTGCAGGTCATGCTGCGCAAGCCCTTTTTGCCGGGTTTCATTCTGCAGGAGGCTCAGCAGCATCCCGAGCTGATGTATCCCATACTTCAAAAATACCAGGTCGATCTTAATGCCGTTCAGCAGGAAATCAATGAGGAAGCCGCTGCCGGCCGCATGCAACCCACCGATGCCCGCGAGCTGCTGGTCAATATGTTCTCGGTGTGCTTTTTCCCCTTCCTGGCCATGCCGCTCATTAGCCAGGTGCTCTATACAGGCGGCGAAGAAGCCCTGGGCCAACTGCTCGACCAGCGCCGAAAAGCCGTGGAGGAGTTGGTGCTGAACAGGGTTTTTGGGGTTTGATTATTTAATAAGGTAATAAGGTTAAGTTGGTTATTGGGTTGATACGTTGTTACTAAGGTAATAAGGTTAAAAAGTTTTTGCGGGGACAGGCCCGTTTATAAGACAATAATAATCAGCATGTTAAGAATTGTTGATTGTTTTGCTAAGGTAATTTGGTTAAGTTTCGGTAGTATTCAAAATTGGTTTGAAAAGAATAAAAAGCTTCTGAAAACGCATAAAGTTTGAATAATAGAAAGGATTAATTGTTTGGGTTTTTTTGTAATTTGAAAAACTGAATTCATTTGCACAAGTTCATTTTGTTGAAGAATTAAACCTTATTACCTTAGTAACCAAGCAAAACTGATTTTACTCTGAACCTTATTACCTTATTTGGAAAAAAACTGAATATAATGAGAATTGAATACAACAACCTTTATACTCATTTTATTCTGGTAACAAAGAACCGTTACCCTTTTATTACTGAAAAAATAAGGGAACGTATTGAAAAATATATAACTGGGATCGTCAACAATAGCGATTCAAAGTTATATGCCATTTATGCAAATCCAGAACATGTTCACTTTCTGGTTTCAAAGTCGCCGAAAATTTCTGAAGAGGCTTTAGTTGAAAAAGTTGCAGAAAGCTCAAAAAAGTTTATTGTTGAAAACAAACTTTGCAAAAGTTTATTTCTTTGGCAGGAAACAGCTTCTGCTTTCTCTGTTTCAAAATCAGATGTTGACAAAGTTTGTAAGTACATTTTAAATCAACCCGAGCATCATAAAAAAGTAACTTTTGAAAGTGAATATGATAAATTTATTAAGTTTTACCAGAAGACTCTAAAGTGGGAAATAAGGTAATAAGGTTCAGGTGGTTGTTGGGTTGTTTAGTTGTTACTAAGGTAATAAGGTTCAGCGGATTAGGGGTAGTGAAGCCTGTTACTTAGGAGTTTTGGTTTAGCTACCAAAAGTAAAAATGGATTGGAACGTTTAAAGGCAATTAATTATGCCAAACTGATTGGCCAAGGGAAAAGACTACATTTCAAAATTTTTCTGTTTCTTTTTTTGCCTTTCATTGATCTGCTATAATTGTGACTCAAAAAGTATAACCTTATTACCTTAGTAACCAAAAAACCTGATTAAACTTAGGACCTTATTACCTTATTGGACTTTTTAAAAATTGTTTTGCGTTCTTTTTTTGGTAAAAAACTCAAATAAAACATTGCGTCATTGCGCCTTGGCGGTTAAAAAATTCGAAAGTCATTTCCCTGCGTTTTTTATCTTTGCGTTCGTTGCGTGAAAATATTCAGGCCACAAACCTGCCCGACGAAAGGCGGGAACTCAAAAACACAAAAAATCACCAACACAATCCGTGAAATCCTCTTTCAACATCTAAAATCAAAAATCGTTAATCGTTAATCTGAAATCAAAATAATATGAAAATTCTGAAACTCCTCCTCCCTCTCGTAATTTTCGCCCTTTCCTTCCAGCCTCTCCTGGCCCAACAAAAGTCTCCCATCACCCCTGAGCTGCTGTGGCAGATGAAGCGGGTGGGCAATCCCGAAGTGTCGCCCGATGGGCTGTGGACCGCCTTTACGGTAAACGAATGGGATATTGACGCCAACACCTCGACCACCGATATTTACCTGCTTCATAACGAAACCGGTGAACAGCGCCGCCTCACTTACAGCGGCAAGGAAGGCTCGCCCGTGTGGAGCCCCGACGGCACCCGCCTGGCCTTTGTTTCGCGCCGCCACGATGGGCCCGGGCAGGTGTATATCCTTCCCGTTAAGGGTGGCGAAGCCCAGAAGCTGACCGATTTACCCGTGGGCGTGTTTGGCTTGAAGTGGTTTCCCGACGGGCAGCGCCTGGCCTTTGCCGCCAACATTTTGCCCGAATACAACGGCGACTGGGACAAGCTGCGCGAGCTGCAAAGGAAAATGCGCGACAGCAAGGTCACAGCCAAAGTGACCGAAAACGCCATGTACCGCTTCTGGGACCGCTGGCTCACCGACGGCTTTTACCCGCGACTGTTCAGCCTGGAGCTGGGCTCGGGCAAGGTGACCGACCTCATGCCCAATACCGTGAATTATTTTAACATGATGGGCGGGGTGAGCTACGACATTGCACTCGACGGGCGCACAATCGCCGTGAGCATGAACACCACCGAGCCGCCCTACGACAATACCAACTACGACATTTTTCTGCTGGCCACCGATGGCAGCGGACAGATGACCAACATCACTCCCGAAAATGAAGCCGACGACAGCAGCCCCGTGTACAGCCCCGATGGCCGCTATATCCTGTATGGAAAGCAAAGCATACCGCACTTTTATGCCGACCGCGTGGTGATGACGCTTTACGATACCCGCAACGGCTCAAAAACCCCGCTTACGGAAAACATCGACCTTTCTTGCCAGGACTGGTTCTGGTCGGCCGATGGGCGCACCGTGTACTTCCATGCCGAAGACCAGGCCATGCAGTCCATCTTCAGCATGCCTGCCGCGGGCGGTCAGCATACCCGCCTGTTCCACTCGGGCACCAACAGCGGTGCACAACTGGCCGGTGCGCAGCGCATTATCTTCAACCACCACAACCTGAGCAGTTCCGCCGAGATTTATCGCCTCGACTTAGGCCGCCGCGGCGGACTCACCAAAATGACGGCCTTTAACGATGACATCCTGGCCAGAATCGACTTCGGACGCATCGAAAACGTGACCTACAAAGGCGCCAACGATGCCGATGTGCAGATGTTTATCAACTACCCGCCCAACTACGACCCATCGAAAAAATACCCCCTGGTGATGATGATACATGGCGGGCCCCACGGCACCTTTGGCGACTTCTGGCACTACCGCTGGAACAGCCACCTCTTTGCCTCGCCCGGATACATCGTGGCATTTCCCAACTTCCATGGATCCACCAGCTTCGGACAGGACTTCGCCATCAGCATTCACGGCGAGCATGCCAACCAGCCCTTCGAAGACATTATGAAGGCCGCCGACTACCTCATTGAGCGCGGCCTGGTGGACGAAAACCGCATGGCCGCCGCCGGTGGAAGCTATGGCGGCTATATGGTGAGCTGGATCGCAGGACATACCGACCGCTTTGCCGCCCTGGTGAACCATGCCGGGGTGTACGACCTGCACCTGCAGTTTGCCAGCGACTACTCGGGCAACCGCGGGGCACAGTATGGCGGCACCCCATGGGAAAACTACGACAGGCTCAACAGCCAGAACCCCTCGCAGTTTGCCCATAACTTCAAAACCCCCATGCTGGTGATTCACGGCGAGCGCGATTACCGCGTACCCATCAACCACGGACTGCTGGTGTACGGCATTTACAAAGGCATGGGCCTCGATGCCCGCCTGGTATATTACCCCAACGAAAACCACTGGATTCTCACGCCTCAAAACTCCATTTTCTGGTATAATGAACTTTTTAACTGGTTCGGGCGTTATTTGACTGATTGACAATGCTTTGTTGGTAATGTATTGCAAGTCAATGTTTTAATTATTTTAAGCAGACAGCTAGCGATATATTTTGATTATTCGTCTGAAAAAATGTCGAATAATTGAAAATTTCCGCTATATTTGCTATGCCAGTGATATTGGGCTATGTAGGGATTTTTTCTAATAAAAAATTGGTATAAACCCCAATTGAATGCCCAATCGCTAATTCGTACATTTACAATTATTTTTGTTTTTTGATTTAAATAGCCGCAAGGCTTAAAAATATAGGAGGTTTGGATATGAAAAAAGGTTTACTTGGGATTAAACTCCAACATAGCTTTCTTCTTTTTCTAATAGTTATATTTTCACCATTTTTTTCTTTTTCGCAACAAAGTGCGTGTGAACAAACGGCATATCCAGCGCTTTGTAATAGACCTTCTGGTGCTTATAAAACTATTGGGCCTTCTGATATTGAATTTCGCAATTGGAATAGTGAAGGTGTATGGAATAAATTAAAAGGAAATGATAGACAATATCCGGTTCCTCCATCAATTACCTCTTCAAATAACACTTATATTGAAATTTCACAAGGTCACAAAATTAAACTAAATGAACCATTCGCTTTTGGTAATTCATTGACTTTGGTGATTTGTGGTGAATTAGAGGTTGGCTCCATCATTGAAATGCCTGTTGTTGTTACCCAAACAATAGATGGCTGTAATACATCAAGTTCTGAAGAATTTACATTTAACGGTTTGCTACCAGGTTTTCCAAGTTTTGATGGTTTAGCCACTTTATTGGGGGTTGGGTTTGAAGTTTCATTATGGAATCCTAATTTATCAGGCTTAATCGAAAACTCAATCATTGTTCAAATTCCTGCAGCATTGACTGTTATTGAAGATGTGGAAACTGGGAATTTTTCAATTACTAAGTCTTTAGAAGAGTTGTCAACTTTACTCAACGCCTCAGGATTGAGTTGTGACAAATTTGGCTCAAGTTATGCTATTTCAATTCGAGCTTTTGCAAGTTTTAGCCTTGCTGGTGGCACCCTTGTGAGAACTGCGTTTGGTCCTTATGAAAATTATGGAGCCACTTTAAATGAGGGTACACTTGAGGTTTTAAATAAAGATTTAAACTTTGTCAATAGCCTTACCCTTATTATTTGTCCAACGGGTAAGTTGATCATGGATAAGCTTGAGGTAAAAAACGTTGCTAGTTTGGAAGTAAACGGGGTTTTTGTAGTAAACCAAATTTTGGGAAATAACCCTCAGAATAATTGTATCTTTAGTACCTCTGAACCACCTGGAGTAATAATTACTCCACAAGGTACTGCACCATATATTACTCCAGATGGATTTAGTTTTGGCGGTGCTGCCACTGGGAATAACCAATGCATTGCACAAGGTGCAGTTATCCTTCCCATCGAACTCCTCTCCTTCACTCCCGAAATCAAGCCCGACCGAATCAAACTTAACTGGACCACCGGCACCGAGATCAACAACGACTACTTTACCCTTGAGCGCAGCCGCGATATGTATGGCTGGGAGGTGCTGGGCTTTGTGCCCGGGGCTGGCAACAGCAGCGTGCCGCTGAGCTACAGCTTCAGCGACCTGCGCCCGCTGGATGGTTTAGCCTATTACCGCCTGAAGCAAACCGACTTTGACGGCAAGTTTAAGTATTATGGCCCAATTGCTGCCCACTACGACCTGGGCATGGAAGGCCTCGACTTTAAAGTGTTGAAGCAATACACCAACTGGGTCATAGCCGTGCCCAATGATGGCGTTTACCAGGTAGAAGTGTACAACCTGATGGGCCACCGCCTGGTAAGCGAAAAGATCGAAAACACCATTACCATTCCGGCTCCTGAAGGCGCGGTGGTGATCAGGGTGACGGATGGGTTTGCTCGGTCAGCAAGCAGAGTGGTAATGTAAAAAATTAGTCAAAAAGTCGAAAGTCTAGTCAGGGTGTGACTTCAAGTCACGCCCTGACTATTTTTTCACGCAAAGAACGCGAAGTTTTTTGTGTTTTTTGTGGCTGCTTTGAGTCCTTTGTGTCCTGAAAGATTTCTCGCCAAGAACGCAAAGGAAAAAACGCAAAGAAACGACTTTCGACTTCTTTAACCGCCAAGGCGCAATGACGCAAAGAACGCGAAGGCTTAATCCGCGTAATCCGATCTAATCCGTTTAATCCCATTAAATCCGAGTAATCCTTTCCCCCCAACTGACGTTTTCATAACAAAATACATTCCCCTCCATATAAAAAATAACTCATTGTTTTTAAGGGTTTTACCTAAAGCTATTTTTTATTGACCCCAAGCTGGTCCCAGGCAGGGTGATCCACGGGCTTTCCCCATGCAGGGGGGCTTATGTATTGGGCTGGTATAAATACATATGTATTCTAACTAATTTGCACTGGGGATTCTACTCTAAGTAATGCTAAGTAAATTACCTAAAAAACCCTTACGTAATTATCCGAATTTACTTAGTCAGAATTAAGGGAATTTGCCAATTTACACGCCTTTCTTTTTGGAGTACATTTAATAAGTAAACTTTTAAATCATCCGACAAGTTACCTGCATGATATACGTATGCAGGTATTTTTTACCGACAAAAAGGAGGTATGCTATGAAACAAATTTACCCTCCCCGGAGAATGAACCCCCTGCATTTTCCCTTGAAAAATTTGATTGTTTTCCTGTTTTTTTTTCTCCTGCTGGCGGCAGGGGTGAGGGGGCAAGTTCCAGTATTTGATAAACCACCTGCAAATGAAAATTATCAGTGTATTAATGATGTTCCCGCTCCTGGCATGCTGCAGTGGACTGACAATTTTGGAAATTCAGGAGAAGTACTTGGGGTTGATGCTTCGGATGGCAACTTTTGCCCGGAAACCATTACCCGTACCTGGACTTATACTGATACAGATGGCAACACCGCTTCGGTTAGCCAGATCATTACTGTTGATGATACACAGGCACCTGTAATTGCGGCGCCTCCTGTTCCAGCAACCTATCAGTGCATTTCTGCGGTTCCTGCACCAGGGTATTTAACCTGGACGGATAATTGTGGTGGAACTGGGCAAGTGCTGGGTGTTGATCAGTCTAATGGATTAAGTTGCCCGGAAACTATTACCCGCACCTGGACCTATACAGATGCCTGTGGCAATACCGCTTCGGTTAGCCAGATCATTACCGTGAATGATATTACCCTGCCAGTATTTGCAACACCGCCTGTGGCTGCTACTTATGAGTGTATCGGTGCTGTTCCTGCTCCCGGTTTGCTCGCATGGACTGACAACTGCGATGGCTCAGGTGAAGTTTTAGGTATCGATGATTCAGACGGGAACACCTGCCCGGAGATCATCACACGCACCTGGACTTACACGGATGCCTGCGGCAACACTGCTTCGGAAAGCCAGATTATTACGGTAGATGACGATATTCCGCCAGTTTGGGTCAACGAGCCCGCTGACCAGACAGGGGTCTGCGGAGGTATTGGTTTTGCTGCTCAACTCAACACCTGGCTCAATAGTTTTTCAGGAACCGATAATTGTGGAACCGTTTCAGTTACCAATAATTATAATGGAATTTTTGCCGATGTTTGTTCGGCTGGTTATGTAGATGTTGATTTTTTCCTTAGTGATCCTTGTGGAAACAGCACTTTAAAAACTGCAAGGTTTACCTTTCCTGAAATTCCCAATATTGTTTTAATTGTACCTGGTAATATTACTATTCCTGCCTGCCAGACTTCTGCTGAAGTGAATGCTGCTATTACTGAATGGCTTAACTTGGCAAGCTTTGAAGGAGGCTGTAATGCCATTATGACAAGGACCGACCCGACTGTTTTAAGCCCATGTGGAGGTGGTAGCACGACAGTTACCTGGACAGTAACCAGTGACTGTCAAGTGGTTTCGGCAAGTTCGACATTCTCAATTGAACTTTCTCCATTAATATATCAGGAAATTCCACCATTAGCAAGAATATATGATGGAAGAAGTACATCTTACATTACCAATGGAAATAATAACGGAACACTTGAAACGCCGCATGAGTGGACAAGTACTTCTCCAAATATCTGGATACAATGCCGAGTAAGTGGGCAAAACCCCGGAAATCCGCCTAATCCGGTTGGAAACGACAATGATATTTATCTTCAAATCAGTGCAAATGATGTTGTAACTGTTGACCGGATTAGTTTGAAGAACAACGTTACTCTTGTCGTTTGCGGTCACCTTATTGTGAAAGAAATTGACTTGGATGAATACGGTGATACTCAGTTAAACAGGGGGAAAATCATTGTTTGCCAGAATGGTGTTCTTGATATGCAAAGCTTGATTGTTCAAAACATTGCCAATATTGTTGTTAACGGAACATTAATTGTCGAGGAAATTATTGGGCAACAGGCAAATTCCGGGAACTGTTTATATAGCACAAGCGATCCCCCGGGTTTGGTAATTACACACGCTGGTACAGCTCCATTAATTACTCAGTTTGACTTTGGTGAAAATTGCAGTACAGGTGGAGATGTTGAACTCCCCATCGAACTCCTCTCCTTCACTCCAGGGGTTAAACCCGATCGCATTGAGCTTCTCTGGACCACCGGCACCGAGATCAACAACGACTACTTTACCATTGAGCGCAGCCGCGATCTGTATGGCTGGGAGGTGCTGGGATTTGTGCCCGGGGCTGGCAACAGCAGCGTGCCGCTGAGCTACAGTTTCAGCGATATGCAGCCCCTGGATGGTTTAGCCTACTACCGCCTGAAGCAAACAGACTTTGATGGCAAGTTCAAATATTATGGCCCCATTGCCGCGCACTACGACCTGGGCCTCGAAGGCCTCGACTTTAAAGTGTTGAAGCAATACACCAATTGGGTGATTGCCGTACCCAACGATGGCATCTACCAGGTAGAAGTCTATACCCTGACCGGCCGCAGGCTGATCAGCGAAAAGACAGAAAATACCCTGACCATCCCCGCCCCGGAAGGCGGTGTGGTGATACGGGTGACGGATGGGTACGCCAGGAGTGCGAGTAGGGTGGTAATGTAAATCATTAGTCTGAAAGTCGAAAGGTCGAAAGTCTAAGTCAGGGTGTGACTTCAAGTCACGCCCTGACTATTTTAGATTTAAAGGGTTCGTGGCTAGTGCTGCGAACCCTTTTTGATTGATGATTATTCACTTCGTTCATGAGCTCTCCCGCAATTGCGGGATCGGTTGATGATTGCGGATTGATGATTATTTACTTCCTTCATGAGCTCTTGGCTCGGTTGATGATCTAAAAAAAGTTGACCGTTTTGTTATTCATAAATCATAATTCATAAATCATAAATCTTTGGTCCATGCACCATGCCATTATTGCCGCTACCAACCCTAATCACTTATCCCTGAACCCTAAACCCTGAGTGAGCCCCTTGCCAAAATCCAAAGGCTCACATCCAATGGCCTGTTATCCTTCAACCCTTCAACCCAATCATCTGGGCGATTTGCGCAGATTCTTCCTTCAAAAATTCGGTATAAGTACGGACCTTTTCCCCTGGTGGATAAACCGCTCCAACTTGTGCCACCCATACCGGAGTTATTGTGCCACCCATACCGGTTTAATTTGTGCCACTCATACCGGAGTAACTTGTGCCACCCATACCGGAGTAATTTTTCACCAAAATATGAGAAAAATATTTAATTGGGATAGCTTGGTAGCTGTTGATTTTACTGGGCTTATCGATTTTTTAACATTTTAAGATGCGGATTGAAGGGTGTATTTCAAATACGTGAAAAGTCTAAACAATATTCTTATCTTGAAGTCAAAATTTATGAATGCAAAAAAAATTTTAAACTAAAATAGAATGGAATTAAAAGACTTGTATTATTTTACTGGTAAATGCCTGACATTAAGCAAAAACCCGATCCATAAAGAAAGTATTGAAACGGCATTTTTATCGGAATCTGTCCCCATCGAAACATTTTTATCATTGTGTAGCAATCATTTTGTTATACCTGCCATTTATATTCAGTTTAAAAACAACAACCTGCTTTATTTATTTCCCCAAGAACTGGCCGAACATTTAAAAGAAATTTATGAGTTAAACGTAGAACGTAATAAGTTGATTACAGAACAAGTTCTGGATATTTGCATAAAACTTCAGAAAAAAAACATTGAACCACTATTTCTAAAAGGAACAGGAAACTTGCTGGATAATTTGTATGTTGATTCAGGAGAACGAATAATTGGCGACATTGATTTTCTGGTACTTGATAAGGATTATTTGGAAACTGCCCGTTTGATAATGAAACTTGGGTACCGCAATCACGGAAAAGTTTATGGAAATATAGAAACCTTAAAACATTATCCGCGGTTATTCAAACCTAATGTTCCGGCCGATATTGAAATCCATCGTTTACCTGTGCCAGAGAAGCATCTAAAAAAATTTAATACCAAACTTGTGTTTCAGGAAAAAAAAGAGATAAAGGAATTTCCGAATTGTTACACGCTAAGCGATGAACATAAAATGATAATTAATTTTATTCACGGCCAGTTAAGCAACAAAGGGTATCTCCATAAAATTACTTCATTAAGAGATATTTATGATTATTACTTGCTGGCCATGCGGGTTTCGCCCGAAAAGGTGGCCCCAAACATTGAACAAAGTACTAAAGCCAAAGCCTATTTTTTCTATGCCCAACAAGTTCTGGGCCTACCTGAACTGATTTTTTTCAACAGCAAAGCCACCAAAATTCATGTTAAGTTAAGTAATCTTGCATTTAAGTATCTTCATATTTTTGCAGCCTACCGGAAGATACTCCTTTTTGGAAACCTGATTTTTGTCCGTTACGTATTAAAGATTATGGAGTCGGTTTATAAAAAATCATCGAGGGAATATATTTGGAAAAGAATGAAAGACAAGGAATGGTATGCAGCACATTTAAACGGCCTAAAAAAAATGTTTTCTTAAAATTAAACTACAAACTCCCAAAAAGTTCCTGAATTTTTTGAACTGCCATTTCGCTGCTGTTGTAACGGAGACGATAACAGGGGAGTTGAAAAAACCAATCGAGAAAAGTACTGACAGAGTTTTCGTTGCCGGCAATCCATGATTCCGTAATAAAATCATTTAAAACAGAAATATTGTCCACTTTGTTCCATTCAAAATCAACGTTCTTATTGAATTCCGGGAACAAGATTGCTTTTACTGTGGCAGTTTTCGGTACTATTTTCGAAGCTGGAGCAATGTAGGTCACATCTTTTCCTGTGCTGGTATTTAAACGTGTTTTGGCATTCTTTAATTCCGGGAAATATGCCGATAACATTTCAGATGCTCCCGGTTTTACCGAAATGCCGGCAGGTAATGGAAATATCTGTTGATGTTTTCTTGAAACCGGAACCAAATCATCGGATATCAGATTTAGGCCTTTGGCCACAAGCAAGGCAGAGAGGGTGCTTTTCCCAAAACCGGAAGGCGCTGAAATGAGCACAGCCTGGTTGTTTTTTGAAACTGCCGCTGCATGAAAAGCACCCATCCAGTCCTTATCGTTCAGTCCGTATAAAAAATTTAGAAGCTGCAATAAAACGGAACCTTTGAAATACTCTGAGTTTTTCACCGGCCAGCGAAAAAAACGATCGTTGTTGATCTTCAAGATAAGTTCATCTGCACCCTGAAATAAAAAGAAATGAACATCAGCTATTTCTTCAGCGTTGATTTCCAAATGTGCCAACCCCGGATGAACCATATCCATTAACCAGGAATTGGAGTATGAAAATTGAATCCTTTTTCCAAAAACAAGGTACTTTTTTGTCAGATTGCTGTGCAGGCTTTCAAACCTTGATAGGTCAATATTATTAGTTTTCGGATATTCTGCCAGAAGATTATTTGCCTTTAATTGTTTAATATTCTCATATATGTCATATATAAAAACCAAAGCCTCTTCCCTGCTGACATAATAGTTTTCCGAAAACCACTTTGCCGTTTCTTCTTCGCTTCTCCCGTTGGCCAAGCATGTAAAAACATCGAAAGCCGGTTTTTGTAATACAATGAATCGATTTTTGCTTTTTAGCCAAACAACCCGGGAATCACCAACTTTCTTTGAAATGTATTGCACTTCCTTGTTTTAAACTATTGTTCCCATCGGCTGGGAGGCCTTTGAGGTTGAGGAGTTTCAGAAGCAGCCGCTGCTTCCTTCGATGGCCCCAGAATCATTAACATGGTAGCTGCGGTAAATGCAGCATACTTTCCACCTTTTATTAAAGCTTCCTTTCGGGTTATTTCTTTTGGGCTACGTTCCGGTTGCTTTTTATTATCCATTTGTTCCATTTTAATATTTCTGTTTTTTCTGTTTTTTTCTCTATTTTAACACAGGTACTTTCAAAAGTTCTGTTCTATTTGAACATGCGATTTTTACCAGGTAAATACCATTACCTATATTGGGGATTGAAAGTGAATGGTGGCTTGCAGCTGCAACTTGTTTATGCATCAGAGCCCTGCCGTTAATATCGTAAAGTGTGATAATTGCTGCTCCTTCAACATTACCTTGTATCTGAATCGTGTTATTGGAATACCATGCCCTGAAAAAATTTCCGTTTTGTATTTGGGCCACATCGGTAGTTGAACTGAATGAAATGTAGAACCTCCCGTAATCGCTTTCACTTTCATTTACCGTTGATGTGTAGGTATTGCTATCGGTTTCGAACGGAGTATTTATATTCAGTAAACGATCTTCCAAAACAGGTATGAGGTTTCCGGGAAGCGTTGAATAATTTATGCTGAAAGTTATTTCCCCTGCCGATTTTACATCTAAGCCAAGTGGGATAGCCAATGATTCCATTTGCGTGGGCGGCAGGCACTGAAGACCAAAATCAACGCCATTGTCGTCCACCAGTTTGGTAAAGAGGTTTATTTCAGGATTGCTTTTAAACTTACCTGCATCGTAGCCAACATCGAGGCCCGGGGTTGTGCCCTCAACAAATTTTATACTGGCAACCGACCGTGCATCACCGCTATTTGCAATAATTTCCAATTGAGGCCATTCAGCTTGCCCCGAATTGAGTGTCGCCAACCCATTATGAGTTCGAATGCTTAGCGGGAAATTAATAGCTGTTGCGCCGGTGGCTGCCTTCACAAAGAATCCCTGTCCCGGAGCAGCATAAAAAGCAGGAGAAGATTGGTTGATTGGGATATAATTTCCAGTGCCACCATCAGTATCATCCCAATAATAAATAGCCACAAAACTTGGATCGAGACTCGATGAATTCAAGTTAATAAAGTTGTCTGTACCAGCGTTGGAATTAATTCCAATCGCTGAAGGAAAAGGATTACCCACTGCGTTCCAGCGATAACCTAATGTTGAGGGAGTAAAAGAAACAGCACTCGTGGCAACTGTACCTGTGAAGTTAACTGTTCCGCCAACCGATGATTCTTCGTAACGTGCCATTAAAAAACCTTTGCCACTGGTAAAAATTCCCGTAGCATTTTGATCGGGGTAAGGATTCCACTGATTATTTTCAGTATCGTAATCAATTAATGCAAATTCAGTTGAAGTTGGATTGTGATCAATGCTATTGTCAGCAAAAAAGGTTGAGTTAAAAGTTTGCCCGGCAACCGGCGAAGAAACCAAATGCCACCGGTCGTTCACTAAATAGCGGTTATACGTTACATTTCCGTTTAAAGTTCCGTTCAATATTAGCGAACCGCTGGCTGAAGCATTGGAATTAACAGTAACTGTTCCTGAATTATCAAGCCTCTCTTCAATTGTCAGTTCTCCTCCACTTTCAATTGTCAGTTCTCCCCCACTTTCAATAACAAGGTTGTTGCAAACGGCCGTAGTCCCTGAGCCAATAATTGGACCGTTGGTTACAGCGGGTATCCTTACCCATGAGTCCTCATCTGGAACAGTTCCGGAACTCCAATTCGCCGCAGTTGCCCAAGAATCACCTGAACTTCCACCGACCCAGTCGGTACTAAACGTAATTTTTGCACCTTCATCCTGGCTTGAAGACCAGGTAAAGCCGGTGCAAAACTCTGTATCACAAGCCTCTACCAAAATGTCGTATTCGCCGTTGGAGTAGTCGTTGGAGTTGGTGTTGAGTACATAAGAAGTGCCCGTAATACCAGTAGCAACAGAAGTAGCGTTTCCGTTAATATCGATCAAATATACTTTGTAGGTCAAGTTATCGTTGTTGGGGTCTGTGGCCGGTTGCCAACTGATGGTAACATTTCCGGAATAAGACCCCGCTTCCGGTGCAGTAAAGGCGCTGGCGTTTGGCGGCAGGTTGGGTAATTCAGCAAAATAAAAAAATGAGGATATGCTCTCAACAGATTCTTCCGAATTGTATTCTACTTTAACCTTTACCTCCATGGCATCCACATCCGAATCAGCATCCTCTCGGGCAAAATGGACATGCACATCCGGACGGCCGTTTTGTAGTGTAAAGGTGGTTCCACTCCCTTTGTACCAGGTACCGTTGTTGTCTCCTGCGTGGTGTTTCATGTCCCAGCCACGGGTTTGCAATTGGTGGCCGGTGGTAAGAATAATCCAGAAATCATCGCTGATATCGAGGTTCTTGTTGCCTATTTTGCCGTCGGCATCGGCCGAAAGCGGCACCAGAAAATGCCTGGAATAATCGCTATGAGTATGATGAGCTTGTTCGTCCCTGCTTATGGTACCTACCAGTTCCACTGAAGAATGGTTCTGCCATGCCTCGTTTGCCAGTTCGCCGGTTCGAAAAGCGCTGATATCAAAACCACGACCCACGAGATATACCTGCATATCTACACTGGGAGGGGAGCCGGAATTGGGAGTGGCATTCACCTCAATGAAAAAGTTGGTCTTGGCCGTGATCTCGAAATTGTTGGTAAAATGCATCAACTCATAACTGTCCTGCCAAAATCTGGAATCGGAAGGAGCACTATTAATATCATAAATAAATGCAATTTCGGGATAGATATTATCAGGCCGCAATTGACTGAAAGACCACGTATTACTGGTGGTATTGGTGGCCGTTTTCACCAAACTCTCGTTGGGATAAGGTGGTGTTCCGTTGGTCAGGAAATCCCAGTTTGAATTGGAGTCACTGGCTTGTTGCGGGCGAACAATAAAGGAGACATTGTTAATGGTAGCGCCGTTTGGATCTACGTTTACTGATAAAACATAGTTGCTGAAATATGTAATATCAAGGGAGGGTGTGAGTTCCAGATTCTCGATTGTAGGTTGTCCCATTGTGGTCCAACTTATCAGAAGGAGCATGGATACCAATAGTAAATGATGTTTCATTTTAGAATTTTTGGGTTTTTTATTTAATTTCTTCAATACGCATCTTAAAATGTTAAAATCGGGAAGCCCTGTAAAATCAACAGCTACCAAGCTACCCCAATTAAATATTTTTTTAGTTTTGGTGAAAAACATCATTACGGGGTTAAATTTACATATTATACTTAAAAAATCAACACATTTGGCGAAATAAATTTCGCAGATTCAATAATTGGTAAAGCACAAGTTTTCAGGTACAACACAGCCGTATGGACTGTGGTTCGTTTGACAAAACAGTGGTACCGGTAGTTGAATCAAATAATACCTGGATTGAGCGTTTTTTGATAAAAAAATAAAAGATAGCTAGTACAATTCATTGATAATGTGTATCTTAGTGGTGAAAAATCATATAAAAACACATCACCAATTGGGTGTACAAGACTATCTTTTATGGGTGCTAAGATAACAAAAATAGGCATAACAAACGACAAAATTTCTGGACGTGGGGGCCTCCCTTTATTTCTTCGCTACGTGCAAAAGGCAGGCTTTTACGGGCTTATAACAGGCACACTTTTATCGCTAATCTTAAAGAGCATAAAAGGCCTGCAGTTGCAACAGTTTATAAAACAGATGCTTGCGTTTTTCATAGATGGCACAGATATGGCTATAAGCGGCTTTGATAAAATCAAAAATGATCAAGGGTATGCAGCTATATTGGAATGCAAGACCACACAATTGGCCTCCTCACACCAGATCAAGCTTTTTTTGCGAAGTTGTCTGTGGTTACAAACTTCATTTTCAACAAAATACTACATGGATGAAAAACCTGACTTTTTTGCAAAAAACAGCCAACAAACCGGCTTAATTTTAACAAAAAACACCTCCCTCCTGGTAACTAATCCATGTTTTTTTGATTAAGCGAAAGCAAGAGGGACCCCGAAACAATGAATCGCTCAATTTAGGTGTAAATGAAGTTGCACAGAGCATGGGGCGAAGCATTTGGGAAAAAAGAGAAAGAAAATAAAAAAATGGAACTGCATTACAAGGAATTTGGGTCGGGACAGCCGCTGATCATTTTGCATGGTTTGTTTGGCATGTCCGACAATTTCGCAACCATTGCGGGTGAACTAAGCAGGGACTACCGTGTGTTTACCGTTGATCAGCGCAACCATGGCCGCTCGGGGCACAGTGAGGTGTTTAACTACGAGGCCATGAGCGACGACTTGCTCAACTTTATGGATCAGCGCGGGCTGGAGAGCGCACACCTGCTGGGGCACAGCATGGGCGGAAAGACGGTGATGCAGTTCGCTTTCGACTATCCCGAAAAGGTGAACCGTTTAATCGTGGCCGACATCAGCCCGGCCCGCCGCAGCGGCAACGACCAGCACAAAAACCTCATCGACATTATGCTGGGCGTAAACCTGGAAAACTACGACAGCCGGGTAAAGGTGGCCTATGCCCTCGAAGATCAGGTCAGCTCCTTCCGCGTCAGGCAGTTTTTGCTGAAAAACCTCTACTGGAAAGACCGCAGCAGCCTGGGCTGGCGCCTGAACCTGGAAGTGATCCGCGACAACCTGCACGAAGTCTTCCGCGAGATCAACCCTTCAGGCAATTTTGGCAAACCTACCCTGTTTTTGCGTGGCGAACTATCAGACTACATACAGGAGCAGGACCTGGAACCAATTAGGAAGATGTTTCCAAAGGCGGAGTTCGAAACCATAGCCGGAGGCACTCACTGGCTGCATGCCGACAATCCCGACGACTTCATTGCGGCGGTAAGAAAATTCCTTTTCTTTGTTGATTTCGCTTCTGAGGTTTAGACCCTCCTGGACGATCAGCCTCGATTTTTGCCGGTATGTGCCGTTTTGTTTTGCTGCTTGAGGAAAAGCTAAGCCGCCAGCAGCACATCCTCATCATCGTTGATAATCAGAATTTTTGAATCAAGCTTGTTCATGGTTGTTTTTAGGTTACGGAGGATAAGTAAAAAAATATTCTTATTTATACTGCTTGCATGCAAGTTGCCATATATATTGAAGGGGGGTAATATGAGAGAAAAAATTTGCAAAAAATGTTGCACAAATAAAATTTTGTGTACCTTTGCGCTCACCAATCACGGGCGATTAGCTCAGCTGGTTTAGAGCACCTGCCTTACAAGCAGGGGGTCGGCGGTTCGAATCCGTCATCGCCCACTGAAAATCAAAGGGTTGCAGCTTGAAAGGTTGCAGCCCTTTTTTTAGGTGTGCCGTGCATGGCCTATAACTTGGTGGTGAAAGTCCACTATGGGGGTTTGTAGTCGCCAACCATTAGCCAAAGGCAAGGGTGTCCATCGCGAGGTGGAATCTGAAGGAAGCCAGAGGCAAACCTCTGCCCCGAGGAACACGAATCACATCAGGCATAACCGATGGGATGAGATTGCCAAACAAATCAAAGTCCAAAGACTACACGGACATCGGGATGTAAATGTGGCGGGGACATGGAGGGAAGGTTATTGGTCTTACCACGGGAGGTCTCACAGACGTGCGGAAACGGAATATGAAGCACGGTTGAAAGAAGATTTACTGTGAGAAGTCAGCCGAAAGAAGATCATATATCTCAAGAAGGTGTCATACAATGGACTTTTTTGTCCCAAATAAAAGAGACGAATGCACTCCAACGTTAAATCAAATCTATCATCAATTAAACTATTCACACCACGAGCTTGATTGATTGTATGTTTGCTGTCAATTCTGTTATTTGGGAAAAGAGTATATGCTCCAATGGTAGAACCTGTATCAAAGAGTTCATCTACTTCACTTGGGATTTGTTTTATTAGCCATTGCTTTCTAAAATAGTTTTTATAGGAGTGTGTTATGGCAGTAGCTTGCGGCAGCTACAACACCACGTTCTCCGCCACCACCCACAGCTATGGGCTTTCCTTTGTATTCAGGAAAATCGCGCTGTTCTACAGATGCATAAAAAGCATCCATGTCAATATGAATGATTTTGCGGCACGACATGCTTCCAGTGCTTATTAATTGATGTTTTTATTTGTCTCACCCGGAGTTTCACCAAATATTTCCTTGTAAGAACGGTAAAAATATGTTCTATTGTTAAAACCTGTCATATAAATGACTTCGGTGATGGAGAATTCTCCTTCGGCGATCATTTGTCGTGCCTTTTTCAATCTGAAATTTTTTATAAGCCCATGGGGTGTTAATCCTGTAAGTGCTTTAATTTTTCTGTAAAGTTGAGCTTTACTTAATGCAAGATGCGATGCCAGAAGTTCGGCATCAAGACTTTCTTCGCCAAAATTATTTTCAATAAACTGTACACATTTTTCAAGCAGATCCCTGTCTCTTGCTGAATAATTTTGCTGAAGATCGTAGGAGGGAGTACCGAAATTTGTTTTAAAATACTCGGAGATCTGTTCACGGGTTTTTAGAAGTTTCTCAATCCTTACAAACAGATGTTTGGGATGAAAAGGTTTGGGAATATAGGAATCAGCACCCATTTCCAGCCCTTCTATGCGGTTCTCCATTTCAGACTTCGCGGTAAGGAGAATTACCGGAATATGACTGGTGAGTACTTCTGATTTGATCGTTTTACAAAGAGTTAATCCGTCCATTTCCGGCATAACAATGTCGCTTACAACCAAGTCAATGCGGTTGTTTTTTATAAGTTCCATAGCCTGTTTGCCGGTTTTTGCCAAAGAAACATCGTACTGTTCTGAAAGAAGCCGGAAAAGTAAATTAGAAAGTTCAGGGTCATCTTCCGCCACCAGTACTCTATACTTTTTGGGAGTTGTCCAGAGAGCGGGTTTTGTTACAGAAGTGTTGCCTGCCTGGTTTTTGCCCGGGAAAAATTCTTCGGTCATGTTTTCCAGCAATGCCGAGCGTGAAATAAGTCCGGCATGTGAATGTTTTGTATCATCAACGGGCTTTGCAGGGTTATAAGGTAGTGTAACCCTGAAAGAACTTCCTTTTTCATACACACTTTTAACTGAAATAGTACCACCCAGCAATTCTACCAGACTTCGGGTATATGCCAGGCCTATACCAATACCTTTGAAGGATGTTTTGCTGGGGTGCTGATTCAGACCATATTGATAAAAACTTTCAAAAATATGCCGCACAGAATCTTCCGGAATACCGATACCGGTATCATTTACCTTTATAATAATTTGTTTTTCAGTTTTTTCCAGACATACTGTTACATTTCCACCTGCAGGAGTGTATTTTAAAGCATTGGAAAGAAGATTGAGCATTATTTTCTCAATTTTATCCGAATCTGTTACTACCCAAAGTTCATTAATTTCAGGTTCAAAACTCAGATCCAATTCATTTTCCCTTGCAAAATGATAGAATATTTCAACAATATTGTTAAGTGTACTTACCAGTTCGGTTTTCAGGCTCTTAATTCTTTCGCGGCCGGAATCAACTTTCCTGAACTCAAGTAATTCCTGCACCAATCGTTGCATACGGCGTGAATTCTGATAAATGGTTCTTATTAATTTTGAAGACTCTTCCTTATTTTTTTTGTGGCCCATGAGGCTTGCCGCTGAGGCAAAAATTAGTGTAAGGGGTGTGCCAAACTCATGTGCAAGATTGGTAAAGAACTGAAGTTTGTATTGATTGATTTCTTTTTCCTTCTCTTGTTGAACCTTTTCAAGGGCGCGCTGCTGTTTTATATGCAGTCGTCTTACCTGATAACGGTAAATGGAATACAGGATACTTCCTGTAAAAACTACATAAAACAGATAGGCTGGCCACGTTCTCCAGAAGGGTGGTCTAATGATGATCTGCAATGATTTCACTTCATCTGACCACACACCATCTTCATTGGTGGCTCTTACCAATAAGCTATATTTGCCAAATGGTACGTTGGTAAAGTTGGCTTCACGCTGATTACCGGAAAAAACCCAGTCGCGGTTAAAGTTTTCCAGTTTATATTCAAAAAGACTCTTATCGGGGTTGATAAAATTGAGGGTGGTAAATTCGACAGTGAAGAAATTCTGATTATGCTTCAATATGATTTTTTCCAGTTCATTGATATTTCTGGTTAAAATTTCAGTTGAATCTCCTGGTAAAATCAATTTGTTATATAGCCTGAAACCACTGAACAAGAGCTCAGGCATACGTTTCGAAATTTTTATATCTTCAGGATAAAACCAATCCAACCCGTTGATACCCCCAAAATAAAATTTTCCGGTATTGCTACTATAAAAGGCTGCCCCATCGGTGAATTCGTTGCTTTGCAAACCATCGGCACTGTTGAAGTTCAGGAATTGATTGTTTGTTCTGTCAAATTTGCTCAATCCCTTGTTGGTACTGGTCCAAATGTTGCCTTCGCTATCTTCAAGGATGGCATGAATGGTATTGTTGGGTAATCCGTTGAAGGTTGTGAAATAGGTAAAAGTATATGGTCGGAAATTGATATTTACCTTGTTGAGACCTCCACTGCTTCCAACCCATAAATTACCATCATTACCCATGTGCAGGCTAAGTATGTCATTATCGCTAAGGCCCGGCATATCTGCACGTGCCAGACTGAAATTTTCCAGATGCAGTGTAAGGGTATTGAGTCTGTAAATTCCGGCTCCTCTCGTGGCAAGCCATAAAATATTGGGTTTTTCTTCCACAATGGAGTATATGATATTGCTTTTTAAAATATCATCAGGGCCTTCTCCTTTTATCTGGATCTTGTTAATTAAATGGAAACCATCATTTTCTCTGGAAACATTGAGTCCGATTACACCGTAACCGCTTGTACCCAGCCAAACCTGCCCGAAGGCATCAATACAAATATCATAAACTGACCCAAATTCAAGATCTTCGCCGCCTTTCAGGTCGGCAGGGAAGTGGTAAAACTTTCCTGATTTCACATCAAGAATATCTATACCTATGCCATCATGACCTATCCATAAATGGCCGTCGTCATCCTTTTTTAATGCCAGAACGGCGTTGTTTGTTAGCCCGTTAGCTGTTGTGAAATATTGTGTATGTCCCTTTTCTGCAGGGATCATGTTTAAGCCATTGCCCCTGGTTCCTACCCATAAATTGCCCTTATCATCTTCAAGTATTGCTCTTACAATCTGATGGTTTAATTTCCGCTCTGATGCATCACCTCTGGTTATCTGGAAAAATGGTTTGGGTTTTAATATACTTCGAAAAACCCCCTCTCCATCGGTGCCAATCCAAAGCAAATCGTCGGATGCTTCAAGTATTGACCATATCTTAACTTTTTTATCAGCCAGTTCGGGAATATGGTGCAACACAGAACTAATGGTGAATGGATTATCATCATGGATCTGGTACAAACCTCCATCATCTGTTCCTATCCAGATGAACTTTTTATTTTCTGAAACCTGGATGGCGGTTACCCGGAAGTTTTTATCAGACTTTTTTAAAGTTTCTGCTTCTAAAGTATTCAGGTTGATAATCATTATTCCGCCTTTCCTGATGCTCAAAGCCAGGTATGGACGACCATTTAATTCGAAAAACCAGTTTCCATCGTAATAATCTGATTCGGATTCTGTGCAAAGTTTGGAAATATCATACTTCGCCAGGGTAGAATAATTTTTGAGATCATTAATTAGAAGATGGTTGCTCTCGAGAATATAGATCTGATTTCCATGGAAGAAAAAGTCATTAATCCGTTTCAAGTCGTTATCACTTAAGTCAGGAATGATAACTTTATGAAAATCACCTTTTTCCGGCGAAAATTGAAAAACTCCCACGCCGTAGGCACTTGCCCATACATTTCCATCATGGCCAATTCTGGCTTTTAAGCTATGTTCTCTGAAAGAGAGCTCAGGCAAGTCGGTAAACCAGCTTGAAAAATTCTCACGATCATAAGAGTATTGATTAATGCCTTGCTCTGTAACTATCCACATATTGCCATGCACATCCTCAATCATATTGCGGATAATATTATTGCTTATGGCATTTTCATCAAAAAGATCAGGATAGAAAGTTCTGATGTTTTTCCCATCGTACCGGTTTAATCCATCCCAGGTGCCAAACCACATATATCCTCTTCTATCTCTGAATATTGAAATTACTGCACTGTTCGACAAACCTTCTTCATTAGTAATAAGTGATGATTGCCAGACAAGACTGCTTTGTGAATCCGGGGAAGTGGCATACGATACCAAAGTGAAATTAATTACACTTATAAAGAATAGAAAGAAGGTGAATATCCTGTTCATTTTTTAAGTTGAGAATCGGATCAAAGTCTGGTTAAATGCAATTAAAAATATGCTGTTGTTAGGCTTTGTAAATTTAAAAAATTCCTGCCGGGATTAACAGCCGATAATGTTAAATTAGAACAAGTTGCTGTTTCTGATCCGATTTTCAGTTTTGTGATTGCAAATACAAAATTGATATTGAGAACAGGGTTTACAATTGTGCTAACAGGGTTTACTGCTAACGGTAGTATATTACATAACTTTAAACAAAAATAAACACCATGAAGGCAATTTATAAAAAGGTAATCATTAAAAGAGAGAGTTTTATCATATTCTTTTCTTTTGCTTTTTTCAATCTTTTGCAGGCTCAGCAAATTGAAATACCCAGAATAAATACTATGCCTGATTTCCCTCAGCCATATGAAATGCGCGACTGGAAGCAGACTGCTGTGGGTTACGATTCACTTGTTTTTGATAAGGATTTAACTGGTCAATACCAGCCCTTTGTGTTTTTCAGAGAACAATCGGTTAATTATCCTGATTTTGCAAGTTTTGGGCTACACACTGCTGTTGGAACCAACTATCCAACTTCAGGAGAAGCCATTAATGTAATACCGGCTGTGGTTGGGGCAACACTTGTTGGAATCGATAAGTCGGATCAGTTTGATGAAAACTGGGCCTTGATGATCCAGGAATATTTTAATAAACGACCTGCCGAAAACATCTATCTGAATCATCCGTCAACCAGCTCAGGCTTCGACTGGTGGTACGAAACCATGCCCAACATCTTTTTCATGCAATTAAAGTACCTGTATCCTGAAATACCCGTTTTTCAGGAGCAATTGCCGGTTCTGGCCAAGCAATGGCTTCGTGCAATCAGGGCAATGGGCGGGTCTGATACTCCCTGGACCATACCTTATATGAATTACCGTGCATGGAACATGTCAGAAATGCAGCCTTTGGATCAGGGGGTTAAACAACCCGAAGCGGCAGGAGCATTGGCGTGGATATTATATAATGCCTACATTTCAACAGGAAATCCTGAATTTCTTAAAGGAGCTGAATGGTCAATGGAGTTTCTGGATGCATGGGAATCCAATCCTTCTTACGAATTACAACTTCCTTACGGAATTTATACTGCAGCCCGCATGAATGCCGAGATAGGAACGAATTACGATGTTGAGAAAATGGTTAACTGGGCATTTGACCGCGGACACCTGCGCGGGTGGGGAGCCATCAGCGGTAACTGGGGAGGTTATGACTGCCATGGTTTGATTGGTGAAGCCAATGACAACGGAAACGACTATGCTTTTATGATGAACGGTTTTCAGCAGGCTGCCGCATTGGTGCCCATGGTCAGGTACGATCATCGTTTTGCAAAGGCCATTGCCAAATGGGTATTGAATATGGCCAACGCTTCCCGGTTATTTTACCCGGCTTATCTGCCATCAAATATGCAGGATAATGCCGCATGGGCTCAGACCCACGACCCTGAATCCTACATTGCCTATGAGGCACTTCGGGAAATAAAATTCGGGCATAGCCCTTACGCAACCGGCGATGCCATGGATGGAGGGTGGGCACAAACCAATCTGATGCTTTACAGCTCTTCTCATGCAGGTTACCTTGCTGCAATACTGGAAACCACCAATATTGAAGGAATACTTCAGCTTGATTTACTCAAAACTGATTTCTACAAACAGGATGCATTGCCTACCTACTTGTATTATAATCCTTTCCAGACAACAGAATCGATAGTTATGAATCTACCATCTGGCACCTATAAAATATATGACGTCATAAGCAAAACTATGATTTTGCAAAACCAGTCAGGTATGGTAACTTTTCCCGTTGGACCGGGAAGCGTTGTGATGCCTGTAGTAGTCCAACAGAATGCAGTAATTAGTGTACAAGGGAACAAAACTTTTGCCGATGGTGTAATCATTGATTTCAATAACGGACAGGATACCGGATTTTTACCACCCAGAATTAAAGCACTGGCTGCTGTTGATACCATGGTTGTAACCGGCGGATCAACTGAAATTTTTTGCACAGCTACAGATCCTCAAAACAGCAATCTCATCTATTATTGGTTCTTACCTGATGATTCTTTTACCGGCCAGGATCAGGTGGTTTTTAATGCTCCTTACGAAACGGGATATTATAATATAAGCAGCAAAGTTGTTAATGAGGCCGGGCTTTCAGATTCATTGGGAATAATTATTCAGGTGGTTGAAAAAATACCTTATCCTCCCCAAATTACAGAAATTATTGCAGAGCCCCGCAAGGCCAGACCCGGAGAGACTATTCAAATTAACTGTATTGCTGAAGATTTTTACAACGAGCCACTTACCTTTAACTGGCAGTCAGGTGCCGGAAGTATCTCAGGCGAGGGTTCCCAGGTAATTTATACAGCACCTGCTTTAACAGGAGATTATTTTATCAGCTGTGAGGTAACAAACCCCGATGGATTATCAGTAAAAGATAGCATAAGTGTTATGATACGGCAGTTTCCTGATGAGGGTACGGGAAACCTTATTGCACGATACCCACTTTGGGGAAATACCAGCGATAACAGCGGTAACGGACTCCATGGAACTGCAGGAGGAGGACTCTTGTGGACAACCGACCAGAATGGTCTCGCAAACGGGGCGGCATATTTCAACGGTACATCAGCTTTTGTACTTTTACCGGCATCGGAGCAGTTCAATTTCAGGGAAGCAGTGAGTATCTCTTTGTTTCTGAAAACAGATGAACATACTGCTCATGAGCAACATCCGGTATCTCACGGTAGCTGGGAACACCGGTACAAAATCTCGTTAAGCAATCAACGTTTCAGATTTACACTGAACACATCTGATGGAATAAGGGATCTGGATACCGAAACGCAGATTAATGCCGGTCAATGGTATCACCTGGTTGCAGTTTATGATGGTGACGATATGGAAATATGGCTCGACGGTAAACTTGATACATTTCATAATCACACCGGAAGTATAGGACTTTCACCAGTAAATCCGGTGCTGGGGCAAAACCTGCCCGGTAATAATAACTTTAATTTTAAAGGAGCCATGAATCTTGTGCATTTTTATGATTTCGCGCTGAGTCCGTTGCAAATTATGGAAAACTATGTGCTCAATGCCAGTGAAATCATAGAAAAACCAGATGAAAAGATCTTAGTTTATCCCAACCCGGTTATAAACAACAGGATCTTCATAAGAACCAAACTGGTTGAAAGCCAGAAACTGCATTGGGGAATCATTGATTTATTTGGTAAAATTGTTTTGTCGGGCAATTTCATGGGCGTGCCAGGTAATGATTTTTCAATTCAGTTAAGCAGGGATTTGCCATCAGGATTTTATATTCTCAAAGTGGTAAGCGGGAGGAAAGTCTTCACAAACACTATTGTGATATTGTAATAATGGTATTGTTTAGTTAAAATATTTTCATACATCCTGAAAAACCATAATTGCAATTTTCTGTAAATAAGACCTTAATGCACTTTTGAGAACAGGATACACATCTTTGAAAACCCAGTGCACACGTTTGCGGATCTCATAGCTTAGATTTGTTGAAGTCTTCAAACCAAAACCAGATAGAGAATGGATATTGCCAGAAGATTTAAAGAAAATCCTATACTTAGACCCAAAGATTTAAAGCCGAGTATTGATGGAATGAAGATCGAGTGTTTGCTGAACCCCGGAGTATTTCGCTTTGATGGAAAGATCTGGATGCTTTGCAGGGTTGCAGAACGAACAGAGCAGGATGAAAACAGCATAAAAGTTCCTGTATTCAATTCAGAAGGAAAAATTGAAATTCTCAGTTTTGATAAAAATGATCCCGATCTTGATGATTCAGATCCCAGAGTCATCACCTACAAAGGAAAAAATTATCTTACGACACTCTCACACCTCAGGCTGGTTAGCAGTGAAGATGGTAAAGTATTCAGGGAAAATCCGGCATACCCGCTGATTGCCGGAGAAGGCTCACTTGAAGCTTTTGGAATTGAAGATTGCCGTGTTACGGAAATGGAAGATGGTTTTCATCTCACTTACACCAAAGTATCGGAAATAGCTGTGGGCGTTGGATATATGTATACAAGCGACTGGAAAACCTACGAGCGCCGAGGGATGATCTTCCCACCCCATAATAAAGACTGCGCAATATTTGAAAGAAAAATCAATGGTAAATATTATGCACTGCACCGGCCCAGTAGTCCTGAGTTAGGTGGAAATTACATCTGGATAGCCGAATCGCCCGACCTCTTGCACTGGGGCAACCACAAATGCATTGCAGTAAGCCGCAAAGAAATGTGGGATAGTGCAAGGGTAGGAGCAGGTGCTGCACCCATTGAAACTTCTGAAGGTTGGTTGGAAATTTATCATGGTGCCAATGCGAAAAATCGTTACTGTCTGGGAGCGTTGTTGCTCGATAAAAATGACCCGTCAAAAGTATTGGCCAGAAGCGAGGACCCCATAATGGAACCCATCATGGACTATGAAAAAACCGGATTCTTTGGGAATGTCATATTTACCAATGGGCATTTTGTTGATGGAGATACTATTCATATGTATTACGGGGCAAGTGATGAGGTGATTTGCGGAGCAGAGCTTTCAATTCGTGAAATACTAAAGACACTGAAATGATCGAAAACTCATTTTGATCAATATATTGATGTTGATCGCGAGTTTTTTTATGAATGTTATCATAACGATTAAACTAATTTAAATGAAAAATAAACTATCAGGAGAATTTCGTTTTTTCATGTCGATGCCACGTTTAATGAGGCTGGTATTGATGACCAACATGATATATGCTTTCGTTTTACCCGTCATTGACATTTTTGTAGGCGCCTATATAATGCGCAGTTCTGATAATCCTTCAATGGTTGCAGTTTACCAGCTGTGTGTTTATACAGGAATTCCTCTCACATTTTTAATTAATGGTTTTCTGCTTAACAGGTTTAATGTTTCGCATTTATATAGTTTTGGAATGTTGCTGAGTGGTGTTTCCATGCTGTTTATGATGTCACTCAGCATTATGAGTTTTACAGGCGTCGCTATAGCCGGTTTAATAATGGGTGTTTCATTCGGTTTTTTCTGGGCCAACCGTGATTTTCTGGCTCTGGATACTACAAATGACCAAAACCGTAATTATTATTTTGGTGTCGAGACTTTCTTCTATACCATTACTTTTATTCTTGTGCCGGCCATCGTTGGATGGTTTATTGTTAGTTCAACACGACTGGGATGGTTTGATGGAAACATCAAAGCAGCTTACCGTATTATTGCATACGCTGTAATTGTGCTTACAATTCTTTCCAGTATTGTAATACATTTGGGTAAATTCAGAAATCCAAAACAAAAGAAATTTATTCACTGGAAGTATGATTTTTTATGGTATAAATTCCTGGTACTGGCTGCATTGAAAGGATCTGTGCAGGGATATCTTGTTACAGCTCCTGCTATTCTTGTGATGCGCCTTGTGGGTGATGAAGGATCACTGGGAACCATTCAGAGCATAAGTGGTATATTAACTGCTTTTCTGCTATACATTCTGGGCAGAACAGCAAAACCTCAGCACCGCCTGTATATATTCGCAGCAGGCATACTTGTGTTTTTTGTGGGTGCTCTTACCAACCAGATATTATTCTCAGCCCTGGGTGTAATTGTATTTGTTTTAGCAAAGGTAATTTTTATGCCCTTGCATGATATTGCCTATTTCCCCATTCAGATGCGCATTATTGACGTATTGTCGGTAAAGGAAAACAGGAGTGAATTTGCCTATATTTTCAATCATGAATTCGGATTGTATATTGGTAGATTCATGGGATTGGTATTATTTATTTACCTCGCTTTCTACGTCTCTGAAGAAATAGCTTTAAGATATTCATTGTTAATTATTGCAACCATACAGTTGTTATCCATACCGCTGGCGAAAAATATCATTAAACATACTAATCATACTATAGATAAGGTTAAAAAAGAGAACCCGGAACTGGAAGCTCCAAAGCTGGAGATTTAATAAACAATAAAATCAGCCGGTTAGAAGGCTTTTTGCAAAATATATTTTTATGATAAGAAAATTGAAAATACCCGTATTGATTATTGCTGTCATGATTATTATGATTTCATGCAGCACTGATAAAACCATCGAGCAGATCAGCATAAGCAGGGTAGAAACCATGCCTTATCTTCCTGAACCTTACAAAATGCTCGACTGGAAAGAAGTTGCCATTAATTATGATCAATATGTATTTGATCATGATCTTAGTGGCAATTATTTACCGTTTATCTGGCTTGACAACAGTGGCCGCAATTTTCCGCAGCAAACTTTCGGGTTATATACCGCCATTGGCGATATCAGGCAGGGACCCTATACCTATAACGGAGAATTCCATGAAGCCATTAACAGCCTGGGTGCTTTAATGGGCGCCGGATTGGTAGGGATTGACAAAACCGATCAGGATGGTTTTAACTATGTAAAAATGGTTCAAAACTATTTTAATACCGACAATGGATGGAATATCATAATGAACAATACATCTGCCCGTGTCGGAAACCTGGGAGGCGGTTACGGGCGCGACTGGTGGTATGATGTTTTTCCCAATGTCCTTTACTTTGCTGTTGCTGACCTCTTTCCAGATGTTGAACGCACCGACAGTATTTTGCGCATTGTAGCCGATCAGTTTTACAAAGCAGATTCGGTGCTGGCCGGTGATTATCATTATTCATTCTTTGATTATTCAGCCATGGAAGGCAAGCAAAGCCATATTCCGTTTCAGGAAGATGCCGCTGCCGGTCATGCATGGGTTTTACTTGCAGCGTATGAAAAATTTGGTGATGAACGATACCTTGAAGGTGCCCGCTCATCACTCGAGGCTCTGCTATCGCAGGAGGAAAGCCGTTTTTATGAAGTGCTGATGCCCTTTGGAGCTTATGTGGCTGCCAGACTTAATGCACAGCACGACGAAGATTATGATTTTCATTCCATTCTCGACTGGACCTTCGACGGTGCATTTGGCGAAAACAGCCGGAATGGGTGGGGAGTGATCAGTGAACGCTGGGGTGATTATGATGTACACGGATTACAGGGCAGTATTATTCACAATGGAGGCTTTGCTTTTCTTATGAATACTTTTGATATGGCCTGGCCACTGGTACCTATGGTAAGGTACGATCCCCGCTATGCTGATGCAGTTGGCAAATGGATGCTCAATGCGGCCAGTGCTGCCCGTTTGTTTTATGCAAACGAAATATCCGACGATCATCAGTCATTGCCACAATATAAAAACCTGACCCGCAATGTTATTGCTTATGAAGGATTGATTAAATCAGATCTTTTTGACCGTCCTGAGATGGAAGGGGTTAGCCCTGTGGCCGTTGGTGATGGTCCTAAATGGATAGATGGAAACCCTGATGTATCACAATTCAGCTTATATGGTTCTTCGCATGTTGGGATTTTTGGATCCATCATTCAAAAAACCAATGTGGAAAGAATACTTAAACTGGATTGCCTGGCTACAGATTTTTACAGGCAGGAAGCTTATCCTACTTACTTGATATTTAATCCCTATGATAGCCAGCAGGAGATTGATTATTTCTACCACGGACCTGCAGTTTATCTTTACGATGTTTTGCACAGGGAAGTATTGGCTGAAAATGTTACGGGTACAAGCCATATTAAAATTCCCGGGAAGAAATCAAGGCTTATAGTGGAAATTCCGCAGGAACATAAACTTGAAAGACGCAATGGATTGTGGATGGCTGGTAATGTTGTAGTAGCTTATCAGTAAGAATTCTGTAACTGAAGATTTAACAAACGGTAATTATGAACAGAAAATATACTGGCATATGAAAAAAATAGAAAAATACAGGTTTTTGTTTTTCATTGTGTTGTTTTGGTTGCCATTGCTTGTTCCGGGTCAAACCGGCCCGGGGCAGGTTAGTGGTAAGGTAACTGACTCCTCCGGTGAGCCTTTGACCGGGGTAACCATTATGATTGATGGAACCACCATAGGAACGACCTCTGATTTTAAAGGCGATTATGTCATTAATATCCCCGAAGATATTGCACAACCTGTTCTAGTTTACAGATTTATTGGTTTTGCCACACAACGCCAGGAAGTTGGGAACAGTAGCAGGATAGATATTATTATGGCAGCAGATGTGAAATCACTGGATGAGTTTGTTGTGGTGGGTTATGGTATTCAGCGCAAGGTTGATCTTACAGGAGCCGTTTCAAGTGTTGATGCTGAAGGTATGCGTCTGCTTCCGGTGGCAGGTGTCGATCAGGCATTGCAGGGAAGGGCGTCCGGTGTCAATATTACCCATAATACCGGAATGCCCGGCGAAGGCGTTAATGTTAGGATCAGAGGGGTGGGATCCATAAACAGTAGCAACGATCCGTTGTATATTGTTGACGGTGTGCCCACTATAGATGCATTAAGCACCCTTTCTCCCAGAGATATTGAATCAGTTAGCATTCTCAAAGATGCTGCTTCAGCCGCAATTTATGGTGCCCGTGCCAACAATGGAGTAATTCTGATTACCACCCGCAAAGGTCAGAAAGGTGAGCCAAGAATAGAATATTCATCTCAGGTGGGATTTCAGCAGCATGGAAGGCTTACCCCCATGACCAACCGCGATCAGTACATTGAAATGTACAACAAGGCAGCTGTAAATGATAATGCTTTTATTGAAAATCCACGTCTTCACAGAAGTCTTATCAGTGGTGAGCTGGCAGCAAGTGTCCCGGATGTAAACCATCTGGAATCTATTTTCAGGAGAGGTCTCATCCAAAGTCATAATCTTTCTGTTAGTGGAGGAACAGACGAACTTACCTATATGGTATCAGGAAACATGTTTCAACAGGAAGGAATTATTATTGGAAGCCACTATGAAAGATATTCAGGAAGATTGAGCCTGAACAGCAAAGTAAATGATTTTATCAGGGTAGGAACCAATATCAATATGGCCCGGAGCGATAATGATATCATTGGCAGCAGTGGTGATGGCTTTGGCGGAAATGGAGGAAGTGTGGTGCGCTATGCTTTTTTTCGTACTCCTCCTGTGCCCATTAAAAATGATCAGGGAGATTATGTTGACCTGCCCTCTCATCCTTCCTTTTTCGGCGATGGTTACAATCCTGTGGGACTGGCGGATAAAATGAACAACAATATTCAGCAAAACAGATTATTTGGCGATTTTAACGCACATATCCAGATTTTACCTGAGTTACATTTTTCAGGAACCTACGGGCTCGACCGGACAGATTTCTTCCAAAGGAGATTCAATGAAAACTGGGGTACCAATAACCGGATCAACAATCCCAACTCGCTTAATATCAATAATGGATACTACCAGTCATTTACTGCCAGTAATGTACTTTCATGGAATACCACTTTTGGTACTTTGCACGATGTTTCTGCAATGGCGGGAACTGAAGCAATTAGTAACAACGGATACAATGATGCAACTACTGAACGCGATTTCCCCGATCAGGACGATTACCTGGTATTTTTAGGTAATGGCTTGGGAAGTATTGTGGTTTCAGAAAGTCGCTGGGCGAATACCCTGCTTTCTTTCTTCGGGCGTGTAAATTATTCATATGACAACAAGTACCTTATTTCTGCTACGCTCAGGAGAGACGGATCTTCACGATTTAGCCCCGAAAACAGATGGGGCACATTCTATAGCATCTCAGGTGCCTGGCGCATTGACAGGGAAGAATTTATGCAGAATAATAACTTTATCGATATGCTGAAACTAAGGGCAGGCTATGGTGCTATCGGTAACCAGGAGGTAGGAAATTACGCTTATTCCGATCAGATTGCTCCCAATTTCAATTATCCGTTTGGCGGAGTTATGAATACAGGCTATGCGATATCGGTGCTAGGAAACCGCAATTTGCAATGGGAAACGAGTACACAGCTTGATATTGGTCTGGATATTACTGTATTGCAGGGCAGGTTCTATCTGGTGCTGGATTATTACAGGAAAATTACGGCCGATATGCTGGTCAAGGAACCCATTCCACCTTCTGCAGGATATGCCAGCCCGGCATGGGTAAACAACGGAGAGATTCTTAATGAAGGTATCGAAGCAGAACTCACCTGGCAGGATCAAATAGGAAATGTAAGGTTTGAGCTTACCGGTAATGCAGCCTATCTTCATAATGAAGTATTGACTCTTGCAGGCCCCATAGTAGGAGGCAGGATCGACAATGGTGTTTATGCCACAAGAACTGAAGTAGGCTTTCCCATTGGTTCATTTTTCCTTTATGAGATGGGTGGAATATTCCAGAACAACCTAGATATTATTACAAGTGCCTATCAGGGAGTAAACATTCGACCGGGAGATGTCAGGTATGTTGATCAAAACGGAGATGGTCTGATCAACGAACTGGATCGTGTGCATGTTGGAAGTGCCATTCCCAAATACACCACCGGTTTGCAAATGTCTGCCAGCTACAGAAATTTTGATGCATCGCTTTTCTGGCATGGTGCTTTCGGACACAAAATTTATTACCAGGTAGCCACCGATATTGAAGGCTTTTACCGACCTTTCAATTTAACCATGCGCTATTATGAAGAACATTGGACCGGTGAAGGCACCAGCAACACTCAGCCCAGGGCTTCGTGGAGTGCAAAAGCCAACAATACCAGACCCTCAACACGATTTCTCGAAGATGGTTCCTTCTTCAGATTGAAAAACCTGCAGGTCGGATACAGTCTGCCCGAAAATATGATAAACCGATTGGGATTGAGCAATGCCAGGGTTTTCTTTATTGCACACAACCTGCTAACATTTACCAAGTATCCGGGACTTGATCCTGAAATGACAACCAGCGATAACTCAGCTGCAGAAGGCGATGCCGCTTCAGGCATTGACTGGGGAACTTATCCGCTGGCAAAATCATTTAACTTAGGTATTCAGATTTCATTCTGACACAAACAGTTTTCAGGCAAAACGAAAAAAAATACTGATTATGAAAAAGTTGTTCCTTCTTAGTACACTGATTACCCTGGCCTCATGCAGCGATTTTCTTGATGAAAGTTTGCAAGGTATCTATACCAGTGCCAACTTCTATATAACTGATGAACATGCCATACTGGCCCTTACAGCTGCATATCAGCCCATGAGTTTCACAAATATCAGAAATCCGCTGTGGGTGTTCGGCGATGTGGCCTCTGACGATGCCATAAAGGGTGGAATCCCCGGTGACCAGAGTGAAATTGAATTTATCGAACAGTTTACGTACAATCGCGACAACGGTTTTCTGGGACATATATGGCAACGTTATTATGAAGGTATTTCCCGGGCCAATGATGTAATACACAGACTCGGACCAAACGTTAGCGAAGATGTAAGAGCACAGGTGCAGGCTGAAGCCAGATTTCTAAGGGCCTATTATTATTTCCATCTTGTGAATATTTTCGGAGAAATCCCTTTGAAAACAGAGCCTGCATACGCAGCCGATGATCTTCATGTGCCCGTTTCATCAGTTGCTGACGTTTATGCCGTTATTGAGCAGGATCTTACAGATGCCGCACAGATTTTGCCCATTACTGCCCCCGGCGGACGTGTTACCAGGGGCGCAGCATTGGGCTTACTCGCTAAGGTTTATCTTTTCCGGGAAAAATATCAGCTTGCCCTTGATGCAATTGCTGACCTGGAAGACCTGGGCATTTATACCCTTATTCCAGTTTATAACCACAGCTTTTTGGCAGATTTTCAGAACAATGCAGAGTCGGTTTTTGAAATTCAACATTTGAGTGCGCAGGACCCTTTCCAGGGCAATGTGCTTAACCAATGGTTTGCCCCACAGCATGAGAACGGATATTTCTTTAATGTTCCCACCCAAGACTTTGTTGATGCTTTTGAAGTTACAGAAGCAGGTTATGCCGATCCCAGGCTTGATTATACCCTGGGAAGAGAGGGTAAGCCTTGGATCAACGGAAACGACTTTGATCCGGCATGGTCGCCAACCGGGTATATTCAGAAAAAACATCTCCAGCCTCTCAGCGAAATACCTGCGGGTACCAAAGGAGACGGCGATCTTAATTATGTTTTTATGAGATATGCTGAAATACTTCTCATCAAAGCAGAAGCACTCAATGAGTTGAATCGGTCAGGAGAAGCACTGGGGCCTCTTAACCTTGTTAGACAAAGAGCCCGTGAAAGCTATTTATTTGATGAAACAATTGAAGGATTTGGAGAAATTCCCGACGGACTTTTGCCTGATATCACCACCACTAATCAGGTACAATTGCGTGAAATAATAAGAAATGAAAGACGAGTAGAACTGGGATTTGAATTTCACCGGTTTTTCGACCTGATGCGCTATGGGCGAACTTATGCAGAACAACGACTGGCCGATACCAACTTTAATTACGACCAGCACAGATATTTCCCAATTCCACAAATTGAAGTGGATATCAACAATCAAATTAATAATTAACCCCTTTTTATTTTTTAACCCTAAATCAAAAACCTATGAAAAAGTTCAGATTTTTTAAATTAATGATGATTGCGTTAATTGCAGGTAGTGTAATAACTTTTACTGCTTGCAGCGACGATGATGACGACCCGGATGTAGTAAACAAGACAGAACTTGCTGCTAAAATCCAGGAAGCTGAATATCTTCTTGAAAATACAACAGAAGGAACTGCTGAAGGTCAATACATGCCAGGTGCCAAAGCCGCGCTCCGGGAAGTTGTAGATCTTGCAAAAACTGTTTATGAAAATGCCGATGCTACTCAGGTGCAGGTTGATAATGCCGTTGTTGCCCTGGATCAGGCTATTCAGGCTTATGAAGCTATGGCTGTTGTGCCAATTGCTCCCGAAGCGCTTGTAGGTCACTGGACCTTCGACGAAGGTGAAGGCACAACTGCAAATGATTATTCAGGTAACAACTTCCACGGTACGCTTATGAGTGGTGCCGATACATGGGGTGGTGGCTTGCCGGTATGGTCAACTGACCGCTATGGTAATGAAGGACAGGCATTATTCTTTAATGAAGGAGCCTATGTTCATATTCCGAACAATGCTGCCTTTAGTCCTGCCAATATTACTATCTCACTGTGGATAAATGCTGCAGAAGTTTTGGAAAACAACCGATTCATCGGTTTGCACTCATGGAATGGTTATAAATTCCAGCTTCAGTCAGTAAACAAGTCTTTCTTTACTATTGCTACTACCGATGGTATTTATGACAGAGACACCGATCCACCACTAAATGTTAATGAATGGTACCATCTGGCAGTTACCTTCGGTGGCGGCAATATGACTTTTTACATTGACGGAACTCAAACCCAGGTTTGGGATAACACTCCAGGCACAGCCCTTCCTGTTACAGGTAATGCACTTGTGTTTGGCAGGGACACTGATGTTTATGCTGCTGATGATTCAAACTACGATGAAGATCTTATCATTCCTCTGGCATGGGGAGGTTATCTCCATGGTTACATGGATGAAGTAAGAATCTATAACACAGTTTTGAGTGCCACACAGATCCAGTCCATATACGATACTGAAAAACCTTAAGCTGTTTGTTAAACTATTTCAATTAAGGCCCTCCTGAAGGCAATTAAACAGCCCGGGAGGGCTTTTTTTCTGATAGCTAATGAATTTTCTGAAACCTTCCGGAAGAATCCAAGGCTTTTCTAATCAAAATGATCGAGAATCAAATGGTCAGGCTTGAATATGATGTATCAAAATACGACAGGTATCAACGGATTCTTGCCTGCGTTTACCTTAGAAATGGCACTTTTGTAAACGCAGAATTGGTTAAAAGAGGCTTTGCAGTGGTGATGACCGTACCACCAAATGTTAAACATGCTGATACTTTTGTCAGGCTGCAACGAGAAGCCAGAGAGAATAACCGGGGGCTTTGGAGGGAAAATTAAAAATAGTATTAGCCTTTTCCTTTTCCTTGGCATTGTTCAGGCTTTGTTCTTTTTAAAAACTGCATAGAAAAAGTACATACCTAAGATGCCAAGCACATATGAAATAAATTCTTAAGTTTGTCGCTACAAGCCTTTAAATAATACACTTTATCCCTTCTTATGGTTACCGGACAACTCAAATCGCAGGTCGATAAAATATGGAACACCTTCTGGACCGGAGGTATCAGCAACCCGCTCACGGTCATTGAGCAGTTTACCTACCTCTTGTTTATCCGCAGGCTGGACGAGATTCAGCTGGTGAAGGAGAAGCAGGCCAGCATGACCCGGCAACCCATTAAGGAGCCCGTGTATGAAGAGAAGTTTTACCCCTTTCGCTGGGGGCGGTTTAAGAACCTGGAGCCGCAAACCATGTTCGATCTGTTCACCAGGCCCTCCATTGATGGCATGACCGTCTTTGACCACATGAAGACCATTGGCGACGAAGGCGGGGTGTTTGGCGAGTACATGAAGGGTGCCACCTTTATGATCGGCACGCCCAGGCTGCTCGACCAGGTGGTGCAGATGATGGACAAGATTCAGATGGAAGACCGTGACACCAAGGGCGACCTGTACGAGTATATGCTCAGCAAAATTGCCTCGGCGGGCGAAAACGGACAGTTCCGGACACCAAGACATATCATCCGCATGATGGTCGATATGGTTCAGCCCAAAAAGGACGACCTGATTTGCGACCCTGCAAGCGGCACCTCGGGATTCCTGGTGGCTGCAGGCGAGTATATTCACCACAATCATCCTGAATGGTTCCATGATAAAGATTTCAGGGAGCACTACAACAGCAAGATGTTTACCGGCATTGAGTTCGACAGCACCATGATTCGCATTGGCGCCATGAACCTTCAGCTGCACGGCATACGCAAACCCAACCTGGTGCTGAAAGATTCATTGAGCGAAAGCAATGCCGATAAGAGAGATTGCTTTACCCTGGTGCTTGCCAACCCGCCTTTTACCGGCAGTCTCGATTACGACTCGGTAGAAAGCTCCATATTAAAGACGGTTAAAACCAAAAAGACCGAGCTGCTGTTTCTGGGGCTTATGCTCCGTATGCTAAAAACAGGCGGAAGGGCTGCCGTGATTGTGCCCCAGGGGGTGCAGTTTGGCACTTCCAATGCCCACAAGGCCATACGCAGGGAGCTGGTTGAAAAGCAGAAGCTGGAAGCCGTTATTTCCATGCCTGGTGGGGTATTTAAACCCTATGCCGGGGTGAGCACCGCCGTGCTGATCTTTACCAAAACCAACAGCGGTGGCACCGACCAGGTATGGTTTTACGATATGCGGGCCGATGGCTATAGTCTCGACGACAAGCGCCAGGAGATCGCCGATAACGACATACCCGACATCCTGCAACGCTTTCATAACCCGGAAGCTGAAACTACCCGCAAACGCACCGAGCAGAGTTTCTTTGTGCCCTTTGAAGAGATTAAGGCAAATAACTGGGACCTTAGCATTAACAAGTATAAAGAAATAGAGTACGAAGAAGTGAAATATGTATCCCCCGCCGAGATCATAAGTCAGATCAATGATTTGGACACTGATCGAATGGATTTACTGAAAAAGCTGGAGGGTTTTTTAAAATGATAACCGACCAAGCAATTTTTCCATTAGTTAAGCTATCAGACCTTGTTGAAATTCAGATAGGCAAAACTCCATCAAGAGATAATCCAAGTTTTTGGGGTGAAGGATATACTTGGGTTTCTATTTCGGATTTAAATGGAAATAAATATATAACAAATTCCAAGGAGCAAATAACTCATTTAGGAGTTCAGAGCTCCAATATCAAAAGTACTAAAGCAGGTGTTTTATTGTTTAGTTACAAATTAAGCATTGGTAAGGTTGCTTTTGCTGGTAAAGACCTTTATACCAATGAAGCTATTGCTTCAATGATTATAAAAGAAAATGTCCAATTGCTAAATGACTATTTCTATTTTGTAATGCGTGAATTTGATTTTACGGGTACAAGCGATAAAGCAGCAAAGGGGCAAACCTTAAACAAGGCAAAACTTAAAGAATTAAAAATCCCCCTCCCGCCGCTTGAAACCCAGAAAAAGATAGCCGCCATTTTGGATGCCGCCGATGCCTACCGCCAAAAAACCAAAGCCCTCATTGAAAAGTATGATGAGCTGGCCCAGTCGCTGTTTTTGGAAATGTTTGGCGACCCGGTGAAGAATGAGAAGGGGTGGGAAATGAAAGTAATACAAGACTTAATTGTTGAAGTTAAGAAAATTGATAAAAACTTCAAACATGCAACCATTGAATATATTGACATTTCTTCAATTGATAGAAAATCAAATAAAATTTCCTCAACAAATAGGCATTTGTTAAATGAACGCCCTAGCAGGGCACAACAAGTTTTAAGGAAAGGCGACATTATTTTATCAATGGTTCGCCCTAATTTGAAAAATATTGCAATAAATAATACAGATAATTTTATTGCATCTACTGGTTTCTTTGTATTTAGGTCTGTTTCGTTAAGCACACATTATTTGTTTGAGTTATTAAAATCAGATTCCGTAACTAATTATTTAAGTGGCATTACCGCTGGGGCAAATTATCCTGCTATAAAAAACTCAGACATTCGAACAATGAAAATACCCGTTCCTCCCTTTGGCATTCAGAATCAATTTGCACAACGCATTCAGGAAATCGAATCACAGAAAGCACTGGCAAAAAAGGCGATGAAAAAGTCGGAAGAGTTGTTTAACAGCTTGTTGCAAAAGGCATTCAATGGCACTCTTTTAAAATAATTAACATTTAGTGTTAATTTTTTTGCTAATTTTGTAATGAATATTACCTTTAAACAGAAAAAACTCAGGGAATATGCCAACAATGACCGGCTAGCCATTCAAAAGCTTGGGGTGCGCAGGGCAAAACTTTTCAAAGTCAGGCTTGATGATTTGAGGGCGGCTACTACCCTTGAGGATGTCAGACATTTGCCGGGCCATTACCACGAACTGGTGGGCAACCGCAAGGGGCAGTGGGCCTGCGACCCTGACCAGCCTTACCGCCTGATTTTTGAACCCCATGAATCGCCGGTTCCGGTCAACGAACACGGGCAGTATATCTGGTTTGAAATTAAAGGGATTGAAGTTATTGAAATCGAAGATTATCATTAGGAGGCCCTTATCCATGACCAACAGAAAAAACCAATATTTTCCGGAAACCGTAACCCACCCAGGGCTTACCTTAGGCGAAAAACTCGATGAGCTGGGTATGGGCTCCAAAGAGTTTTCCGTTCGAACCGGGAAACCCGAAAAAACCATTAGCCAGATTTTGTCTGGCGAAAGCTCCATTACACCTGAAATGGCAGTAATGTTTGAAGATGTGTTGCATATACCCGCCAACTTCTGGCTCAACAGGCAGAAACAATACAACGAGGCCATTGCACGCCAGAAAAGAAAAGAAGACCTGGTTGCTGCCGTGGAATGGTCAAAACAATTCCCCTATTCCGACATGGCCCGTCTTGGCTGGGTAAAGGTTACAAGAAACCCGGAGGAAAAAGTAAGCAATCTTTTTCAGTATTTCAGTATTGCCACCCCCAAAGCTTTTGAAGATTATTATTTTAAACAAAAGCTAAAGGTAAATTTCAGGATATCGCTTGCATACACCAAAAAACCCTTCGCTTTTGCAGCCTGGTTGCGTCAGGGCGAAATCAAGGCAAATGAAATGAAAGCGTTTCCTTACGATGCCAGGAAGTTCGAGTCAAGCCTCTCAGAAATCAAGAACCTGATGGTAAGCCATCCGGATGACTTTTTTCAGCAACTTCAAAAAATTTGCCTGGAAGCAGGCGTAAAGGTCGTCTATACGCCTTGTCTGCCAGGTGCTTCAGCCCATGGGTCAACCCGCTGGATAGGAGATAATCCTTTGATCCAGTTATCGGCCCGTTATAAACAAAACGATATCTTCTGGTTCACCTTTTTTCATGAAGCGGCGCATATTCTGAAACACGGGAAGAAGTTTGTAACCCTTGAAAACGTGGATTACAGCCTTGAGGACAAAAAGAAAGAAGAAGAAGCCAATCAATTTGCCATTCATTGGACTTTTTCTGCTGAGCAGGAGAAGGAAGTTTTGGCACAACCCTTTTTAACTGAAGAATCCATTGTGGCATTTTCCAAAAAATTCAATACCCACCCTGCCATGATCATCGGGCGGCTCCATCATAAAGAAATTGTACCTTACAGCGTTGGCAGGAAGTTTATTAAATCCATTGATTTAAGCGAAAATTGAGTAATTTCCTTTTTCTGCAAAACCACTGGCCAGAAATCTACCAGGAGGCCGCTGAAGCTGAAGCACTGACTTTCAGCTCACCCAAGGCTTGTGCCATGATTTGCAGAAGTGCCCTGGAGAAAGCCGTGAGGTGGCTCTATGCCAACGACCCCGACCTTACCGAACCTTACGACACCCGCCTGGCCGCCCTGTTGCACGAGCAGTGCTTCCAAAACATACTGAAGCCTTCCATGTTCCGTGAAATCAACCTGGTGCGCAAGCTGGGCAACAATGCCGCCCATGGCGAAAGCATCAGGCCGGAAGAAGCCCTGGTGGCCATAAAGAACCTGTTTCGCTTTTTAGGCTTTCTGGCCTTGTATTATGCCGAAGAAGAACCACAATTACCTGCCTTTGATGAGTCGCTGATACCCACCCACCGGGAGCTGGAAATGAAGGAGGCGGAGCTGGAGCGCCTGCGTGAACAACTGGATGCCCGCAACCAGCAAGCAGTAAATGAGCGCAAAGCCCTCGAAGAGAAGGCCAAAATAATTGAGGTGCTTCAAAAACAGCTGGCAGAAGAGCAGCAAGCGGTTAAAGAGCGTAAGGTTTCCCGTGAACAGGCGCACGATCTGGAGCGTGAAATCCCGCTGCTGATATCCGAAAAGCAAACCCGCAAGCTTTATATTGACCAGTCGCTCAAAGAAGCAGGCTGGTCAATGCTGCGTGATGGCTATGAACTGGAGTACGAGGTAAGCGGCATGCCCGCAAGCACCAACCCCAGCGGAAAGGGCTATGTGGATTATGTGTTGTGGGGCAATGATGGCAAGCCTCTTGCCGTGGTCGAAGCCAAGCGCACCATGGAAGACGTGCGCAAAGGAAAGCACCAGGCAAGCCTTTATGCCGACTGCCTGGAAAAAAGCTTTGGCAGACGGCCCCTGATATACTACACCAACGGTTTTGAGACCTATTTCTGGGACGATTCCTTTTATCCCGAAAGGGAGCTGCATGGCTTCCACAAGAAGGATGAACTGCAGCTGCTGATCGATCGCCGCCAGGAGCGAAAAGATATCAGGGACTTTAAAATCAACAGCCGCATTGTTGAGCGCAAGTACCAGATAGAAGCCATTCAGCGGGTGGCAGAAGCTTTTGCACGCAACACAACCCCTGGCATAATGACAGGCGGTGCACGAAAGGCCTTGCTGGTAATGGCCACTGGCACCGGGAAAACACGTACCGCCATAGCCATTGTGGATATGCTCACCAAGTGCAACTGGGCCAAAAGGGTGCTGTTCCTTGCCGACCGAAATGCCCTGGTTACGCAGGCCAAAAACGCTTTTGGTGAGTTCCTGCCCGATCTGTCATCCATCGACCTTACCAAAGAAAAGGAAGACCCCGGAACAAGGCTGGTGTTCAGCACTTACCCCACCATGATGAACCAGATTGACCAGCTCAAGAGCGAGAAAAACCGCTTCTATGGGGCCGGGCATTTTGATCTGGTGATTATTGATGAGGCGCACCGGTCTGTTTACCAGAAGTACGGTGCCATTTTTCAATATTTCGATTCGCTGCTGATCGGGCTTACGGCGACCCCCAAGAAAGAGATTGACCGCAACACCTATGAGCTGTTCGACATAGAAGACGACAATCCTACCTTTGCCTATGAACTTGATCAGGCTGTTAAAGACAAGTTCCTGGTTCCACCCAAAGCCATGTCCGTGCCCTTAAAGTTTATGAGGGAAGGAATTAAATACAGCGAATTGTCAGAAAGGGAAAAGCAGGAGTACGAGGAGAAGTTTGGCGACCCTTCCATGGGCGAAGCACCTGAAGAAATCGGAAGCGAAGCACTCAACAAATGGCTTTTTAACACCGATACCGTTGACAAGGTACTTAACTACCTCATGCAATATGGTATTAAGGTTCAGGGGGGAGATAAGCTGGGCAAGTCCATTGTCTTTGCCAAAAACCACCAGCACGCCATTTTTATTGAAGAACGCTTTAACAAGCTGTTTCCCGAGTACCAGGGCAAGTTTCTGCGGGTAATTGACAATTACGAAAGCAAGGCCCAGGATCTTCTTGAGCGTTTTACCGACCCCTTCGAGGAGAAGAATCCCCAGGTGGCCGTTTCAGTCGATATGCTCGACACGGGCATTGATGCCCCAAGGGTGGTGAACCTGGTCTTCTTTAAAATGGTCAAATCTTATGTGAAGTTCTGGCAGATGGTAGGCAGGGGCACCCGGCTTTGCCTTAATCTCTTTGGTCCGGACGACCACAAAACCCACTTCCTGATATTCGACTTCTGCCAGAACCTCGAGTTTTTTGAAGCCAATCCCGAAGGAGTGGATGGCAAGTCGGTAAAAAGCCTTACCCAGCGCATCTACGAGATGAAGCTGGATGTGATCATGGGCATAAGAGAAGCTGAAAACGCTACTGAATCAGAAGAGGAGCTTGCCCATGACTATGCATCCCAGTTGCATCAACGGGTTAAGACTTTTAACAGAGACCGCTTCCAGGTTAAAATGAACCTTCGCCATGTGCTCGAGTATTCGAGCGCCGAGCGCTGGGACAGCCTGTCAAAAGGCGACGTGCCCGACATTAAGAAACATCTTGCGCCCCTGGTTTTACCCGATGAAAACGAACATGAACTTGCCCGCAGGTTTGATGTGTTGATGCTCAGCACCCTGCTTGCCATGCTGCAGGGCAGGGAGTACAGCCATTTTGTGAGCAAGATTGCCGGAACGGCAAATGCCCTGGAAGCAAAGAAAAACATACCGGCTGTAAAGGCACAGCTCCCCACCATCCAAGAGGTGCAAACAGAAACCTTCTGGAAAGTCGCAAACGCAAAACGCCTGGAAGAAGTGAGAAAGGCAATGCGTGACCTGGTGAAATTTCTTGATGCCCAGTCGCAGGACATTGTCTTTACCACCTTTGAGGACTCCATGGATGTTTCGGTTGTTTCTGAAAAACCACTGATAAAACTATCGACCGAACTGAAGTCATACCGTGACCGGGTGGAATCTTATATCCGCAAGAACAAGAACCATATCACCATTCAGAAACTCAGAAGCAATGTGCCCATAACTGCCGATGAGCTTCAGGCACTTGAAAGCATGTTGTTTGATGGGGAAGAGAGAGGCACTAAAACAGACTATGTTAACGAATACGGCGACCAGCCTTTGGGCGTATTTATCCGCAGCATTGTGGGGCTCGACATAAAAGCCGCCAACGAGGCCTTTTCTGACTTCCTGAAGGCCGGAAACCTCAGGGCAGACCAAATGACTTTCATAAACAATATTATCATGTACCTCGAGAAAAACGGCATTATTGAGCCTGCAATGCTGTTCGAGCCACCCTTCACCGACATAAACGACCAGGGCCTGCTGGGTGTGTTCGACGATGCCAGCGCAGAAAAGGTAATACGGATAATTGAAAGCATTAATGAAATGGCAGGTGTGGCATAAAATAATTTAAGTAATTAGTCTGAGACGGCAGTACTTAAAAACAACGAAAGCAAGCTTGTTTTCTGGGGGGAGAAAAATTCTTTTGTAACCGGCCTTGACCCGCTGGGATTCCAAAATACACCCATCTCCACTTATGCTTTGCTTATGCCAGGCATAACCAACCTGACCAATCGTATCCGGTATTCTGGTTTTTATTGCTGGCTGCTTGATTACTACGCAAGGCACATCAGGCACACTGACCCAAACGAACAGTACAACTTTATCAGGAAAGCCGAATTAATGCTGGCCATTTTGATGAAGTCAAAGGACCCGGAATACTCCCAGGTTACCGGAAGCCGGTTTGCAATTGAAATGATTCAAAACGTAGCAACCACTTATTACGACATAGAAAAGAATGCTGTGAAGCAAGGCGATAACCCAACCTAATGGCAGATCACCCCATTCAGGAAGAGTTTGTTTATGGCAGCAGGACAAGTTTCCGAAAAGATACCATCCGGTATATACTAAGGGTAATTAAGGAAAATGATCCTTTCCCGGGCTGGAGGTTTTTTACCCGGCTGACATATAAGAACCAGGGAACCCTTGCAGGAGAAAGTTCAGAACCCGACCCGGCTTTCTTACGAAACCTGCAGTTCCCTGAGGTATAGTTGAATGGTGTTTTCCAGCCCGAAGTAAAGGGCGTCGGAGATCAGGGCGTGGCCGATAGAAACTTCAAGCAGGTGGGGGATGTGTTGTGCAAAATACCTTAGGTTTTCGAGACTCAGATCGTGCCCGGCATTTAACCCCAGCCCTGCTTTTTGGGCTGCCTCAGCGGCCTTGATGAAAGGAGCAATGGCTTCTTCCCGGTTAAGTGGGTAGTTGGCGGCATAGGGCTCGGTGTACAACTCCACCCGGTCGGTGCCGCAATCGGCTGCGCGGAAGATCATTTCCTCGTTGGTTTCAATAAAAATGGAAGTGCGCACCCCGTAGCTTTTGATCTCTGCAATCACATCTTTCAGAAAGTCAGCATGCTTAATGGTGTTCCAGCCGGCGTTGGAGGTGAGGGCGTTGGGAGGGTCGGGTACCAGAGTGGCCTGGGCAGGTTTTATGTCGGCAATGAGCTGCAGAAACTTTCGGGAAGGGTAGCCTTCGATATTGAATTCGGTGGTGACCACCGGTTTGAGGTCGTACACGTCGCGCCAGCGGATGTGGCGCTCGTCGGGGCGAGGATGCACGGTGATGCCCTGTGCACCAAAGCGCTCGCAGTCGATGGCCGCTTTTACCACATCGGGTACACTGCCCCCGCGGGCATTGCGCAGGGTGGCGATCTTGTTGATATTTACACTGAGTCGGGTCATGGCACTTAAAATTTAAACCGCAAGGGCAGCAGGGGCAATTGGAGCTGCCCTGAGCCTTTGCGGCCGTGAACAATAGGATAAAAGACAGAGCGGAAAACGGGACTCGAACCCGCGACCCTCAGCTTGGGAAGCTGATGCTCTACCAACTGAGCTATTCCCGCTGGTTTGCATAAAATCGGGCCACTTAACAGCCCGATACTGACTTTCAAAATTAATACAAAACCATCAAATAAATGCCCGGTTTATGGTCGGGCAATGATTTTTCTCAATTTTCTTATTTTTTTTTGTTGATATAGTAAACAAAATTCTTTTTATCTTCACAGCTGTTAATATCCTGACCATGTTGGCAAAAGATCTGTTGAGCGAAGCGGTAATTCCTCTTAAAACCTCAGATGAGGCGGTAAGCGCCCTCGCCTGGATGGATGAGCTGCGCGTTTCGCACATGCCCATTGTCAACAATGAAAAGTTTTTGGGCCTGATTTCCGAGTCGGACATCCTCAGCATGAACGCCGTGGATGAGCCGCTGGGGAATCACCACCTGTCGCTTTCACGCCCCTATGTGTTTTATTATCAGCATTTTTACGACGTAATCAGGCTGGTAGCCACCCAAAAGCTTACCCTGGTGCCGGTGCTCGATACCAAGGAAAACTACCTGGGATGTATTACCCTGAATCGTATAGTGGAAGAAATGGCCAACATCTCTTCAGTGCAGCAGCCAGGAGGCATTATTGTGCTCGAAGTCAACGATCACGATTATTCCCTCTCGGAGATTGCCCGCATTGTGGAAAGCAACGATGCCAAGGTATTAAATTCTTATGTGAACTCTTTTCCCGAAAGCACCAGGCTTGAAATTACCGTTAAAGTAAATAAAATTGACCTTTCGCCCATAGTACAAACTTTTAACCGGTATAATTATGCCATACTTGCCTCTTTTTCGGAAGAAAGCAAGTTAGATGAATTGCTCAACGACCGCTTTGAATCGTTGATGAACTATTTGAATATTTAAGCGCTCCGGCACACATGTTTACCCTATCCCGCCTTCGTTTTTTTCTTTTTTTCTTGTTTTTGCAAATGCTGTCGCTTTCGCTGATGGCGCAGTTGAGGGTTGATTCGGTGCTGGTAAGAATCCCTATGGACCCCGCCTTGCCTTTGTATGCAGATGGGGCCTCTCCCCTGGTTTTTGTGAAAAGCATTGAAATGGAGGGCAACGAAATTACCCGTTATGGCATTATTATGCGCGAGGTGGTTTTTGAAGAAGGCGACAGCCTTACCCTCAGCTCCCTGTTCGATGCCATGGAAGAAAGCCGCGAAAACCTGCTGAACACTTCCCTTTTCAATTTTGTGGAAATGGATCTGGACTATTCGGAGTTTCCCGCCATTACGGTCAGGATGCTTTTTGTAGAGCGTTGGTATCTGTGGCCATTCCCTATCCTTGAGCTTGGCGACCGCAACATCAACGAGTGGCTTAACGATCCCGGCCTGCAAAAAATGAATTATGGCGTTTACCTGGTGTGGGACAATTTCCGTGGGCGGCGCGAGAACATCAAATTTCTTTTTAAAACAGGATATCGTCAACTCTATATGCTCAACTACAACAAGCCTTATTTCGATGTCCGAAAAACCCTGGGCTGGGGCATGGAAGCCGGGATTTCGCGCAGCTATGAGCTGGCCTACATGACCCTGGGCAACCAGCAGCAGTTTGTAAAACTTACCGATGAGTTTGCCTATCAAAGCTGGTATTTTAACGCTGGACTTAACTACCGGCCGGCTATCAGAAATTACCATTCGCTTCGGCTGGGCTACAATCACTTTTCATTTTCCGACACCCTGATGGTGCTCAATCCACGCTACAGCCCGGGAGGAGCAACCGACATAAACTTTTTAAGCCTGGCATGGGAGTTTAAGCGCGACTTCAGAGACCTGAAGGCTTATCCCCTGAAGGGGCATTATTTTGATGTGCGGCTTACAAGATTCGGCCTGGGGCTTTTGCCCGATGAGGAAATGGACCTTACCACCCTGCAAACCTCCTACAGGCATTTCTGGCAAACCGCACCCCGATGGTATGTTGGAGCTGGAGCCAATGCCAAGATTAGCCAGGGCCTTACCGACATCTATTTCAGCCAGCAAGGACTGGGCTTTCAAACCGACCTGGTGCGCGGTTACGAAAACTACGTGATTGATGGGCAGCACTTTTTGGTGCTGAAGTCGAACATCAAATTTGCCCTGGTGCCGCAGCGAAGCGGTCGTATTGGCTTTTTGCCATGGGAGCATTTCTCACTCATTCACTATGCCCTTTACCTTAATGCGTTTGCTGATGCCGGTTATGTGGCCGACCGGCATTTTAAAAGTAACAACTTCCTGGACAATACCTGGCTTACCGGAGCTGGCTTAGGCCTCGATTTTGTTACTTACTACGATAAGGTTTTTCGTGCCGAATTCTCGGTGAACCGCCAGGGCGAAGCAGGTTTGTTCTTTCATGTAATAGCGCCCATCTGATCGCCCAATATGGCACTCCTAAAAACAAAGTCATCTGCAAAAAAAGAAAAAAACTTTTATCTTTAAGCCTTTTTTAGAGTGAACCTGGGCTGAATTAAGGCCGTGCGCCCTCTTTGAAGGCTTACCGACCTTATGGGAAGTTTCTTTAGGTTTTGTTGAACGTTTTTTTTAATCTTTTTCCTGTTTAATTATGAGCAAGCACCCGCGTTTAAGTTTCTGGCAAATCTGGAACATGAGTTTCGGGTTTCTGGGCATTCAATTTGGCTTTGCATTGCAAAATGCCAATGTGAGCCGCATTTTCGAGACCCTTGGCGCCGACATTGGCAGCATTCCCATCTTGTGGATTGCTGCACCGGTTACCGGGCTAATTGTACAGCCCATTATCGGGCATATGAGCGACAACACCTGGAACCGCCTGGGTCGCAGGAGGCCTTACTTCCTGGTGGGCGCCATTCTGGCCTCACTTGCCCTGATCATCATGCCCAACAGCCCTTTTCTCTGGGTGGCCGCCGGCATGCTCTGGATCATGGATGCCTCCATTAACATCTCCATGGAGCCTTTCCGTGCTTTTGTGGGCGATATGTTGCCCGCCGAACAGCGTACCAAAGGCTTTGCCATGCAGAGTTTCTTTATTGGCGTGGGAGCCGTTATTGCCAGCGCATTGCCTTATATCCTCACCAATTGGCTCAACATCCCCAACACGGCCCCCGAAGGAGAGATTCCGCTGTCGGTGAAGTACTCATTTTATATTGGTGCAGTCGCCTTTTTTGTGGCCGTGATGTGGACGGTGCTCAGCACCAGGGAATACAGCCCCGAAGAGCTGGCCAGCTTCGAAGCCGCCAAAAGCGAAGAAGATCGCCTTAAGCAGCACGAGAGAGACCAGCTTTTGCCCGCCGAAAGGTTTCTGAAAAGTGCGCCTAGGTGGATTATCATTGGTTTGATAATGACCCTGGTGGTCTATTTTATGAAGCTTGAAGGGGAACTATATATCCTTACCGCAGGCCTTACCATTTTTGGCCTCATTCAGCTCATCACCGGCCGCATGATCAGAGCGGGCAATTCTACCAACGGGTTTGTGGTGGTCATCAACGACTTGTTTCGCATGCCCAAAACCATGGCGCAACTGGCGGTAGTGCAGTTTTTTAGCTGGTTTGCCCTTTTTTCGTTATGGATTTATACCACCGCGGCCGTGACCTCGCACGTGTATGGCACCAGCGACCCCACCACCGAGCTTTATAACAAAGGCGCCGACTGGGTGGGTGTCATGTTTGCCGTTTACAATGGTTTTGCAGCGGTGGTGGCATTTCTGCTGCCCGTGATTGCCCGCCTCACCAACCGCCGCATTACCCACGCCATTGCATTGGTGGCCGGAGGTATTGGCCTTATTTCCATTTACTTCGTTAAAGACCCCAACCTGCTCATCATCTCCATGCTGGGTGTGGGCCTGGCCTGGTCCAGCATCCTTTCCATGCCTTATGCCATCCTTACCGGCTCGCTTCCTGCCCACAAAATGGGTACCTATATGGGCATATTCAACTTCTTCATTGTCATTCCGCAAATCCTGGCAGCCAGCATTCTGGGCTTTTTTGTTACCACCGTCGCCGGCGGACAGGCCATTTGGGCACTGGTGCTGGGAGGCGTTTCCATGTTCATTGCCGCCATCATGGTTATTTTTGTGAACGATGAAGACGAAAAAATAATTAAACAGCATTAAGAAACCCTAATAATTTTCAAAGCAATGAAAAACGAACGTTCGAGCGGCATTCTGCTTCATATTACCTCCCTTCCGGGGAATTACGGAATAGGCACCATGGGGCGCGAGGCCTTTGAGTTTGTGGACTTCCTGGTGGCCTCCGGACAAAAAATATGGCAAATACTGCCCCTGGGCCATACCGGCTACGGCGACTCACCCTATCAGTGTTTTTCGGCTTTCGCCGGAAATCCGCTGCTTATCGACCTCGACAAGCTGGTGGAGCAGCAACTGCTCGAAAAAGATGAACTGCCCACCGACTCCTTCAGCAACGATGCCGTTGACTTCGGACACGTTTTTAACTACAAATTTGAATTGCTGCGCAAAGCCTACGAGCGCTTTAAGGCCAATAACCACGTGGTACGCCAGCTTCAGTTCGAAAACTTTGTGAAAAAATCCGGTTTCTGGCTCGACGATTATGCCTTTTTTATGGCCCTGAAAAATCACTTTGAAGGGAAGGCCTGGTCGGAATGGGATAAAGCTTTAAAAACCCGGGAGGCCGAGGCTCTCGATCGCTACCGCCAGCACCTGGACGACGATATTGGATTTTACCGCTTTCTGCAGTTTGTGTTCTTCAGGCAATGGCAGGAACTGAAAGCCTATGCCAACCTCAACGACATCAGCATTATCGGCGACATTCCACTTTACGTGGCCGCCGACAGCGCCGATGCCTGGTCAAATCCCGGCATTTTCGACTTCGACATAAACCTGAACCCGGTTACCGTAGCAGGCGTACCGCCAGATTATTTCAGCGAAACCGGACAACTCTGGGGCAACCCCATTTATAAATGGGATGTGTTGCAACACCAGGGATTTGCCTGGTGGATTGAGCGTGTAAAGGCCAACCTGGTGCTGTACGATATCATCCGCATTGACCATTTTCGGGGTCTGGCGGCCTATTGGGCCGTGCCTTTCGGCGAAAAAACCGCCATCAACGGCCAGTGGATCGAAGCCCCGGGGCAGGAGCTGCTCGAAGCCCTGTACGAAGCCCTGGGAGAGTTGCCCATCATTGCCGAAGACCTGGGCGTGATCACACCCGATGTAGTAGAGCTGCGCGATGGGTTCGACCTGCCCGGAATGAAAATTTTGCAGTTTGCCTTCGACTCGAGCGAAGAAAACGATTTTATGCCACACACCTTCGTGAAAAATTGCGTGGTGTATACCGGCACCCACGACAACGACACTACCCTGGGGCAGTTCAAGTCGGTGCGCGACAGCGACCGCCTGCTAATGAAAGAATACTTTGGGGTGGACGAGCGCGACCCGGCATGGTCGTTCATTAAACTGGCATGGAGCAGCGTGGCCAACATAGCCATTGCACCTTTGCAGGACGTGCTCAGGCTCGACAGCGATGCCCGCATGAACTTCCCCGGTAAAGCTTCCGGATACTGGAAATGGCGCTACCGAAAAGAAATGCTCAAGCCCGAACATGCTCGTGAGCTGCTCAAAATCACCCGCCTGTACGGCCGAAAATAAGGTTGATTTTTTGCCAAAGAACTTTTAAACATTTGATCATGATTCAGGTAAATATTGTTAAAAGGGCCTTGGATAGCTTGGAAAAATGGAATCAGAAGAACCACCTGCTGGTGGGCTTCGATGGCTTCGTGGACGAGATCATTCATGTGGTCGACAAGCGCAAAAACCCAGATGAGTACCAGCGCATTAATGACATCAAGGCCTTTTCTGAACGCATTGCTTCGGTGGCAGGTCTCAGCACCAATATCGAACTGGTGCCCACCCAAACCAAATTGGGCGGAAACGGCCCCATTATGGCCAATGCCATTATTGCCCAGGGGCATGAGGTCACCTATGTGGGCGCTTTGGGCAAGTATTTTATCCACCCCGTATTTCGCGAATTTGCCGGCCAGTGTAAAAAGGTGATCTCGCTGACAGAACCCGGTTATACCGACGCCCTCGAATTTTTCGATGGAAAAATTATGCTTGGAAAGATGAACAACCTGGTGGAGGTCAGCTACGACAACCTGCTGGAGAAAATGCCCGAAAGCGACATAATTGCCTTGCTTGAAGAGGTGCATCTGGTTGCCTTTACCAACTGGACCATGCTGGCAAACCTTAACACCATTCTTGAAGCTTTTGGCCGGCTTATGCAAAGCCAGAAGAAAAAGCCAAAAGTATTTATCGACCTGGCCGACCCCAAAAAGCGAACCACCGAAGATATTCGCAAAGTGCTGGGTGTCATTTCAGGCTTGCCCTGCGAAACCGTGCTGAGCATGAACCTGAGCGAATCGACCATTATTAGCCTGGTGCTGGGCATTAAGGAAGATGAGATTCTGTCGAGGGCCATTCAGATTCGCGACAAGATGGGCGTTTCGGGCATAGTGATTCACCCGGTTAACGGTGCAGCCATTGCACATCAGAAAGAAAGCGTGTGGATGGAGGGTCCGTATACCTCAAAACCGAAACTGACCACCGGGGCCGGCGACAACTTCAACGCCGGCTTCTGCAACGCTTGGCTGGGCGGCTTTGAACCCGGACAGTGCCTGGCTTTGGGCGTCAGCACTTCGGGATTTTATGTGCGCAATGGAAAATCTCCCTCAAGAGCCGAGCTGCTTAAGTTCATGAAAAAATGGGCTGACGCCAACTGCGGCCCGATATAAGATTTTATTCTTTTCTGTGAACGGTCCGCTTTTTTTTTTGGATATTAATCTGTATTAGGTGTAAATTACCGAAAAACAATACAATATAGGTTTTGGCTCAAGCTTGGATATAACTCTGACCGTTCACAAAGAAAAACAACTCTTTTAAAAAAAAATAAAAACCAAGCTTATAATCAACATCTCCTTGATTTTTGCCGCTTCTTTTATAGCCATTGCCAGCGCTCCCAACCTCGGATTCTCTTTCATTGTTTTGGTTCCGGGCTCCTGCCATTTTGCCAGGGCCCGGTTTTTTTGCCCCGGGCAATCAGTATCAGCGCAAAAGGCCTAACTTTAATACCCAAATGTGCTTCAAAAATTTTGTTACAAACATGTTTTTTGTCCCCCCCCGATGGCTGCAGGCCCTTACTGCTGGTTTTCTTGTCTGGCGTCTCCCTGGCGGGGAAAAGATAATGTTTCTGACTTTTGATGATGGCCCAACCCCCGGAATTACCGAAAAAGTAATGGAGGTTTTGGAACACTATAATGCCAGGGCCACATTTTTTTTGCTTGGGAATAATGCAGTGGCCTACCCTCGCCTGGTAGAAGCAATTCTGGCCGGGGGACATTCCATAGGAAACCATGGCTGGGAGCACTGCAGCGGATGGAAAACCAGTACCCGGAATTATCTTGCCAATGCCCAAAAAGCGGCTCCTTTCACCTCATTCTCCTTGTTCAGGCCCCCATACGGACGCATCTGGCCCTGGCAGGCCCGGGCTTTGCGCAAAAGGGGCTTCCAGGTGGTAATGTGGTCGGTGCTGGGCCACGACTACGAAGAAATCACTGATCGGGAGGTTGTCCTGCAAAAGCTTATTTCCCTTGCGGGAAAAGGTAGTATAGTGCTGTTGCACGATTCCGCGAAAGCGGCCGGAAACTGTCTTTTTTTACTGGAAGGCCTGCTAAAGCATTTTTCCGCACTGGGATATTCATTCGAAGCTTTGCCTGTAACACAGAAACCCACTCCAACAGGGCAGGCATCTGCAAATTATTGATATTTTTGCATGAACGAAAAATTTGGGGTTCTTTTAAGAAACTTATGCCAACCAATCAAAGTCATACCCTGGCGCTTTTGCGGCCGGTTATTTTTTTAGCTGCAGGCTTGTTTCTGTTTGCTTGTGCCAACGTGGTAAGCCCAACCGGAGGGCCTCGCGACGAAACACCGCCCGTGGTGGTGCGAAGCACCCCGCCCAACTACTCACCCAATTTTGTGGGCGGCGAAATCCGCATTTATTTTGATGAGTTTGTGGAACTTAAACAAATAAACCAGAAGTTGCTCATTTCGCCTCCCCTCGAAAAACAACCCGTGGTGAAACTCAGGGGACGATCGGTAATTATTGAACTGGAAGAAGAGTTGCGCCGCAACACCACCTACAACTTTTTCTTTGGCGATGCCATTGTTGATATAACAGAAGGCAACGCCATTCCTAACTTCCAGTTTGTGGTGTCCACCGGGCCTTTTGTTGACTCCCTGTCTATTGCAGGGCGCGTTACAGAGGCATTCAGCCTCAAACCCGCCGAAGGAGTGTATGTGATGCTTTACGATCAGGACTACGATTCCATTCCTTACCTTGAGCGGCCGGTTTACCTGGCCAAAAGTGACAAGGAAGGCCGATTCAACATCAGCAATATGCGCGAAGGGATTTATAAAATTTTTGCGCTGGACGATTTAAACTCCAACTTTTTGTACGATCTGCCCAACGAGCGCATTGCCTTTCTCGACAGCCTCATTACGCCCCAATACGTTGAACCTGTCGCCCAGATTGAAGATCCTGACCTTGACCACGAGCACGATCATGAGTATGGCCACGACCATGGGGCGCCCGATGAGTTTCCTGCAGCCCTGCCCGAAGGTGAAGCCCCGGATGTTGGCTTACCTGAAGATCATCAGGCTGTTGAAGACAGCTTCGCCGGGATGGCAGCTTCCATGGATGCCGTGCAATTGGAACTCAGGCTTTTCCAGGAAGCCGATACCGTGCAGCGTATCATGTCGGCCTCGCTGGTGCGCAGTGGGCTCATGCAAATTGTGTTTCGGGTGCCGTTCGACAGCCTTGCGGTGCGCGACCTGAATGGAGCACTGGGGCCCGACTGGTATTTGCCTGAGCGTTCAAAAAATCGCGACACCCTGCTGTTGTGGCTGATTCCTCCGGCTGCCGACACTCTTTATCTGGAGGTGGCTGATCGCGGGCAGGTGCTCGACACCCTTTTGTTGTCAACCCGTCCGCGTGAGGTCAGGGGGCGCGGCGCTGCTGCCGCTGAAACCATAGAAACAGTCGGTCTTCGAATGAATGCCAGCCGGGGCACCAAACTGCCATACTTCGAACCACTTACTATAACAGCTTCCAACCCCCTGCAAGCCTTCGACGCCACAGCCATAAGTTTGATGACCGCCGACTCGGTGGCGGTGGAGGTTGCTTTTGATTTTGCCGATGCGGTGCAGCGCCGCGTTAAACTGCTAACAACCCTTGAACAGGGTCAGGGCTATCTTATAGAAATACTTCCCGGAGCCTTTACCGATATTTTCGGCCTGACCAACGATACGCTTAAGGCGTCGTTCACAACCACACAATTTGAAGACTATGGCATTCTTTTCCTGATATTGGAGGTAAACCAACCATCGGTTGCGGATGATGAAACCCAATTACCCGGGCAATTTCTTCTTCAGTTGCTCGACAAGGATGGCAAGATGCTTCGCGAAAAGAATATTGCAGGTAGTGGCCTTTATGAGTTTGAACACCTGCTTCCCGGAAATTACGGGCTGCGCCTCGTTCATGATTTAAATAAAAACGGCCGCTGGGATACGGGGCACTACCTGAGAAAGATACAACCGGAACCCGTGTTTTTGTTCGATGGTGTGTTACAGATTCGACAAAACTGGGAGTCGGAAATAAACTGGAATGTTAACTTGTGAACAACTCCCCTTTAAAATTCGCCTTCTGATATTATCTGTATTTATCCTAGTATAAAGAAAAAAACTGTTTATCTAATTTTTCTTTTTTCTAGTGATGGTGTTCGGTTAGAAAGGTTTTAAAGTCTAACTTTGCGCCATGTTTTAACCTAACATTTTAGCTATGAAGCTTTCGCATATTGAACACATCGGAATTGCGGTAAAAAATCTGGAAGAATCCATTAAGTTTTACGAAGAGGTGCTTGGTCTGAAGTGTTATGCCATTGAAGAGGTTAAGGATCAGCGCGTTAAAACGGCTTTCTTTAAGGTAGGTCAAACTAAGGTTGAGTTGCTCGAATCGACTGACCCTGAAGGACCTATTGGCAAATTCATTGAGAAAAAAGGCGAGGGTGTGCACCACCTGGCTTTTGCAGCCGAAGGCATTGAAGGCGCCCTGGAAGAGCTTCATCACAAGGGTGTGCAGCTTATCGACAAAGCGCCCCGTAAAGGTGCCGAAGGGCTCGACATTGCTTTCCTCCATCCAAAGTCCACTCATGGCGTACTTATGGAACTTTGCGAAAACAAAAATAAATTATAATCATATAAAATTCTTTTTGTATGTCTTTCGAAAATAAGATCAAGGAACTTCTGGAGAAGAGGGAGCAGGCCAAACTGGGCGGCGGGCAGAAACGCATCGATGCCCAGCACCACAAAGGCAAACTGACAGCCCGCGAACGCATTGACTTGCTGCTCGATGAGGGAAGCTTCGAAGAGTTCGATATGTTTGTTACCCACCGCTGCAACGACTTCGGCCTGGAGAAGCAGCAGTATTACTCCGATGGGGTAATTACCGGCTTCGGCACCATCGATGGGCGCCTGGTGTATGTGTTTGCCCAGGACTTTACCGTTTTTGGCGGCTCGCTTTCGCTGGCTTACGCCGAAAAGATCTGCAAGGTAATGGATAAAGCCCTGAAAATGGGTGCTCCCGTTATTGGTTTGAACGACAGCGGTGGCGCTCGCATTCAGGAAGGGGTGAACAGCCTGGCCGGATATGCCGAAATTTTTCAGCGCAACATCATGTCTTCCGGCGTTATTCCGCAAATTAGCGGGATTTTCGGGCCTTGTGCAGGCGGTGCCGTTTATTCGCCCGCCCTTACCGACTTCACTATTATGACCAAGGAAAACAGCTATATGTTTGTTACCGGTCCTAAGGTGGTAAAAACCGTTACCGGCGAAGTGGTTACCGAACAGGAGCTTGGTGGTGCCATGACACACGGCACCAAGTCGGGCGTGACCCACTTTATTGCCGACGATGAGCAGGAAGGCCTTTTGCTTATTCGCAAGTTGCTCAGCTTTCTGCCGCAAAACAATCTCGAAGAACCTCCATTGGCACCCTGCGATGACCCCATCGACCGCCTGGAAGATGAATTGAACTCCATAATCCCCGAAAATCCCAACAAGCCTTACAACGTTAAGGATGTGATTTACGCCATTGTCGATTACAGCGAGTTTCTCGAGGTGCAGCGCAACTATGCCCCCAATATTGTGACTGGCTTTGCCCACTTTAACGGAATGCCCGTGGGTGTTGTAGCCAACCAGCCCAACTACCTGGCAGGGGTGCTCGACATCAACGCTTCGCGCAAGGCGGCCCGTTTTGTTCGCTTCTGCGATGCCTTTAATATTCCGCTGGTGACCCTGGTTGATGTTCCCGGGTTCCTGCCTGGCACCACCCAGGAGTATGGCGGTATTATTATTCATGGAGCCAAACTACTCTATGCCTATGGAGAAGCCACCGTGCCCAAGGTAACCATTATCCTGCGCAAGGCCTATGGCGGCGCATATTGCGTAATGAGCTCCAAGCACCTGCGCGGCGACATCAACTACGCCTGGCCAATGGCCGAGATTGCCGTTATGGGGCCTAAAGGCGCCATTGAGGTGCTGCGAAGCAAGGAGATCAAAGCCCTGGAAAGCGAAGAAGAGAAAACCAGATTTGTGGTAGAGCAGGAAAAAGAATACCTCGACAAGTTTGCCACCCCTTATCATGCGGCCAAATTCGGTTATATCGACGATGTAATCGAGCCGCGCAACACCCGCTTCAGGGTTATCAGGGCCCTGCAATCGCTGGCTACCAAAAAAGACCTCAACCCGCCCAAGAAACATTCTAACCTGCCTTTGTAAATAATTGTCAGCTATGAACGTTGCTTTGTTTATAACACTTGTTGCACAAAACGCCACAGCCGGGGCTGCAGAAGCCATGGATGATATGGACAAGTTTGTGCATAACGATCCCTATGGTGGCATCATGGCCCTGGTGGGAATGAGTATTGTTTTTTCTGCCCTGCTGCTGCTTTATATCATTTTTTCGAACACCCCGATGCTGTTTACTTTCTCGTTCAGGCAGCGGCTCAAAAAAGCCCTGACTTTTAAAAAGAAGGAAGAAGTGCCAGTGGAGACACCGGTGCAGAAGCAGGAAGAACTTTCGGGTGAAGTAAATGCCGCCATTGCCGCAGCCATTCACCTGTATCGCTCCGAACTGCACGACTTCGAGGATACGGTACTTACCATAAAGAAAGTATCGAGAACCTATTCGCCTTGGAGTTCAAAAATTTATGGTTTGCGCAAACCGCTTGCTAATTAACAGATCATTAAAAGGTAATGCAGCGTGTAATTAACCTGACAAATAATTACAGATGAAGAAATTTAAGTTTACAATACATGGTAATGTGTATGATGTGAGTATCCTCAATGTGGAAGAAAACATCATTGATCTTGAAGTAAACGGTTCGTCGTATCAGGTAGAGGTCGACAAGACTATTCAGCCTGTTAAGACTCCCAGGCTGGTGCGTCAGCGGGTAGTGCCCGATACCGAGGCGACTCCTGCAATTGGAACAGGAGCCAAAGGGCAAGTTTCGGGAGTTGGTGTTATCAAGTCGCCTTTGCCGGGCACCGTGCTCAGCATACTAGTTAAAGTGGGCGACCCCGTGAAGGTTGGGCAGAAGCTGATGGTGCTCGAGGCCATGAAAATGGAAAATAACATTGACAGCGACAAGGACGGGAAAGTGCTTGCCGTCAGGGTTAACCCCGGACAGGCAGTGATGGAAGGTGATGTGCTGATTGAAATAGGAGCGTAGTTATGGACAACGGAATTTTCAGTTTCATTCTCGGACAGGTCAGCGAATTCCTTGGTTATACGGCCTTTGCGCATATTACCATCGGTCACGTGGTGATGATTTGCGTGGGACTGTTTTTTATTAATCTGGCCATCACCAAGCATTACGAACCCCTGCTGCTTATTCCCATTGGCTTTGGTATTCTTATTGGAAATATTCCCTTTGCAGAAAATACCGGCCTGCAGATTGGCATTTATGAAGAAGGCAGCGTGCTTAATATGCTTTACTTCGGGGTGCAACGCGGTATTTATCCGCCCATTATCTTCCTGGGCATTGGGGCCATGACCGACTTTTCGTCATTGCTATCCAAGCCCCGGCTGGTACTTCTGGGGGCCGCGGCCCAGTTTGGTATTTTTGCTGCCTATTCGTCTTCGCTTATGCTGGGCTTTTCGCCCGAGCAAGCCGGTGCTATAGCCATTATTGGCGGCGCCGACGGCCCCACGGCTATCTTTCTCTCCTCTAAACTGGCGCCTGAGTTTATCGGGCCCATTGCCATTGCAGCCTATTCGTATATGGCCCTGGTACCGGTTATTCAGCCACCCATTATGAGGCTGCTTACCACCAAAAAAGAGCGCCTCATTCGCATGAAACCCCCGAGGGCGGTGCCAAAGCAAGAAAAAATAATCTTCCCCATTGTGGGCCTTTTGCTTACTACTTTTATCATGCCCACCGCACTTCCGCTGCTTGGCATGCTGTTTTTTGGCAACCTGCTTAAGGAGAGCGGGGTTACCAACCGCCTGGCCGAAACGGCCCGCAATTCGCTTATTGATATTGTAACGATTTTCCTGGGGCTTACCGTTGGGGCTTCTACCCAGGCCACCGTATTTCTTACCCAGGAATCATTGCTGATTTTCGGGCTGGGTGCAGCTTCCTTCGTGGTGGCTACCTTCAGCGGGGTGCTCTTTGCAAAGGTTATGAACTTCTTTTCAAAGGAAGGCGACAAGATCAATCCCCTTATCGGGAATGCCGGCGTATCGGCAGTGCCCGACAGCGCCAGGGTATCGCAACACATTGGCCTTGAATACGACAAGACCAATCACTTGCTTATGCACGCAATGGCCGCCAATGTATCGGGTGTTATCGGCAGTGCCATTGCTGCAGGTATCCTGCTGAGCTTCCTTACATAGGGTGTTTTACGAACTGCTATAAAAAAAGCACCTTTCGGGGTGCTTTTTTGTTTTCCCTGAAAAGGGCTTTTAAACTTTGTAAAGGCCGTTTTTGATGGCAAAGGTTACCAGCTTCACGCTGCTGTCAACGCCGGCTTTGCGAAAGAGGTTGGCTTTGTGCCCGTCGACGGTTCGCTGACTGATAAAGAGTTTATCGGCAATCTCTTTTATGGTGTAGCCTTTGCAAATGAGCTCAAGCACTTCAAGCTCGCGGCGGGTAAGCTCTTCGCGCAACTCGGGCTCGCGGGGCTCGTCCTTTGAACGACTTTTTACCAGTGAAGTGGTGAGGGTGGGTATGAGCTCGTCGGAAAAATAATTCTTGTTTTCGGCCACCAGGGCAAGGGCTTTTTTAAGCTCGCTCTCTTCGGCGGTTTTGAGCAAGAAACCCTTTACACCTGCTTCTAACATGCTTACCAGATACTCTTCTTCGCCAAACATGCTTATGGCTACAATTTTCAGTTCGGGGTAGCGGCGAAGGGCCTCTTTGGTGGCTTCTATCCCATTGAGCACCGGCATTTGTATGTCCATGAAAATAATGTCGGGGTTCAGTTTCTCGAAGGTATCGAGAAACTCCTGCCCATTGGTGGCTTCACCGCAAATGGTAACCTGGGGCATTTCTTTTAAAAGCATATTCAAACCCTTACGGAAGATGTGGTGGTCTTCCACAATCATTACCTTGAGTTTTTTTTCCATGGTCATGAATTTATTTTAAACCGCGAAAGGAAATATTTTTGGCGGCTCCCGTTGTAGCCACAAATTTAAAAGAAAATTCCAAATATATTTAGTAGCCACTAATTTAAAGGGATTTCAAGCTTGAATGAAGATCCTTTTCCGGCATTCTTTGTGCTCAGAATGCGTCCGTTAAGGAACTGGATGCGAGTCATTATATTTTTAAGGCCGTGGCTGCCGGGGTTTAAAGCCAGCGCTTCTTTGAAGTCAAATCCGGTGCCATCGTCCTGGTAGCTCAACTCCAGTTTATGTCGGCTAACTTTTAGCTCAAGGTAAATGTTGGATGCTTCAGCATGCTTCAAAGTGTTGTTGATCAGTTCGGTGCAAATGCGATAAACGTTTATTTCTGTATTTTTCCCCAGGCGTTCCATTTCGCGGTTGCCAGTCAGGTGAATGGTTACTGCGCCCGAGCGCATTACCGACTGCGAGAATACCTCCAGGGCGGGCAGCAGGCCGTAGTCATTTAGGGTGCTGGGCATGAGGTTATTGGCAATTCGTTTGGCGGCGGCTACTGCTTCGCCAATGTTGCTTTTTATCTCTTCGAAAAGAAATTGTTTTTCTTCTTCAGTTTTGTTGGTCTTTTGAAGCAGGCCAACGTATATTTTGAGGGTCGATAAAAGGGCACCCAGGCCATCGTGCACATCCATGGCAAAGCGCTTACGTTCCCTCTCCTCCGTTTCCACGATGGCGTTTCTAACTTCCTGCTCCAGCTCCTTCAAACGTGTTACATCGCTGATGGCCAGCACGTTGATCTGTTCATTGCGATAAACGAACCGCTGGTGCTTTACCTGTCCGTAAAAACGGCTTTCGTCCTGTCGAATAAATTCCAGTTCCCAGGGCCCGAAGCTGTCGCTTTGCAAAATGCTGTGCAAAGTCTTGATGCCTTCAACGGGCACCAGCAAACTTACCGGCATGTCGATGAGTTGCTCAGGGTCGTGCATAAACACTTGCAGGCTGGCGTCGTTCACCTCGATGATCCTGTCGTTTTTGATAAACAGTACGGCTTCGAAGGCAGCTTGCGACAAGGCCTGGAATTTTTCTTCGGTTTGCTTTCGCTGATCAATTTCCTGCTTGAGCTGCACGTTTTGTTTTGAAATGGTATCGGTGGAGCGCTTCAGGTCCAGGTGGTTCTTAACCCTGGCTTTGAGTTCCAGCTTGTTGAAAGGCTTGGTAATGTAATCAACTGCACCGGCTTCAAAACCCTTTACCATCTCCTCGGCGTTACGAAGGGCGGTAAGGAAAATTACCGGGACATACCGGGTAGTTTCGTTGGCTTTCAGCTGCCTGCATACTTCCAGGCCATCCATGCCCGGCATCATAATGTCGAGCAGAATCAGGTCGGGCGTCTCTTTCTTAACGGCTTCGAGTGCTTCAGGCCCAGAGCTGGCTAAGTCCAACTGCAAAGGTTCGTTTTTCAATATCTGCCTGAGCATCATTAAACTTTGCGGATCATCGTCAACCGCAAGCACCTTGTAGGACGAGCTGCTTAACATTGGCTTTATGGGAGGTTAATTTAAGTGGCTTATATGATTTGGTATAAAATTAGAAAAAATAAACAAAACATTGTTTTTTTGCGCCCAAATTAAAATTTGTCTTACCTTTATCAATGGTTTTCTGCCACATTTTCTGAATAAAACAGTAAAAACAGGTTTTTTCTAATGAACATCAGATATAATGATGCGCTAATTTTCTTTGAGGAAAAGGGTGCAGGCAATGCCGTAGTTCTTTTGCATGGTTTTACGGAATCATCATCCGTTTGGAATTTTTTTGTGGAGAACCTCTCCCATTCTTTTCGCGTGGTAACCATTGATCTGCCCGGGCATGGCAAGAGCGAGTGCATTGGTGAGGTACATCCTATGGAACAAATGGGCGATGCTGTCAAGGCCTTACTTGATCATTTAAACATTAGCGAAGCAGTAATTATCGGGCATTCGATGGGGGGCTATGTGGCCTTGGCCATGGCCAGGGTGTATCCCGGGCTTTTCAAGGGCTTGGGTCTGTTTCACAGCACCTCTCTTGCCGATAGCGAGGAGGCCCGCGAAGGCCGCGAAAAAGCGATCAGGATTATCAGGGAAGATCATCAAGGATTTCTTTTCAACTTTATTCCCGAGCTATTTGCTCCCGAGAACCGCGAGCGCCTGGCCTCTGAGATTGACGCCCTGGTTCAGGAGGCAAAGAATATGAGCCGCAAAGCCGTGATTGCTGCCCAGGAAGGCATGAAAAGCCGCAGCAGCTCACTGGATGTGCTTATCAACGCCACATTCCCGGTTATGTTTATTGCAGGGCAGAAAGATTCCAGGGTGCCCTTCGAAAACATTTGGGTGCAAATGGCCCTTACGGGCGAAGCCCACTCGCTCATTTTGCGAAACGTGGGGCATATGGGCTTCCTGGAAGCAAAATATCAAACGCTCGACTTTACCCAGGCCTTTGTTAAGACCTGTTTCGGACCTCGTTAAAATATTTAACGCCGGACACAACAGCGTCCGGATTCTCGATTGCTTTTTGTTTAAAATGATAAGGCCTGCTTTCCCTGGCAGGCCTTTCTTATTGCATTGTTTTTGAAGCTTATTTTTCAAAAACCAGGTAGCTCCAGGGCTCCATTCGCAGGCTGGCACCTTGTTCGAAACTGTTAACCTCACCGCTGAAAACATCGGTGTAGGTTCCTTCGTAGCGGTTGCCTTCAAGGGTAAATTCCTGAGCCTGGTCAGAAAGGTTAAGTACTAAAAAAACCTGGTCAGAATCCTTTTCCCTCAAAAAGGAAAAAATGGCATTGTCGCTGCTGGTATGTATCCTTTCAATGGGGCCGCCGGCGGTGCCATTCCACAGGGCTTTGTTGCGTCCTTTCAGGTAGAGCAGGGTCTGGTAAAAGCCGTGATAATCGTAATTGCCCCAGTCGATCTGGTCTTTTTCGAAAAACTCCAGCATGCGGTCAAAGCCTGCTTCCTGTCCGCTGTAAAGCAGAATCATGCCGGGAATGGTGGCTGTGAACACGGCAAAGGCTTCCTTGGCCGCTCCCAGGCGGTCGAACTCGGTGCCTGCCCATGAGTTTTCGTCGTGGTTGGTAATGAAGTTCATTTTGTAGGAGCCCACAGGGAAGTTGCCCATATTGTCCTCAAAAAAATATTTGTCGAGCACCGACACATCGGCTTTGCCCTGGGCAATATTATTCATAAGTTGGTGCATCGACCAACCGTAGGCCATTTCGAAAGCATGCTCGTGCAAGTAAGGTTTCTCGGCTTCGGCCAGCATAAAAATGGGCTTGATCTTTTCAAGCTCGGCCACGGCCTCGTTCCAGAATTCGGTGGGTACCATATCGGCCACATCGCATCGGAATCCATCCACATTCACTTCTTCCACCCAGTAGCGCATCTCGCCAATCATCACCTCCCAAAGGTCTTTGTTATCGTAATTCAGGTCGATCACATCCGACCAGTCTTCAACAGGGGGAACAAAATTGCCATCTTCATCAAGGGTATAAAATTCGGGATTGGTAATGGTCCATGGGTGGTCCCAGGCGGTATGGTTTGCCACCCAGTCGAGAATTACATACATATCACGGGCATGAATATCTTCCACAAGTTTTTTGAAGTCTTCGATGGTGCCAAACTCGGGGTTGATGCCGGTATAGTCCTTTACGGAGTAATAGCTGCCCAGGGTGCCTTTGCGGTTCAGTTCGCCAATGGGGGTAATGGGCATAAACCACAGAATATCTACGCCAAGGTCTTGCAGGCGATCAAGATGTTCCGCGAAAGCGTTGAAAGTACCCTCGGGGGTGTACTGTCGCACATTAACTTCGTAAATGCTGGCATTTTTGCTCCACTCAGGATGGTTCACGGAGCTCACCAGCACTTCGGTTTCTTCCTGTTGGGGTGTGCTGGTGCCACAGGAGGCAAGGCCCAAAAACAGCAAAGCCATCGCTGTTATTGTCCAGAAATTTCTTCGTTTGTTCATTTTCATTTTCATAAAGGTCTTTTAAGGTTTTGAAAATTAATCCATATCGATGCTGCGGTTCAGGTAGTCGCCCACATCCATGGGCCTGGGCGTGTACTGCCGGCCGAAGAAGGGCGAGGAAATGAGAAAGTCGGCAGTGGAGCGGTTGCAGGCTGTGGGGATGTTGTAAAGCACGGTGATGCGCAGCAGCGCTTTCACATCCACATCATGGGCTTGAGGCTGCATGGGGTCCCAGAAAAAGATCATCAGGTCGATGCCGCCTTCGGCAATCAATGCGCCCAGCTGCTGGTCGCCACCCAAAGGTCCCGACTTGAGTTTTATGAGGGCCGTTTTGTTATTTGAGAGGCCCGTTTCGGGGTCTATCAGAGCTTGCTCCACAATACGCCCTGTTGTGCCGGTGCAGAAAAGCTGGTGGCACGAGAGGGTCTTTCGGTTCCACCTGATCCACTCCAGCAAGTCCTTCTTGCGGTTGTCGTGTGCCACCAGGGCTATGCGCTTCTTCTGGCTTTTAAGCCTGGTCGGGGCTTCAGCCTTTTTATTTTTCTTTTCCATAGCTACAGGCTTGTTAGAATTTCAAAACTGTTGGGTGCGAGGGTCAGACTTAAAGTGTTTCCGTTGATGCGGTATTCAGCTCCAAAATTTTCAAGATAAGCGGAGTTTGCCAGGTGAGCCGGCAGCTCAAGGCTTATGGTTTGGGGCTCGCGGCTTTTATTGAACACCACCAGTGCGTGTTGTCCGAAATAAGAGCGGGCGTATGCATAGGCCGTTTCGCTGGCCAGCAAGGTGCGGAAGTCGCCAAAAACAAAGGCCAGGTGGTTGCTTCTCAGGCTGGTGAGTGTTGCTGTTGTTTCTTTCAGTTCTTTTTCCCTGTCGCTCAGGTTCTCAAATTTCATTGGGCGGCGGCTGTCGGGGTCGCCGGCACCGGGAATTCCGATTTCATCGCCATAATAAATGACGGGAATTCCGGGGATGGTCATGATGAAAGCGGTGAGCGAGGCCAACTTGTCGTAACCAACATCATCGCCCACGCCCACGTTGCGGCTCCAGCCTGCCTCAATATGGTCTTCATCGAAGCGCAGGCCGCCCCCGGCCAGCGAGATAAAGCGGGCCATATCGTGGTTTCCGGTAATGTTGCCCATCATATTGATGAAGCCATATTGGTTGAATGTCTGGTGAATGGAAAAATCGAGCATGCTGAATGGCACTTCATCAATGGCAAAGGTCGAGCGGGCATCAAAATACAAGTTGAAGTCGAACTGTCCGTCGAGCAGGCCGCTGCCCACATAGCTGCCGATCAACTCGCGGTTGCCAAAGGTCTCGCCGATCTGGAACAGGCGATTGTTTTCAGGCATCATATGCTCTTCCTTTAGTTTTTTTGTAAGGGCCCGCCAAAACTCCAGCGGAATATGCTTGGTGGCGTCGTGCCTGAAACCATCCAGGTTGAATTCTTTGATCCAAAAGAATGCGCTGTCGGCCATGGTTTTGATAACCTCAGGTTTTGAAAAATCGAGGCTGGGCAAAAAGTCATCGAACCAGGTGGTGAGGCGGTGTTCGTCCCATAATCTGAGATTCCTTCTTCCGTCGGGCAGGTTCAGTTCGGTGGCCCAGTCGGGGTTGGCCTTTATCAGGGGGTTTTCCTGGTGTACGTGGTTCGACACGAAGTCGAGCATCACGCTGATGTTGTGTCGGTGGGCGGTTTCGACCATGCGCCGCATGGCCTGCTCATCGCCAAAGCGATGGTCAACGGTAGTGAGGGTTATTGGCCAGTAGCCGTGGTAGCCGGTATATTTGCGGTGTGGGGCCGGATACTCACGGTAAGCTTCGTAGGGGTTTTGCGTAATGGGCGAAAGCCAAATGGTATTGATGCCAAGGCGCTCAAAATAGCCGTCTTCAATTTTTTGGGTTATACCCTCAAGGTCGCCCCCGAAAAAGTTGGCCCGAGGAGCCACCTCCGGGTCGATAACCGGATCGTCGTTATCCGGATTGCCATTGTTAAAGCGGTCCACCATCATAAAATACAGTATGGTTTTCTCCTTGTCCTGGCGGGTAAGTTCGGAGGCATAGAGCACCGGGTGGCCGTTTTGCAACGGGATGAGCAAGTCGTTGGAGGGTCCGTGTTCGTTGTAGGCCCTGATGCGCAGGTAGCTGCGTTCTTGTTTTACGGCATCGCCGGGAATAAAAACATGCAGGTTGTTTCCCTGGCGCGATACGTTCTGTCGTGGCAAGCGGAAGTTGTTCCAGAACACCAGTATGTCTTCGGCCTGGTTTTCGAAGCCCAGGCTAATGTTGAAATTGCTGTAAGATTCGGGAAACAAGTGGGGGGTGAGGCTGCGATCGATGCCGGGTATGGTGAGCAAAGAGTTGAACCCCCCGGCATTGTTGTCGACCAGCACAGGGTTGGTGGGGTCGGTCATGCTGCGGCCGTTTGCCACCAGCTGGTAGTGATAGGCGCCCGGATTAATATCGAGCCTGGCTTGCCAGAGGCCGTCGATAAGGGTAAGTGGTAATTCGGCCCAGCCGGTCATGTCGCCCCGAAGCAACACTTCCCTAAAACGCTGCCCCTGGGGGTCGAAAACAAACTGATAGCGTTGTTTCTGGCTTTTTTCCACAAAAATACTATACCCCTTTTGTCCGAGCCAAACCTGCATTTCTGAAATAAAGGGAATTTCTTTTGTGAGCGCAACAATCTTCAGGTTAGCCTTATCGTCCGACAGCAAAAATTTCAGCCCCGGGCTACCTGTTACCGAGTCGATTGCGGGTAGTGAGGCCTGAAGAAAATAATCGGAAAGCCATACCATGGTAGTGTCGCCGTCAAGCCTTACGGCTGAGGCCAAACCATAAATATCTTGCCCTTCCGGGAAAAGGCTGGCTGGTTTTGTTTCGCAGCCTGCCATGGCAATGGCAGCAATAGCCGCAAGCAGCAAAATGGTCTTCTTCATACGCATTCCCTTTCGTTTTTGTTATCTGGCCTGAACCAGGTAATAATTCTTTTTGCCTCGTTGTACCAGGATGTGGCGGTTGTTGATCAGCTGGGCCGTGCTTACAACAAATTCGTCGTTTACCTTTTCCTTGTTTATGCTTATGGAGCCTTCCTTCAGCATGCGGCGGGCTTCGCCCTTGCTCTGGGTAATGGCGGTTTTTTCCGCAAGGAAATCAATAACTCCAATGCCGGCGTTCAGTTCGCTTTTTTCCACCTCTAACATAGGAACGCCGTCGAAAACTGAAAGCAATACTTGCTCGGGAAGCTTTTTCAGGGTCTCGGTGGTGCCTTTTCCAAAAAGGATTTCTGAGGCTTCCACTGCCGTGTCGTATTCTGCCTGGCCATGTACCCTTATGGTGATGTCTTTGGCCAGGGCTTTTTGAAGCAGCCTGAGGTGGGGCGCCCGGCGGTGCTCCAGCGTCATGGCTTCAATTTCCTGGCGGCTGAAAAGGCTGAATATCTTTATGTAGCGCTCGGTATCCTCGTCGGAGCAGTTTAGCCAGAACTGATAAAAGTGGTAAGGCGAAGTGTATCGGGCATCGAGCCATACATTGCCTTTCTCAGTTTTTCCAAACTTGCTGCCATCGGCCTTGGTTATGAGCGGGCATACCAGGGCAAATGCCTCGCCCCCTGTTTTGCGGCGTATCAGCTCCGTGCCGGTGGTAATGTTGCCCCACTGATCGGATCCGCCCATCTGCAGCTTGCAGTTTTTGGTGTTGAACAGGTGAAGGTAATCGTAGCCCTGTACCAGCTGGTAAGTAAACTCTGTAAAAGATAGGCCCGTTTCCAGCCGTTTCTTAACCGAGTCCTTGGCCATCATGTAATTGACCGTAAGGTGCTTGCCCACTTCGCGTAAAAAGCCCAGGAAGCTGAATTCCTTCATCCAGTCGTAATTGTTTACGATTTCTGCCCGGTTTTCGCCGGTTTCGAAATCCAGAAACTTCAGCAACTGCTGTTTTATGGCCTCCACATTGTGGCGCAGCACCTCTTCCGACAACAGGTTACGCTCTTCGCTCTTGCCGCTGGGGTCACCAATCATGCCGGTGGCACCACCCACCAGTGCCAGGGGCTTGTGCCCCGCCAGCTGCAGGTGCTTCAGCATCATTATGCTTACCAAGTGGCCTATATGCAGGGAGTCGGCAGTGGGGTCAATGCCCACATAAGCCGTTGTCATTTCTTTTTGCAGTTGTTCTTCCGTTCCTGGCATGATGTCGTGTATCATGCCCCGCCACCTCAGTTCCTCAACAAAATTCATCAGTAAGGTATTATTTATTTGAATTACAAACGTCTGGTCTTTTTTCAGAAAAACAAAATTAAGCAATATGACTGAATTTTCAGGGCTCTTTTATGGCTTTTAGCAAAGGAAAAAATTCGCAAACGATTGCGATTCATGTTTTTCTGAATTTTCCCGAAATTCCCTTCCGCAAAAATGAACTTCTTACAAATCGATGCTCCCGTTTTTCATTTTGCCCGAAAAGGCTTTCCTTTGCAGGGTTGAATGCAGAGGTTTTTTTAAAGCATTTGGGAAGAACAAACAGGCACCCTGCTTGTTATTTTTGAACCATCAAAAAAATTTTTTCAATATGATTTTAGTAACTGGGGGTACCGGATTGGTTGGTTCGCACCTGCTTTTTGAGCTAGCTTCAAAAGGGCATAAAGTACGGGCCATCATGCGCGATAAAGGCCGGCTGGGCATGGTTCAGAAGCTTTTTGATTGGTATAATCCTGCAAAGGCTGATGAGCTTTTTCGCTGCATTGAATGGGTTGAAGGCGATGTGAACGACATCTTTAGCCTGAAGGAAGCCCTTGATGGGGTTAAAACGGTTTATCACTGTGCCGCCATGGTTTCTTTTCTGCCGGTTGACCGCCAGCAAATGATGAAAGTAAACGTGAATGGTACGGCCAACCTGGTTAATGTCAGCCTTGCGCAGGGCGTGGAGAAGTTTTGCCACTGCAGCAGTGTGGCTTCACTGGGTCAGCCCGAAGAAGGCAAACCCACGGTGGAGTCGCTGGTATGGAAAACCTCTTCGAAAAACTCATGGTATTCAATAAGCAAATATGGTGCTGAGCGTGAAGTGTGGCGCGGATCGGAAGAAGGCCTGCCGGTGGTTATAGTTAACCCTTCCATAATTGTTGGCCCTGGTGACACCTCCCGCTCCAGCGCACAGCTTTACCAGTCGGTTAAAAACGGCCTGAAGTTTTATACTAAAGGGGTTACAGGCTTTGTTGATGCCCGGGATGTGGCTTCAGCCATGGTGCAACTCACCCAAAGCGACATCATAAATGAACGCTTTATCCTGAGCAGCGAGAATCTTCAGTACCGGCAAGTCTTTGATTATTTTGCCGCCTTTGCCGGGGTTAAGCCTCCAAAGTATTATGCCAGCCCCATTATGAGCGAGCTAGCATGGCGCCTGGAGAAGATGCGCAGCCTGCTAACCGGCAAAAAGCCGCTCATTACCCGTGAAACCGCCCGCAACGCCAATAATATCAGGCTTTTTTCGAGTGAGAAGATACAGAAAGCGATAGGTTTTAAATTCAGGCCGATAGAGGAGGCTGCTCGAAACACGGCGGGTTTTTACCTAAAATTTCCGGAACTGTTGTAATTCAGCCATCGCCCCGGGTGCTATATTCGCCTGGCACCCCGGTGCTACTGTTGGATGGCCCTTCGGGCAAAAGGCCTACGCTCATACCCTCTGATTTTCACGCTTTCTTATCCTCTCGCTTTGCTTGCTAGTCTTATCCTGCCTGCTGCCGTTAATTACTGCCGCTCTTTTCCCATCCATTTCCGCGAAAGCATGGCCAGCAGTAAGAGTATGCTGAAGAAAACAGCCATTTTTCCTGCCACATTTCCCTGCAGGGCGTAATAAGTGAGGCGATAATTCTGGTTTACACTTTCGCGGATGGCGGTTTGCTGCCACCATTGGGTTTTTTTCAGCACCTGCCCTTTCTGGTCGATAAACGACGAGATGCCTGTGCTGGCAGCTCTTACCACAGGCTTGCGCAGCTCAATGGCCCTGAGGCGGGCATATTCGTGATGCTGCCGATGTCCCGGAGTTTTGCGCCACCAGCCATCGTTGGTGAGTACGAAAATGAGGCCTGCTCCACGGCGGGCATATTCGCTCATATAGTCGCCGTATATCGACTCGTAGCAAATGACCGGGGCCACCACCGGTTCGCCTGCTTCAGCCCGAAACACCTCCCGATGAGGCTGTGTGCCCATGCTGCCTGCAGTGCCGCCCAGGGCAGAAACAAGCTTGCCTATGGGTTTTAATACCGTAAAAAATGGCATACGCTCAATGCCCGGCACCAGCTTCGATTTGTGGTAATGGTCGAAGGCGCCTTGCTGTCCGATAAATACTGCCGAGTTGAACACATCGTAATGGTTTCCGGTTCCAGCCACAGGCCTGGCGGTGCGCGATGCACTTTGTCCATCTTCGTAAAGCTGGTAGGTAAAACTACCGCTGACCCAGCTGAGTTGTGGATGAATGAAAAGAAACTCCCGGATCAGGTTTACGCCCCCGTTCAAATCTGTTTGATGCAACCAGACGCCTTCGGGCAAGCTAGCCTCGGGCGAAGCCACAAAACGGGTTCTGGGGCTAATTTCCTGATGGGCCAAGGCCACCATGGTTTCTATCCTTTTGGCTGCTTCGGTGGGTGTTTGTGCCGGCTGATATGGGTCGTAGGAAGGCTGCACAATAACAACCTCCACCGGGTCGGGGTTTTCAGTATAGCGAGCATGCATTGCGAGCGAAAGAAGAAGCGGTGCTGCAAAGGTAATGGCCGTCAAAACACCAAACCAGCGGACTCTTTTTGCCTTGGCACCGGGGCTGCGCAACTCCTTGATCAGCGTAAAAAGCAAAATGTTGACCAGCAATACCCAGATGGCTCCTCCCGCGGTGCCCGTGTATTCGTACCACTGCACCCAGCGCGGCCAGGCGGCAAACACATTGCCCAGGTCGAGCCAGTTCCAGCTCAGGTCCCATTTCGAATGCAGATATTCGAAACTCAACCAGAAAAATACTACCGGAAGCACACCCTGGTGCTTCGGAAGCATGCGCCTCCACACATGCATGAGCCACCAGGGTATGGCCATAAAAAGGGAGTTGAGCACAACGGCCGTAATCATGCCTGGAACAGTGGCAAAAACAATCCACCAGGTGGTGAGCAGGTTCCAGACAAAAAAAGCCAGCCAGGCATGCATGAAAAAGTCAACGCTGCGGCGATGGCTGCGCTCACCGAACATCTGGCTTTCGACCATTAGCAAAGGCAGCAATGCAACAAAAGCCAACACGGGCAGGCCCCTGGCTGGCCAGCTGGCGGCAAGCAACAGCCCGCTGGCCAGGCTGAGCAATATAAGCCGATGCTTTTTGATAAATACTGGTAAGGCCATTTGTGTGGTTTTTTTAGGCAATAAAAGTAAGGAAAATTGATGGGTTTGGCCCGGCAGGTATGGTTTAACGTTTTTTTAACCAAAATCGGGGTTTAAACTTTGTTTAAAACATCTATTTCTCTAATTTTGGGACGCAAAACTATACTATTCATGGCCAAGAGCAAAAATACCGAACAAAAAATTTTCGATGCAGCCACCGAGCTATTTCTCGAAAAAGGGGTGGACCGTACTTCCGTGCGCGAAATTGCCAACAAAGCGGGTATCAACCTGGCTCTAATGAATTATTACTTCCGCTCCAAAGAGAATCTTTTCGATGCCATCTTTACCATGCTGGTAAAGAAAAACACCCGTAATCTGATCAAGATTCTCGATAGTGACCTTGGCCTTGAAGAAAAGATCAGGAAGTATGTGGAGGCTTATATCGATATGCTCACCGATAACCCGTTGCTGGTTTCTTTTGTTATGGCCATAGTGCACCGCAGCCAGGAGCGCATTATCCAAATGAAGGCCATCAGCAGCCTTTACAGCACTTCGAAATTTGCCCAGCAGATTTTCGATGAAAGCAAAAAAGGCCACATTAAGCCCACCAGCCCTACTCAGCTTTTTGTCGATATGCTGTCGCTGATTACCTTTCCCTTTGCCATAAAGCTGCTCATTATGGACAAAAACAATTATGACGAGGCGCAATTCAGAGAGTTTATGGAAGAGCGCAAGCAGCGTATTCCCGATTTGCTGCTGATGAGCATAAAAAAGGAAGGGGAATAAAAGCCGGGCTTACTTGTCCGTCCGGCCACCTGCCGCATCGATATTATCCCTGAGCTTTTCGAATTTTATCCTGGACAAGGGCGACTTTGGTTTTTTGACCAGCCGGTTAAAAGATGCTTTGTCAATATTTTCCCAGTTATCATCACTCCAATTTCTCACAAATGTCAGGGCATTCAGTGCTGATTCGCCGGTTGGTTCAGTAAATCGGTTGTGAGGGCAAACATCCTGGCAAATGTCGCATCCAAAAATTCGTCCCTGCATTTTTTTTCTGAATTCTACGGGTATCCTGTCTTTTAGTTCGATGGTCAGGTAAGAAATGCAGCGTCGGGCATCAAGCAGCTTTGGTGCCACAAAGGCTCCGGTAGGGCAGGCATCAATACAACGGCGGCAGTTTCCGCAGAAATCTTTTTCGAAAGGGGTATCCGGCCTAAGTTCAATATTGGTGATGAGTTCTCCTAAAAAGAGAAAACTTCCCTTTCGGGGAATGATCAGGCAGCCGTTTTTGCCTGTCCAGCCTAGTCCGGCCTGCACGGCCCAGGCTCTTTCGAGCACGGGGGCGCTATCGGTAAATACCCTGCCTTGGTGCTGAGGGGCCAGCTCCTTCAGTCTTTCCTCAAGTTTCCTTAGTTTTTCTTTTATAATGAAATGATAGTCAATGCCATAAGCATATTTTGAAACAAGATAGGAAGCATCGGGGTTTTGCTGTTCTGTCGGGAAGTAATTCATGGCCACTACGATCACCGAGCGGGCACCTTCTACCAGCATGCGCGGGTCAAGGCGTTTCTCCAAATGATTTTCCATATAGGCCATGGCTCCGTGCATGCCTTCTTTGAGCCATTTCTTAAGGGGAGTTTCGTGGGCGTGGAGTTTTTCGGCCGTTGCCACACCACAGGCCGTGAAACCCAGTTGCAGGGCTTCTTGCTTTATGATGTCGGTAATCTCTTGTGTGCTGGGGCCTTGCATAGGCGGCTGATTAATCGAACAGGGTGCCCGAACCGGGTGCCTTTATGCGGCCCAGGTGCTGATAAGCGCGGGCTGTGGCTTCGCGGCCCCGAGGAGTGCGCATGATATATCCTTCCATGATCAGAAAGGGCTCATACACCTCTTCAATGGTGCCGGCATCTTCGCCCACCGCTGTAGCCACGTTGTTCAGCCCTACGGGGCCTCCCTTAAACTTGTCGATGATGGTACTCAGGATTTTGTTGTCCATCTCATCCAGGCCGTATTTGTCTACGTTGAGGGCGCTAAGCCCATAGTGCGCTATTTCGATGCCGATGCTGCCATTGCCTTTTATCTGGGCAAAGTCGCGTACGCGGCGAAGCAGTGCGTTGGCAATACGCGGGGTGCCGCGGCTGCGGCCTGCTATTTCGCGGGCAGCCTCTTCGGTAATACTTACACGCAGTATGCCGGCCGAGCGCTTCACGATGGTGGTGAGCAGGGTGGCATCGTAATAGTTGAGGCGCGAGTTGATGCCAAAGCGTGCGCGCAGGGGCGAGGTAAGCAGGCCCGAACGGGTGGTGGCCCCGATAAGGGTAAACGGGTTCAGGCTGATTTGCACGCTGCGGGCGTTGGGGCCCGTTTCGATCATGATGTCGATCTTGAAATCTTCCATGGCCGAGTACAGATATTCCTCTACTACAGGGCTCAGACGATGTATCTCATCAATGAAAAGCACGTCGTGGGGCTCCAGGTTGGTAAGCAAACCGGCCAGGTCGCCGGGCTTGTCTAAAACAGGTCCGGAGGTAACTTTTATGCCCACACCCATCTCGTTGGCAATTATGTTGGCCAGGGTGGTTTTTCCCAGCCCGGGCGGGCCATGCAAAAGCACATGGTCCAGGGCTTCACCGCGTTTTCGTGCCGCACCCACAAATACCTTCAGGTTTTCTACCACCCCATGCTGCCCCGTAAAGCTCGAAAAGCTGCCGGGCCGGAGGGCGTTTTCAAATTCCTTCTCGGCAGGGCTTAGTTGGCTGCCATCAGGGTCGAGGTGGGTATTCATGGAGTGCTTTTTTTGTCTGATTGATAACGTGCAAATTTAATGATTTAATCGGATGCAGCCCAATGCAGTTCAGATGAGCCATTCTTTAAAATGCATACAATTATTTTTTAACTTTACTTCTTTGAAATCCCAGTATGAGTCACGCGTTACTGATTGAGCGTATTTTTTCTCTCGACCACCCGGGCGACTTCGACTCCGCGGCCCTGGATGTTTTTCGCCACCAGTATTTTCACAACCAGGTTTACCGCTCGTTTTGCGATGCGCTGAATAAAAGTCCTGAAAACGTTGGGGCGGTCAGCCAGATTCCCTTCTTGCCGGTTTCTTTTTTTCAGCAGCAGCGGGTGGTGGCTTTTAATGATCCCGAAGCCCATGTTTTCACCAGTTCGGGAACCACTGGCAGCACGCCCTCCAGGCATTATGTGTATGATCCGGGGGTTTATGAAACCAGTTTCGTGCGCGGTTTCAGGCGTTTTTATGGCGAGCCAACCGATTATTGCATCCTTGCCTTGCTGCCCGGCTACCTCGAGCGCAGTGGCTCTTCGCTGGTTTACATGGCCGACCACCTCATTGGATTAAGCCAGCATCCCCATAGCGGTTTTTATCTTCACGACCTGGCCCTGCTGGCCGAAAAACTCAGTTGGCTGCACCAAAAAGGACAGCGCACCCTTTTGTTGGGCGTCACCTTTGCCCTGCTCGACCTGGCCGAGAAATTTCCTGTCAGCATTCCCAATGCCATTATTATGGAAACAGGCGGCATGAAGGGCCGCCGCAGGGAGCTGGTTCGTGAGGAATTGCACAGCATCCTCCAGAATGCTTTTGGGGTGGAAAGCATTCATTCGGAATACGGCATGACCGAGCTTTTTTCGCAGGCCTATTCCAAAGGCAAGGGTCTTTTCGAGTGCCCGCCCTGGATGAAAGTACTTATTCGCGATACCAACGACCCACTGAGCCTGCTTCCGCCGGGCCGAAGCGGTGGCATCAACATTATCGATTTGGCCAACATTCATACCTGCAGCTTCCTGGCTACCCAGGATCTGGGAAGGATACACCCCAGCGGACAGTTCGAGGTGCTGGGCCGCTTCGATCACAGCGACGTCCGCGGTTGTAATTTAATGGTGGAATAGCGCAGGAGAAGAAGATGAGAAAGTGAGAAATGAGAGGGTGGGAAGGTAAGGATTTGAGGGTTTGAGGATAAGAAGATTGGAAAATGAGAAGAAAAGCCGCGTAGCGGAGAAATATGGTAGAAAAATCCGCGTAAATCCGTTAAAATCAGTGTAATCTAGAAAATAAACTCCAGCAAGAACCGGAATCCTGCCACAATAAGGAATGCCCCGCCAAAAATGGTGACGCGTTTGGCGAAGGCCAGCCCCAGGTTTTGTCCGCCGGCCAGTCCGAACAAGGTAAAGAAAAACACGGTTATGGCAATCAGGAAGGTGGCCGTTAAAATGGGCGCGCTCATAATGCCCAGCACCAGCCCGGCCAGCAGGGCATTCATTCCGGTGGCCACCGAAAGGGCAAAAATTACCCTTTGGTTGTTGATGTCGAACACCTTGGTTTCCGGACGCTTGCGCCAGGCTTCCATGATTAGCTTCACGCCAATAATCATAAGGATGAGGAATGATGACCAGCCTTCGATGCCTTCAACGGTATAATGTGCCCAGCGGCCAAGGTAATATCCCGCGAAAGCGAAAACAAAGTGGCTGAGGGCAAAGGCCAGGGCCGTTTTAAGTGGGATGCCCGGAACTACTTTTCCCGAAAGGGCGCTGTTTGCAATGGCCAGTCCAAAGCAATTCATGGCCAGCCCAAGGGCAATGATAAAAAGAATCAGGATATCCAATTTGAACTAAGTTTTGGTTTGTCAGATCAAACTTACAATCTTTTCGAGCCAGATGCGATCGGATTCATCAAATGAATTGTAATCTTTGCTGTCCACATCGAGCACACCAATGATATCGTTGGTGTCGTTGCGCAAAGGCACCACGATTTCGCTGTTTGAGCGGCTGTCGCAGGCAATATGCCCCGGAAACAGATGCACATCGGGCACAATAATGCTTTTTGCCTGGTTTATGCCGGCCCAGCATACGCCTGTGTCTTTAGCCAGCAACTGACAGGCAACCGGTCCCTGGTAAGGTCCAACGATCAGCTCACCGTTGTCGATCAGGTAAAAGCCCGTCCAGAAAAAATAATCCATTTTGTGGCTGAGCACGGCCACCACCGTGGCCATCCGCGAAAGCGCATTGCCTGGTTTGAGCAAAAGGCCCTGCAGTTGTTCGTATATGCGCTGATAGCGTCTGTTTTTGCGGTCAGTATTCATAGGGGAAAGGTTGTCATGGTTATCATGGTTATCATTGTTGTCATGGTTGAAAAAATTATTTCAACAAAACATTAATGATAACACCGAACTCCCCAAAAAGTTGCTAGGCCTTTTCCAGTTCCACGGTGAAGTGGCGCATGATTGGGGCCTCGGAAACGATGCGGTAGCCTTTTTTGATGGTGTGGCGGCGGTCGTAAATGTTTTTGAGGCAGGCTGCCACATAGTCCATGTGGTTGTTGGTATAAGCTCTTCGCGGGATGGCGAGCCTGAGCAGCTCCAGGGCAGGATAGCGGTTTTTGCGCGAGAGCGGGTCGCGGTCGGCAAGTAAAGTGCCTATCTCAACGCTGCGCACGCCCCCTTCAAGATAAAGCTCAACACCCAGTGTCTGCGCCTGGTATTCTTCTTTGGGTATATGCGCAAGAAACTTTTTGGCATCTACAAACACGGCGTGGCCGCCGGTGGGTTGCTGTATGGGAATGCCATACTCCATAAGTTTGTTGCCGAGATAAGCCACCTGCCCAATGCGTGCCTCCAGGTAATCGAATTCGGTGCCTTCCATCAGCCCCTGCGCCAGCGCGCCCAGGTCGCGGCCGGCCAGCCCGCCATAGGTAATATATCCTTCGAACATGATGTTGAACATGCTGGCTTTGTCGAACAGGGCTTTGTCGCGGCAAGCGATAAAACCGCCGATGTTTACAATAGCGTCTTTCTTGCTGCTCATGGTGGCCCCATCCACATAGGAGAACATCTCCTTTACGATATCGCGAATGCCATGGTTTTCGTATTCCTTTTCGCGCACTTTGATAAAGTAGGCGTTCTCGGCAAAGCGTGCGGCATCGAAAAATACGGGGATGTCGTATTGCCGGCAAAGGGCCGAAACATCCTTAATGTTCTGCATGCTCACGGGTTGACCACCCGAGGTGTTGCAGGTAACCGTTATCAGGCAAAGGGGGATTTTTTCTTTGGGGTATTTTTTAAAGACCTTCTCGAGTTTGTCCAGGTCGATGTTGCCTTTAAAGGGATGTATCAGGGTTGTGTCGGTGGCCTCATCGATGGTGCAGTCGATGGCCCGGGCGCGGCGGTATTCAATGTGGCCCTTGGTAGTGTCGAAGTGCGAGTTGCCGGGCACCACATCGCCCTGCTTGATCATGGCCGAGAAGAGCACGTTTTCAGCGGCACGGCCCTGATGGGTGGGCAAAAAGTAGGGCATGCCCAACAAGCTGTTGATGGTTTCCTTGAGTTTGAAATAGGAAAGCGAGCCTGCGTAGCTTTCGTCGCCCAGCATCATTTCCGACCATTGCATGTGGCTCATGGCGCCAGTGCCCGAGTCGGTAAGCAAGTCGATAAAAACCTGATCGCTGCGCAGGTTAAATAGGTTGTAACGCGCCTGGGCAATCCATTGTTCGCGCTCCTGGCGGGTGCTTTTTTTGAGGGGTTCTACTACTTTGATTTTATAAGGTTCTGCAAAAGGTAATTCCATAATGAGTTTGAGTTAATGAAAAGTGAAAAAATAAAAGTGAAAAATTGAAAGAGGCGAGAAACGCCAGGGAAGGGAAAGTCTTGGATGGCTAGCCCTGAAACTCATCGCGGCGCTTGATATTGCGGTAAACCTGTTTGGTGGTCATGAGGTTAAACATAATGCTCAGAAAAGGGTGTAGCTGCAAAAATAAGAATTTTTAAATTGTTCTGAAACATCATTTAACTGGTTTTGCGGAGCTTAAGTTTTTGCCAGCATTATTCATCAAACGGATTTATCCTATCTTTGTATAACTTTTTCGAAACCATTCCTGTGATTGATTTTCGGGAAGGGTCTTTCTTTTAATCATTTGTTATGAGCTGGTTTGCAGGTTTTATCCTTAAATTGTTTGGCTGGAAGATTGAAGCGGACGACATAAGCCATATCAGGAAGGCTGTTATTACCATGGCTCCCCACACCAGTTACTGGGACTTTCCCATTGGGCGGCTGGCGCTGATGGCTCGCAGGATTTCCATTAAAACCATGATTAAAAAGGAGTCGTTCTATTTTCCTTTGGGCCCCATTTTGCGTTGGTTGGGAGGTATACCCGTTGACCGTGCCAACAGCCAGAGAACCTTGAAGTCGATTACCGATGAGTTTAAAAAAAGCGAGGATTTCATTTTGCTCATTACGCCCGAAGGCACCCGTAAGCTCAACAAGCGCTGGAAAAAGGGTTTCTATTTTATTGCAGAAACCGCCAATGTGCCTATAATTCTTGGTTTTCTCGACTACAGTAAAAAGATTGCCGGGCTGGGTCCGGTCATTTATCCTTCAGGCGATTACGACGAAGATTTGAGGAAGATTCAGGCCTTTTATGCCGAAAAGGTGGCCAAACACCCGGCGCAGTTTAATCTTTCGGCCATGTACCGCACAGGCGAAACGACCGCCGATTAATTAATTGACGCCGCTGGCAAGCCCTGCCAGGCTGAAACGCACAAAAATGGTGTGCTGCAGCAGAAAACGGTCGTTTTCGCCCAGGTTGATGCGGCTGTAGTTGGCGCTATAGCCGGCCCATAGGGCAAAATTCTCGTTCACATCCATTTTTAATCCGAGTGTACCAAAGCCACCAAAGCCAATGCCGTAATCCCTGATCTGATAATAGGTGCTGGTTGGGTTGCGTATGGCCAGGGTTTGGCTTCTTACCCTGATGCGGTTTTCTTTTACCTTGGTATCGGTTATGCTCAGGCCTGTTTCCAGGAATGGGTGGAGATAGGACTGTTTGGAAATAAAGGTATATTGAAAGCTGAATCGCAGGTCGAGCCGCTCCTCGGTGCCCCAGATGTCGTAAAGTTCAATGTTGTCGCCCTGCACAAAAACCACCCGTTCAATTTCCAGGGCAAACCTATCTTCTGCTTTGAGTCTGGCATAGTTGAATTCGGCATGCAGCCCCCCACCTTTGGGTTGAAATGCAGCGATCCGAAAAAGCCCAGCATTACTGCGGGTTTATAGCTCATCTGCAGCGGAAGTCCATTGTTGGCCAGTTTAAAATCGTAGCCAATATCCTGCCGAATGCGGTTGTAATTGTAAGTCTGGTTGATGATCGACTCCAGGCTGTGTTCGCCGGTGCCGTTGTAGTAATTAGCCGTGCCAGCATTGGCCCTGTAAAAGCCCAAATTCATGCCATAGTCGAATCGCAGCAGGCGTTTCGCTTCAGGGGGCGGCTCGTTTTCTAGGGGAGGCAGGGTCTGCTGGGCATGCAGGCCAAAGCCTTTCAGCAACAGCAGGCTAATTAAAAGCCAATGAAAACAGGATGTTGGTTGGCGTTTCATGGCTTGTCAGATATTTTCGGTGGGTGGTTCCTGTCCAAAAGGTTTGAAATACTCTTTAAGCAACTGGCTGGCCGCCTGGAAAGAGGTTAGGTGGCGCTCATTGAGGGCAGCCTCCATGCGGGGCATCAGCCTCATGACTTCGGGATTCTGGTAAAAGCTGTTTATCAGGGCCTGGTTGATGGTTTCGAGCATGCTGAACCGCTGTTGCTGGCGGCGCTTTATTTCAAAATGACCATTGCCTTTGAGCAGGTTGTCATGCTCCATAATCATTTCCCACACCTTGTCGATTCCGGTTTTCTGAATGGCCGAGCAAAGCTCCACGCGGGGAGTCCATCCGGTGGGCGGGGGCGGAAAAAGGTGAAGGGCGTTGGCGTATTGTATCCTGGCCGCTTTGGCCTTGTTCAGGTTGTCTCCATCGGCTTTGTTTATGGCCATGCCATCGCACATCTCAATGATGCCGCGCTTGATGCCCTGCAGTTCATCGCCGGCGCCGGCCAGCATCAGCAGCAAAAAGAAATCGACCATGGAGTGCACGGCGGTTTCCGACTGGCCCACGCCAACGGTTTCTACCAGCACAATGTTGAAGCCGGCTGCTTCGCACAGGATGATGATTTCGCGGGTTTTTCGGGCCACCCCGCCCAGCGATCCGGCTGAGGGTGAAGGGCGTACAAAGGCGTTTTCATCCACGGCCAGCTGTTCCATGCGGGTTTTGTCGCCCAGTATGCTGCCTTTCGAAATTTCGCTGGAGGGATCGACCGCCAGCACCGCAATTTTATTGCCACGGGCGGTAAGGTAGGTGCCAAAAGCTTCAATAAAAGTGCTTTTGCCCACGCCCGGCACCCCTGTAATGCCTATGCGCAGTGAGTTTCCCGAAAAGGGAATGCATTTTTCAATGATTTGCTGGGCCAGATCAAAGTCGCGCTGCAATGAGCTTTCTATCAGGGTAATAGCCTTGCTGAGAATTACCCGGTCGCCCCTCAGAATGCCGTCCACGTATTCTTCCACCTTTAGGTGCTTTGGCTTGCGGGCCTTGAAAGCCTGCACGGCCGCCTCGTTGATGCTGGGCGGCTGCTCTATGCCTGCATTCACTTTCAGGGCTGAGCCTTCCTGGGTTCTGTCGGGGTGCTTTCTTTCGGTCATGCCTTTCTAAAACAAAGAAACACAAAGTTAGCCCGAATAATCGTTTTTGACAAACCGCAAAAATCCGGAAAAGGATTTATTACAGCCAAATTGAATGGCCATATATTTATTAGGCATTTTTTGGTAAATTGCATGCTGTAAAACAGGATTGGTGCTTCATTTTTTCATCTAAATATCTGAAACATGAACAAATCGGTTTTTAAAGCCCTTGCGGCCTTGCTGTTTTTTGTACTTATATTGTTTGGTGGTCGGCAGGCACTGGCCTGGTCAGAGCATCCGCTACTTATCTATCCCGTTTTAAAGAGTATGCCGGTAGTTGCCAACGCCCCTGAGGTAGAGGTAAAAAGCCTGCTGACCTTCCTTTTGCAGGAAGAGGAGGGCCTGGCCCGCATGCTGGCCGGGCAGGAGGCCTGGGCGCGCGAAAACATTGAAGCCTATGCTCCACGGCCCGACAACCTGGCTTTTGTGGCCACCGGCAATGCGGAAGACCTTCTTCAGCGATTTTTTTATGCCATCCGCATCAACCCCAATGTTAAAATGGCGCTGTACCACCACCTTCCCCCGGGTGTTGATGGCGGCGGCCGCGAGGTGATCAGTCCCTATGAGCTTACCACCCTCGACAAGCTCACCGAAATGCTGCATTCAACCTATCTGAGGCTGCACGAAGGCGAATTGATCGCTCCCATACTGGTGCTGGCTTCGGCAAACAACGAACCCGACTACGGCTTCGACCTGGGTCTTTTTGAAGACAACAACACATACTGGGGCAAACTCTACGGCTTTGGTGAGCAGACTTTTGGCAATCCCAACCTGCCATACGGCACGCAGGCGCCTTTCCATATGGGCTTTTATCACGAACCCGGGATTGTTTTTGCTGCTGCCCCTTTTCTTAAGCGCACTTTCGTGGAATACCGCATTCATCTCTATCAAACATTAGCCGAATATGCCTTTGCCGCGGGTCAGGACTATTGGGGCTACCGCTTTATGGGCTGGGCTATGCACTACCTGGGCGACCTGAGCATGCCTTACCACTCGTCGGTGCTGCCGGGTGTGAGCACCCTGCGCATGATCTGGATCAACCTAAAGGCCATGATCGGTTTTCCGAGAAGCCGCGAAAATGCCGAACAACTGGTGTCGAACCGCCACACAGTGTACGAGCAGTTCCAGTGGCTGGTACTTAAAGATGCCTACGAAAAGGGCAACTGGGAGCATCCCTTTATAAAAGCCCTGGAAAATCCGGTGGAGACAAAACCTTACGACCACAACTTCCCACGAGAAGTCGTTGCCCGCGAATCTTACAAAAGAGGGAAAGCCACCACCCGGGCCATGAAAAAGTATTTTCCGCAAAAGCTTGTTTCTGACCCGAAATTTGAAGTGAGCGATTCAGAAGAACTCGACAACCTCCTGGATTACATGGTTGCCGAGAAAGGTCCCGAAGGGATTGATGGCATGACCGAACTCATTGCTGAACGATTCAGTTCCTACAGCTTGCACACGCGCAGCTTTGTGACCGCAATGCTTGAAGGTAAGGATTGAGAATTATTCTCCGCTAGCCAGCGGATCATGAGCTCTCCCGCAATTGCGGGATCGGTTTATGAATGATGATGTTGGATTTGTTTTGTTTCTCACTTTAAACACATTCGCTTATGAAGACGCTGAAAAAGGTTCTGATTGGTATTGTGCTGGTGCTTGCCTTAGCACTGCTTGCGGCCACCATTATGGTTCGCAACATTTCGCGAAAGGCCTTGCCCGACTATAATCTATCGCTTATGCTTGAAGGGCTGCGCGAGGAGGTGCATGTTTTTCGCGATGAGCAGGCCATTCCGCATATTTACGCCCAAAATGAGTTCGACCTGTATTACACTACTGGCTATGTGATGGCCCAGGACCGCCTGTGGCAAATGGACTTTCTGCGGCGCGTCACCATGGGCCGGCTGGCTGAGATCTTTGGCGAAGACATGATCGGGGCCGACCACTTTCTCAGGGCCCTTCGGATGCCCGAAAAATCGGAAATGGTGATGGCCGACAGCGACCCGGAGGTGCTGGCAGCATTAAGCGCCTTTACTGCAGGGGTAAATCATTTTATTGAAACCCACCAGAAACGCCTGCCCCCAGAGTTTACCATATTGGGTTACAAGCCCGAGCTCTGGTTGCCCGTTCATTCGGTAAACCTTATCGGTTATATGGCCTGGGACCTTTCGGGGGCGTATAATATGGAGGTGATCTTACATAAACTTCGTCAGGTACTCGATGAAGAGAAGTTCAATCAGCTTTTGCCCGATATGAAATATCACCCTACCGTAGTGCATCCGCAATTAGCCAACGAACCCGTTGAAGCGCTGTTCAGTTTGCTGGAGAACAACAAAAAACTGAAAGAGTTGGGCATTGAAATTTTCAGCGGAAGCAACAACTGGGCGGTTTCGGGCCAGAAAAGCCAGAGCGGCCACGCCATGCTGGCCAACGACATGCACCTGGGCTTTGGTTCGCCCGGAATATGGTATCAAATGCACCAGGTAATAGAGGGCAAACTCAATGTGACTGGTTTGGTTTTACCCGGGCAGCCCTTAGTGATTGCCGGACACAACGAGCAGATTGCCTGGGGCTTGACCAACGTTGGGGTAGACGATGCCGATTTCTACCTTGAAACCCTTGACGAAAATGGCCGCTACCTTTTCAAGGATGAGTGGCTTGATCTGGAGATAAGGAATGAAAAAATCAACGTAAAGGGTGGCGAGACAGTGGAGCGCGAGTTGCGTTTTACCCATCGAGGACCCATCATTTCCGGATTTAAGAAGTTGACCGATCAGGCCATTACCATGCAATGGACGGGCAACCTGCTGAGCAACGAGTTGCGCTCAATGTACCTGCTGAACCGTGCCCGCAACTGGGACGATTTTCGCGAGGCGCTTCGCACCATGACTTCCGTGAGCCAAAATTTCGTTTATGCTGATGTGGAAGGCAACATTGGCCTGCAAACCTCCGCAGGGGTACCCATTCGAAACGATGGCAACGGAATTTTCATTTATCCAGGCCATACCGACCAGTACGACTGGATTGGCATGGTGCCTTTCGCGGAGCTGCCTTTCAGCTACAACCCACCGGAGGGGCACCTTTCATCTGCTAATAACCGCACTGTTGGCGATGATTATCCCTACCATATAAGCTATCAGTTTAATGTGCCTTACCGTATCGACCGCATCCGCGAAATGCTCACTGAGAAGGAAAAGCTGGGCGTAGATGACTTCAAAATGATGCTGGCCGATTTTAAATCAAAGTTGGTGGAGAGCTGCTTGCCTGATTTAAGATTAATTGTTAGCCTGGAACCCAATCTGGACATAACCGAAAAGAAGGCGCTGGAACTGCTTGAGCGATGGGATATGGTGGTTACCACCGAAAGCGGGGCCGCCGCCATTTTTGAAGTATTTTACAATAATTTCCTGAAAAACATTTTGAAAGACGAGATGGGTGAAGACCTATATCAAGAGTTTATTGTGGATGGATACACAGTCAGGTATACTTTCGAATATTTATGGCACAATCGTCAGTCGAGCTGGATCAATAATGTGCATACCGATGCCAATGAAACCTTCGAGGATATCGTAGTTTTAAGTTTCCGCGAAAGCGTTGACTGGCTTAAGAATGAGCTTGGCAGCGACCCGGCAAAATGGCAGTGGGGCGATATTCATCAGCTTACCATAGCCCACCCAATGGGTTCGGTGAAGATACTCGACCGGATTTTTGGCCTCAACAAGGGTCCTTTCCCGGTTGGAGGAAGTTTTCATACGGTTTCGCCCTACAATTACAAGTACACTGAGCCTTTTACAGTTAACTGGGGTGCCTCCCATCGGCATATATTTCAGCCAAACAACTGGAGTGATAATTATGTGATCATCCCCACAGGAACATCGGGTATCCCGGCAAGCAAATATTATTTGGATCAGACCGAATTGTACCTGAACAACGAATATTTTACCATGCCTTGGCTTCGAGAAGAAGTGGAAGCCCGGGCAAAATACCGGGCGGTGTATGGACCAGTACGGCAATAAATCAGAAATAGTATGAGCAAACAGATGAAAATCATCGTCTTTGCCCTGCTAATGGGCATAATGCCACTGGCTTTTGCACAGGGCGGGCTGGAGGATTTTAACCTGAAGCGGCAGCAGACCAGCATGGCCGGCATGTGGACGCTGGGCGGATGGGCCGCTGCCAACTTTGTGGTGGGCGGCATTGGCTGGGCCCGCGGAAGCGGCTCCAACATGTACTTCCACCAGGGCAATGTGCTTTGGAATACCGTAAACGCCGGCATTGCAGGCTTTGCCCTTTACTCCCTTTACAATGCCGACCCCGGAAGCCTGGGCCTGTTCGAAAGCATAAAGGAACATTACGGACTCGAGAAAACCCTGCTATTCAATGCCGGGCTCGATGTGGGCTATATGGCCGCAGGCTTCTACCTGCGCGAAAGAGCAAAAACCGCCACCAAAAACCAGGACATGCTCAAAGGCTACGGAAGCGCCCTGATCCTGCAGGGTGCCTTCCTCTTTGGGTTCGACCTGGCACTATTCGGCATAATGAACCAGCAATCGAAACAGCTGGAAACGCTGATTTCATCGGTCTATCTGACGCCGCAAGGATTTGGAATACTTTTGAGGTTTTAGGTTAAAAGGTTCGGGGTTCGGAGTTTGGCGTTTGGAGTTAAAGGTTAGCGTAGCAGCTCCCCCTTTGAATCCCTTCTTCAGGGATCAGCGAAGCTAACGGGGCTGGTGGGAGGTTTTTGATTTTAGAACAAGGATCAACGATTTTTGATTTTTGATTTTTCTTTTTTACCTGACCACCTTGCCCGTAGCAAAATCCAACCCATCGGTGATTCGGTATAACAGCACACTCCGGGCTGATTGCGGCATGGGTACGAAGGTTTCGATCTGGCCTGGGCTGCCGGGGCTGAGCTCCTGGCTGTGAACAATTCTTCCGTAAATATCTGCCAATTGCACTTGCAGCGGATGCCCGGTGGGGGTAAAGATGCGCAGCATCAAACCCTTGGGCTGGCTGATGGCCAAAGCCTCTAAACGACCTTTCAGGTCATTCACTTCCACTGCCACCCATTGGCTGTATTCGTAACTGCCGTCAAAGTCGGTCTGCTTCAAGCGGTAGTAAGAAATGCCCGGTAGGGGATCATAATCCACAAACTCATAATGCAATGTCTGGCTCGAATTGCCCGCCCCTTCCACAAAACCGATGATCTCCGAATCCATGGCATCGCGGCTGCGCTCCAGGGTAAAGAAATCATTATTGATCTCCGAAGTTACAGTTGACGGAATCCACCGCCTTAATTCTCCATGAATTGATCCACCATTGTGAATCACATTACCCACGTTTTCAACCGACTCACCAACCGTAATGGTCTTTCCTTCATTGAAAATGTTGCCTGACTGCATGCTCAGGGTGTTTCTGACCTGAATATCTTGGTTAATGGAAACTCCTTCCGGGTTGCCGACCGTGATGTTTGCAAACCTTACCGGGTGGGGGTTGGGTGGGGGAAGGGTGATGGTTTGGGTACTTGGTCCGTTAAAGACGAGATTTGATGTTCCCTTATTGAAAACAGCGTCTGCTTCTATTATCAGGTCTCCGCCCAAACTCAGGGTGTGCTCACCGGCATAAAATTCTCCTTCAATGGTAACAGGCCCCCCGGTAATAGTTTTGTCGGATATCAGTTCAACTTCTCCGGATATTTCCAACCCATTGCTGTTAAGGATCAGATTTCCGGTGCCACCTAGCTGGGCGTTATTGCCGTTGATAATGAAAGCGCCTGAATTGGGTCCTTGAGAAATATTTCCAGTTCCTCTGATTCCGTTGCGGAAAGTTTTCTCTACAGGGTTATTCCAAATTGTATTCCCATTTGATTCAAAAGTTCCATTAATTATTGTGGAATTATTATCAGATGATGAAATGTTAACATTCTTTGAAGTCCTAAAAATTGGTATTTTATCTAAATCGTTTGGAAAATATATTTGCCCCGAGGTTTGAAAACTACTCGTGTTGTCCCACTCAAAAACAGCATCTGTTTCAAAAAAAAAACTCTGTTAATGCTTCCATTTGCAGCCAAAGCGGACGAAATTCCAGAAACATTTGTTGTCACTTTTATTGCTCCTCCTGCTTGGACAATTATTGAAGCATCTTCTTCTATTATTGGAGCCCGACTCCCTTTAAAGTTTAAAACCCCTCCGCTTTCAATAACTAATTGATTATTAGTCATTAAGACAATAGACCCTGAAGCTAATTGAAGTTCAGCATTGTTTTGGATAGTTGTGTTCTTAATTGCTGCATTTCTTCCAATTGTGACATTATGTCCTTCACTTATTATTATCGATTGCGCACTTTGGTTTGGTAGCATTGATGAACCAGCCCAATTCGAAATCCCATCTTCTGAGTACTCCCAAATACATGCATCAAACCAGTTTCCTGACTTAATGGTTTTGAAATGCCAATTTGCATAAGCTTGTTCCTCAAAAAGAAATGGTGTTAAAGTCGGAAATTAAAATATCATCAATATTTAGCCTCTGGTTGGTTGTTCCAGATTCTGTTGCCCTTTTAATGCGAATTCGAACATTGCCTGGAATATTTACTGTTTCAGAAAAAGTTTGAACGACATCACTTGCCGGAGCAATAAAATCGCTGCCTATATGTGCCCATGAAATGCCATTATCTATTGAGTATTCTACCTTCCAATCAACTTGTCCGTCTGTACCGTAGCGTCTGTATTGAAAAGATATGGTTCCCAAACCGTTTGACTTGTTCTCAAGCATGGTCATTGATGATGTACCATAACCGCGGAGTCTTGCTGAACGTTCACCATTTTTCCAATCTGCATCTAAGGTTCCAATCAGAACCTCTGTCAAGTCCCCATCCAATCTGCTTAAATTCACTGTACCTGAAGCATAGCTCCCTTTTGTCTCTCCAGGTCCTTCAAAATTCACGACATACTGCCCCCACCCAACCCCCGGCAAAAACAATGCGGCGGTGAGCAAAATAGCAAAAAGATATGTGGCCGGGTCTTTTTTCATCTTAACCAATTAAATAAAACTCAATATTTGCATTGTGTTTTATGCAAACTTTTCTATGTGTCGGACAGAAAAAAGGCTTTTCCGGGAGGGAAAAAGCGTTGGTTGAAAAAAGGCCTGAAAACAAGGCCTTCGGTTATTGAATCAGCACCTTAATTTAAGAAAAAGTGTGGAAAAATGCAAAAAAAACCTGAATTAACCTTTCGGTTAAGGGATGGTTAAAATAGGAAACAGGCGCTGAAAGCAGCGCCTGTTCTGAGATGTAAAATAGAAATAGTTGTTTTCTATAACTTTTCGACCCGGACTGCCGATATTTTGAAGGGTGCGATTTTGGAATAGGGGTCGAGTTCGTCGCGGGTAAGGCGGTTTACGGGTGCCTCGCTGTAATGGAAGGGCATGAACAGCTCGCCTTGCAGCACTTCTTCGCTGATGCGCACTGCCGTTTCGATCTGTCCTCGGCGCGAAGTGATCTTCACCATTTCGCCTTCGTGGAAGCCGCATTTTTCGGCATCATCGGGGTGCATCAGCAGGTAAGCCTCGTTGGCGAAGTCGTTGAGGGCCTTGTTGCGGCGCGACATGGTGGAGCTGTGGTACTGATACAGGATGCGGCCGGAGTTGAGAATAAAAGGGTATTTGGCATTGGCGCGCTCGGTTTGCTCGGCATAATCAACCGGGTGCAGCTTGCCCAGTCCGTTGGGGGTGTTGAACTTTTCCAGGAAAAGTGTGGCGGTGCCGGGGTGGTCTTTGTCGGGGCAGGGCCACTGTATGCCATGGTGCTCCAGGCGGTCGTAGCTTATGCCCGCAAAGATGGGCGCGGTTTGTGCGATCTCATCCCAGATGTCGCTTTCGGTTTTGTAGTTGCCCAGTGGCTTGCCCATGCGCTCGGCAATTTCTGCAATAATATGCCAGTCCTGCCGCGCTTGTCCGGGCGGGTCAACGGCCTTGCGCATACGTGCCACGCGGCGGTCGCTGTTAACCACGGTGCCTTCTTTTTCCGCGAAAGCGGCCGCCGGCAATATCACATCGGCATAGGGCGTGGTTTCGGTATGGAAGATATCCTGCACCACAAGGAACTCCAGCTTTTTGATGGCCTCTTCAGTGTGGTTCAGGTTTGGGTCGGTAATCATGGGGTTTTCGCCCATAATGTACATGGCCTTCACCTTGCCTTCGTAGGCGGCCTGCATGATCTCGACGGTAGAGAGGCCCTTTTCGCCATCGAGCGATTCGAAGGGCACGCCCCAGATCTTCGCCACCTTGCGGCGGTTTTCGGCATCTTCCACCGAAATGTAGCCGGGGTAAGTGAATGGTGAGGTACCCACATCGGAAACGCCCTGCACGTTGTTTTGTCCGCGGGGCGGGTTGAGGCCGGCGCCCACGCGTCCCACCTGCCCGGTGATCAGCATCATGTTGAGCAGGCAGAACACGTTATGCGTGCCGGTGACCTGCTGGCTGTAGCCCATGCCGGTGGCAATGAGCGGCCGCTGGGCTTTGGCATAAGTGCGGGCGGCGTCGATCATCAGGTGTGCTGGCACGCCGGTAATCTCTTCAACGTAATCGGGGGTGTACTTTTCCGCCAGCTCTTTCAGCGCTTCATAGGCCTTGATGCCGCCATCCACGCGCTTTTCGATAAACGTCTGGTTGATCAGGCCTTCGCTGATGATCACGTTTATCATGCCGTTGAGCAGGGCCACATCGGTGCCCAGTTTGGGCTGCAGCCAAATGTAGGCATCCTTTACCAGGGGCGTCCATTTTGGGTCGATAATAATGACCTTGGCGCCATTGCGCTGCACAGCATGTTTCACAAAGGTGGCTGTAACCGGGTGCGTTTCAATCATGTTGTTGCCGGTTACCAGCATGCAGTCGCTGGTTTCGTAGTCTTCGATGGAGTTGCTGCCGGCCCCGTCGCCCACCGAACGAAGCATGGCCGTGACGGTAGAAGCATGGCAAAGGCGGGTGCAAAAGTCCACGTTGTTGTTGCCAAACACCATGCGCACCAGCTTCATAAACAGGTAATTATCTTCATTGGTGGTTTTGGCGGAGGCGTAACCCGCCAGGGCCTTTCGGCCGTATTTTTCTTTCACTTCCGTGAATTTGCGGGCAATGAGGTCGAGGGCTTCATCCCATGTTGCTTCCACAAATTTGCCGTCTTTTTTAATAAGCGGGGTGGTGAGGCGCTCGCGGTGGTTTACATAGTCGTAACCAAAGCGCCCCTTTACACATAAGCGGCCATAATTGGGGCTCACATCTTCCACGCCGTTGCTGCGGACAATTTTTCCGTCTTTTACCCAAAGCTCGAGCTGGCATCCCACGCCGCAATAAGGGCAAGTGGTGCGCACCTTTTTTATGCCGTTTTCAATGTTGATCTTTTCGCGGTGGGGTTTCTCCACAATGGCACCGGTGGGACAAAGCTGTATGCACTCCCCGCAGCCATCGCATTCGCTCTCACCCCATTTGTCAAAACCACCAATGATATACGAAACGATACCCCTGTTAGTGAACGAAAGCACGTTCTTGCCCTGCACTTCATCGCAGGCCTTAATGCAGCGGAAGCACTTGATGCACTTGGCGGCGTCGTAGGTCAGCACGGGCGAAGTCTCGTCCTTCGGATAGCCCAACTCTTTCCAAATGGAAGGGAAACGGCGGTTTTCCTTCTTGTCGAGGGCGTATTTGAAGATCAGCTCGCGGAACTCGTCATGATAGCTGCCATCGTAGCTCTCATCATGCTCGGCCAACAGGTAGTCGAGCAGGTATTTGCGGGCTTCTTCCAGCTCGTTATCAAAGGCAGTAACCTCCATACCTTCTTCTACTTTAACGGTGCAGGAGGCAATCAAGCCGCGCATATCCTTGATCTTCACCACGCACAGGCGGCAGGCACCCGTGGGGGTCAGCTTTTTATGGTAGCAAAGGTGCGGAATGGCAATGCCGTTGTCTTTGGCAACCTGCAGCAGGTTGGCGCCCTCCGGGGCTTGTATTTTTTGGTTGTCGATGGTTAGGTTAACGATCTTGGGCATGTTTATTAGGTTTGGGGTTCGAGGTTCCAGGTTTGCGAAGCAATTTCCCCTTCAGAGGGGGTTAGGGGGAGGTTTTTGATTTACGAACAAGGATCAACGATTTAAGATTTTAGAACTTTAAGATTAAAGAAATTCTACTTGGTCAGCTCTTCCGCGAAATACCTTGCAGCGGATTTCAGCGGCAGTATAGGCGATTGGCCCAGTGGGCAAAGAGAGGTGGCGGCCATGATCTCCGACTCGTGCACCATCTGGTCGAGGAGGGCCCTTTTGTCGGGCACGCCATTGCGCAACTTTTCTGTACCTTTTGCCAGCATGGAAGTACCCACCCGGCAGGGCACGCACTTGCCGCACGATTCGTGTTTGAAGAAGCGCAGGCAGTTGTAAAGCATATCATACACCGAATCCCCTTCTTCAAGCACAATTACAGCACCTGATCCCAGTGTGGCGCCCTTTTCGCGCAGGTTGTCGTAGGTCATGCGCTCGTCGAGCATGCTGGCATCCACGAAAGTGCCCGCCGCACCACCTAGTAGGGCCGCCTTGAAAGGTTTGTCGCCACTCATGCCGCCGGCCAGATCCCAGATCAGCTCGCGCAGGCTGACGCCCATTTCCACTTCATAGTAACCCGGATTTTTAACTTTTCCGCTAATGGTGAAAATCTTGGTTCCCGGTGAGCGTTCGGTGCCAAACTGTTTGTACCAATCCTTGCCGTTGGCTATGATAAGCGGCACATTCGAGAGCGTCTCCACGTTGTTGACCAGGGTGGGAGCGCCGAACACGCCTTTCTCGGCCGGGAAAGGCGGCTTTATGCGCGGGTGCCCGCGCTTGCCTTCGAGCGACTCGAGCATGGTGAGCTCCTCGCCACAGAGGTAAGAGCCGGCACCAAGCTTCAGTTCCAGGTCGAAGTCGAAGCCCGATCCCAAAATGTTTTTTCCCAAAAAGCCACGCTCGTAGGCTGCTGCAATGGCTTTGCGGGTTTTGTCAATGGAGCCGGTATATTCGCCGCGAATGTATATAAAGCCTTTGGTGGCGTTGATGCTATATGCGGCAATGATGGTGCCCTCGATGTATAGGTGGGGATCGTTTTCCATGATGACCCGGTCTTTGAAGGTGCCGGGCTCGCCTTCGTCGGCATTCACCACCACATAGCGCTGGGGGCAGGTTTGGCAGCTCCTGCTGGTAAACTTTTTCTTGGTACCGGTGGAGAAGCCTGCACCGCCGCGGCCGCGCAAGCCTGCATCGAGGACTTCATCAATAATGGAGAAAGGCTCCATCTTCAGGGCTTTTTTCAGCCCTGCGTAACCTCCGGCTGCAATATAATCATCAATGCTCTCGGGGTTGATCTTGCCCACATTTTTTAGTGTGATCCGGGTTTCTTTTATCATGATGCAATGGTTTTCAATAAAGAATTGTTACAAAAGCTACCATTTGCGGTATTCAGTAATGACCTTCCTGATCTTTTGCTCGTCAAGGTGGTTAAATACCTTTTCGTTGATCATCATGCTGGGTGCTTCCTGGCACTGCCCCAGGCATTCGGCGATTTCCAGGGTGAAAGTGCCGCATGGGGTGGTCTCACCGCTTTTTATCCCAAGCACATTTTCCAGGTGGCCAATCACTTCCTGCCCCTTCATTAGTTCGCAAACGGCCGAAACACATACCCTGATCACAAATTTTCCTCTGGGTTTCAGGCTGAACATGGAATAGTATGTTGCCACTCCGTACACCGAACTTTTGGTCAGTTTAAGGTGTTTGGCCGTTTCGCCAAGGGCTTCTTCAGTAAGATAGTGCTGTGGGTGATTGTCCTGCAGGGCGTGCAGTATCATCAACAGGTTTTCGCGCCGGGGTTCAAATTTCTCCAGGATTTGTTTTGTGGACATATTACCTTGGTTGTTTGGTTTCGGAAAAGGATAATGGCAAAGCCTGCTTTTGGAGTAAAATTCCTTAGCGATTGGAAAAGTAATAAATTTTTGGATAAATGAAATGCGATACGGCCTTCAATTTGCCTTGCCGGGGCCTATTCTAATTTAGACTGATTTTAATTTATACTCATCAAGGTAGAGCAAGAGCTTTTCCACCGGGCGATTGATCATGGTTTGCAGCAGTTTCGCGTAGTTTTCGATTTGCTCGCGGTGGCTGTCGTATTCGCCCCCGGTTTTGTAATCTATCACCACGGTGCGGTCGTCGAGCAGCACCACCCGGTCGGGCCTGAAGAAGTTACCGTTTTCGTCGAACAGCCCCGCTTCGGCTTTTACTTTTACGCCTGGGGCAAAACAAGGGGCCAATTTTTCGAGGCGCAGCAGCTCGCTTATGCGTTCGTTCCACTCTTGTTCTGTCGGCTGGTCTATCTCGCCTTCAGCGCGCATTCGGGCAAGCACCGGGGCGATGTCGGCCTTGGTGATGATCTGTTCCATGGCCCGGTGCAGCAGCTTTCCGCGCTCGCGCTGCCCGGCCGAGGCCACACCCCGTTCTTCCTGGTTGGATCGCATGCGCAGGGCTGCTGTCCAGCTTCGCGAAAGCAGTTTCCCGAAAAGGGGCTCTGAAGAGTCAATGGCAGGCTGCCGGCCTTCCACTTCCTCAAAAGTGCCAAAGGCATAGCATGCAGGTGCCAGCTCAGGGGTCTGCTGGTCGTGGAGGAACTTTTCCAGCAATTTTTGCAGGGGTGGGCGCTCACTGAGTTTGTCGGGTGGGTTTTTTGCAATGACAAACAACTTCTCTCTGGGGCGTGTAAAAGCCACGTAGGCCAGGTTAATGGTGTCGAGCATGGTGCGCTCCATTTCCTTCTGATAAAGAGGCTGGTAAGGAGTGTGCTCCAGCGTTTTTCCGGTCATTTTCAGCCAAACGGCCCTAAGTCCTTCCAGTCCGGGCTGGTCGGCATACACCCAAAGCCCCTCGCGGGTGGCTTTTTTTATCTCCAGATCGGCAAAGGGAAAAATGACCACCGGAAACTGCAGGCCTTTCGATTTGTGTATGGTCATGATCCTTACCGCATTTAAGCCTTCGGGAACTACCAGCGAATATTTATGGCCCGACTCTTCCCACCATGCCAGGAAATCGGCTATGGACAGGCTGTTTTTTTCAGCATATTCGAACACGGCATCCATGAAAAAGGCCACAAAGGGATTTGGCGTGCCTCGTGTAAAAAATTGGCGGGTTATGCCTTCGCAGATGTCGTAGAGGTTGAGATAGAGGAATGCTGAAAACCTGAAGGTGTGCCCTTCACCAGCAAGCAATTTTTCAATGCAGACCTGCCAGTCGACCCCCGCAGCACCCGATGGGGCAGGAAAAAGGCTTGTGGCTTGCAGTGCCTGGTGGACGCTGCCGACTTTTTTTAGCCAGCCGGCTGTGAGCAGGTAGTTGATCATTTCGGCCGCGGCGATGGCATCGTGGCGGTTTACCAGCAGTTTTAAAACGGAGATAAAAAAGATCACCTCTTCCGATTGGTTGAGCAGCAGCGACTCAGAAGAAATGACCGGCACCTGCTGCCTAAGCAGGTAGCGGGCCAGCAGGCTGCCCTTGCTGTTCGAACGGCACAAAATGGTGATGTCGCTCAGGGGGTGGCCGGCCTGCTGCAAGCGCTCAATGGTTTCCTTAACTTTTTCCAGGGTAAGCTCATCGTAGGTTTGCTCTTCGTCCTTGCCCAGAAAATTGATTTCAACATAGCCGCCTTCGGCGTTTTGTCGGGCGGCCTGAGTGTGTTCGTGATAAATGGCCTGCATTTCCTGCGAAAGGAAGGCTTTGGCCATTTCAAAGAAGCGGTTGTTGAAATCAACAATTACTTTTCGGGAGCGGTAGTTGGTGCCCAGGTTGCGCGGGATGAAGTTTCGCTCAAGGGTAGCTTGCCACTGCTCTTTGTTAATGCCAGCAATACCTGCAGGCAGCTGCGGAAGGCCAACGAACTGCTCCACATCGCCGTTGCGAAAGCGGTAAATGGCCTGCTTGCCATCGCCCACAACCAGACTCAGCTTTTCTGTGGCCAGTCCGTTTTCAACCAATGGCAGCAGGTTTTGCCATTGTAGTATGGAGGTGTCCTGAAATTCGTCGATCATATAATGCTGGTAGTGTTCGCCAATGCGCTCGTAGATGAAAGGCACGGGCTGCTCGGCCACAATGGCCGAAATCTTGCGGTTGAAATCGGAGATGTGGAGCAGCACGTTTTCTGCTTTGATCTCCTCCAGCACTTTCTGCACCTCGTTGAGCACGCCCAGTGGAAACAGGTTCTGGCTAACGGCCCGGAGCAACTGGTAGTTTTCGAAGTATTGATTTGATATCCCGAAAACATCCTCAATGATTTTTAGTAAGCCGGGCTTAATGCTGTCGATGGCTGCTTTGTCGGCCGGGGTGGCCTTGCTCCCGTACCATTTGTCGTTGTCGATGGTGTTGCGGGCGTTTTTTCCCGGTACGATGGTTTCGGGCACGTTTCCTTGGGAAAGTTTCTGGAAATAGCCAACGATGCCATTGCGTCCCTGGGAAAAAGCCTCGGGACCCAGTCCTTGCTGCGAAATAAGCGCCAGGGCCTGGCTGGCGCTTGCCGCCGCATTGTTCTCGTAGGCTTTGATGCGGCCAGAGATTTGTTGCTGAATGGAAAGGAATTCATCCAGCGAAAGCTCCTTAAGTTTTTCCACAAAGGGCGCGCTGTCCTCGTCCATCAACGTTTTGGCCAACTTGCCAATGGCCGTTTCTATGCGCAGGTCTCCGTCATCGTCGGCCTGGTTTACCATGAAGCGAATGAGCAGGTTGGTAAGCTGCTGGTCACTGCCGGCACGGCTAATCAGCATGTCAACGGTTTTGTTCAGCAGGCTGTCGGTATCCATCTCTATTTCGAAATTGACCGGGATGCGAAGATCGAAGGCAAAGGTGCGCACTATGCGATGCACAAAGCTGTCGATGGTGCTCACCGAGAAGTCGCTGTAGTTGTGCAGGATGTCGGCCAGGATGGTGCCTGCGTTTTCAATCAGAATGGATTCGGCATGAGCGGTCACTCCCTCGTCGTGGTATTCGCTAATGATTTGGTCGAGCAGCTTCCGGGCTTTGCGGTTGCCGGGGTTTTTATCGAGTGAGGCCAGGGCCCCCAGCTCCTCAATGATGCGGCTTTTCATTTCTGCGGCAGCGGCATTGGTAAAGGTTATGGCCAGGATCTGCCGCATCTTTTCTGGTTGCGGAAGCACAATTTTCAGATACTCCTTTACCAGGGTATAAGTTTTGCCACTACCCGCCGACGATTTGTAAACCTGGAAGCTGCCTTTGCTCATGATATCATTTTACAGACGAAGCTAAAGATTTTTTGGAAGCAATTCCTATTGGGTCTAAAAAAGTGCTAATTTTCCTATGAGAAAATACCAAACACAAACTCTACATTTACAAGGGTAAATGATATTCAAATAAAAAACAGCCAACAAACCGGCTTAATTTTAACAAAAACAGATCCCTCCTGATAACTAATCCATGTTTTTTTGATTAAGCGAAAGCAAAAGGGACCCCGAAATCATGAATCGCTCAATTTAATTATAAGCAAGCACTTATGAGCAATGAAGAATTAAAAATAGGCGAAATTTCAAAGCCCCGCTTTGAGTTTCGCTCCTTCGGGCAGGATTTTGACGAAGCCCATTATCGCATGTCGCGCCTTTCTGTTCCCGTTCCTGAAAAGGTTTGGGAGCGGCATTCCGATGAGATTTACATCCTGTCGCGCACCAACGACATTAACAACACCAAGATCCGTGACGGAAAAATGGACATTAAAACCTATGTACAAACCGTTGATGGCCTTGAACAGTGGAACCCGCTGATGAAAGGTGAATTCCCAATAAAAAAGGAAGTGCTTGAAAAGGAAGTTTTCCCTGCTTTTCAGGTGGCAATGCCTGCTTTAAACAAGGATGTTTGCACCTACGAAGAGTTTATTGACATGATCAGGCAGCATCCCGATCTGCAGGCCGTAAGGGTGCATAAGGAGCGATACGGGTATATGGTAAACAATACCATTTGCGAGTTTGGTTACGTGCTCGTAAATGGCGCACAGATCGCGACTATAAACTCCGAATCAACCGAATTGGAAGACATTAAGAAAACCATTCAGGATGTTGGGCTGGAAGGTGTGGAGAACATCAACTACCTGCAGGCCATTAAACGCGTCATCGGCTGGATTGACAAACCATTGGCAATCTAACAACAATGACAACAACGACAACAAAAATTTTAAAAACATGTCAAACGAAATAGAACGTAAATTTTTGGTCAAAGGTGATTTTAAGCCTTTTGTTAGCAAGCAAACCCGCATTGTGCAGGGCTACCTCTCGTCGGTTCCTGAGCGGACCGTTAGGGTTCGTGTAAAGGGCGACAAAGGTTTCCTTACGGTAAAAGGCATTGGCAGCGAATCGGGTGCCACCCGCTACGAATGGGAAAAGGAAATTCCCGTGGAAGAAGCCCGGGAGCTTATGAAAATTTGTGAACCCGGCGTAATTGATAAAATTCGCTACCTGGTAAAAGTCGGAAATCATACCTTTGAGGTTGATGAGTTTTTTGGCGATAACCAAGGCCTGATCATAGCAGAGGTTGAATTGACGTCAGAGGACGAAGCTTTCGAAAAGCCCGATTGGCTCGGAATGGAGGTAACCGGTTATACCAAATACTACAATTCCATGTTGATAAAAAACCCTTACAGAAGGTGGTAACTTTTTTATGGATGATTAGCTTCGCTGAGCTCATGCGCCTGACAGCAGATTCTGTTTAGGAATGATGATTTATGATTGAATCTGGGTTTTTGAATTGAATGTTTGAGAAGTCAAAATTTTCATCACGATGAAAGAGGAGAACGCCCAGCCAGCCGGAGAATTAAACTGCAACGGTTTCGACCCGTTGGATATGCGGAATTACCCTATTGAAAAACTTCTGAAGAGGGCACAAACTGAATTTGAAAGATGGCTTGCCATTGCCGGTGTTCCACTGGCCATTGTCGCCTTTGTTTTGTTTGGCTTTATTCTGAAAGTTCCATTTTTGCAGGATATCGACGCCCTTGATCTGGTTTCTAAAACCGCCCAGAAAGAGTTTGAGCGCATTGGCGCTGAGGCCTTTAGCCGGCACAACGCTTTTATGCTGGCCATTTTCCTTGCTGCCCTGATTCTTTGGATAACGGAAGCCCTGCCCAACTACCTCACCTCGCTGATTTTGATTATCAGTCTGGTGCTCACGGGTGTTTTACCCGGAAAGGAAGCCTATGCCCAGCTGGGTCATCCGGCAATGTGGCTTAACATCATGTCGTTTGTGCTGGCAAGGATGCTGGTTGCCACCGGGGTTGCCAAGCAGTTCGCTTCAAAAAAAAATTACCACGGGTAAAAGCAATTCGACCCGTGGTTTTTTTATTCTGACAAGAAGCCTTTCGAATAAACAAAATTTTCTTCCTTTTGCAGCACTTGCCAACTTTTTTCCGTAAGGGGAATTGTGGCCTTGTTCCATTTCAATTAAAAAATAAACCAAAAAACTTTTAAAATGAATAAGCCGGTAGTTTTTAGGGGTCTGCTCGCTCTTATGCTGAGTGTTGTAATGTGGGGCTGTGTCGATCGCGACGAATACACCTTCGAGGTGTATAAGCCTGTATACAAAAGCTATGAGGATTTCAGGAGTTCATTTAAATCCGGGCCTGGCCGCGAAATTCAGCAGGCCGGGAAGATTTACTTCAAGGACAATTTTATTTTTGTGAACGAAGTGAACAAAGGCATTCACGTCATCAATAATGCCGATCCTTCCAATCCTCAGCGCATAGCCTTTTATGAGATTGAAGGAAATGTGGATATAGCCATTCGGGGCAATATACTGTTTGCCGACAGCTACATCGACCTGGTTTCCATCGACATTACCGACATTGAAAACCCGCTGGAGGTAAGCCGGCTCGAAAATGCTTTTCCGGAGGTTTTGCCGCCCAACGAGCTGGGGCTTCCCATTTATGAACTCGACCGCAGCAAAGGGGTGGTGGTTGGCTGGAAAGTTGAATCGCTTACCCAGGAATATGGTGGCTGGGGCGGCTGGTGGGGTGGCTGGTGGGGTGGTCAGTTTATGGCCATGGATGGTAGCGGTGGGGGAGAGAACAATGCCGGAGTAGCTGGCAGCATGGCCCGCTTTATGCTGCACCAGCATTATCTTTACAGCGTTACCACGCCCTGGGTGCTGAAAACCCTCGATATTTCGGATGCCGGGACTATGACACCTGTGGACAGTGTTTACTCCTGGCGCGAGATGGAAACCCTGTTTCGCCTCGATGAAAACTTGTTTGTGGGAACCACTTCGGGCATGATTATTTACGACATTTCCGATCCGGCACACCCGCAGTTTGTCAGCGACATAAACCATATCAACGCCTGCGACCCCGTGGTGGTGGCCAACGATATTGCTTTTGTCACCCTTCGCTCGGGCACCATGTGCAACAACTTCACCAACCAGCTCGATGTGATCGATATTTCAAACATTGAGCAACCGCGACTTCTGAAATCTTTCCCAATGTTTAACCCCCACGGACTGGGCATTGACCACCCGCTGCTTTTTATCTGTGACGGTGCTGCCGGCCTCAAGGTGTATGATGCATCAAACCCGCTGGCTATTTCTTCAAATATGATAGCCCATTTTCCTGGTATCGACACTTTTGATGTGATACCACTGGGTGAAATCCTGATTCTGATCGGCCACGATGGGCTTTTTCAATACAATTATTCCGATCCGCAAAACATTGTGTTGCTGAGCCATATACCCATAAGCAAGTAAGCTTTATTATTTGAAACGAGCTTGATTCGTTAAGCACAAACACGGATGAAAATCATCATACAAGTTTATTTTCGGTGAGCCCTTCGGGGTTTATCCAAATTTAATAAACAAAGTATTTTCAGATGAAAAACACTAAGCTGCACTTTTATTTTGTACTGTTCACAGCTGCCATTGCGCTGGTTTCGTGCAGCAAGGAGTTCGACTGGTGGAGCAAGGGCCCTAAGGAATTCTTTGTCGCCCCTATTAGTCAGCTCCAGGGCCCTGAAGAGATCTTTGCCAACCAGCAGGCGATATTTACTGTAAGCTACACCAAGCCGCAACCCTGTTATACCCGCACGGGCATTCACACCAAAATTCAGGGCTTTGAAATGAGCGTGGAAGTGCATATTGTGCGCGACCATGTATATGCCTGTCCCGATATGCTGGTAGGCGAAACGGCTGAGTTTTCAGTAGTATTTCCCATTGCAGGAACTTATTATTTGCACTATAGAGGGCCCGAAGGCCCAGAAACAATGGAAGTTGTAGTTAAGTGACAGAGAAATAACGCAAGCATGAAAACGATTCTGGTTTCCGGTTTTTCTTTTAACTCTGTTTTGGTTTCTTCCGCAACCCACCTTGGCCGGCAGGGCTCTCTCCGGGACCTGGCCGGCCGCAAGGTGTCTGTGCGAAGAAAAACCAGAAGTCCGGATGTGCAAAAATCGCTCTTTGTTTTAATGGCTTTCCCTTTGCCAGGAAGAAAACGCATAATTCCAGCCAAAAGAAATGGCGTGGCTGTTTTGTGCGAAAATGGGTTTAATTTTGGAAAAAGAAAACCATAAAAGGTTTGGCAAAAGGGGATTATACAGATCAGGAACTTATTGAAGGCTGCCTGAAGGGCAAAAGAAAGTTTCAGGAACTGCTTTACAGGCAGTTTTATGCCTTTGCCATGTCGGTGAGCCTGCGGTATGCCCCCTCGCGCGAAGATGCCCTGGAGGTTATCAACGATAGCTTTTTCAAGGTGTTCAGCAACCTGGAAAGCTACCAACACGATAAGCCCTTCAAAACCTGGTTCAGGCGCATCCTGGTGAATACTTCCCTGGACCATTACCGGAGCAATAAAAGGCTCGCACTTTTCAGGGAGGACGAACCCGAAGTGTTGGAAACCATGATAGAACCGGCCTTCGAGAGCGATTTGAGCGCCGAAGAGATTCTTAGGCTGTTTGAAAGGCTGCCCGATCTGTACCGCCTTATTTTTAACCTCTACGAAGTGGAGGGTTATAACCATGAGGAAATTGCCGGATTGCTCGATGTTTCGCCCGGCACCTCGCGCTCGCACCTGAGCCGGGCCAAAAAAATGCTCAGGGAGTTGTATGTTGAAAAGATTTTAAACAAACGCCATGAAGCCGTTTGACGATCAGTTTGCCGACAACGTGCGCAAGGCTTTCGACGCCTTCCACGAAGAGATGCCTCCTGAGGCCTGGGATGCCATGAATGCCCGCCTCGACGGGCAAGGCAAGGCCCGTGTGGTGGCTCTGTGGCCTTTTCTGGCAAAAGCCGCCGGGGTGGCCTTGCTGGTGGGCCTGTCGGTATTTGGTTTTGTGCATATTAGCGAGACCTCGCAAACGCCCGTTTTGGCTGAGCAGCCAAAAGCAGAAGGCAGTTCTGATGAGGCATCGGCCGGGCCTGTTATGGAAGCCACCGATGCCGAAACCGCAACTCTTTTCCCCGAAAGGGAAACAACGCCAGTTACCGACCCGGCCACTATTGAAACTGCTGCTGTCAGCCCGCAATATGCCCAGGCACCTCCATCGCAAAGCATTCCTATGCAAGCTGAGGCTGGCATAGATTCATTATTAATCACCGAACCTGAAGCTACGGGATTGGCTGCTGAGCTGCTAGCTGAAGCGCCAGAATTTGAGGAAACCGAGCCCGAAGTGCCCACGCTGGCCTTGCGTCCGGCCGCAGATCCAGGCCAGGTAACGGGGCAGATTCCCGCTTCGCGCAGGCCTGCACAGCCCCTTGACCCTGAAGAGCGCGCTGACCAAAGGCGGCTTTCATGGGGAGTGACCGCCGGCTCCATGTTGGCTTTCGCCGAAAACAGGGTGTCTGACATGCCGGGATATGCTGCCGGGGTGCTGGCCGAATACGCCATCTCAGATAATGTCAGTCTTTCGTCGGGTGGGGTGTTTACTTACCATCAGTTTGAGTTGATCAACTTTGCTCAGCCTCAGTTTTCCGCTGATTACCTGTCCTCTTTAGGGAGTTTATCAGATGTGAATATAACAGGGAACAACCATTACGAAATGCTGGCACTTGAGATTCCGCTCAATGCGCAATTCAACCTGATGGAAACAGGCAGGGGTAACCTCTATCTTGGCGTAGGGCTCTCTTCTCTGGTGTATTTGCAGCAGCGCTTCACTGGCACAAATACCGCTTTTTACGAGGAAAGCTTCTTTAACGATGCCACTGGTAACTACGAGCTGCATTATGCCACATCAACCTTTATGGTGGATGAAGAATATGCACCATTCAGCCGCTTCGACTTCGGCCGGCTGTTCAATCTTTCGCTGGGCTATGTGATCAAACGCGAAAAAAGTGCGGTGGTGATTGAGCCTTTTATGAAACTACCCGTAGGAACTTTAACCAGCCGGGACATAAGTTTGGGTATGGGTGGTGTTTCCCTTAAGTATCGTTTTTCAGGCAATTAGATTTTATGCATGAAAATTCCGATATTTGCATGAATACTCCTCTTCATGGCAAATAACCGGAAAAAAAGATCGCGCAAATCAGGATTGCCGCCCGGCACCCTGATGCATATTGGTGATCAGAAGCTCGAAAGTTCAAAAATCTCCTTCATTCAATACAACGAAACTCTTTTCTCAGAAGCATCTGCAGAGTCTATTGAGCAATGCGCTGAGTCAATTAAGCATCATAAAGGTGTTACCTGGATCAACATTGATGGCGTGCATGATGTGGCGCTGATTGAGAAAACCGGTGAGCTTTTTGGCATTCACCCGCTGGTTCTTGAAGATATAATGAACACCGAGCAGCGGCCAAAAATGGAGGAGCACCAGAACTTTCTTTTCTTTTCATTGAAAATGCTTTCCTTTCAGGGGAATGGCCGAAATCTTAACGTTGAGCAACTGAGTATACTTTTGGGCAATGGTCTGGTTATTACCTTTCAGGAAAGCCCCGGTGATGTTTTTGAACCTTTGCGCGAAAGAATTAGGCAAGGAAAAGGCCGCATCAGAAAGCAAAAGGCCGATTACCTTGTTTATGCCCTTATCGATGCCGTGATCGATAATTTCTTTACCATACTGGAAAGCTTTGGAGAAGAGTTGGAGGAACTTGAGGACCTGGTGTTGAATGGCACCACCAGCGAAACGGCCAGCCGCATTCATGCCCTGAAAAAACAACTGCTGGTGGTGAGAAGGGCAGCCTGGCCCCTTCGTGAGCTGGTCAATAATTTCGAGAAGAGTGAGTCGGTCTGGCTCCAGAAATCAACCAGAATATTTCTTCGCGATGTGTATGATCATACCATCCAGATCATCGACAGCATTGAAATTTCACGCGAAGTAATTTCCGGACTTCTAGATATTTACCTCAGTAGTCTCAGCAATCGCACAAACGAAGTGATGAAAGTGCTGACCATTGTGGCCACCATTTTTATTCCATTAACTTTCATTGCGGGTGTGTATGGAATGAATTTCGAATACATGCCCGAACTGGCCTGGAAATGGGGCTACCCGGCTGCAATGGTATTTATGCTTATGGCCGCCTTAGGCATGCTTTGGTTTTTCAGGCGAAAAAAATGGCTTTGATCATTGCAATAATTTCCTGTTACCCTTATGAAACTACTTTCCAGATTACCCGTTTTTTTTATTGTTTTCTTAAGCCTGAATGCTGCTTATGGTCAACCTGGCAGCGGGGGACAAGATGCTGACAAGCGCAATCTTTCCATAAGCACAGCACCTGTTTTTTCTCATCCTGCCGGTTTTTATACTTCAAACTTTGAGCTTGGTATTAGCACCCCGCAAACCGGCGAGTATATCTATACGGTAAGCGCTCCGGGTTATGAAAGCGTTTCCGGCTGCGTAAGCATCACCGATAGTGACCTGGAGGTTATTGTTACCCTTGGCGGGAAAGCTAACTCAAATCAAGCCGAGAAAAGTAATTTTTCAAAAGAAGTATATAATGTCACTTTCAGGGTAAATACGACTGGCTCAAATGTGGTGCCCGGCGACCTTGTTTATATGAGCGGCAACATGGTTCAGCTCAACTGGCCGGAACCCGGCACCAACCCCGATTTGCTTATGACGCCCGAAGCGGTTGGTTCGCCATATTATGTGCTCAGTTTTGAGCTGGAGGCCGGAGAATACCAGTACAAATATTTCCGAAACCAGGGCTGGGGCGATGGGGAGTGGGGCGGCGAACCTAACCGTGTGGTTAATGTTGGCGGTAACATGATTGTCAACGATGTATACGGTGACATTGATCCACCTTTGCCGCTTTTCAAGGTGACTTTCTTTGTGCAAGATGAACAGGGAAGCACTGTTTCTGATGCCACTATTACCTTCGATGGGGTAGAATATGAGCCTGGCCATTACGTTTTCGAAAATCTTTTGCCTGCTGCCATGATTCGTTATACTACTGATGGTAGCATTCCAACCGAGGACAGTCCTCTGTTTGAGGAGGGAATTTTTATTACCAGTCGTGCAGGCGATCCCAACATTATTTCACTCATCCCAACCAATAATATTGGTGGCGGCTCTGAGGCCTGGCAGCCCCCTGCCGGCGAAGTTTTCAAGTTCAACACCATTCGTGCCCGCGCTTTTGCCCCGCGTATGGAACCCAGCCAAACAGTTTCGTCATCCTATATTGTTGACACGGCGGGTGCCAGCCGTTTTTCCATGCCTGTGGTTTCGGTGCTAGCCAGTAATGGTGCATTCTTCGATCAGGATACGGGCATTTATGTGTACGGCAACAACAACAATTACTTTCAGGAAGGTGAAGAATGGGAGCGTCTGGTGCATCTCGAGTTTTTTGAGGAGGATGGCAACCTGGCCTTCGCCCAAAACCTGGGTGTGCGAACCCATGGCGGCACCACCCGCAACCGTCCACGAAAAACACTGCGCTTCTATGCCCGGGGCGAGTACGGTGAGTCCTGGGTAAACTACCAGTTTTTTAATGACAAGCCCATATATCAGTTCAAGCGCTTTTTGCTGCGTAACAGTGGCAACGACTGGGATCAGGCCATCTTTCGCGATGCTTTCATGCAGTCGCTCATTAAAGATGTGACCCGCCTTGACCTGCAGTATTCTCGACCAGTTGTGGTTTTTCTCAACGGTGAATACTGGGGTGTGCACAATGTGCGCGACCGCTTCGACAGCCGTTTTATTGAAACCCATTATGGCTTGGGGGAGCTGGAATACGCCATGCTCGAAAACAATGCCGTATTCGATAACGGAAATCCTGATGGCGTAGCGCACTACCAGGAGATGCTTTCCTTTTTGCAAAGCAACAGCATGAATGTGGCCGCCAACTATGCTGCCCTGCAAACCCGCATGGACGTGGAAAGCTTTGTGGATCACCAGGTGGCCGAAATCTATTTTATGAACACCGACTGGCCCGGCAATAATTTGCAATACTGGCGGAAAATGACACCTGCCTATCAGCCTGATGCACCTTATGGGCATGATGGGCGCTGGCGCTGGATGATCAAGGATACCGACTTTGGGTTTGGACTAAACTTCGGCTATGTGCCGGGTGTGAATGAAGGTCCCGCCCACAACACCCTGGCATTTGCCCTGGCAACCAACGGACCGAGTTGGCCCAATCCGGCATGGTCCACCTTTATTTTTCGCCGGCTTGTTGAAAACCAGCAGTTTCGGTTTCATCTGATCAACCGGTTTTGCGACCTTTTCAATACCGTTTTTAAAGAAGATTATGTGTTGGCCCGCCTCGAGGAGCACCGTCAGATTTATCTGCCCGAAATGGAAGAGCACATCCATCGCTGGAGGATCCCCAATTCGGTCAATAACTGGCAGGAGCAGGTAAACCGCATGGCCAACTTTGCTGAGCAAAGGCCTGGTTATCTTAAAGATTATATCAGAAGCCAGTTTGGCCTGGGCGAAATGGCCAGCATTACGGTAAGCACTTCCAGTGAGACCCAGGGCGGGGTTCGTTTAAATCGCCTGCAGCCTGGGCAAATTTCGTATCCCTTCACAGGTTCTTACTTTAAAAATGTCCCCATTGAAGTGGAGGCGGTGCCCAGACCCGGCTTCCGTTTCAGCCACTGGGAAGGCCTGCCTGCAGGAACGCCCTCCCTGGCTACCATCAATCTTACCAAAGACACCAGCATTGTGGCCTGGTTTTCCAACTCATTGATTCATTACTGGCACTTCAACAATCTGCCCGACGAAGTTTTTGTAACGGTTGCTTCTGATTTCTCGCTCACCGATGGGGCCCTGATTACCTACCCCGGAACAGGCGATGGTTACTTGGATCGTACCGACGGTACTTTGCTTAATGCCAATATGAGCGCCCCGGCAGGCTATGGCCTGCGCGTGAGGAATCCATCCAATACCCGTGAATTGATTATTGAAGCCCCTTCCACAGGCTATCGCGAACTGCAGCTTTCTTTTGCCGTGCACCGCACCAACAATGGCGCCCAGACACAAGAACTGTACTACTCGGCCGATGGTGGCCAAAACTGGACACAAATCGGTGAGGCTTACGATATTTTCCTCGATTATACGGTCAAAAGCTTTGACCTGAGCGGTATCGAAGCCCTCAACAACAATCCCCTGCTTCAGTTCAGGATTCTTTTTACCGGCGAAGCCGCCGCAGGCACCTCAGGCAACAACCGCTTCGATAATATTGCGCTTACGGGCGTAGCCGCTACCCTCACCCTAAACACCCAGAATCCTCCGCCGGCGGTGCTCAATGAGTACTATCCGGGTTATGCTTTCAGTGTTTCGGGCGGTGCGCCACCCTTCACCTATACCGTGGTGGCAGGCAGCCTGCCCCAGGGCATGACGCTTGGCACAAACGGGCTGCTTTCGGGCACACCATCCGAGGCAGGCAGCTTTGCATTTACCGTGGGCGTAAGCGATCAGCAGGGAGCTTCCCACGCCCACAATTATGTGCTGGTCGTTAGCGATAAAGCTCTGGTGCATTACTGGCACTTCAATAACCTTCCCGATGAGGTGTTTACCAATGTGCCATCTGATATTTCCCTTGCGGGGAATGCCAGCATCACCTATCCCGGAACAGGAGATGGCTACATGGACCGCACCGATGGCAGCCTGCTCAATGCCCGCAACAACGAACCCGCCGGGTTTGGCCTGCGCGTGCGAAACCCTTCCAATACCCGTGAAATGATAATAAATGCACCTTCAACGGGCTACTCTGACCTGAAGCTCTCTTTTGCGGTCCATAGGACCAACAATGGTGCGCAGCAACAGGAACTGTATTATTCGACTGATGCCGGAAACAACTGGACGCAAATTGGTTCAGCCTACGCAATCAGCGAGGTCTATGAATTTAAAAGCTTTGATCTGACGGGATTATCAGGAGTAAACAACAATCCCCAACTCAGATTCAGGATATTATTTACCGGTGAGGCCGCCGCGGGTAGCTCAGGCAACAACCGCTTCGACAATATTGCCCTCGAGGGGGTCTCTTCCTCGGTGGATATACCTGAACCCGAAGAGTATATTCGTAGTTTCCAGAATTTCCCAAACCCTTTCGGGGAAAGGACTACCATCCCTTTTGAAGTTTTTCAGGCTGGCCAGGTAAGAGTGGTGGTTTTTGATGCGCATGGAAGGCAGGTTAGCCTGCTGCTCGATCAGGCAATGGAACCCGGCCGTCACGAATTGCAATTTGATGCAGCCGGATTGCCCCGGGGTGTTTACTTTTACAGGATAATTTCCGGGCAGAGCGTGGCCTCTCGTCCTATGCTTAAAATCTGATTAGTATATTTATAAATTTTCAATTATGAGTGAAAACATCATTGTAAAAAAATATTCCGGAGAGGAGGTAACCTTTTCACGCGAGAAGCTGGATCGGTCGCTTGAACGCTCTGGTGCAAGCCAGGAAATCATTGACAAAGTGTATAATGAATTAAAAGGCTACCTGTTCGACGGCATCACAACTTCGCAGATCTACCGCCGTGCTTTTCAAATTCTACGCAAGCTGAAACGGAGCACAGCTGCACGCTACAGCCTTCGCAAAGGTATTATGGAGTTGGGGCCCTCCGGCTACCCTTTCGAGCAAATTGTGGGTGCCGTGATTCATCACATGGGTTATGAAACCCAGGTAAGCCAGATTGTGCAGGGGCATTGTGTTTCGCATGAGCTCGATGTGGTGGCTCGCAACGGCAAAGAACTTTTTATGGTCGAATGCAAATTTTACAACAGTCAGGGCAAAAACTGCAACGTGCAGGTGCCATTATATATTCACTCGCGATTTAACGACGTGAAAAAAACATGGGAGAAAGACCCGGCCAATCGGGGACTGAAATTCTCGGGCTGGGTGGTTACCAACACCCGCTTTACCAGCGATGCCATTGACTACGGCAAATGCGCCGGCCTCAACATGATTAGCTGGGACTATCCCCGCGGAAAAAGCCTCAAGGAAATGGTGGAGAAGTCAGGTCTTTTTCCGATAACAGTCCTTACCTCGCTTACACGAAAACAAAAGGAAATACTTTTGCAGCACAATGTGGTGCTCTGCCGCCAGTTGCTCGAGAAGCCTGAAGCCTTTGGCAGGCTTGGCCTGAGCCAGAAAATGCAGGAAAAAGTGCTTTCTGAAGCCAAAGATCTTTGTGCAGATCAGGACTGATTTCTGTAAAATACTTTTTCGTTTGTTGTAATTTAGAAGAAAATTTAAATACTTCGTTCCGATGAAATACATAAAGCCTATATCCTTTGCGGCCATGCTAATGATGCTGGCCTTAATGCTACCTGCTTTTTCACATGCCCAAGCGTCACCCGAAAGGGTAGAGCCGCCCTTTTGGTGGGCCGGCATGTACCATTCCGAGCTGCAGGTGATGGTTTATGGTAAGGATATCGGCCTTACCAGGCTAGAGCTTGACCACCCGGGTGTGGTAGTGAAGGAAGTGGTTGCCGTCGAAAGCCCCAATTATCTCTTTGTGTATCTCGACCTTTCTGAAGCCCAGCCCGGAACCATCCGAATGAACTTCCGTTCTGGCCGTCGGGTGCTTTTCAGCTATGATTTTGAGTTGCGCCAGCGCGAAGAAGGCTCCAGGTACCGCCAGGGGTTCGATGCTTCTGATGCCATTTATTTGCTGATGCCCGACCGGTTTGCCAATGGCGATCCGTCTAACGACGATATGCCCGGCATGCTCGAAAAGGCCGACCGAAGCAATCCTGATGGCCGCCATGGAGGTGACATCCAGGGCATTATCAACCATCTGGATTATATCAGCGATCTGGGGTTCACCGCCCTTTGGATCAACCCACTGCTCGAAAACAACCAGCCGCGCTATTCATACCATGGCTATGCCACCACCGATTACTACAAAATTGACCCGCGTTTTGGAACCAACGAAGACTACCGTCGGTTGGTGCTGGAGGCAGAGGGGAAAGGCCTGAAAATCATTAAGGATATGATCTTTAACCACAGCGGACATTACCATTGGTGGATGAAAGACTTGCCTTCTTCCGACTGGCTCAACCAGTGGCCGGAGTTTACCCGCACTACCTACCGGATGACCACCCTTGTGGATCCCTACGGCGCCTATTCTGATTCCAAGAGAATGGTGGATGGCTGGTTCGACACCAATATGCCCGACCTGAACCAGCGCAACCGCCTGCTGGCAACCTATCTGATTCAGAACAGCGTATGGTGGATAGAGTATGCCGGACTAAAAGGCATCCGAATGGATACTCAGCCTTATTCTGACAAATATTTTATGAGCAACTGGGGTGCTTATGTGATGGATGAATATCCCAACTTTAATATTGTTGGCGAAGCATGGATGGGCATACCGGCCATGATAAGCTATTTCCAGGGTGGAAAAATGAATCACGATGGCTATGATTCAAACATTCCAAGCGTGTTCGATTTTTCGCTATACGATGAAATTGGCCGTGCTTTTCAGGAGGGGGATGGCTGGGCCAGCGGCATGATGCGGCTGTATAATTCCCTGGCCATGGACTTTCTGTATCCCAACCCCTATAACCTGGTGATCTTTGGCGACAACCACGATACCGATCGCTTTTTTACCCGCGTTGGGGAGGATCTCAGCAATCAGAAAATGGCGCTTACCTTTTTGCTGACCACCAGAGGTATCCCTCAGATATACACTGGCACAGAATTGCTGAAATCTGCATTTGAGCACGACGGCCATGGCCCCATGCGTTCCAACTTTCCCGGCGGATGGCCCGGTGATCGTGTAAATGCCTTTACCCCCGAAGGACGCTCCCCGCAGCAAAACGAAATTTTTGACCACATCCGCACCCTGCTGCATTTTCGTAAAGACAAACCTGTGCTGCATTACGGCTGGTTGAAGCATTTTGTGCCGGAAAATAATGTGTACGTATATTTTCGCTATAACGAAAACGACCGCATCATGGTGGTGATGAACAACAACCAGGAACCCATTCGGCTCGAGTTGGCTAAATACATCGAAGGCTGGGAGGGGGCCAGTGAAGCAGTGGAAGTGCTTACCGGGAAACGCCACACAGCCTTCGATAATTGGACCATACCCGCAAAAACCGCAGAGGTTTTTGAGCTGAAGTAATCAGACTTACTGCAGATCAGAGGCAGGTTCGTGAGTGAAGGTCAAAATCAGTTGTACTGGAAGTACAATGAGTTTTCGGTTGCATGCTTTCAGGCATCAGTGGAGTAGGATAGGGATTCATAACCGGATCTCCGGGCTTCCAGTTTGCCTGGGTTGCTACGTTAAAATCGTCATCGGCTTTTTGAAGGGCCAAAAGGGTTCTTTTAATCTCCTTAGTGCTTCGGCCGACCTCGGCTGGGTAAAAATAAATGGCCCTGACTTTGTTGTCGCGGTCAATGAAGAATACATCCATTAGGCTTTTGCCGCGTTTGGCCTCAGGGTGCGTCATGCCGTAGTCTTCCGGGAAATAAAGTGTTCCCTGGGTGGATTTGGCTACAAAGGAAGGGGCCGGATCTCCTATTAATGGAATGGAGCTTCTTGAGGGGTTCGTGCTTATAAATGGTGAAATTGTATCCGTCATATTTGTTCAGACCATCTTTGGTTCCAATCCAGATAAATCCTTTGTTGTCCTGGATGAGGGCTGAAGTCGGGTTTTGCGAGAGCCCATCGTTAATGGTCAGGTGTCTGAACCGGGAGTTAACATAATGGTCAATGGTTGACTTGTTGCTCTGAACCAACAGAAAATTGGATTTGAAAAGATAAGGAATAAAGCAAATACTCCAGAAAGGATATTTCGGATCAGGAATATACACCAATTAAATTTCCCGGAGGAAATTTTTGTTTTCATTTTTCTCGGCTTTTCCAGACTTCCCGGGGAGGAGAATACGGTTGCGCCGGTTAGTGATTTGCACTAACTTAAATTTAAAGAAAATTATCGAGAAAAATGAAAAATGCAGACGAATGATCTTTTTACTTCGATTATTGCTTAATCAGCCTGGCTGTTCTAATGTTGTCTCCCGAAATGAATCGCACAAAATATATCCCCTGGTTCAGGGAAGAAATATCCAGTTCGAGTTCTCCGCCAGTGCTTTCAAATTCCCGCGAGAGGATAACTCGTCCCTGAACATTTAAAACATGAAGACTGATTGCCCCATTGGTTGCCGGAGCTTTGATAAAGAGCCTGTCTGATGCAGGATTTGGGAAAATGGCAAGTTGCTGGCTGGTTAATGCCGGAGTGGAGGTATCATCAACTTCAAAAATTGCTGTCAGGCTTAGGCTGTCGGTGCTGCTCACATAGAGCGGATTTTCAAAAAACGCTTCTTCCTGTTGGTTCACCCATTTTTGAAGGCGGAAGCCCTGCTTTGGAATGGCTGTGACAGGAATTGGCACTCCGCTGAAATATTCGCCCGTCCAGGGGTAGCCCGAAAAATCGGGTAATAGGGGATTGGAGTCATCCAGGTGAAGACGGTTAACCTTGATGGTTCCATGGTTCATATTGCTTACATCAAGGGACAGGGAAAAAGTACCAGACAAGTTAAAATAATTAATAATATGTGATTTCAGGAAAGCAGGACGATTGGATGCAAAATCGACCAGGCGGGTAAGGTTGCCGTACCATTGACTTTGGGTGGCTGCCGGGTAACCCCAGCGGCCAATATGTTTTTCAATTTCGGGCTCGATGGCTGCTTTGGTTTCATCAAGAAATGCAAGCATATGATCGGTTTGGAAAACGGTATTTAGCAGGTCTGCAAAACGATTTATGAATCCATACTGAAAAGATTCATTTGCGAGCAAACTACGGATGAGGAATGTGGACCAGGGGAAATTAGGGGGCCAATCGCTGCCCACCGGATCGGTAATATAGGCTATCATGTCGAATTCATAACCATAAAGCCCGCTCCAGAAAAAGCCAAAATCAAGGTCATTGAGGGCCCAGTGCCAGCGGCCGTCATTGCCAAAGGGTGCATCGGGGTTGTATTCGGTTTGCCGCCTGAAATACTTGAGGTTGTGCCCCGGCCAGTCTATATTGCCAGCAAAAATGTTAATGATATTGTAATCGGTGAAGTTCTCCACATTCATCTGCGTCTGAATGTATGCGTAGGCGTCCGGGTTGGAAAGGGGGTTGTCAGCAATATAGTTTGTCATGGCCAAATAATGCTGGGAGCTGCCTTCCTCTACCAACAGGTTGTCTTCCAGCAGGTCGAGTTGGCCTTCAGGTATGCCGTATTTGCGCTCGAAATAATGTCGGTCATAGCGCTCGCGCAGGTTTTGAATGCCCCAGTATTCGCCGTTCAGGTAAAGAATGGCCGGGCGGTAATCCTGAATGGGCACACCGATAGGCTCGGCCAGCTTTTCAATAAATCCATCGCGTAAGTGCACACCTGCGCCAAAAAAATCCTGCCCGGCATTTCGCAGCAAAATGCGTTTATACTGGGTGTGGTTTTGATTGGGAAAAAATGGGTGGCTCAGGTAATCGCTGCCATAACCTCCCCGGGCATAAATGCGCAACGACTTTTGCGGCAAAGCCCGGGTGCCGCCCCCGTGTATGCGGACTCCAACATTCTCTGAAAGGACCTCATTGCCTGCTTCAAAAAAGCTGAAATGCGAAGGCACTTCCCAGAGTTCGCCGCGGCGGAAATAGTTGGCAAAGGGGGTTCCGTAAAAGCCATCTCCATAGCCAAAAGTTTCGTAATCGATACCGGGAATGTAGATCCCCTCATAATGGTTAAACAGCTTAAAGGTATCTATGGCCAGGCTGGCCACGGGCAGGGCAGGAGGTTCCATGCCTATGAAATAGGTTGCTGTGGCGGGGGCAGGGGTAAAGTAGTTTTCGCGAAAGGCAGCTGCCCTTACCACGGTGGCCTTTTCAGGATATATGCCGGGAATCTTCCAGCCAAAGCCCAGGGGGTCGGTCTCGGGCGGATTGGTGCGGATCATGTTTATGCCCGCGTCGTCACTGAATTGGGCTGAAAGGGTTATGGCCCCTTCGTAGGGGATTGATTCAGTGCTTGGGATATTCCCGTCAAGGGTGTAATAAATGGTTGCAAGCGGATCAGGATGGCTAATCTCCAGGGTTTGTTCTTCTGCATAATAACCAGAAGCAAGACTTAATGCAGGTGGGGCGAGAATGTCTTCGAACCCTTGCTGGTTGTTTGAAGTACCCGGGGTAGGATTGGTGAAGAACACAAGGTTGCCCGAAGCATCAGGTTGATGCCCAAAAGAAATATCGCTGCCCATAGGTGTGGGCGGAATCTCTGAGATACGGGTACCATTGGGGTGGGTCAGTATCACCTCCTCGCCGCCAGCGCTGATGGCATAGTTGGTGTGAAGTGGTGCATCAGGATTGGTGCGGTCCTTATTCGAAGCCCAAACCAGCAGAAACTGTCCCGGAGATATAACCACCTCCGGAAAAACCCACTTAAAAGGATTGTTGTAACTGTCTGACAGGCCATAGCCCGCAAGGTTAACCGGAAAAAGACCTGCATTATGTATTTCTATCCAGTCGGTATAATCTCCATCATCGTCGGCAATGGTGGTTTGGTTCGATGCCATAATTTCGTTAATAACCAGGGTCTGTGCTTGCAAAGGGGCTGCAGTTAACCCCAAAAGAATTATTAACAAGAGTGTTTTGGAAATTTTTTGCTTCATCCCTACGAGTATCTTTGGCCTGTTGATTTTCATTTTTCTGTTTTTTCAACCTTCCAAAGTACGGGATTTTTGGAGGTCAATACAAACGCGTTTCACTTAAATTTTTATTCATACTTTTACCAATTATTTCTGACTGACCTGAATAATGAAGAAACTATCCATTATTATCCCGGCTTATAACGAAGGCCGAACCATTACCGCCATTCTTGACCGGGTGCTGGCCGTTGAGCTCGAAGGCATTGAAAAGGAGCTGGTTATTGTGAACGATTGCAGCAAAGACAATACTGCCGCAGTGGTTGAAGGTTTCATAAAAATCAACCCCCAGGCCAACATCCAGTTTTACCACCAGCCGGTAAATATGGGCAAGGGCGCTGCACTGCACCGTGGCATAAAGGAAGCCAAAGGCGATTTTATTCTTATTCAGGATGCCGACCTGGAGTACGACCCCCGCGAATACAAAGACCTGCTGAAGCCAATACTCGAAGGCAATGCCGATGTGGTTTACGGATCGCGATTTCTTGGAGGTAACCCTCACCGAATATTGTTTTTCTGGCATACCATCGGAAACAAGCTCCTGACCTTTCTGTCGAACATGTTTACCAATCTGAATCTTTCGGATATGGAAACCTGCTACAAGCTTTTCAGGGCCGATATCATAAAAAGCCTGCACCTGAAAGAACGGCGCTTCGGTTTTGAACCGGAAGTTACCGCCAAGGTTTCGCGCCATCCCAAGGTGAGGATTTATGAGGTGGGCATTTCATACTATGGCCGCACTTACGAAGAAGGCAAAAAGATCAACTGGAAGGATGGTTTCCGCGCCATCTGGTGCGTATTGAAATACAACCTCTGGAGCCGCCGCTAAAACGGAATTTTATGAAAGCTTCTGACATGCTTAAGAATTTCAAAAGGTATTTTCCGGAAGAAAAATTGGTCTTGGGGGTCATTCTTTCGGGTCTTTTCCTGTTCTTTTTATGGATATTGTACAGGTCAGAAGGCTTCATAGGCGATGCCGACAGTGTGACCCATTACCGTTTCTCAAGATATTCATGGCAGTTCCCGGCCTTTTTGCTCGATCACTGGGCCAAGCCGGTGTTTACCCTGCTTTCCAGCCCTTTTGCACAGTTCGGCCACGCCGGCGTTTCCATTTTCAACCTGCTGGGTGGCATTGGTAGTGCATGGCTGGTTTGGCTGTCAGCAAAAAAACTGGGCTACCCCAACCGCCTGTTACTGCCTTTCCTGGTATTTTTCACTCCAATTTATACTGTTTTTGTCATCTCCGGACAAGTGGAAGTGCTGTTTGGCCTTTTCATTATGGCTACGGTCTGGCTTTGCCTCGACAAAAAATACCTCTGGGCGGCCATTGTCATTTCTTTTTCGCACCTGGTGCGCACTGAAGGGATCATAATCATTCCCATTATTGTATTATTTTTCCTGGTTAAAAAGCAGTACCGCCATATTCCCTGGTTGCTCACCGGAACCATAGTTTACAGCATTATTGGCTATTTTCATTTTGGTGATTTCTTCTGGCTCATAACCCAGATGCCCTACACCGGCAAGGCCGAAATGTATGGCACCGGCAGTTTCTGGTATTTTTTCAAAGTCTGGCCCAAAATCTTCGGGGCAGTAAACTACCTGCTGATTCCCTTGGGCATTCTGGCCATTTTGCACGATCTGCTTCGGAAAAGGGAAGGAAAGCATCTGGATGAAACCATTCTGATCATACTGCCATTTATGTTGTATTTCATGGCTCATGTGGTGATGTGGTACACCGGCATTGGACGCTCGCTGGGCATGTACCGTTATATGGTTTCCATCGTTCCTGTGGGTGCATTGTTATCGCTCAGAGGGCTGAACACAATTATGCTGATGCTCGACAAACTGACAAGGTCTAGGATTACAGGCAAAGTAGCGGGGTTGCTGATTATGGTTTTGTTTGTCATAACGCCTTTTCAGGTGTGGCGCATCCCACAGAAGCTGGATGGCATGAACATAGTGATGAAGAAAGCCGCCGATTTTATGATCAGCGAAAACCTTAACCAGAATAAGCTCTATTATTCCGATCCGGCCTTTGAGATGTTTCTTGATCTTAACCCTTTTGATGAAACCAAATCCCGTTTCAGGCTTCCCGATTCTTCAAAGCCTCACCACGAAGTGAAGCCCGGTGAAATTGTGGTCTGGGAAGGCCACTTTATGGCCCTGGAAGGGGTGAAGCTTGGTGACCTTCAAAACAGCCAGTATTATGAAATGCTGGCGCTTTTCGAACCGGTACATCCATTCACCATTTTCGAAACGGATTACAAAGTAGCGGTTTTCAGACGGCTTGATTTGGCAGAGGGTCTGAATAACGATAGTATTGTGCCTGAAAAGGGTGAAGACTAAGTCTGAAAATCTGCAAATGTTCTTTTTTCTTGAAATTGTTTAAATAACACAATGACTATTAAAACCGGAAATTCTAAATACGGCACTGAGACTCTTGAAGTTATTTCTCAAGCTAAAAAATTTAACCGTTGGATGTTCGAAACCATTAAACCGCATTGCAGCGGCAAGGTGCTGGAAATTGGCAGTGGCATAGGAAATATTTCAGAGTATTTTTTTGAAGAGGGGTTTGATATTACATTAAGCGACTACGAGAATAGTTATTTTCCAGTGTTGAGGAAAAAGTTTGAAGGTAAAGATAATTTGGGCGGAATATATCTCATGGATTTCTCAGATAAGGACCTGGCCAAAAAATTCCCTGATCTGATTGAGGAATTTGATACTGCCTTTGCCCTGAATGTTGTTGAGCATATCGAAGACCATCTTCAGGCTCTTGAAAATGCCGGGAAAATGCTTAAAAAAGGGGGGAAGGTAATTATTCTTGTTCCTGCTTTTCAATCATTGTATAATTCATTTGATGAACAACTTGAGCATTTCAGGCGATATACCGGCAAGTCATTGAAAGCGGTATTGGAAGCTGCAGGGTTTGAGGTTGTGCACTCACAGTATTTCAATTTTATGGCCATTTTTGGTTGGTTTTTTTCTGGAAAGGTTCTGAGAAAAAGGATAATACCCAACAATCAGTTAAGAATATTCAATGCCTTAGTGCCTGTTTGGCGTGTTCTAGATCTGTTTACCAGCCGTTTTGCTGGTGTTTCAGTAATTCAGGTGGCCGTAAAAAAATAGTTAGAGATTTGTGTTAAAGCTACACGAGATGATAAAGAAAAACTTCTCAATGGCAGCCATTATTTTCATAATGATCGCAGCTGCCTGGTATGGAAAGAATTTGAACGCCTGGGGCAAGAATCGGGTGATTCAAAATGATGTCATTTCATATTATGCTTATCTTCCGGCTGCTTTTATTTTTAATGATCTTTCTTTTGAATTTTCCAAATCATTGCCTGAGGATTTTGACGGATCTATTTGGCTGCAGGAGGCCCCCGGTGGAAAACCGATTGTTAGGATGACCATGGGATTGGCTCTCTTATGGCTCCCGTTTTTTCTGGTTGCTCATATATTTGCTCAGGTACTTCCTGTTTCTGCCTACGGTTATTCCTGGCCTTATGGTTTATCCATTTTTATTGCTGCCCTTTTTTACCTATTTATAGGGTTGTATTATTTGCGAAAAATTTTGCTCAGGTATTATTCAGAGGCGATTACAGGCATTACTTTGCTCATCGTGTTTTTTGCAACCAATTTGATCTATTATGTTATTTCTGAGCCTGGAATGTCGCATGTGTATAATTTTGCCTTAATTGCGGCATTTATCCACTTTTCATTAGAATGGATAAAAAAACCAGGAATCCAACATACAATTGTTATGGGCCTCCTTGCTGGGCTAATTGTACTGATCCGGCCGGTAAACATTGTAGTTTTGGTGTTTCCCGCTCTTACAGGAATTGCTTCAGTTCATGACTTTGCCGAAAGGCTTAAGAACAATTGGAAACTAATAATGCTTGCAGGTTTTGTGGCTTTCCTGGTTTTATTGCCTCAAATGGCCTTCTGGAAAATTCAAACCGGACAATGGTTATTTAATTCTTATCTTGACCAGGGGAAGTTCTTTTTTTTAAAGCCAAATATCTGGCACGGACTTTTTAGCTTCAGAAAAGGGTGGTTAATTTATACGCCCGTGATGATTTTTGCCCTGATTGGAGTTTTTTGGCTCAGAAAAAAAGTTCCTGCCTTATTTTTACCCATTTTGATTTTCGTGGTTTTAAATATTTATATTGTTTATAGTTGGTGGTGCTGGTGGTATGGCGGTAGTTTCGGTTCCAGGCCAATGATTGACATGTATGGGATTATGGCCATCCCCCTGGCAGCATTTTTTCAAAAAGCCAACAACTCTAAGCTTTGGCTAAAGGGGATGGCTGCTTTTATTTTTTTAGGATTTATATGGTTGAATCAGTTTCAAATGAACCAATACCGGTCTTCTCTTTTACACTGGGACAGCATGACCAAGGAGGCTTATTTTTCCATTTTCGGTAAGAAAAAATGGCCCGAGAATTATGAGAACCTTATCAAGATTCCCGATTATGAAAAAGCTTTAAGGGGGGAATCGGAATATCCTTAAATGAAAATTTAATTTTCTTTGATTTAAAACAGAAAGAAATGGGGGCAAATATAAATTTGCCCCCATCTTTAGTTTGGCGTTTAACTAGATAAATTTACGTTTTT
>DHFW01000002.1 GCA_002402465.1 Bacteroidales bacterium UBA4814
CGGGGTTGTAAACAAAAAGGCGGGCACCTTCCGATAGTTCGAAAGCGTCGAAGTTGAGGCCTACACCCAGTGCTCCCGGCACATGAATTTGCTGCCGCCAAAGGTGAATGTTACCGTTCACTACTTCCCACTTGCCGCTGCTGCCAGGGTTTATCGCTGCCTTCACAGCCAACCCGGCAAAGAGCGCCTGCCCTGGCTCATATACGCCAAGCTGGCTGTTTTTTTCGGCCTGCTGCGCCGGGCTTAGCTCAAGGGTAAGCTGCGGTACCCCGGCCGCCTGGAGGTTGTACTGCGAGCTCAGGGGAAGACCGCCCTGCGAAATTTGGGCAAAAGCACTCGGTATAACATATAATAATATAGTGAGCAATACAAGGAAAGCCGATTTGCGTGCTGACTGTTTCATTACTTTACAGAGATTTACAACATTACGGATTTATACAAATATTAGCTGAGTTATTATTCAACGCTTAACACAGTCTTCTGATTTGATAAGAGGATACCAAAGATAAATTAAATTGGTTAAACTCTGAGCCTGTCCGGAAATTACAAGCAACCCGAAACAAGTTGTATTTGAAAATGGATACATAATTACTTTCATAAATAATTGATTAGGTGTATATTGATGGAAAGCGATGTCGTTTTTTTTGAAATATTAAGAACCTTGCCAAGGGAGTCATTCCGAAAAAATCAGGAATAATCGCTAATATTGCAGAGAAATTTTGTTCTCTGCCAGGTTTGTTAAAAAGCGAAAATAATAACATGAAAAAACTTACGACATTATCGGTGCTAAGCATCTTTTTTTTCTTTTCTTCCTATGCTCAGCGATTGCCGCATTACCCATCTGAGGTGCTTGCACCACCGCAGTTATTTATTGAAAAAACCCTTGGCCCCGATACTCTTTTGCCGGGTAACTGGGAAACTGCCACCGGGGTAGCCATGCATACCTGGTCTGACAATAACGGGTATCTTTTTGGTACCAACAGTTATGGTGATTTAGGCTATGGCCAGCGTTTCGATGTGACGGAGCCTTATGAGATCGTAAAGGCCATTTTCTGGATTGGGGCCAGGTTTGGTGATACCGGAGAGGTGGTTTTTTCCATTTGGGATTTTATAGGAACCAAACCCGGTGAAGTATTGGCAAGTGTTGCCGTTTCTATGTCCGAAATTAATGCCTCCCAGGAATTTGAACAAGCCTTTGTAGTTGAATTCGATGAGCCGGTTACAGTAACTGGCAATTACCTTATTGGAGCCGACATAAGTGGTTTGAACCCCTTTGAACCAGATGTTTATGCACTGGGAAACTACGCTTCTACGCAGGAAAACGGCACAAATCTGGGTTATGCTTACATTAAGGAGGGAAGCCAGTGGGTTTCTGCATTAAACTTCGAGCTCGATGTGGATATTGCCATTTTTCCCATTGTAAATTATGTGGAAGCTTATTCGGTTACCTTAAACCTGGACATGACCGGGGTGGAGAACTTTGACCCGGAAGAGAATAAGGTTTTTGTTTCAGGAAACTTTAATCAATGGATTGAACCAGGTACTCCAGGTTCTGTTGAAATGGATATGCTGCCCCGCGAAAACGAAGAGGATCCCCTGATTTATACCTGCACCCTTCCTTTCGTCCGGCTGGGCGAGATGTTGTATAAATATTATTCCGATGCAGTTGGCCAAGGCTGGGAAGGCGCTGAATGGGAAAACGACTCCTTTCGTTCGGTTTTTATTGATCAGGATATCGTACTGAACGACATTTGGTCAAACCTGGTGGTCGGAGTAGATGAAATAATGGCTCAGCCAATATTTCGTGTGTTTCCCAATCCTGCCCAGCATACCCTCCATATAAAAGGTCAAAACCAATTGGATTATCTTCGGATTTTTGACCTGCAGGGGAAATTAGTTTTCCAAAAAGAAATCTTGGGCAATGAGGCTTCCGTAAATATAAGCTCCTGGCAGCAAGGCTTGTATATATTGCAATTGATCTCGGGTTCGCAAGCCAGCACCCATAAAATTTGGGTAATCCATAATAACCTGTAAGCAGTAAATGCAGCAAAGCAACCTGCAAATAATGTCTGCTGGATTTTGTATTTTTTGTACTGCTGCTTTAAAGTTTTTTTAAAAATAACCTTGGTATTGTTGTTTCATTTACTATTTTTGCTACGTTAATCAATGCTAAGGGGCAATTTTTAAAAAGCTTGTTAAAGTTTTAATCAAATTTATTGCATTTAACAGGCTACCAGGCTTTTTAATTTTTTGCTCCATGAATTAAATATTTTTTCACCAATTAAATCTTTTGTTTAACTAAAAAAACTTCACTATGAAAAAAATCTTTACAATTATTTTGGTATTGGCTGTGTTTGCTTCCTATGGGCAGCGGGCCGGCATTCAGGCTGACCGGGTGCTTTCGGTGCCTCCCATCGGACTCCAGAAGGATGCCCATTTGGATACCCTTTTGCCAGGCAACTGGGCAAATGCTACAAGCGCCTCAGTTTATTGGTTTAGCGAAGAGGCTGGTTATGTTTTCGGAACTAATACATATGGCGACAAAGCTTATGGCCAGCAGTTCTCTGTGGATGATCCCATGCACCTTACTGGCGGTATTTTCTGGATTGCTTATGCCGATGGTACTGTAGGTAATGTCGTTTTTACCGTTTGGGATTTTGTTGATGGTGCACCCGGTGAAGTGCTGGGGTCCAAATCCATTCCCATTTCTGATGTTATTGGTTCAACTACGTTGGATAATGCTATGGTTGTTGAATTTGATGAACCCATTGCGGTCGATGGTGATTTTGTTGTTGGGGTTGATTTTTCCGAACTCGAAGGATATGTGCCTAATACAAAGCGCCTTGCGCAAGTAAGCTCAACAATGCCCAGTGGCGGCGGCTTGGGCTTGGTTTGGGTCAAAGAATCGGATGATGGCTGGTTTGATGTCATGGGTTATACAAACCCAATTGATGTGGATTTAGGAATTTTCCCATTTGTTGTGCCTGCAAATGGCAACGGCGATGGTTATACCGTGACCTTTAATGTGGATATGACCGGTGTGGAAGATTTTGACCCGGCAATCCACGAAGTATGGGTAACCGGTAACTTTGCCGGCTGGAACGAACCCGGCACCGGAAACTCCGTGCAAATGGCACCTGCACCCCCGGCAAAAAACACCCCCCCGTTTACACTCTCAGAAAGTTTTGAAGGCTATGATGACTGGGTTACCAGTATCTCTCCATGGACGACCTTGCAACTGAGCAATGGTCCTACTTACAGTGCTGAAAACTTTGATTTTCCTGGTGAAGGTGGCGAATGGGCCTGGAAGGTGTTTAACCCAAGTTTAACCACTCCTCCAATTAATGCCAATTTTCCCGCTCAGGATGGCAGCAAATATCTTGTGGCTATCCAGTATACCTCTACCAATGACAATAAATGGTTGATTTCTCCTGAGGTGTCAATTAATGAAACCAGCCAGCTTAGCTTCTGGGCAAGAACCTATACCGCCCAATACGGTCTTGAAAGGATTCAAGTATTGGTTTCAACCACCAATGCTGAGCCCGGTAGTTTTACCAAGATAAGTGCCGGTGACTACCTTGAAGTGCCCATAACCTGGACTGAATATACCTATGATCTGAGTGCCTATGCCGGCCAAACCATTTATTTTGCCATCCGATATATGTCTTACGATGCTTTCATTTTTATGCTGGATAACATCAAGCTGACGGCAGAAGTTGCTCCCCAGGATGATTTGATTTACACCGCTACTGTTCAGAATGTTCCCGCCGGCGAACTGCAGTACAAATACTTCTCAGATGCCTTTGGTGCAGGCTGGGATGGCGGTGAGTGGGATGGCGAACCCAACCGTTCGGTTATGGTGGATGGCGACCTGGTGCTGAACGACGTCTGGGGCGACCCTACGGTTAGCGTTGATGAAATTCAGCTGGATATGGTTACCCGCGTGTATCCCAATCCCGTGCGCAACACCCTTTTCATTCAGAGCGAGCAGCAAATCGATCATTTGAGGATGTTCGACCTGGCCGGCCGACTGGTATATCAAACCGAGGTGATGGATTTCGAAACCACCATCGATGCCAATCAATTGCGCGGCGGATTGTATATTCTGCAAATGATTTCTGGTCAGCAGGTGAAAACCCACAAAATTCAGGTGGTAAAATAATTCTTTTTGATACTGCTGAAAAAAATTCAGCATTTGAGGGCTGCTCCTTTTTCTGGGGCAGCCTTTTTTAACGCTTTTTATGTTAAAATCCTTAACCTGGAATCACTGCCGTCCGAAAGTTTAATTGAAAAAGTGCCTGAGAATGCTTTAATTTGAAAAGTCTATCAAAACGTTTTCGAATATGGCATTCTACAGGCGCAGTAAAAATACGAACAAACCGTTATTAAAACAAATTCTGGAATTCATCCCCAATCATATTTTTCGGGGATGCGTACAAAAGCATAAATCAGATAAGGGTACACATAAATACAAGACTTGGGATCAGCTTGTCGCTTTAATTTTCGGACAGCTGAATAAATGTTATACCTTGTCAGACATAAGTTGCGGATTATCAATCAGTGGAACCTTGTTATCAGACTTAGGTTTGAATCAAAGTCCGGCGAAGTCAACCATGAGTGACGGGAATAAAAACCGGAGCTACAAGGTGTTCGAGTCCCTTTATTTTAGACTGCTTTCCTATCACAAACAGGCTCTTAAAAAGAGGTATATGTCTCATGTCATTGAAGAAATAAAGGGCCGAACAGTCAAGTTAATTGATAGTACCACCATTAGCTTGTGTTTGACCCTGTTTGATTGGGCAAAGTTTCGTACAGCTAAAGGAGGGCTTAAAATTCATACTGTATGGGACGATCTGTTGGGTTTACCTACAATGATTAATATCAGTGAAGCCAGTATTCATGATCGATATGGGTTAGAAAATAATGTATTTGAAGCAGGAACTATTATCGTTGAAGACCGTGCTTACTTTGATTTTGATTTGATGTTCAAACGAAATAAAGCTAATAATATATTTGTAACACGTATAAAGATAAATACCCTTTATGAAACCATAGAAGAGATCGAATTGCCCATTGATAAAGATCAAGATCTTTTGAAAGATGAAATCATTCAATTGACCAGCACAAAGGCAAAAGAATCAGGAATTGATGGTGTAAAACTACGATTACTACACATTTACAAAGAAGATGAAAACAAGGTAATTGAAGTAATTACCAACCAAATAGATTGGCAAGCCAGAACCATTGCTGACCTGTATAGAAAAAGATGGGATATTGAAATCTTTTTTAAAATGATGAAGCAAAACCTACAAATCAAAAGCTTTATTGGCACCAACGAGAATGCTGTCAAATCACAAATCTATGTAGCAATGATCTGTTATTTGCTTTTAGAGCTTGTCAAAAGACTATATTGCAAAGCAGGTGCAGCATTTAGCAACCTTTGCGAGAAGGTACGTATCTGCTTAGTACATTATTTGACTTTGGAGTATGTTTGCAATGACCTTAGACCAATAGCAAAAAAAGTGGTCAAAACAAATCAACTGAGTATAGATTTAAAAGATAATTCCCCAACACAATTAGTATTACGACTGTAAATAATTGATTATCAATATTCAATTAATATTATTTAAGAAAAACCCGAAAACTTTCGGACAGCAGTGACCTGGAATTAACGATTTTTTAAAAAACCTTGCTATTTAAGGAAAACCTAGTAAATTTGGCGACTGAATTATAAATAGGGAATCAAGCAAATCGAGAATTAATTTATTAACTAAAACAAAAACAACATGAAGCGAATTGTTTTTATGGGCTTCCTTCTGATCCTTCTGCTGGGTTCAACAGCATTCGGGCAGACTTTGAGAATTACCGGTACGGTAACAGATGCTGGTGACGGCAGCACCCTTCCCGGTGTATCAATTCTCATAAAAGGAACAAGCCAGGGAACCGTAACCGACATTAATGGGCGGTACGAGTTGAATGCAAATTCCAATGCCACCCTGGTATTTTCCTTTATCGGAATGTTAACCCAGGAAATTGAAGTTGGTGGCCGCAGCATTATTAACGTTGCCATGGAAACCGAAATGACTGCCCTGGGTGAAGTGGTAATTATCGGTTATGGTACAGCCAGGCCCGTAGGTACCGTAATTGGGTCGCTTACCAAAGTAAGTGCCGAAAAACTGGAGTCGAAGCCCGTGGCCAACGTATGGGATGCTCTTCAGGGTCAGGTGGCCGGTTTGCAGGTTTATACCTCAAGCGGTGAGCCAAGCCAGTTATCCTCTGTTCGTTTGCACGGTACAGGATCACTGGGTGCAAGCTCTACACCCCTCTACGTTCTTGATGGCGTTCCGATCGCCTCTGGCAACATTCTTTCTGTCAACCCTAACGACATTGAAAGTGTTACCGTGTTGAAGGATGCTTCTGCAACATCTATTTACGGTTCGCGTGCCGCCAATGGTGTAATTTACATTACCACCAAAAAAGGTCACCGCGATGAAAAAGCTGTCGTTACGGTAAGTGCCCAGTATGGTACCTCTTCGCTGGCCAATGAAGATTACTTCAACAGGTTTATGAATACTGCCCAGCTGACTGGTTTCTGGCTCGATGTTGGTTATCGTACCCAGGCACAGATTGATGCCTTGTTGACACAGTATCCGCATGATACCAAGTGGCATAAGTACTACTATCAGGATGCAGCGCCCACCTATCAGGGTGATGTCTCTATTCAGGGTGGTGGCGGTCGTACCACTTATTATGTATCAGGTGCCTATTTCTATCAGGATGGGCTGGCCTCTCGTTCAGCATACGAACGTTATTCAGCACGTGCCAACCTGAACTCGCATGCCAACGATTGGCTTAGCTTTGGTGCTAACATTGGTTTGAGTACCGACAACAGGGAATTGAACCCTTATGGCACAAACAACACCAACCGTGGTTTGGCCATGCTTGCCCAGCCTTTCTACTCTCCTTATGATGAGGATGGAAACAGCTATCGCGGACTCATCCCAGGGTGGAACAGATATGACCCTTACTATCTGGAAGAAATGTTCCCATCCGTTGGTAACAACAGCCAGGTTAACATGATGGGTTATTTGCAGCTCAACCCCATTCAAGGTCTGACTATCAGGTCGCAGGGTGGTATCGACGCCTATGATTATCGTAGTTTCGAACATCGTTTGCCTTCTTATTTAGGTTCACTTAACAATGGTATGGCTTATGAGTATTTTTCGCGCAGTTTTTCGCGCAGCATTACCAATACTGCCGAGTATAAATTCAATATTCAAAGACGCAATGAATTCATCCTTCTGGCTGGTCAGGAATATGTTGATAATGAATACGATAACTTCAGCAGTACATCCACCGGACATACCGATGACCGCCTGATGCTTCTGGGCGCTGGTCCTGACAACCGCGATGTAACGCAATCAAAAAGTGAATACGCTTTCCTTTCTTATTTTGGAAGGCTCGATTATTCATTGGATAAGAAGTATTATTTTGACTTTTCTATTCGTCAGGATGCTTCCTCGCGTTTTGGTCGCGACAACCGCACTGCCATGTTCTATGCAGCAGGTGCCATGTGGAATATAAAGAAAGAAGGCTTCATGCAGAATCTTGATTTCATTTCTTCACTCAATCTGAAGGCAAGTATTGGTACCAGCGGTAACTCCGAAATTGACAACTATGCTCACCTGGCAACAGTTGGAACTACCCAGTACGATGCTGCTACCGGTTGGTTGATTTCTTCGCCCGGTAACCCCCGCCTGAGCTGGGAGAAACAAATGAAATCCACCATTGGTGCCCGTTTTGCCCTGATGCAGGATCGTTACCGTTTCAACATTGAATATTACAATCGCTTAACCGAAAGCATGCTTATCAGCGTGCCCCAGCCTTATACCTCTGGCTTTTCTACCATCCTTGAAAACGTTGGTTCTATGAAGAATAGTGGTATTGACTTTGAATTCAACTTCGATGTGGTTAGATCAAGAGAATTCTTCGTTACTCCTTATGTAAACTTCAACTACAATAAGAATGAAGTGACCGAACTCTTCCAGGATCTGCCTTACTGGATCATCCCGAATACCGGGGTAGCCTGGGTTGTAGGGCAGCCTGTTGCTTTCTACCGTCCTTTGTTTGCTGGTATTGACCCTGCTGACGGTGCCCCCATGTGGTACGTTCCCGGTGAAGACCGCACCGTTACCCGCAAGGAAGAAACCACAAAAGTTTTCAATAACGCTGATCTTGAGCAGAATGCAGGTATTCCGCGTTATGCACCCTGGTCGGGTGGTTTCGGATTAAATGCTGGCTGGAAAGGTTTTGCCCTTTTGGTTGACTTTGCCTTTGTTAAGGATAAGTACCTGTTTAACAACGACCGCTATTTCTTTGAAAACCCAAGCGTATTCCCTGGCTTCAACCAGTCGAGCACCATTCTCGACTACTGGAAAGAGCCTGGCGATCAGAGCACTTTCCCCAAGTATGGCGTTCAGTTCACCCAGTTTGACAGCCGCCTTATTGAAGATGCTTCCTTCCTGCGCATGAAAAATCTGACCCTTTCATACACAATTCCTGCCTCGTTGCTACAGCGTTCGGGAGTATTTAACTCTGCAAGGGTATATGTAACTGGCCGCAACCTGCTTACCTTCACCAACTATTCAGGACCAGACCCGGAAGTTGACTCAAATATTTCGCTGGGTGCAAATCCAAATACCAAGCAGGTTACCTTTGGGCTTTCATTCACATTCTAAAAAACGTAAAAAATGAAAATGAATATGAAAAGGATATTTAAACTAGGCCTGATCTCATTGGTGCTTACTTTTTCAGTTGCTTCATGCGAGCTGGAAAGGTTTCCTTACGACCAGATTGAACAGACCCAGGCCTTCCAGACCATGAAAGATGCTGCTACTCTTAACAATGGTATGTATGCGCAGCTTCGCAATCGTATGTACGGAATTTTTATGTACTCTACCGATGTTCAGGCTGACCAATTTAATGCCACCCTTGATTTTGGAAACCGCAATGGTTTTCCTCACCGTTGGGAAGGCTTCCTGGCAGGCGATTACACCATTCGCGACACCTGGCAATACTACTACAGTGCCCTGGTTAACGTTAACAACATTATCCAGAACATGGGCCTTATCCCTACTGCCAATGCTACCGAAGAGGCTACCCTGAATAAATACTTGGGTGAGGCTTATTTTCTGAGGGCTTTCTATAATCACCAAATGGTGATTCGCTGGGGAAAGCCTTACGATGCCGCTTCTTCTGCCAATGATCTTGGCATTCCCCTGGTTCTGGTTTTTGATCCAACGCTCAAACCCGCCAGGGCTACTGTCCAGCAGGTTTACCAGCAGATTTTGGATGATCTGACCAGTGCCAAGGCCCTTTTGCCTGCTGGTGGTGCACCGAATTCCAATAGGATTACACATGATGCCGCCCTGGCACTGGAATCACGTGTTAAACTTCACATGAAGGATTGGAACGGCGTGGTTTCTGCAGCCACTGCCGTGGTTAACTCAGGAAGGTACTCGCTTATTACCACTGAAGCTGGTCTTGTTCAGATGTGGGAGAACGACATGAGTTCAGAAGTGATCTTTCAGGTCGATGCTTCCGCCCCTTCAGAGTTGCCTATGGCTTCGCCAAGTGCGATAAACAATATCTATATTGGTTTTTCGCCTTCCATCAACCGCTATACACCCGACTTTGTTCCTTCGCAGTGGGTAGTGGATTTGTTTGCTGATAACGACATTCGTAAGGATGTGTACCTGCAGCCGAAACCTTTGCGCATTCAGGGTTTTGATTACGAAGATGTTTACCTTATGGTCAAATATCCAGGCAATCCGGTTCTTTGGACTGCAGCAAACTCTAACTACCAGCATAAGCCTAAAGTGCTTCGCCTTGCTGAAACAATGCTCAACCTTGCCGAAGCTCAATTTTATCTGAACGAAGGTGATGCCCGCAACACTATCAATGCTTTGCGTGCTGCACGTGGTTTGGCTGGCCTCGAAGCTACAGTTACCGGACAGGCTCTTCTTGACGAAATCCGCACTGAAAGGACCCGCGAACTTCTTGGCGAAGGTTTCCGTTTGAACGACCTTATGCGCTGGAACTTGCCCGTTGTGCGCAGAGACCCCCAAACACCCAGCGATTTTCTTAACCTTGGAGCTGGCTATACTGAATTAAACAAGCCCGCCGGTGACCCACAATTTATCTGGGGCATTCCGTCGAACGACCTCACCACCAACCCGAACCTGGTTCAAAATCCCGGTTGGTAACCTGGTTTTAGGTATTGAAAATGAAAAAAGCTGCTCCTTAACCGGGGCAGCTTTTCTTTTTATAAGGTCCAATAAGCTAATAAGGTTCCATTATTCCGGACAATCCACCGGTTACTAATGGTAATAAGGTTTAGGCTGGCGCAGGTGCGATCCGTTCATCTGCTAATCTGCGCATCCTCACATTTTCGCAACTTCTTTCCTGCCGCTACCCTGCCTGCAGGCAGGCTCCTAACGCTACCTGCTTTTTTCTGCACCCTGCATTGCCTACCGAGCCACATCCCACCACATATTGGTATAAATGGTCACATTGGGTGGCACATTTCCGGTGTTATAGGCCTGTTCGTTAGCCGGATACAGGAACCTTCTGGGGATGGCAGGCGTTTCGGCAGCGGCATAGGGCGTCAGTGCCGGGAACCCTGTTCGCCGGTAGTCAGTCCAGACCTCAGGGTTAAGGAACAGCGCAAGGTATTTGGCATTGATAATCTGCTCCAGTGTCACATTCTGAATGGATGCATGTTCGGCTTCCCATTCGGGGTTACTAACACCATATTTCTGCAAGGAGGCTTTCACGGCTTCTTCAAAGGCCAGATCGGCCAGGGCCTGATTGCCGGTGCGATATTGAACTTCTGCTTCTATGAATTTTTGCTCAACATATGAAATTAAAGTTGCAGGAGACTGTTGCCCGGCCAATTGCGAACCAATAAAGGAAGCATCGAGTTTGGCTTCGCCGGGAGCACTGCCAACGTATTCATTGTTGCTGGTAGTTTTCTTCACAAATACAGGTAACCTGGGGTCATTGGTTTCTTTTAGCTTTTCCACGAAAAAGTTCCCAATCCTGGTATTTCTGACCATATTGTCGTAAACATAAAACTGGTTCTGTTGATTACCTGAAAAGGTATATTCCAAATCATCCTGGTTGCCAGCAAAAAGCGAAGGGGCAAAGATATTGAGTCGAACCAATTCATAATCGTTATTGCGGTGGGCGATCCGCATTAAAAACCGCAGTTTAAGCACATGGGCTGCCTTGTGCCATTTGTGCAGGTCGCCACCATAAAACAGGTCTTCCGAAGGCTCCGGCTTTGGACTCTCGCCTGAAATGGCCATATCGATATCGGCAATGGCCACATCAATTTGCTCCAACATATACGAATAAATGTCTTCCTGACCATCATATTGGGCACCAATACCCTGCGAGTAGGAGATTGCGTACTGATTGGGAATATCACCAAAGGCATCGGTCATAAGGGCCAGGTTCATAAGGTAAAGCACCTTGGCAATGCCGCGGTATGCAGGCGCTTCTATTTCGTTGGCGTATTGAACGATCAGGCTAAGGCTGGGGAAGTGGGTCCCAAAATATAATTCCCACATTTCCTGGGTGTGAACGGGAAGCATCTCGTACTTGTCAACCGCCAGGTGCACGCCCCTGACACCGGCCAGCTGCTGCGACCATTGTAACTGAAAACGGCTGTGGTCGGTGCCGTTGAAATAGCCTGAAATATGTTGTACAGAAGGAAGAAGCACCTTGAGTTCTTCTCGGTAGTCGGGTTCTTCCGGATCAGAAAAAACATCGCAGGAAGTAAAAGCAACGGCGAGTGCAAAAATCAGGCTTAGTTTAAAAAATTTGTTGTTCATGGAGGTGTAATTTTGAAATATTGGTTTCAATACTGTTTTGGGAATTTTCTGAAAAAATTTTGGTCTGTAAATTTACAAAAAAAAACCATGGCCCTATAAACAGCTTGTTTCACTTTGAACCAGGCAGTGTTGAAAGATGGTTTGAATCAGATTTAAAACATATCTTAAAAAGCGAAAAAACCTTGATTTTACTTGCCTTTAAATATTTTTTAATATATTTGGGGTCATTAAGCCTTATTGGTTTAAATTGTGTAACACCCATCCAAAAAAACAATCATTAACTAAAAATCAACCAAATGAAGAGGATTTTAATTGTTTTCGGATTATTGCTTTTAATGGGCGCCAGCCTGTTTGGGCAACAGACCCGGGTGACAGGTACCGTTACTGATGCATCAGATGGCAGCACGCTGCCGGGTGTGTCGGTGGCTATCAGAGGTACTACCCAGGGCACAGTAACCGACATCAACGGCCGCTACGAGATTTCGGTACAGCCCGATGCGGTGCTGGTTTTCTCTTTTATCGGTATGACGACCCAGGAGGTCCAGGTACAGGGGCGCAACATAATCAATGTTGCTCTGGAGCGAGAAATGGTAGGTCTCGACGAAATTGTTGTGGTAGGATACGGTACGCGGCTTAAGTATGAGCTGACGGGGTCTATTTCTTCTGTTAGATCAGAAGATATTGCGGCCCACACCCTTCCAAGTTTTGAAACAGCCCTTCAGGGCCGAACCGCCGGTGTTCATATTCAGGCTGGTTCGGGAAAGCTGGGCCAGGCTGTTCGTACCCGCGTCAGGGGGGCTTCCTCCATTACGGCCAGTAACCAACCATTGTACGTTATTGATGGGATACCAATTGTTTCGGAAAACCTGGGAACAGCCGGCAACGAGCCCACCAACCCGCTGGCCGATATTAACCCTTCAGACATTGAGTCAATTCAGATTCTGAAGGATGCCTCTGCCGCCGCCATTTATGGTAGCCGTGCTTCTAATGGGGTTATCCTGGTTACAACCAAGCGGGGTAAGGAAGGACGTACCCGCTTTAATGTTTCCACACAGTTGGGCTGGAGCGAGCCTGCCAATTATGTTGACTTCCTTAATCGCGAACAGTACCTCGACTTGTTTAAAACTGCCTACTCAAATGTTGCTGGCGGGCCGGATGAAAATTATATTATCTGGAGCAGCTGGACGGATGCTTTGGATTGGGGCCTCGATTACTGGAGAGATCCGGATAACCCCAATGACCTTACAAAAGGCCCGGATACCAATTGGGAGAAAGAAGCCTTGCGAAATGGCGCCACCCAACAGTTTGATATTTCCGCCTCAGGTGGTACGGCCAGCACCCAATATTTTGCAGCCATTTCTGCCCTTGACCAGGTAGGTATAGTCAATGGCAACTCATTCGATCGTATAAGCGGCAGGTTGAATCTTGACCAAAAGGCAACCGACCATTTATCGTTTGGAATGAATATGAACCTAACCCGTTCAAGAAACTTCAGGGTAGCAAACGACAACGCTTTTGCATCGCCACTTCAAATGGTTGCCCTGCCTTCGATTCAACCAACTCATGATCCAAACACTGGCCTGCTGAATCGCAGAACCCTTTATGAAAACGGATTGGTGGTTAGAGAGTACAATAATTTTGACCAGGAAGTGTTCCGTAATTTTGGTAATATCTACGTCAATCTTGAAATTCTGCCAGGATTAACTTTCCGCTCAGAAGGAGGTCTTGATATCCTGAACCAGAGAGAAATGGAATACCGCGGGCGCCTGACCAACGATGGAGGGCCTGATGGCTTTGCCTATGACCGGAGCGTAACTTCAAAAGTTTTTAACCTGGAAAATTATTTTACTTACAATAATGTGTTTGCCGAAAACTATGATGTAAACCTGGTTGCTGGCTCAAGTATTCAGCGTGCCGATTTCGACTTTGCCTCCATGTCGGCAAGGGGCTTCCCAAACGATGAGTTCAGGCGAATTGCCAGTGCATCGCGCGACTTCAACGCTTCCTCAAGCGGAACCGGCTACCGTTATTCCTCATTCTTTTCAAGGGCAAACCTGAAATTCTTCAACAGGTACCTGGTAACTCTCAGCGGTCGTATGGATGGCTCATCCAGGTTTGGCGCCGATAATCGTTGGGGTTTCTTCCCGGCTGCTTCTCTTGGCTGGATCATTACAAATGAGGAGTTCATGCAAGGCATACCTTCTATTAGTTTCCTGAAGCCCAGGTTCAGCTGGGGTAAGACAGGTAACTCCGAAATTGACAACTTTGCCTCACGCGGCTTGTATGCCGGTAGTAACTACGCTGGTCTAAGCGGAATGATCTCAACGAACATCCCCAGCCCAGACCTGAAGTGGGAGACCACCACCCAAACTAACGTTGGTATCGATTTTGGTCTTTTCAATGACAGAATCACCGGTGAGATTGATTACTATGTAAAGAACACCGAAGACCTTTTGCTTAGCGCCCTGGTTCCGGCCACTACTGGTTATACCAGTGTTTATAAGAATGTGGGTAAGCTAGAGAACAAGGGTTGGGAATTTGCAATTAATACCGTAAATATTGATCAGGCTTTTAAATGGAATACCAACTTCAATATTGCCTTTAACCGGAATAAAGTGACAGATATTGATGGGCAGATTATCCAGACCGGAATCTGGCGCGTGGAAGAAGGACATCCCATAGGTATATTTTATACCAAGGAGTTTGCAGGCGTTGATCCGGAAAATGGAGATGCCTTGTTTTATCTGAATAAGGAAGGTAATGAAACGACTACCTCCAGGGCAGCGGCCGCTGATCGTATTGTCGGTGACCCCAACCCCGATTTTGTTGGCGGTTTCTTTAATAGCTTCCGTTATAAGGGTTTTGACCTTAGTGTGCTGGTTCAGTTTGTTTGGGGTCATGACATCTTCAATGGCGGTCGTCAGTGGCAAGCCGACGGGTTCTCCTGGTTTGACAACCAAACCCTTGACTTTTACGAAAATCACTGGACTCCTGAGAGGACCGATGCGAAGTTTCCCCAGCCCAGATTCTACCAGGGCAATGGTTACGGACAATCAAGCTTGTTGGTTTTTGATGGCTCATACATTCGCCTGAAAGAAGTAACCTTAGGCTACACTTTGCCAAGGCAGCTTTTAAACAGGGCTAATTTTGAATCCATTCGGATTTTTGTCAGGGCTTATAATTTGTTCACCTGGACCGATTACCCGGGCTGGGACCCTGAAGCTGACTTTGTTGGCACTGGCCCCACTAATCAAACTGCCAACATCAGAATTGGGTATGACTTTTACACTGCCCCGCAGCCAAGAACAATTACTTTCGGTTTAAACCTTAACTTCTAAGGTGGAAATCTTAAGCAGTTTTTATAAAAATTAAAACAAACGGAAATGAAAACAAAAAAAATAATTCCTTTTCTTTTTGTCCTGGCGCTGTTGGGGTTCCAATCCTGTGAGGATTTTTTGGACGTTCAACCACAGCAGTCGGTCAGTGATGAAACTGTTTATACTACGCACGACGGGGTTGTTAATGCCCTCAATGGAGCCTGGGAAAGGATCGCCGGGCCTCAACTTTTTGCCGGCACCAGCATCTTTCATAGTGATCTGGTTGCCAACAACAATGATATGAACTGGATTGGCACTTTTATAGGTTACCGTGAGATGAACTGGAAATCTATGAGTACCACCGATGGAACCATCGCCGCAAAGTGGATAAGGGCTTATCACGCCATAGACTTGGCTAACAATGTGCTGGCAAACCTCGAAATTGTTCGGGAAGCCGAACGCGACCGGGTTGAAGGCGAAGCTTTGTTTATCAGGGGAATCATGTACCTGGAACTTATTCGCTTTTATGCGCATCCCTTTGTAAAAGGAGAGCCCAACACCCATGATGGTGTTCCGCTGATTATTACGCCAACAACCGGGATAACCGATGATAGTTACCCTAGCCGAGCCACTGTTGCTGCCGTTTATCAGCAAATATTGACCGACCTGAATACAGCTAAGGAAAAGTTGAACCATCTGGGGAAAGGTGCTGGCGCCAATGCCGGCAGGGCCACAAGCTCAACAGCGGCCGCTTTCCTGGCCAGGGTGCATATGGCAATGGGAGAATGGCAACTGGCAGCTCAGGAAGCCGACTATGTTATTGGAAACTTTGGAGGTTATGGCGCGCTGAATGAAACGCCTCGTGCCGCATTTAACAACGATGAATATACCAGCGAGGATGTGTTTATGATCAGGCAGGATGCAAGCAGTCATGCCGGGCAGGCAAACGATGGCATTGCCACCTTTTTTGCCAGCTTGCAAGGTATGGGCAGGGGAGACGTTAATATAACGTCAAGTCACCTGGAGCGGTATGAAGCCGGCGACCTTCGCGGAGGCGTTACTGATAACCCAGATATTGTTACCATTGCAGATGTTCCCACCATGTTTTATATTGGTGTAGGTACTGATCCAGGTAATGTGATGTCAAGTAAATGGGGTAAATATGATGCGAATATCCCAGTTATCCGCCTTGCTGAGATGATCCTTACCCGTGCAGAAGCCAATTTCCGGAATGGTTCTTCCATTGGTGCCGCACCTTTGGATGATATTAATGCGGTCAGAGAACGTGCAAATGCCTCAGAATGGACAGAACTTACGCTGGAACTTATTTATGAAGAGCGAGTACGCGAACTTTGTTTCGAAGGTCAAATGCTTGAGGATTTGCGCAGATTCAGGAAAAGCACTGTTGCTCCTACCGGTTCAACCCACGCAGGGCAGACCCTGGAATGGAACGATGGCCGCCTTGTTCTTCCCATTCCTCAGCGCGAAATGGATGTAAACGAAAACCTTACTCAAAACAGCGCATACCTTTAGTATTTCTATAATTATTATTGGGATTCCCGCCGGACTTTCCGGCGGGAATTTTTTTTTACAATAACAATCCACTTGAGCTTCGTGTTTCTCTAAAAAGTTTTCCTTCTTTATTTGCGCAATTTTTATTTGTTGAGGAGGGAAAGTCAATCATTTTCTTGTGGTCCGCTTTAAGTAAAACCGTTTACTGATCAAAGCCCAACCTTGATTTACCATTCGCTTTGAAAGTTTTTCTGAATAGGTGCAGAAACCTATCGGTGTTTTAATGCACCGATAAATAACAAGATATATCCAACAGATTTAAAAACCATAAGGATATATATGAATCATAATACAGAGGCCGCCCAGGGAAGCGAGGGAGTTACCAACCCTGCCTACGACACCCAGGAGTCCATTTATTTGGATCTGCTTGAACAATTGAAGCAGGCAAACTCCCTGTATGACAATGCAGCTGTGTATGCCATTGGCTCAAGCGATGTTTTGTTTGGTGGCGACGTGATGAAGTGGAAAAAGTTTACCAACTCGCTTCGCCTTCGGGTAGCCACCAGGATGTCAGATGTTGCCCCGGCTATTGCCAGAACCCATATTGAGGAGATACTGGGCAACCTGTCCACTTACCCCATCATTACTACCAATGATGACAACGTTTATTTGTGGTGGCAAACATCTCCGCCTTACAAAGAGCCCTGGCAGGCCGACAGCGATGACCGCGACGACCATGGAATGTGCGTTACCCTGATCGATATACTAAAAGATCATAACGATCCGCGGTTATCGGCCTATGCTAAGCCTGCCACTTTCGATGGCGAATACCGGGGCGTTATTTCCGGCGCCATGCCAGGCTCCTTTACCTTGTCGCATATCAGCCGTATTGGTGCCTGGTTCAGGGATGTGCCCGATGGCTTTACCCCGATAATGCGTGCGGCAGAGGTGCATTTCATGATTGCCGAAGCTGCATTCAAAACCTGGAATACCGGCGGAATTACTGCTCAGCAGGCTTACGAAGCGGGTATTGCTGCTTCGCTTGATGAATACAATCTGGATGGTTATGCCGATTACATTGCAGAACCGGGCGTGGCCTGGAATAACCAGACGAACCAGATCTACCTGCAAAAGTGGATTTGCCTGTTTAAAAATGGCAATGAAGCCTGGGCCGAAAACCGCAGAACCGATGTGCCGGTTCTGGGCCATGCACCCTATTCACCTTATACCGGCCACAATCGTCCGCCTTTCAGGTATCCTTATCCGGTTAGTGAGCTCAACCTGAACAGCGCCAACATCACGCCCAAACTGGCTGGCATTGTCGATCAGTTCTGGGGCCAGCAAATGTGGTGGGATACCCGCACTGGGGTGAATTAGCCTTTTTTATGTTTCTTTGGTTGTTTTGGAACCCCGGCAGGTTTTTGCCGGGGTTTTTATTATATTATATTTTATTTTTTTGTTAAAAACCATTTATGCAATACAATTCCAATAAAAAATCATCTGTTCATCGGAAATATAGAAAAAAACAGCATTTTGGGCAGATTAATATATTTAACAGTATTTAACCAACTTTAACATTTTTTTATAAATTTACCCTCGGTTTTGTTGAACCAATCAATAAAACCCAAATAAAACAATCCATTATTAACTAAAACAAAACAAAAATGAAGCGAATGCTGATTTTAACCGGACTTTTGCTGCTAATGGGCGCAAGCCTTTATGGGCAAACGATTCGGGTTACAGGTAGGGTAACAGATGCTGCCGACGGCAGCACGCTGCCGGGTGTGTCGGTGGTTGTTCAGGGCACCACACTGGGAACCGTGACCGACATCAACGGCCGTTACGAGATCAACACCCCGCCGAATGCCACCCTGGTTTTCTCCTTTATCGGGATGACCACGCGTGAAGTGGCTGTGGAGAGCCGCAGTGTAATTAATGTTGCATTGGAGTCGGAAACGGCGATTCTGGATGAAGTCCTTGTGGTTGCCTATGGTACATCCCGCCGTGGTTCATTTACCGGGGCTGCTACACAGGTAACTTCCGAGAAAATCGAGTCCAGGCCCATTTCTCACCTTTCAAGGGCCATTGAAGGGCAAGCCGCCGGGGTACAGGTTACCTCAGGTTCGGGTCAGCCCGGTACAGGTCAGGCCATCCGTATCCGCGGTTTTGGGTCTATCAATGCCAGCAGTGCTCCACTTTATGTGGTGGATGGTGTGCCTTATGAGCTCGACATTTCCAACCTTAACCCCAACGACATTGAAAGCATTTCTGTTTTGAAGGATGCTTCCGCCACGGCCCTTTACGGTAACCGTGCTGCCAACGGTGTGATTATGATCACTACCAAGCGTGGTTCGGCAGGTCGCAGCCAGTTCGAGGTTAGGGGAACCCAGGGCTTCAGCGTAAGAGGCCTTCCCGAATACGACCGGGCCGACCCCATGCAGTTTGTCCAGATGAACTGGGAAGCTTATTTCAACCAGCTGCATTACTCAGAAGGCATTGCTGCTGAAGATGCCAGGTTGTTTGCGGGTGGTATCCACCCCAACCAGGGTGCCGTTGCCAGCCTCTTTACCGGCACCAACACCGGCGATGGCTTGCTGGCTTACAATCCCTTTAATGTGCCTGGCAACCAGGTTTTCAATGCCGATGGCACCATTAACCCCAATGCCAGCCTGATCTATTCGGCCGATGACCTCGACTGGGCTAAAGAAATGGTGCAACTGGGCAATCGTATGGAATACAACGTGTTGTATTCGGGCGGTACTGCCAGAACAGACTTCTTCGTGTCGGGTGGTTACCTCAACGAAAAAGGTTACTTGTTAAAGACCGACTTCGAAAGGATTACCGGCCGTCTGAACGTAAACACCCAGGCCACCGAATGGTTCCGCACCGGTATCAACCTGGCTGCCAACGTCAGTTTCTCGGAAACTGCCAGGGACGAATCCAGCACCGGTTATGTGAACCCCTTCTTCTTCTCGCGCAACATTGGTGCTATTTACCCGGTGTATGCCCAGGAACGACTGACAGGGAACTATATCCTTGATGAAGGTGGTAATAAGATATACGACCTTGGAAACATGGCATCGCTGGGCCTTCCTTTCCGCCCCGCCGGTGCATTCTCTGGCCGCCACGTTTTGGCTGAAACCATTTACAACGAAGGCGACTTCCGCCGCAATGTGATTAGTGGTCGTACCTTTGCCGAGTTTAAATTCCTCCAGCATTTTACCTTTACCCTTAACGCCTCTATGGACGTAAACGGGTACAATGCCAAGAGTTATGACAACAATATTGTAGGTGATGGTGCCCCCGCCGGACGTGCAAGCCGCACCTCTACACAAACCACCTCACTCAACTTCAACCAGCTGCTCAACTATTCGCAGCGTTTCAACCTGCACAGCGTAGATTTTCTTATTGGTCATGAAAACTTCGATTACACTTACGATTACCTCTATGGCTTCCGCCAAAACATTGTGTTGCTGGGTAATTATGAGCTGATCAACTTCACCACTACCAACTCCCTTACTTCATACCAGCACAACTATCGCAACGAAGGTTACCTGTCGCGCCTTAACTACGGTTATGACGACAAGTATTTCCTTTCCGGTTCTTTCAGGCGCGATGGCAGCTCCAGATTCTACAAAGATGTACGCTGGGGTAACTTCTGGTCGGTAGGTGCCGGCTGGCGTCTCGACCGCGAAACTTTCATTCAAAACATTCCGCAGATCAACATGCTTATGCTTCGCGTTTCTTACGGTGAAGTTGGTAATGACGGTTTGAGTTCCTATTATCCATGGCAGGCTTTGTACCGTCTCAACCGCAACAATGCTGCTGAGCCCGGCTTCGACCAGTTGTCGCTGCCTTCTTATGACCTGACCTGGGAATCGAATAACACTTTCAACATAGGTCTTGAATTTGGTGCTTTCCAGAGACTGCGCGGTAATATCGAATGGTACCACCGTGTTTCTGACGATATGTTGTTTGCTGTTCCCCTGCCGATTTCGACCGGTATCACCTCGCGCGACCTGAACATTGGTGCCATGTACAACCAAGGTATCGAGCTCAGGATTGCTGCCGACATTTTGAAGGAAACCGCCGTGAAGTGGACCATCGATGTGAATGCTTCCACGGTGAAGAACAAGATCACCCGTATGCCTTTTGGTCCTGAAGATGAAATTATCTCCGGAACCAAGAAACTTATGGAAGGCCGTTCTATGTATGATTACTGGCTGCGCGAATGGTATGGTGTGGATCCTGCTGATGGTCTTGGCCTGTATCGTCCTGAAAATATCTGGACCGATGACACCCAAACCGCTCTCAGGCCCGACATTCGTGTCCTTGGCACAGACACCCTGACCCACCTTGCTGCCAATGCCAGGTACGGGTATGTTGGATCAGCTATTCCTGACTTGATGGGTGGCATCACCAATATTTTCACCTACAAGAATTTTGAGTTCTCCATTCTGATGACCTACCAGATTGGTGGAAAGATTTACGACAGTAACTACAACAGCATTATGACCTACAGCTCCTGGGGCAGTGCCATGCACATCGATTTGCTCGATGCATGGAAGCAACCCGGCGATGTAACGGATATCCCCAGACTCGATCCTACCAAAACCACCGACAACAACGCTGCTTCCAGCCGCTGGCTTATCGATGGCTCCTTCCTGAACCTGCGTTCAGTGAATATGACCTACACCCTGCCAAGGACCCTGACCGAAAGACTTAAAATTCAGAATGCCAGGGTTTATGCTTCTGCCGAAAATCTCTTCATGTTCAGCAAGCGTAAAGGAATGAACATTCAGCAGAACTTTTCTGGTACGACCTCCAACACCTACACCCCGGCCCGTATCATGACCCTTGGTATCAATTTATCATTCTAAAACAGCAAGACAATGAAAAGACTATTCATAAAACTAATAATCCTGGCAATGGTGATCATTGTGCCGCAGTCGTGCAGCGATGATTACCTTGAGATTTACCCGACCAGCGCCGTTTCGGAAGCTGACGTGTTTTCCAACACAGCCAATACCTGGGGTGCCCTGAACGGGATTCACCGTTTCATGTATGCCCAGTTCGAAGACCGCCAGTCGCATGCCGGCCAGAGTGGCTTCATGATCGGTCACGAAATGATGGGAGAAGACCTGGTGAACCACACCACTGGTAACGGTTGGTTTATTGCCCAGCACCGCTGGACTGCCCACCGCAACGACAACTCCTGGGAAACCTTCCTTTCGTGGCGTTTCTATTATCAGATCATTGGCAACGCTAATATGATCATTACCTTTGTTGACGATGCCGAAGGCCCCACTGCCGACAAGGAGAACATCAAAGGCCAGGCCTTGGCATATCGCGCATGGGCATACCATCAGTTGGTACAGACCTATGCCAAGCGCTACGACTGGACTGCCATTCCCAATAATCAGCTGGGTGTTCCGCTGGTACTCGAACCGACCACTGAGGGCCTGCCCCGCGAAACGGTTGAGAATGTGTATACCCAGATCAATGCCGACCTCACCCAGGCCATTACGCTGCTGGAAGGAAAAACGCCTCCGGTTGAAGCCAGCGCCGGAAGCTATAAGTCGCACATTACCGTTGACATAGCCAGGGGTATCAAAGCCCGCGTGGCACTGTCACAGGGCGACTGGGCAACCGCTGCGCAGCTTGCAAACCAGGCGCGTCAGGGTAAACCCCTTATGACACCTGCACAGTTGCTCGGTGGTTTCAGCGACAGGGGAAATCCTGAATTTATGTGGGTAAGCCACGTGCAGGAAGACCAGACTACTTATTTCTACTCTTTCTTTGCCTATATGTCGTGGAATTTCAGTTCTACCAACATAAGGCAGAACCCCAAGAAAATCAGCCTGGCCTTGTATAACCAAATTTCCGACACCGACGTACGCAAAGGACAATTTGCTGCTACCGCCGAAGAAGCCCGTGAACGCCAACCTGCAACCAACTTTGCAGTGGCTGCCCAGCAAAGCTTCAAATTTTCTGCTGCAGGCGCTGCCGACAGCCGTGGCGACCTGTGCCATATGCGTGCCGCTGAGTTGTATCTGATAGAGGCTGAAGCCCTTGCCCGCCAAGGCGGACAGGACGTTGCTGCACGTCAGGTGTTGTACGATCTGATCTCTACCAGGGACCCTGAATATGTGCTTTCGACCAATAGTGGTGCAGACCTCATTGAAGAAATCATGACCCACCGCCGTATTGAGCTCTGGGGCGAAGGCTTTCGCTGGCTCGACCTCAAACGCCTGAACCTGCCCCTCGACAGGAACAATTCTAACCACCAGAGTTCCGTGGCCATTAAAATGGAAGAACCCGCCGGAACAATCCTCTGGCAATACCTTATCCCAAGGGATGAAATCAATGCCAACGAGAATATGGTGCAGAATGAGGTGTAGATAATTTGTTTCATGTTTTAGTAGAAAAAAGGGCGGTTTTTCCGCCCTTTTTTTATTGGGTTTCGCAGCCGTTGAAAACGGCTTGGAAATTTACCTGCCGGTTTAAAGACCGATATATTTACCTGTAAACATTAAAAAATGCTACGAGAAAATAATTAATACATATAAACGTATAAATTAAACGTATGTATAAAAAAATTTATTTAATAAAAAAAATATTAGAAAACCAAATTTATTAAGCTAAATTAACAAACGATAACATTTTTTTATAAATTTACCTTCGCTTTCAATGGGGCAACCCTTACAAAAAGCATTAACCAACTCAATCCATTATTAACTAAAACAAAACAAAAATGAAGCGAATGCTGATTTTAACCGGTCTTTTGCTGTTAATGGGCGCCAGCCTGTTCGGGCAAACGATCCGCGTTACAGGTAGAGTTTCTGATGCTTCTGATGGCAGCACCCTTCCGGGGGTGTCCATTATGGTAAAAGGAACTACTCAGGGAACGGTTTCTGACATTAATGGTCAGTACGAACTGCAAGTTCCCTCCGATGGGGTGCTGGTGTTCTCGTTTATTGGTATGCGTACCGTTGAAATCCCTGTGGGAGGTCGCACACTGATAAACGTGGCGCTGGAACCCGATGTGTATGCAGTAGAAGAATTTGTGGTGGTAGGCTATGGTGTGCAGCGCAAACGCGAGGTTACGGGCTCTATTGCCCAGGTAAGAGGCGATGACCTTGCCAACCTGGCTGCCCCGAGCTTTGATGCACAGCTTGCAGGGCGTGCCGCTGGGGTACAGGTTACGCAAGCTACCGGTATTTTGGGCCAGGCTCCAAGGATTCGTATCCGTGGTATCGCCTCTATTACTTCTGATACCTATCCGCTGATTGTAGTGGATGGACAACCTATTCTTACCGGCGACGTTGGTGGCTACGCCAATACCAATGCCCTTGGCGACATTAACCCTGCCGACATTGAGTCCATTGAAATTCTGAAAGATGGATCGGCCACTGCTATTTACGGCTCGAGGGCTGCCGCAGGGGTTATGCTGATTACAACCAAAAGAGGTCAGGCAGGCAAATTCCAGTTGAACTACAACAACTATATTGGGGTGGCCCAGCCGGTTAAATTGTTTGACCTTACCAGTGAAGCTGAGTGGCTGCCGCTCATGGCCGAAATGTTTGCTAATGCAGGCTTGTCTAACCCGGCTGTAGCTTCGGGGCTGAATACCGACTGGCAAAAAGCTGTTTTGCGCACCAGTGCCTTTCAGCAAGACCACAGTTTGTCTTTGTCCGGGGCAACTCCACAAACATCCTATTACTTCTCCATGGGATACGCCGACCAGGAGGGTATTACACGTCCCAATGCCATGGAGCGTATAACATTCAGGGCCAATTTAGACCAAAAGGTAAGGAATTGGCTCACCGTGGGCGCCAATGCCAATTTGGCTCGTTCAACCTATAATGGCCTCAATACGGGTGAAAACTCACTTTCGGGCAATATTTTCTCGGCCATCCGCCAGTTGCCCAACACTCCAATTTATAACCCTGACCACCCAACCGGATACAACATTGACTTTTTGAATCCTCAATTGGTGGGTCGTTGGAATAACCTCAATACCATCGACGACAACCTGCCCAATATTGTTTACGTAATCGACGAAAACGTAAACGATTCAAAGGTTCATCGCGCCACTCTGGGTACCTATGGTATGGTTACTATTTTGCCTTCACTGGTGTTCCAAACCCGCTTTGGAACTGATATATCCATGACGGAAGGTCTGATGTACTGGAACCCAATTCATGGTGATGGTGCATCGGTTCAAGGACGTATTTACAATACGCAAACCAACTATAACCGCTGGAATTTTATAAATACCCTTTCCTATGTGGAAACCTTTGGGGATTTGCATAACCTGAATGCCACTTTGGTATATGAAGTTCAAAAGCAACGTTACAACTATTTCTTCGCTGGTGGTACTACCCTGTCTGATACCTATTTCAACCAGGGCCTGATCGGTGGTACTTATGGTACCCAGCTCTCCTCAGGTAGTATGTCCGAAAACGGTATCATGTCATATGCTGGTCGAGTGAACTATAACTACGATGGCAAATACTTCCTGCAGTTTTCTGCACGTTACGATGGTTTGTCGTCCTTGCCCGAAGCCAATAAGTGGGGTTTCTTTCCCGGCGCTTCGATTGGCTGGACTATATCGCGCGAATCCTTTATGCAGGATGTGGACTGGCTGTCTGACCTCAAAATCAGGGCCTCCTATGCTGAAGTGGGTAATTCCAACATTGGAAACTACCCCTACCTGGGCCTTTACAGTGGCGTAAGGTATGCCGATTACACCGGTATCGCGTTTAGCCAGATGGGTAATGACCAGTTGAAGTGGGAAACCAGTAAGAAGACCAACGTAGGTATCGATATGGCCATTCTTGATGGGAAATACTCTTTTACCTATGATTATTTCGTGGATGATGTGGATGGTTTGATCCTTGCTGCACCCACTCCGCCATCCTTTGGTATTCCTGGCAACAGCGTGAACAAGAACGTTGGTGCGTTGCGCAACTGGGGACATGAGTTTGGTATTCAGGCCAACTTCTTCCGTACCCGCGATTTCTCATGGACCGTGGATATGAACCTCACACTGATTAAGAACGAGGTTGTTGAGCTGGCCACAGATTTGCCAATGGTTTACTCCTTTGTTATTAACAAGCAGGGTGAATCCATTTACTCACTGTATGGATATGACTATGTTGGCGTTAACAATGCCAATGGTAACCCCATTTACCGCAAGGCCAACGGAACCCTTGTTCAGGGCGACATTGCTTCGCAAAGCTACAGGTTGTACGATCCCAACAATCCTGGTGACATTTCAGAGGCTGGTAACCTCACGGGTGACGACAGGATTATCTTTGGCCCATCCATGCCAACCTATTATGGTGCCGTGAATAACACCCTCAGGTGGAAAAACTTCGACTTTAGTGCCATGTTCCGCTTCTCGGGTGGCAACTATATCATGAACCGCACCCGTGCCGACCTGGTTTCCAACAGCTTTACCAATGCCGGAACTGAACTGCTGGGCAGGTGGCAGAGCCCCGAAAATCCTGGCGATGGCTGGACTCCCAAACTGTGGTATGGTCGCACCAACTTCATCAACCGTCAGGGCGAAACTTCAGGCCGCTTTGTTGAAAAAGGGGACTTCCTGAAACTGCAAAACCTGATCCTGGGCTATACCCTGCCAAATGAGGTGGTTGGCCGCATCGGCATAGACCGTCTCAGGATTTTTGTTTCCGCTACCGAGCTGTTCATGATTACCGATTATACTGGTATCGACCCAGAAAGTGAACGCTTCCTTGGTACGGACTGGAATGGCACGCCACGTCAGAAGACGCTGACCTTTGGTCTTAACCTGAGTTTGTAACTTAAAAAATGAAGTCAATTATGAAGAAACTACATAATATTCAGCAGATGACCGGCAAGCTGCTAATGCTTTCGGTTTTTGCCCTGGGCTTATGCTTCACCTCGTGCTCTGAGGACGATATCATAGACCTGCAACCCTTTAACCAGATTTCTGAGACGGTGGCCTTCTCCACCCCTGAGAAAGTGGAACTCTCTGTGCTTGGCATGTATAACGCAGCACAAATCGGCGATTATGATGGTGGTCTTCGCGGTTATCCGTTTGGTGCAGCTTTTGTGCAGCAGGGCGATAACCGTGGCGAAGATGTGGTTAACATTGCCACGTTCTATGCCATTACCTACCAGGCTACTTACAATGCCACAACAGCCAACAATGTGTATTACTGGCTTGATACCTATCGTTTGATCAACAGGATTAATATTGTATTGGAAGGTGCGCAGACCGCTGCAGACAATGGGGTTATTTCCCAGGAAAAAGCAAACCAGTACAAAGGTGAAGCCCTGTTGCTTCGTGCAGCTGCTTACCATGAACTTTTGGTAATGTTTGCCCGCCCGTATAAGCACACCGCTGATGCCTCACACTTGGGCGTACCTTATCATAAGGTTCCTTTTACCACACAACAAGCCATTGACGAAGGGTTTGCTACCGGAAGGCATACTGTTGCACAATGCTATGGATGGATTCTGGAAGACCTTGAACTGGCTGAGCAGTATTTGCCATTAAAATCAGACTGGGCAGGAAACTGGAAAGTTTCAAGGGGCACCAAAGGCGCTGCCGCCGCTTATAAGGCCCGTATACACCAGCACATGTGGAATATGGCAGGTGTAATCACTGAAGCCTCCAAATTTATGCCCGGAGGGGTATATGCCGGGCATTATGCACTGGGTGCTGAACCCTGGACTGTCTTTGCCAATAACTACGGCAGCGATGAGTACATTTTTGGTATGGAAAACTCTGCAACAAACTACCCAAGTGTAAACGGTGCTTTGGCTTCACAATATAAGCGTCGCTTGCTGGTGTGCCATAGCCCGATTAACTGGAGGAACCCCTTCTGGCTGCCTGACGACAAACGTCGTACTGAAGGCGAGATGGTTTTTACTGATGGTGGAAGGAAATTTACCAATAAATATCGTGATGTTGTGGGTTATACTGACCTCTCGCCCATGATGCGCTATGCTGAGGTAATTCTGAACCTGGCTGAAGCATACGCCCGACAGGGTGATGTAGTCAATGGCTTAACCTACCTGAACATGGTTCGTAACCGTTCGCTTGCTGATGTAGCTACACAAGCCTATGTGGCCTCCGACTTTGCCGACAATGTTGAACTGCTCGAAGCTATTTTGTACGAACGCCGAATAGAAATGGCTATGGAAGGCCGCCGTTGGCCCGATATTCACAGGCTGCAGCACTGCCCGCACTTCCCCATCGATGGTATTCCCGGAAAAATCGCCAATGGTTCACCCAGTGCTGATTTGTTTGATCTCGAACTGGGTCCTTACACGGGTCCCTACCCAGTGGTTCCCCTTCCTTACTCAAGCCACCTGTTCGTTTGGCCCATTCCTCAGGCTGAGATCAACGCCAACCCCACCCTGGCTGCTCAGCAAAATCCTGGCTACTAAGCCTTGAATTAACTTTCAAAAGAAGCTGTTCCCCGGGTGGAACAGCTTCTTTTTTCTTTTACTTTTTTCTTAATTTTATTGAGAAAATCTTTTTTGTGAAATAATTTTCAACCATGAAACAAGTACGCGTATATCTTCGGTTTTGCCTTTTGGTAATTTGTGTTTCCAAATTGTCAGCCCATTTATTTGGCCAGCCTGCAACCGAAAACCAAATTGCGCTGGGGCTTGGTCAGTACCAAACCCAGCATTTCCCTCAAAAGCTTTTTATTCATTTTGATAAAGAACATTATGCTGCCGGAGAAACCATATGGTTTAAGGGTTACCTGGCAGAGGGCAAAAGCCACCTGCCCGATACGGCTTCAGCCAATGTGTATCTCGAACTTTGGAATACGCAGGGCCAAAAGGTGAGCGAGCTTGTTGTAAAGCCTGAAAACGGAAGTTTCTCCGGTAGTTTCCCGATTTCCGGTGAATTTCATGATGGCAATTATGTGCTGAGGGCTTATACCGACTGGATGCTGAACCAGGGAGAAGACTTTTTGTTTTATAAATATTTTTATATCCGCAATTCGCAATTTGCCAATGCGATCGACAACGATACACGCAGATTTAACCGGGAATTTAACACCACGCTCGAAAATTTAAGGCAAACGGTAAATATTTCATTTTTCCCGGAAGGAGGCAATCTGGTCAACGGGCTTGATAGCCGGGTGGCCGTGCGGGTTTGCGATGGCACTTTTAGGGGGCAACGCTTTCGCGGAAGTATTAAAGACGATACGGGTACGGTAGTAGCCAGTTTTGAAACCAATGATGCCGGCCTGGGTGTCTTTTCCTATACCCCGGAGAATGGCCGAACTTATGTGGCCGAGCTGAACACCGGTGGCCGGAGACCTGTGGTCGAGCCATTGCCAGCAGCTAAAAGTGAGGGGGTGGTGTTAAAAGCAGATATAAAAGGTGATTTTCTGGAAATAAAAATTTCTTCTTCCCTCCTTGAAAAGGACGAGAATAAATACACCCTTTTGGCCCAATCCCGTGGCAAGTTGTTGTTTACTAAACCTGAACTGATCCTTCAGGATCAACAAACCTTTCAGCTTCCATTAAATGAGTTCCCCACCGGGGTTACGCAACTTGCCGTGCTTGGCGCAGATGCATCCACGCTGGCTGAGCGGCTTGTATTCGTTAATCACGACGACCAGGTGTATTTCGATATCAGGGCCCTGATGTTGCCAAGCGGTGAAGCAAACGCTCTTAGCATCGATGTGCTGGCCAGCGACCTGGAAGGGCAGCCCCTGAAAGGGAACTTTTCGGTGGCGGTTCAATACGGAAAGCTTGGCGAGCGCTCCAATGCGGAGAATATTTTCAGTAGTTTGCTAATGACTTCAGACCTGGCAGGACAGGTTGAAAACCCCGCCAGGTATTTTGATTATGCGCAGGAAGATGTGGACTTAATGGTTGATATGCTCATGTTAACCCATAAATGGAAACGCTTTTCGTGGGAGGAGTTAATGAACGCAAGGTTTCCGGAACCCCAATTCAAACCTGTATACGGAGTAGATGTTTTTGGCAGCCTGGTTGATCCTCAGGACAGGTTGGGTGTAGCAAATGCCGAAGTGCAAATGCGGTTAATTGAAGACCTCTCCAGGTCGCATCAAACCAAAACCGATGCCAACGGAAGTTTTTTGTTCAGTGGGCTCGATCTTGCCGACAGCACCATGGTTGAATTCATCCATCCCATGCTGTCAGGACGCAGGGTGCCTGAGGTGTTGCTTGCCCCTGCTGCCCGCCAGGACCCAGCCCTCGATGCATTCAATTATATTCCCAACTCCAACACCTATGCCCAGCAAATTACAGATCGCGGTCCAGACTGGAGCCGGCCACGGGCAGAGCGCTCAGGAACAGCTTCGGCAAGAGGGGGGCAGCTGTTTGGAACACCCGATCAAACCATTTATGTCGAAGAAAAAGAAGCCTACACTTCGGTGATCGAATTGCTCAGGGATAAAGCCATTGGACTGACCATTTCCCCATCGGGTTTTGTGAGCATCCGTGGCGTAAGAAGTATCAACTACCAAAGCCCTCCTTTATTTTTTGTAGATGGGGTTGAAAGCGAAGGAGCATTTTTCAGCTTGCATCCCAACGATATTGAGCGGATCGAAATTTTTCGCGGTGCAAGCACCGCTGCCTTCGGGGCAAGAGGCGCCAACGGGGCACTGGCAGCTTATACCAAACGGCGCGATTTCCAGGCCGAATCAACACCTGCCAGTATTTTTCAGGTTCGTGGCTTTCATGTTCCAATGCAGTTTCCGGTGCTGCCTGAAAAAGCCACCGCCTTTGATCAGATCAACACCACCCATACCGCTTTCTGGGAGCCCAACCTCAGAACCAACGAGGAAGGTCTGGCCAACTTCCAGTTCTTTCCCTTGCCGGGAGTTACGCAATATCGAATCGTGATTCAAGGAGTGAGTGAGGATGGTAAAATTGGCTATGCCGAGTTTGTGATCGGTAACTGAAGGGATGCATGATTATACGTATCTTTGCTCAAACTTTAGCAAAATCACGGTATGGATAACGAACTGGAACTTCAGCCCCCCCTGCGCATCGGCATTACACATGGCGATGTGAATGGCATTGGATATGAAATCATAATGAAAACCCTGGCCGATACCCGGGTGCTCGACTTTTTTACCCCGGTGGTGTATGGCTCCTCCAAGGTGGCTTCTTACCACCGCAAAGCGCTCGATCTGCATGACTTCAATTTCAACATTGTAAAGTCAGCCGAATTTGCACAACCCGGAAAGGCCAACCTGATAAACATCTATCAGCAGGAAATCAAGATCGACCTGGGGCAGTGTACCGATATTGCCGGCGAGGTGGCTTTCCTGGCCCTGGAGGCGGCTACCGAAGACCTGAAAAGGGGCCACATTGATGCCCTTGTTACGGCCCCGATAAACAAGCAGAATATCCAGAGCGAAGCTTTTCATTTTCCCGGACATACCGAGTACCTGGCCCAGAAATTTGGCGTAGCCGAAAGCCTGATGCTGATGGTGAGCCATCATATGCGCATCGGCGTGATTACTGGCCATGTGCCTCTTTCGGGAGTTCCGGGTATGATTACCCGCGAGCTGATACTGAAAAAAGTCAGGCTCATGAACCAGTCGCTCACGCGCGACTTTGGCATTCGCAAGCCTCGCATTGCCCTGCTGGGCCTTAACCCCCATGCCGGCGATAAGGGCGTGATTGGCAGGGAAGAGCTGGAGGTGATGGTTCCTGCCATACAGCAGGCCTTCGACGAAGGCATCCTGGCTTTTGGCCCTTATCCGGCCGATGGTTTCTTCGGTTCGGCCTCCTATATCAAGTTCGATGGCATACTGGCCATGTATCATGACCAGGGGCTGATCCCTTTCAAGGCCATGTCGTTTAAGAGCGGGGTGAATTTTACGGCAGGCCTGCCTTACGTGCGCACCAGCCCTGCCCACGGTACCGCCTACGACCGGGCAGGAAAGAACGACGCCTCGCCCGATGCCTTCCGTGAAGCCGTTTACCTGGCCATTGATGTGGTAAGAAACCGCCGTATGTACCAGGAGATCACCGCCAACCCATTGTCGGCTTCGGCCCTCGATGCCGATACCGACAGCGACCGCAATGCCCTGAAGGACCTTCCCGAAGGCGGCGATTAGTCTTTTTGAAAATTCCTTCCATGCCTGCATACAAGCTTTCGGAAATTTGCGATATGGCCGGTGGGCAACTGTTTGGCGCACCTTTGCCTGGTATGGCCATCAGGCATTTGCTCACCGACAGCCGGCGGCTGATCGCGCCAGCAGGCTCAATGTTTGTGGCCATTGTTACCCCAAAAAGCGACGGCCACCGGTATATTGATTCCCTTTTTAAAAGGGGCGTGCGTTGCTTCATGGTGTCGCGGCTCCCGGATGACCAGTTTCAAACGTTTGGAAATGCTGCCTTTATTAAGGTTAGCGATACCCTGGCAGCCTTGCAGCAGCTGGCTGCGGTACACCGTGCCCTGTTCAGCCTTCCGGTGGTAGGCATTACCGGCAGCAACGGCAAAACCATAATCAAAGAGTGGCTTTTTCAGCTTCTTTCGGAGAAAATGCCGGTAGTGCGCAACCCGCGCAGCTACAATTCGCAACTGGGCGTGCCGTTGTCGGTCTGGCAGATAGAAAGTGAACATAAACTTGGGATTTTCGAGGCCGGCATCTCCCAGCCCGGTGAGATGGAAAAGCTGGAGCGGGTCATTCAGCCGCAGGTGGGCATAGTTACCAATATTGGTCCGGCCCACGATGAAGGCTTCCCCGAAAGGGAAATTAAAATTCGTGAAAAGCTGAAGCTGTTTGTCCATGCCAAAACCCTGATATACTGTCGCGATCATTCCGAGTTGGATCATTATATCCGCAAATGGCAGGCCCAACATCCCACGGTGCGGCTGTTTTCCTGGTCGGTGAAAGCCGTTGCCGACCTTCGGGTGGTTTCTTTGCATCGTGCAGGCCAGCATACCCAAATTCGGGTGGAGCATGCCGGGAAGGGCTTCGATTTTGAAATACCTTTCACCGACCATGCTTCAGTGGAGAATGCCTTGCATTGCATGGCTTTTCTTTGCCATATGGGCTGCGGCTACGGCTGGATCAGGGAGAAGATGGCCCAGCTGCAGCCTGTGGCCATGCGCATGGAAATGAAGGAGGGCATAAACAATTGCCTGATAATCAACGACAGCTACAACAACGACCTGAATTCACTGGCTATTGCCCTCGATTTTCTGAATACCCAGACACGCCACCCCCGAAAAACCCTGATTCTGTCGGATATTCTGCAAACCGGGATTTTGCCTGCAGCCCTGTATGCCGAAGTGGCTGCCATGCTCAGGGCAAAAGGCGTGGGCAAACTCGTTGGTATTGGGAAAGATATCTCGGCCAACCCATCGGTTTTCGACCTTCCTGCCGTGTTTTTTGACTCCACCGAAGATTTTCTGACTTCCTTTTATCCCCGCGAATTTGACAATGAAGCCATATTGCTTAAGGGCGCCAGGGTGTTTGGCTTTGAGCGCATCAGCAACTTGCTGCAGCAAAAAGACCACCAGACTATCCTTGAAGTGAATCTTGATGCCCTGGTGCACAACCTGAACGTGTATCGATCATTGCTAAAGCCCAACGTAAAAGTGATGGCCATGGTAAAGGCTTTTTCATACGGGAGCGGCAGCGTGGAGGTGGCCGGGGTGCTGCAATACCACCATGCCGACTACCTGGCCGTGGCCTATGCCGACGAAGGCAAGGAGTTGCGCAAGGGCGGCATTCACATGCCAATAGTGGTAATGAACCCCGAGGTGCGAAGCCTGGAAGTGTTGCATCAATACCGGCTGGAGCCGGAAGTTTACAGCCTGAATTTGTTGCAAAGGGTGGCAAAGGCTGCAATGAAATTTGAAGCTGTCAGTCCTCAGCATCCTTTCCTGATCCATCTGAAGCTCGACACGGGCATGCATCGTCTGGGTTTCCTTACGGGAGAACTCGATGAGCTGGTAAGTGTTCTGAAGGAAAATCCGCAGATTCGAGTAGCTTCGGCATTTTCGCACCTTGCCGCCAGCGACGATCCCACCCACGATGATTTCACCCGGCAACAAGTCGCCAACTTCTCGGAGATGTGCAATCAACTGCAAGAAGGTCTTGGGTATGAATTCCTTCGCCACATCAGCAATTCGGCGGCCATAAACCGCTTCCCCGAGGCCCAGTTCGATATGGTTCGGCTGGGCATTGGGCTTTACGGGGTTTCTTCAGACACGGCCCTGCAGGATCTTCTGCAAAACGTAAGTACGTTCCGTTCGGTGGTGTCGCAGGTAAAAAAGATCCCTTCCGGGGAAAGCATTGGCTACAGCCGCGCCGCACGCACCAGCCATGAAACCGAAATTGCCATTGTGCCCGTGGGCTATGCCGACGGCCTGAACCGCCGCCTTAGCAATGGGGTGGGGAATTTGTTCATCAAAGGCCACAAAGCACCCATTGTGGGCCAAATCAGCATGGACATGTGTGCCGTGGATGTCACCGGGCTGAAGGTTTCAGAAGGGGAGGAGGTAATCATTTTCGGAAAAGAAATTCCCATTGCCGGCATCGCCAAAGCCCTGGAAACAATACCTTACGAGGTGCTTACCTCGGTTTCGCAGCGCGTAAAGCGGGTGTATTTTCAGGAGTAGAAGAGAAGGGTTGTCATTGTTGTCAGGTTGTCATTGTTGTCGAGTTGTNNTGTCATGGATTCGAAGCCAAAATCATACAGGGATCTTGAAATTTATCAGATAGCATTTGATCTTGCAGTAAGAATCAGAGAAGAAACCTTAAAACTTCCAAATCCTGACCGTTATGAGGTTGGTGGACAAATAAGAAGATCATCTCAATCCACCAAAGATACCATTGTTGAAGGTTACGGCAGAAGGAGGTATAAACCTGACTTCATTAAGTTTCTGGTATATAGTTACGCTTCAAATCTTGAAGCCCATTCACAGGCAGAATTTTTACACGTAGCATACCCACAGGAAGGCTGGGATGGCATTGGACAGGCACTGGACTCACTCGGAATAAAAATCCACAACTTTATTTCTTATGTTGAAAAAAACTGGAGAACTTGATTTTTTTCAGCATGACAACGCGCAGCGGACAACCATGACAATCCGCTCGTAAGCGGACACGCCCTTCAGCTATCACAACTTGACAACTTGACAACCTGACAACACTTAATCCCCCACCCAATTTCTCAGAATTTGCTTGCCTATAGGCGTCATTACGCTTTCAGGGTGAAACTGCACGCCATGCACATGGAAGGATTTGTGCTGCAAGGCCATGATGCTTCCGGAGGCATCAACAGCGGTTATTTCAAGCTCTTTGGGGAAAGTATCCGGGTCGGCTACCCAGGAATGGTAGCGGCCTGTTTCGAATACATTGGGGCAGTTCCGAAAAAGCAAAGCATCGGGTTTTACCACATTCGTGGGAATGGATACCCCGTGCAACACCTGCTCGAGGTTTTGCAGCCGTCCGCCAAACACTTCTACAATAGCCTGATGCCCCAAACAAACGCCCAGGATGCTTTTTTCAGGTGCATACCGTCTGATCAGCTCGCAAGTTATGCCGGCTTCTTCAGGGAGCCCCGGCCCGGGTGAGATAATAATCTTGTCGTAATGCCCAACGGCATCCAAATCAATCTGGTCGTTGCGATACACCTCCAGTGTGTCGCCATCGGACAACAGGCTTTCAACAATATGAAACAGGTTGAAAGTGAAGGAGTCGTAATTATCGAGGATCAGGATTTTCATAATTTCACGCAAAGTTCGTAATTTATTTCACGCGGAGCACGCTACGAGTTTCACGCCAAGGACGCAACGAAATATTTTGGCGTTCTTTGCCAGAAATTTTTCACGCAGAGGGCGCCACTTGAAAACGCAACGATCGCCAAGCTAAAATTTTATTCAATATTTAAAAAAAACGCTGCGTTCTTTGCGTGCACCTTTGCGTGCTTTGCGAGAACCCATTTTCACGCGGAGCGCGCAACGAGTTTCACCCTAAGGGCGCAAAGAAATTTTATAGATTATTGACGACCCTATGAATACCGTCTTTCAGGAATTTGTTGTTGAAGTTAATTAGTAATCCTAGCTTTAGCTTGGTAATTTTTAAATAAGTCAGCGTTTGGGCAAAATGAACTGGTGCAAGGGCTTCAATGGCTTTCAGTTCAATTAAGACAAGATTATCAACTAAAAGATCATTCTTGAATCCTGTTTCGAATTGTAGGGATTTATAGGTTAAAGGAACAGAAACCTGGGTCTGAACTTTATGTCCAATCTGTTCCAGTTCATATTTAAGACATCTTTCGTAAACTGATTCCAATAATCCGGGTCCCAGTTCATTGTGAATTTTAAATGCTTGGTACAGGATTGATGAGGCAATTCTGTTTTCGTTCTTGTATTTGTCCATTGTTTTATTTTTTCGTTGCGTTCTTTGCGAAAAACCTTCGCGTTCTTTGCGAGAAATAATTTTTTTCACGCGGAGCTCGCCACGGAAAACGCCACGCTCGCTAAGGTAATTTTTTTGATTAACAATTATCTTTTCGTTCTTTGCGAAAAACCTTCGCGTTCTTTGCGAGAACTATTTTTTTCGGGCGGAGCTCGCCACGTAAAAACGCCACGCTCGCTAAGGTAATTTTTTTGATTAACAATTATCTTTTCGTTCTTTGCGTGAATCTTGGCGCCCTTTGCGAGAAATAATTTTTATCAGCACCAAAACAAATTTACAAAATATCGGCCCGGAAATAATCCTTACATTTGCTCAAACACTTGTAATCATTAACATTCAACGAACTGATGAAAACCATAATCAACACCCCCAATGCTCCTGCGCCGGTTGGTCCTTACAGCCAGGCAGTGCTTATAAACGGAACCCTTTTTGTGTCTGGACAGATCCCCATCGACCCTACCATTGGCAAAGTGCCCGAAGGCGACGTGCAGGCACACACCCTGCAGGTAATGAAAAACCTGGAGGCCATTCTGAAAGCCGCCGGCATGGATTTCTCAAACGTGGTGAAGACCAGCATCTTCCTGAAGGATATGCATGACTTCCCGAAGGTAAATGAGGTGTATGCTGGTTTCTTCAAGGATGATCCGCCCGCTCGTGAAACCGTGCAGGTGTGTGCCCTCCCACTCTTTGTGGATGTGGAAATCAGCTGCATTGCAGTGAAGTAAACCTTATTTCCCATCGATAAAAAGTTCTTTCCCGGATTTAAACTCTTTGGTTTTTTGATAAAAAACCGTATTTTTAAAAACCAAAAACGGTAGGGATTATGCTGGTTAAGACTTTTGGAAGCGCCGTGCATGGCGTGAGTGCCACCACCATTACGGTGGAAGTGGATGTAGGGCAGGGGGTGAACTTTTTTATGGTGGGTCTGCCCGACAGCGCCGTAAAAGAAAGCCACCACCGCATCGACACGGCTCTGAAGCATAACGGACTTAAAATCCCCGGTAAACGCATCGTGGTAAACATGGCTCCGGCCGACATCCGCAAGGAAGGCTCGGCCTACGACCTCACCATCGCCATTGGCATCCTGGCCGCCAGCGGGCAGATTGGCGCTGATAAGGTGGGCGAATATGTGATCATGGGCGAACTCTCGCTCGATGGCAGCCTGCAGCCCATAAAAGGGGCCTTGCCCATTGCCATAAAAGCCCGCGAAGAAGGTTTTAAGGGCTTTATCCTGCCCGCTCAAAATGCCCGCGAAGCAGCCGTGGTGAACAAGCTCGATGTGCACGGCGTAGAAAATATCCGACAGGTCATCGACTTTTTCAATGGCGAAGCCGAACTGGAAAAAACCGAAGTCAACACCCGCGAGGAATTCTTCTCCAAACTTAATGACTACGAATTTGATTTCTCCGACGTAAAAGGGCAGGAAAACATAAAACGCGCTTTCGAAGTGGCGGCCGCTGGAGGCCATAATCTGATTATGATCGGTCCACCCGGCTCAGGAAAGACCATGCTGGCCAAACGCTTGCCTGGCATTTTGCCACCGCCCACGCTGAAAGAAGCCCTGGAAACCACCAAGATACACAGCGTGGCGGGCCGCCTCGGTAAGAACGCCTCCCTGCTGCCGGTCAGGCCTTTCAGAAGTCCGCACCATACCATATCAGACGTCGCTCTGGTCGGTGGCGGGTCTTTTCCACAGCCGGGCGAGATCAGCCTGGCGCACAATGGGGTGTTGTTTCTGGATGAGTTGCCAGAGTTTAAGCGCACGGTGCTGGAGGTGCTGCGCCAACCCCTCGAAGACCGGGTGATGACCGTGAGCCGTGCCAAGTTCAGTGTGCAGTATCCTGCAAGCTTTATGCTGGTGGCTAGCATGAACCCCTGTCCATGTGGGTATTACAACCACCCGGAAAAGGATTGCGTGTGCGGGGCCGGGGTGGTGCAGAAATACCTGAACCGCATCTCCGGGCCCCTGCTCGATCGTATCGACATTCATGTGGAGGTGACTCCCGTGCCTTTCAAGGAGCTGAGCGAACTGAAACCTTCGGAAAAAAGTGCTGAGATTCGCGAGCGGGTGATACGGGCCCGTGAGATTCAGGAAGAGCGTTACCAGGATTTCGATGGCATTTATTGCAACGCCCAGATGAGCTCTAAGATGCTGCGGGAGGTTTGCCGCATCGACAGTGCCGGCTCTTTGCTGCTGAAAACCGCCATGGAAAAGCTGGACCTCTCTGCCCGGGCCTACGACCGGATTCTTAAAGTGTCGCGAACCATCGCCGACCTGGATGCAAAGCCCGACATCAAGCCCGAGCACCTGGCAGAGGCCATCCACTACCGAAGCCTCGACCGCGAGAACTGGGCCAGCAACTAAAGAGAATCTCCCCAAAAGGGGCCTATGAAGGATTGCGGCGGGTGTAAGCCCATACGTTGAAAAAGCTGCCATCGGTGGTGCGTACGGTAACCTTTTCGCGCTGGTACACATGGGGCACCTCTTCCCACTGATCAGCCTTTTCGAGCTGCTCAGGCGTGAGATGCACCACCGAGCCCTGCACGCTCTTGCCATCAGAAGGCATGATGTAGGGATAATCCTTGTCTTTGATCAGTACCCAGTCTTTAATCACTGCCTTCGAAAATACCGGGAGGTTTACCCCGAACAGCTCTTGCTGGGTTTGCCGCTTAATAAGCGATCCGTAAACAAACACTTTGTGGAGCATCATAAAAATCAAGGGTTTGAACAAAGAATGGAGCCTTGGGCTTTAAAGTTAAGCAAATTATTATCAATTCATTAAAAAAATGGGCGCCCCGTCAATTATCGAACCTTTATTGGCTTGGGTTTGCATTGGTTAACGGTGAATTTCTTATTTTTGTCATCTGTATATTCCTGAAAAGCAAACCAAATAAAAATCCATATTATGAGCAAAGTACTGATTATTGGAGCTGGTGGGGTAGGCAACGTGGTAACCCGCAAATGTGCTGCCGTGCCGGAGGTGTTTACCGACATTATGCTGGCCAGCCGCACCCTTGAGAAATGCGACCAGATAGCCCGCGACATTGGCGACGACCGGGTGAAGACCGCGCAAGTGGATGCCGATAACGTGCCCGAGCTGGTGGAACTGATCAACAAGTTTAAGCCCGATATGGTTATCAACGTGGCTTTGCCATACCAGGACCTCACCATCATGGAGGCCTGCCTCGAAACCAAGACCCATTACCTGGACACCGCCAACTATGAACCCAAAGATGTGGCCAAGTTTGAATACAGCTGGCAGTGGGCTTACCACGACCGGTTTAAAGATGCCGGACTGCTGGCCATTTTGGGTTGTGGCTTCGATCCCGGTGTTACCGGCGTTTTCACCGCCTATGCCGCCAAGCATTACTTCGACGAGATTCACTACCTCGATATTGTGGATTGCAACGCCGGCGACCACGGAAAGGCCTTTGCCACCAACTTCAATCCCGAAATAAACATACGCGAGATTACCCAAAACGGCCGCTATTGGGAAAACGGAAAGTGGGTGGAAACCAAACCCCTGGAAATCAACAAGCCCATCGAATATCCCGAAATAGGACCACGCGATTCCTACCTGCTTTATCATGAAGAGCTGGAGTCGTTGGTGAGGCACTTCCCCACCATTAAAAGGGCACGCTTCTGGATGACTTTTGGCAAGCAATATATCAACTACCTCAACGTGCTGCAAGAGGTGGGTATGACCAGCATTAAGCCGGTCAATTTCAAGGGCATGGATATTGTGCCCCTCGAATTTTTGAAAGCCGTGCTTCCTGAACCCTCTTCGCTGGGCGAGGGTTACAAGGGTCAGACCTCCATCGGTTGCCAGATTCGTGGCATAAAAGATGGCAAAGAACGCACTTATTATGTTTGGAATAATACCGAGCATGCTGCTGCTTACCGCGATGTGAAAGCACAAGGCATCAGTTATACCACCGGTGTTCCGGCTATGATCGGCGCCATGATGGGCCTCACCGGAAAATGGACCGGCAAAGGGGTATTCAACGTGGAACAGTTCGATCCTGATCCGTTTATGGAAGCCCTGCCGAAGTACGGACTGCCCTGGCACGAGCAAATTGATGAGCCACTACCCGTGGAAAAATAAGGGTTAGGGATTAGGGGTAAGTGATTAATAATTCATTAGCCCCTTGATTTGTTGTTTCTTGGTTTTCAAATTTTTGAAAAAATGAAAGCTGGAGTGACAAAAACAAAAAGCCTTGAATTTGCAATCCGTTGTGTGGGTTTGTATCGCTTTCTCATTGAAAAAAAATGAATTTGTCATTTCAAAACAAATCCTGAGATCAGGTACTTCGATTGGTGCATTGGTGAGAGAAGCTGAATATGCAGAGAGTGGTCTGGATTTTATCCATAAATTGTCGATTGCACAAAAAGAATGCAACGAAACATTGTATTGGATCGAATTGTTGAATAAAACTGATTTTATTGATAAAAACTTGTTCGACAGCCTTAACGATGATGCTGTGGAATTAATGCAACTGCTAACAGCAATTATTGTCAAAAGAAAACAAAACTTAAAGAAAAACAATCCTTAAAAAATTAAAAATAATCCTTAAACCCTAAACCCTTATCACTAAAGAAAATGAGCGTTGACTTTAACAAGGTTCCTTCTCCCTGTTTCGTGCTTGAAGAAACGCTGCTGCGTATCAACCTGGAGATTCTGAAGCTGGTGCAGGAAGAGGCCGGCGTGGAGATTATTTGTGCCCTGAAGGGCTATTCGATGTGGGGTACTTTTCCGCTGCTGGCCAAATATCTGGAAGGAGCTACGGCCAGCTCGCTCAACGAGGCCCGCCTGATTTACGAGGAGATGGGCGTGAAGGCGCATACCTACTGCCCGGTGTTCCTGGAGGAGGAGTTCGACGAATTATTGTATTACAGCAGCCACATTTCGTTTAACTCCCTGAGCCAGTTCGAGCGCTTCAAGGACCGGGTGAAGAACCACCATGAGCCTGTTTCCATGGGCCTGCGCATCAACCCGGAGTATTCGGAGGTGGAAACCGAGCTTTACAACCCCGCCATGCCCGGCTCACGCTTGGGCATCACTGCCGACCAGCTTGGCGACACGCTGCCCAAAGGCATTGATGGGCTGCACTTTCATGTGCTTTGCGAAAACGACAGCTTTGTGCTGGAACGCACCCTCGAAAAAGTGGAAGAGAAGTTCGGCCACCTGATTCGGCAGGCCAAATGGTTCAATATGGGCGGCGGTCACCATATCACCCGTAAGGATTATGATGTGAAACACCTGGTTTGCCTGCTAACCGAGTTTAAGGAGCGCTATCCCAACCTGCAAACAGTGATTTTGGAGCCCGGTGAAGCCATAGGCTGGCAAACAGGCTACCTGGTTTCCACCGTGCAGGATGTCATCGAAAACAAGGGCCTCCATATTGCCATGCTTGATGTGAGCTTCTCGGCCCACATGCCCGACTGCCTCGAAATGCCTTACAAGCCCAGGGTGCTGGGTGCTACCGATGCCATTGAGGGTAAACCCGTGTACCGCCTCGGCGGAGGAACCTGTCTGGCTGGTGATTACATGGGAATGGGAGACTACAGCTTCGGCAATGACCTGAAAGTGGGCGACAAGGTGGTGTTTGACGACATGATACACTATACCATGGTCAAATCCACTTTCTTCAACGGGGTGAAGCACCCATCCATTGGAATTTGGAAAGCCAACGGCGAATTTGTATTGCTGCGGCAGTTTGGATACGAAGACTACAAGGGAAAATTGTCGTAAAGCTATTTCAAGCCACTGGCTTTCATAAACTTAAAATCCGATGCGAAAGTTTCTTTTTCGGGAAGCTCCCGCATCTTTTTGTGAATGGTTTCCTCCCTTAATGTGTTATCGGCAGGCAGACTTGAGAGGGAAAGCTCCACATCTGGTCTTTGCCCAAAATCCTTGACTACTTACTCTCTGTTGGTGGCTCTGTAAGCCCGGCCAGCAGAGCCAGTTCGTGCCCGGTAAGTATATTACTTTTTCAAACTCGCTCACGCCCCTTTCATAATCCCGCCCAACAAAGGCCATTCGGCGTGCCATGGGGTAGTCAACCAGGTTGATCACCAGTTCACCGGTTTAGCGGATGTTGAGTAGGGTATCCTTTTGCTTTCCGTCTCTAACCAGGGTGTTGGCCGAAAAAATCAGCACTGCTGAGAGCTGTTGAAAACGTTGAAAAAGCTGTAAGGAGCCAAGTTGGGCCGGCTGTTTTGGTCGATGATGCTGACAAAGGCTATGGGCCTGGGTACAATGCTGCCCAGCATGCAATGGTGCCCCTGCTGCGGCCTCAAACCGGAAGGGAAAAAGTTTTCATGTGGTCTAAAACAAAAGACTAAGCCCCCCTTGCAAAAGCAAATGGTAGGTTTTGCCTGAATAAACCATTAACTATTCTTCAATATACTTAACGCCTTTTTCTTTCCTGGCTTCCTTTTTGGGTTTGCCAAGGCCGCGCAAATATTTAAAAAGCCAACCAGAAAAGAAGCCTATTCCAAAAGTGACCAAAAAAACAATAAAGGACTTTCCTTCAACTTTAATTCCAAAGAAGTTGATGGTAACAGACTGCCAGTTCTGAATAATAAAAACGGCAAATAAAACGAAAATAATTCCATAAAGAATCAAGAGGAAGGTACTGGTTTTCTTTTGTTTTTCCATAACAGTCGTATTTTCTCCGAAAGGTATAAAAAAAATTTCATTCAATAAAAAAATCAGCGCAGCAAGTAGGCAATGGTTACGCCCAGGTAGTTTCCAATGGCATAGCCAATAATACCAATGGTCATGCCCGATACCACCACCTGGCGGTTGCCAATGGCGCCTGCAATGACCGGCACAAATGCGGGCGAGCAGATAAATGCCGTGGAGGTGATCATGGTAGTGTCGGCATCGATCTTGAAAATTTTACTGAAGAACATGTGCAGAAACAGCGAGCCGAAAACGGCCAGGGTAACATAGCCAAACAGGCCGGGAGTGATGCCTGCAAAGTTGGGCACATCGGCCATGGAAGCCACCACGATGCTGAAGATCAGGATCAGGTACATGCCGGCCTCGAAGGTCTTCTCGATGCGGTTTATGCCCGGAATAAGCGATGCGATAATTCCCAGGGTAGTGATGGTAAGAATGACCACCACCATTTCGGCGCTTTTTGAAAACAAACTACTTAGGCCAACAGCCGCACCAAAAATAATGATGGCGACTCCAAAAGCCTTGAGCAGAGGAAGCAGCGTTTCGCGCCGCAGCGAATGGAAAAAGGGAAGCTTGACAGTTTCCTCCGTTTGAATATCGGCCTGGGACATTACCGGGAATTTGGGCAAAAATTTATGGAAAGCCCTTTGCCCAACTGAGATCAGGAAAGCCAAATAAAACAAGCCCACCACCAGGTCGTAGGTATGGGTAAGAATGTAAATCTCGGGGTCCACGTCAAGGGCCATTTTTATGGAAGCCAGGTTGGGAGTGCCTCCTGTATATACGCCAGTGAGCATGCCCGCCACCTTCCATAGGTCTTTGGTGCCGCTATCCTTGAAAACGTAGAACCCGGCCACAATTACGGTTACCACCGCCACAAGGCCAGTAATCAGCGAAACCAGGGTTTTGCCGGCTACTTTTTTCCATTGTTGGATATTGGTGGAGAAAAGCATAAGTGGAATGGCCAGCAAAATGGTAATGGACATGAGCAGGTCGCGCAGCTTATACACGCGAAATGCCAGCACGTCGCTGGCCGAGAGTTCGCCTCCGGCTTGCATAGCCTCAATCTCGGGCAGGCTAACTTTGGGTTGCGAAAGCATAACCTCGTTAAGCACAGCCCCCGGGCTGGGAATCAAACCCGTGTTGCCAAGAACCAGCCCAATGAAATAGGCAATAATAACTGAACCAATGCGGTCGGCAGTGCGGTAACGGTAGGTCAGAAAGAGGATAAACAGGGGAGTCAAAACATAAAACAACGCCAGTAATACCATCTCCTTGTTTCTTTCATTTAAGTTTGACTTGGCGAAAATTCTAAAATAAAGGTAAGATTTTTTGAAACATTAAGCTTGCTGCAAAAGCGGCCAGGTAAAATATTTGGCTTTGAGCCAGTCCAGCCCCCTTATAATTTAGTAATTTTGAAGCCATAAGAAGTTTTACTCAAACCAAAACAATTAAACAATGAAACGATTTTATTTACTGGTGCTTTCGGGTTTTCTGGCCATGGGGGCCATTACCGGTTGTGCACCCAAAACCGACGAATACGCAGAAACTATGAAAGCCAATGTGGAAAAATTCAAAGAAGTTACCCTTACTACTGACTTGTCGTGGCTTAACGAGAACGAGCGCGAAATCATTCGCCTGTTGATGGAAGCCGCCGACATTATGGATGAGATTTTCTGGATGCAGGCCTATGGCGACAAGCAGGAGCTGCTGGATCAGATCGACAACGAGTATGCCCGTAAGTATGCCATGATTCATTACGGACCATGGGATCGACTGGCAGGCAATGCACCTTTTGTGCCTGGTTTTGGCGACAAGCCTTTGGGTGCTAACTTTTACCCCACCGACATGACCAAAGAGGAATTTGATGCATGGAACGAACCTTCCAAAACCAGCCTTTATACCCTGATTCGGCGCAACGAGGCAGGAAATTTAATTGCAGTTCCTTATTCGCAAGCCTACCGCGAACAGCACGAAAAAGCCGCAGAACTCATGCGCCAGGCCGCCGAACTGGCCGAAGACGAGGGCCTTAAAAATTACCTGCTGGCCAGGATTGAAGCCCTGCTGACCGACGATTACCAGCCCAGCGACTTTGCCTGGATGGCCATGAAAGAAAGTAATATTGATTTTATTGTCGGTCCCATTGAAAACTACGAAGACCGACTGTATGGTTATAAAGCCGCCCACGAGGCATTTATCCTGGTAAAAGACCTGGAGTGGAGTGCCCAGCTGGATAAGTTTAATGCCATGCTTCCTGAGCTGCAAAAAGGCCTTCCTGTGGCTGAAGCCTACAAAGCCGAAACACCGGGCTCTGATTCAGACATCAATGTGTATTATGCCCTCTATTATGCCGGCGATTGCAATGCAGGCAGCAAAACCATAGCCATTAACCTGCCCAATGACAGCGAGGTGCAGCTCAAGGCAGGCAGCCGCAAGCTACAGTTGAAGAACTCCATGCAGGCAAAATTCGATAACATCCTGGTGCCTATCGCCAATATGCTAATCGACGAGAGCCAGCGCCACCACATCAAGTTCGATGCCTTTTTCGAAAACACCACCTTCCATGAAGTGGCCCACGGCATGGGCATTAAAAATACCATCAATGGTCAGGGCCCCATGCGCGAAGCCCTGCGCGAATACTACAGCCCCATTGAAGAAGCCAAGGCCGACATCATGGGCCTCTACCTGGTTACCAAACTTTATGAGATGGGCGAGATCACCAGTGGAGAAGTAATGGACAATTACGTAACTTTTTTTGCCGGCATTTTCCGCTCGAGCCGCTTTGGCGCCAGCAGTGCCCACGGACGGGCCAATATGCTTACGCTGAAGTACTTTGCTGACCGCGAGGCCTTCGTTTATCAGGACAATGGCACCTATCTCGTCAACTTTGAACTCATGCGCGATGCCGTGTATTCGCTGCTGGCCGACATTCTTATGGTGCAGGGCGATGGCAACTACGAGGAAGCCAAACGCTGGGTCGATGCAGATGGCGTAATGACCGAGCAGTTGCACCAGGACCTCGAAATGGTAAATGCCGCCGGTATCCCTGTGGATATCGTGTTTAAGCAGGGCAAAGACGTGCTCGGATTGTAAGACGATTTGTTTAATACTTGGAGGCTGTTCCTTAAAAATGTTTTTCGGAACAGCCTTTTTCTTTTTCTATTATGAGCAGAGAACAAATAATTCGTAAAACGGCAGACTTTGCCAGAAAAACCCTTGCGGGTGATGGCAGCGGACACGACTGGTGGCATGTGTACCGGGTTTGGAAAACTGCTGTAAGGATAGGAAAGCTAGAGCAGGCCGATCTGTTTGTGGTGGAACTGGCAGCCTTGCTGTACGACATTGCCGACTGGAAGTTTCATGATGGTGATGAACATGCAGGCCCGAAGGCCGCCAGAACCTGGCTTGAAAGATTGAAGGTGGAAGAGGAAATCATTGCTCATGTTTGCGCTATTGTTGCAGGGGTTTCGTTTAAAGGGGCCGGAGTAACAACACCCATGCAAACCCTTGAAGGCATGGTGGTGCAGGATGCCGACCGCCTCGATGCCCTCGGTGCCATTGGCATTGCCAGGGCTTTTGCTTACGGCGGCAGCAAGGGGAGGGAGATGCACTCCCCCGATGAGAAACCAGTTCTGCATTCATCTTTCGAAGCATACAAAAAATCAAAAGGGCCCACCATTAATCACTTTTACGAAAAGCTCCTTTTGCTTAAAGATCAGATGAATACCCCTGCCGCCAAAGAAATGGCACGGGAGCGGCACCACTATATGGAGCAGTTCCTTCAAAGATTTTTTGAAGAATGGGATGGTAAATGCTGAGTATTTGAGAAAATTGCCTGTCCTTCTTTATTCAAAAAGCACTATTTTTACGCGTTGCGTTAAACCCTTTGGCTTCGGCGAAGTCACAATTTAAATAACTTAAACCGGTTTTCATGAGAACTATAATAGTATTTGTTGCCCTGGCTTTTTTAACTCAAGCCCTTGTCGCCCAGCAACCATTCGATTTTTCTGAGCAAGCTGTTATTGAGCGTCTGCAAAAAGACATTTACACCCTGGCCTCCGACTCCTTGCAGGGGCGTGAAGCAGGCACCATTGGCGAACGCAAGGCGGCCGATTACCTTAAGGCCCGCATGCAGGAAGCCGGTCTAAAGCCTCTGTTCGGTGAGTCTTACTTTCAGGAAGTACCCTTCCCGGGGGAGTTTCTGGCTGGTCAGGACAATTTTTTGGTAATTGACGGTCAGGAGTATGAGTTTGAAAAAGATTTCTTTGCCATGCCCAACACAGGTAATGCCTCGGCCAATGCTCCCACGGTGTATGCAAGTTTTGGGCTGGAAGGCGTGGAAGGAATTGACAACTATAAGGAGCTTGGCAGTGTGGCCGGCAAGGTGGTGGTGCTCGAATATTATTCGCCTGAAGGCCTGGAAGAAAAGCTGGATATCAACTCGCGCGATGCCCTGTCCAACAAAATTGAACTTGCCATTAAAAAAGGTGCGGTAGGAATCGTTTTGGTCAATAGTCTTTCCTGGCGCACTGACCCGCGCATTAGCCTGCGCATGAACGTGCCCCGCGAAGACATTCCGGTGGTTTTTGCCACCTCTGCAATTGCCGAAATATTAAAAGGACAGCCAGGGATAGAAATTTACTTATCGACTGAGCTCGAACGTGAGATGCACACCGGTATCAATGTGGCCGGCTACTGGGACAACAATGCACCCACAACCGTAATCATTGGCGGGCACTACGACCACCTTGGCTTCGGTGGTTCGGGATCGCGCAACCCCGGCGAACGACTTATTCACCCCGGTGCCGACGACAACGCCAGTGGCACCGCCGGTGTTATTGAAGCTGCCCGATATCTTGTAAACTCCGACCTGAAGAAACACAACTATATTTTTATTGCCTTTACGGCAGAAGAAAAAGGCTTGCTGGGCAGCCGCTATTTTGCCGACAGCGATGCTTACGACATGAAGAAAGTGAATTACATGCTCAACTTCGACATGCTTGGCAGGCTCAACGATTACAGCCTGGCGCTGATCGGCACCGGCACCACGCCCATGTGGGAGGATCTCATCGACCGGGCAGCCCCTGAGCATTTCAACATTCGCAAAAGCTCTGGTGGCTTGGGTGGATCAGACCATACCGCATTTTACCTGAAAGACATCCCGGTGCTGTTCTTTTTTACTGGCATTCACGACGACTATCACCGCCCCGGAGATACCCCCGACAAGGTGAACTACAAGGGCACGCAGGAGATACTGAACTTTGCTTATGACTTGATGCGACTAATTGAAAACGAAGACCGGCTGGCTTTCACACCCACACAAACAACCGATAGTCGCCGTCGTCGCTCCGATGGCGTTACTCTGGGGCTGATGCCCGACCATGCCTATGAAGCCCAGGGGCTGAGGATACAGGCCCTAATCGACGACCGCCCCGCACAAAAAGCTGGAATACAGAATGGCGATGTGATTGTTCGCATCGACAATGATGAAATTAAAGAGATACAGTCTTACATGCGTGCGCTCGAGAATCTGCAGGCAGGCCGCACCACCAGCATTACTGTGAAAAGAGGAGAGCAAGAGCTTACCTTTGAAGTGCAACTGTAAAAGAAAGTCGTTCCTGCAAAAGCGTGATGGTTAGGTTTGTTGTTTCGAACCGGAATTTTTCGAAAAATGACAATAAAATGGCATTTTTCGAAAAAACAGTTGTAACTTTTCTGATCATTTGGTGGACACAAATTAGAAAAAACCTTGGCTGAAAAAAGAATTGCAGTGGTTGGCTCGGGGAGCTGGGCCACTGCCATTGTGAAAATTCTGCTCAACAATGTGGAGAAGCTCAACTGGTGGGTGCGGGAGCAGGAAATTGCCGAGCACCTGCTCATCTGGCAGCACAATCCCAAATATCTAAGTTCTGTAACCTTCGACACCAGTCGTTTGTTTGTTTCAAATGACATTGAAGAAGTGCTACAGCAATCAGAGGTGGTGCTGTTTTGCGTCCCGGCGGCGTTTCTGCACAGCTCCATGGGGCATGTGAAGCCTTCCCTGCTAAAGGATAAAATTGTGATAAGCGCCATTAAAGGCATTGTTCCCGAATTCAACAGCATTGTGCTCGATTACTTCAGGAAGCAATTCAAACTTCAACCACATAATTTTGTGGTGGTTAGCGGCCCCAGCCATGCCGAAGAGGTAGCGGCCGAAAAACTTACCTACCTTACGGTGGCATCGCAAACACCGCGTCTGGCAGTGGTTATTGCCGGCCTTTTTTCCTGCAGGTATATTTATGCTACTACTTCCGATGATATTTATGGAACGGAATATGGCCCGGTGCTTAAAAATATCGTTGCCATTGCCAGTGGCATTGCGACCAGCCTTGGCTATGGCGACAACTTCCAGGCGGTACTTATAAGCAATGCCATACAGGAAATGGAGCGCTTTGTGAAAGCGGTGCATCCCATCGATCGCGACATTAAAAGCCCGGTGTATTTGGGCGACCTGCTGGTGACCTGCTACAGCCGCTTTAGCCGTAACCGAACCTTCGGAACCATGATTGGCAAAGGATACAGCGTGAAATTTGCACAGGTGGAAATGGAAATGGTAGCCGAAGGTTATTATGCGGCAAAATGCATTAAGGAGATTAACGATGAACTGGGTGTGTACATGCCTATTTGCGAGTCGGTCTACAATATTTTGTATAAAAACCGCAAGCCTTCGGCCGAAATTGCCGAATTAACCGGGAAGCTTTCATGAAAAAAGCTCCGGAAAACCTAATGTTTCTCTGGGCTTTTTGTAAGACCGCAATTTGGCTTACTTAAATTCCATGTTGCTGCGGCGCGTAATTTTTTCGCAGAAGTGGCATTTCAGCCTCAGTTCTTCTTTCTCGACTACTGTAAATCTGGTGGTAACCTGTTCGTGATTGGTAACACAATTGGGGTTGAAACAACGCACGATACCGTTCACATGGTCAGGCGTTTCCACAATTTTCTTGCTGCTTACCTGGAAATCTCTGATTTCGATAATGGAGGCGTGAGGTGCTACCAGGGCAATCTTGTTCAGTTCTTCTGGCAGGAAGAACTTGTTACTCACCTTTATAAGGCCTTTGGTACCGTATTTTTTACTTTCGAGGTTGGTGGCAAAAAGCACCATGTTGTCGAAGCTGTCGAGCTTCAGAATGCGGATTACCTGGAAAACAGCGTGAGAGGGAATATGGTCAATTACGGTTCCGTTTTCGATGGCCGAAACCTTCAGTTCTTTAATTTTTTCGCTCATTTCTTAATTCGTTTAAGTTTTTACCTGCAGTTTATTGGAGTAAGCCCAGTATGAGGGCCATAAGCGCCTGGCGCACGTACACCCCGTTCAGTGCTTGTTCAAAATAATAGGCCTTTGGGCTGGAGTCAACGTTTATGTCGATCTCATTAACTCTTGGCAGGGGGTGCAGTACCTTGAAATTATCCTTGGTATTGAGGATCATGTCGTGATGCAGATTATACGAATTTTTTATGCGCTCGTATTCCAGCGGGTCGCTGAAGCGCTCGCGCTGAATGCGGGTCATGTAAAACACGTCGGCATTCGGAATCACCTCTTCCATATCGGTGTACTGATGGTAAGTGAGGTTTTTCTCCTTAATGTGCATTTTTACCGAGCTGGGCAGTTTGAGCTCCAAAGGGGAAACCAGGTGAAAAGTAGTGTTGAAATTGCAAAGGGCGATAACCAGAGAGTGTACGGTGCGGCCGTACTTCAGGTCGCCCACAAAAGCCACGTGCAGGTTGTCGAGCGTGCCCTGGGTTTTCAGGATGCTGTAGAGGTCGAGCAGGGTCTGGGTGGGGTGCTGATTGGCGCCATCGCCGGCATTGATAATGGGCACCGGGCTGATCTCGGAGGCAAAACGCGCGCTGCCCTCAATAGGGTTTCGCATCACGATCAGGTCGGAATAATTGGCAATGGTCAGAATGGTGTCGCGCAACGACTCTCCTTTTTTCACGGAAGTGTTGCTGGCCTCCGAAAAGCCAATCACCTTGCCGCCCAGGCGGTTTACGGCGCTCTCGAAGCTTAGCCGGGTGCGGGTGGAAGGCTCAAAAAACAAGGAGGCCACCACGTAATCTTGCAGTATGGTTTGCACCGGGTTTTTCTCAAACTCGCGGGCAAGCTCCAGCACGCGCAACTGCTCTTCCTTGGTGTAATCGTTAATGGAAACGAGGCTTTTGTTCTTCATGTGTCAGATGTTTACGGTTTGGGTTCTTAAATATAGGCAAAAAAAAAGGGGCAACAGCCCCTTTTAAAATTATTTACATCCGCAATCAGATTTGATCAACTGCTTGGACTTCAGGAAGTCGCAGACCAGCCCGCAGAAGGTTGGCGCTCCGATCTCCTGCAGTTCGTAATCTACTTTCACGGTGGGCTTATTGATCTTTACAATGCGGGAAAGATCGATAGGGGTGGCAATAACCACTGCGTCGCAATCGGTATTGTTAATGGATTTTTCCAGGTCAGCTACCTGCTCATCGCCATATCCCATTGCTGGCAGCAAGGTGCCAATGTTGGGATAAATTTCGAAAGTCTCGGCCAGTCTGCCTACCACGAATGGCCTGGGGTCAACAAGCTCGGCGGCACCATATTTTTTGGCTGCAACCGTGCCGGCACCAATCTTCATGTGGCCGTGGGTAAGGGTGGGGCCATCTTCTACTACCAGCACACGCTTGCCTTTGATCAGCTCGGGCTTGTCAACGGTAAGCGGTGAAGCACCATCAATTACAATAGCTTTGGGGTTTACCTTGGCAATATTGTCGCGAACGATTTGTATGCCTTCGGGGCCGGCGCTGTCCATTTTGTTAATGACTACTATGTCGGCCATACGAAGGGTTACTTCGCCGGGATAGTAGTTCAGTTCGTGGCCCGGCCGGTGGGGATCTACTACGGTCACCATCAGATCAGGCTTATAAAAAGGGAAATCGTTGTTACCCCCATCCCAAAGGATCACATCTGCTTCTTTTTCTGCTTCGCGCAGAATGGCTTCATAGTCAACCCCTGCATAAATTACATTTCCGCGTACCACATGGGGTTCGTATTCTTCCATTTCTTCGATGGTGCACTTGTGCTTATGAAGGTCTTCCACAGTGGCAAAACGCTGCACCTTCTGAGCAACCAAGTCGCCATAAGGCATGGGGTGACGAATGGCTACCACCTTAATGCCATGCTCCATAAGCACTTCAATAATGCGGCGCGAGGTCTGGCTTTTGCCGCAACCGGTGCGAACTGCACCCACTGCAATCACGGGCTTGGTACTCTCAATCATGGTTTCCTTGGGGCCGATAAGCAAAAAGTCTGCTCCGTTGGCATTTACAATGGCACTAACAGCCATTACTTGCTGGTAGGAAACGTCGCTGTAAGAAAATGCACAAATATCCACATCCAACTCCTTGATCAGGCGGGGAAGGTCTTCCTGGGCATAGATCGGAATCCCTTCAGGATACTGCGCACCGGCAAGTTCTGCGGGGTATTTGCGCCCGTCAATGTCAGGGATCTGCGCTGCAGTAAAGGCAACCACCTGGTAATGGTCATTTCCACGGTAATACGTGTTAAAGTTATGGAAGTCCCTTCCGGCAGCTCCAATAATGATTACATTTTTCCTGTTCTTAGACATAAGTTGAATTTTTATGGTTTTATGATTTTGAGAATGATTGTCATTGTAAAAATCCCCACAAATTTACTTGTTTAAGTTTTTCCGCCAAGGCAATAAAAAATTTTTTTGCCGGATGATTCAACCATTGTCCCGGCCATAAACCCAAAATGTTTATCCTAAACAGCAGCCACGGGGCTTTTCAGCAGATGAAACGGAAAGGGGTTGTACCGTGAAATTTGCCAGCTTTTTTAATTCTTTTATTTTTGTAAAATCCAATAAGTGCTAAAAATCAATCAATTTTAAAAATTATGACAAAAAGTTTTATTCTTTCAGTGATAACTTTTGCAGGAATTTTTCTGCAATCTTTTCAGGGTTTGGGTTGCACCAGTGTGCTTGTTTCGCGCGGCGCCAGTGCCGATGGCAGTGTCATGACCAGTTTTTTGTATGATGTGGCCGGTTTTGTGCAGCCGGTTCATTTCTATCCTGGCGGGACCTATGAGCCCGGCGACTCGCTCGATATTTTCGGCTTTCGCGAAGGCGAATACCTGGGCCGCATAAAGCAGGTGCCCAGCACCTATAAAGTCATTGGCAATATGAACGAGCACCAGGTGGCCATTGGTGAAACCACTTTTACCGGGCGTTCCGAGCTGCACGGCGGGCCCGGACTTTTCGACTATGGCAATCTTATCTGGACCACTTTGCAGCGCGCTCGCACCGCCCGCGAAGCCATCCTGATTCTCGACGACCTGGCACGAACTTACGGCTACAAAGATACCGGCGAGACCTTTTTCTTTGCCGACAAGGAAGAGGTGTGGATCATGGATTTCATCGGGAAAGGATCGTATGGAAAAGGCGGTGTTTGGGTGGCTGCCCGCGTTCCCGATGGTTACATTGCCGCCCATGCCAACCAGTCGCGCATCAGAAAAGTTGATTGGAACGATACCGAAAACTGGATGTGGTCGGAAGATGTGGTAGACTTTGCCCGCGAAAGGGGCTGGTTTGAAGGCGATCGCGCCGATTTCAGCTTCCGCGAAGCTTATGATCCCATTTCACTGCGTTCGCTGCTGCTGTGTGAAAGCCGGGTGTGGAGCGTTTACAACCGGGCGGCACCTTCGCAACAATTTTCGGCCGACTATTGGCGCGGGGTGCCCGAAGCCGATCCTTATCCGCTGTTTATACGCCCCGATCAGAAAATCAGCGTAGAGGGCATGATTGCCCTGGTGCGCGATCATTTTCACGATACGCCCTATTATACCCGCGAGGGTTTTGCTGCCGGCCCCTACAAAAGCCCATATCGCTGGCGTCCCGTGGTATTCTCGCTCGAAGGTGACACCACTCAGTATTCCTGGGAGCGCCCTATTTCGCAGCCCCAAACAGCCTTTTCTTTCGTGACCCAGTCGCGCAACTGGTTGCCCGATGCCGTGGGTGGCATTTGCTGGTATTCGGTCGACGACACTTACTCTACCGTGTTTGTTCCGCTTTATATGGGCATGAACAGAATGCCCGTTTCCTATCGCACTGGCTCGCCCATTGAGTTCGACTGGAATTCGGCCTACTGGGTGTTCAATAAAGTGGCCAATCATGCCTACCCGCATTACAGCTTGATGATCCCCGAGATTCAAAAGGTTCAGCTCGAGCTTGAAACCCGTGCCCACGCCATGTCGCGGGCTGCCGATCAGGCCGCAAAGGCGCTTTTTGAAACCGATCCCCGAATGATGCACGAATACCTGAGCGATTTCAGCGTGAACCTGGCCGAAGGCGTGGTGGAGCGCTGGCGCCAACTGGGGTTTGATCTCTTTGTGAAATACAACGATGGCTACATCAGACCCACCGACTCAGTAAGCTCATGGCCCAAGGGAATGGACTATCCAGACGACTTCAAGCAAAGAGCCATTGAAGAACGGCCCGGATATTACGATGTGAAGCACCGCAAGCCCGGCGAGCCTTTGAAGTAAGATATTGCTTTTTATCAGTAAGGGAAGTTTCTGCCTGTCAGGAATTTCCCTTTTTTAATTGGAATCGGACTACATATTTACTAACTTTGTAAGTAAACCAAAAAAACCATTGAATGAAAAAACTATTTTTAATACTGCTGGTAGCGGGCTTTATGACAGCCTGTGCCGGACAAGGCGGCCGCCAGGCCGAAGATGCGCAGGCCCCTGTTGAGATGGAAGCCGAACTGGAAGAAGCACTGGAAAAAAACATTGAGCTGAACGAGCGCATTGAAGCCCTCGAAAGCGAACTCGACAGTTTGATAACCAATCTTTAAAAAAGGAGAACGAAAATGAAAAGGATATTTTTACTTGCTTGCTTAATGCTGGTATCGGTTGCATTGCTTGCCCAGAATCCCCGTTCGCAGCAGGGCCAGGGCAGGGAAAAGCAGGAAGAAGTAAAGGAGCAAGGTCAGCAGCGGGCTCAGCAAGGCCGTGAGCAAGCCGAACAAGCCACGGCCGGGGAACGCGCCCAGCAAGGTGTGGAGCAGGCCGAAAGGCAAGTGGAGCGTGCCGAACGGGGAGTGGAACGTGCCGAAGAAAACCTTGAGCGCGCAAAGGAAGAAAAAGAGCAGGTTGAAGGCCGCGGGCATGCCTATGGCCGCGATAAAGGTGGCCTGAGTGGCCGCGACTTCGGTCAGGCACGGGCCGCTGCTGCACGCACCAAAGAAGAAAAGGAAGAAGTAACGCGCGAAGTGGCCATTGAAGTGGAAGAAGGCGTACGCCGCACCAAAATACGGGTGGAAGAAGCCCGAGAAGTGCTGGAAGAAAGGGTGAAGAACCGCGAAATTTCTGAGGAAGAGTTCGAGAGAAGATCCCGCCGCATAGAAGAAATTGAAGAGGAAGTATTGCGCATTGAAGAAATGCGCAAAGAAACCGAACGGGTTATTCGTGAGCGTCTGCCTGAAGTAGAACGCCAGCGGCTTTAGCATTAGATAAAAATATAACGATTCCCCGGATTGCATTGCAGCCCGGGGTTTTTTCTGAAACGATATGGCAATGAAAGACTTTTGGGATCAGCGATATGCCGAGGAGGGCTTTGTGTATGGCCACGAACCCAACGAATTCTTTCGCAGGGAGATAGAAAAGCTCATACCCGGACGGCTTTTGCTACCCGGCGAAGGGGAGGGGCGCAATGCCGCCTTTGCCGCCTCATTGGGTTGGGAGGTTGTGGCATTTGATCAGAGTATTCAGGGCAAGAAGAAGGCCATGGAACTGGCAAAACGAAATACCGTAAGTTTTGACTATCAGGTGGCCGACATTGAAGCCTTCAGTGCCGAAGAAGAAACATTTGATTGCCTGGCGCTGGTCTTCGTCCATTTCCCCGAAAGGGAAAGAAAAAGACTGCACCAAAAGTTGCTTACTTTTTTAAAACCCGGCGGAACCTTTATAATGGAGGTTTTTTCGAAAGATCAACTTGGAAAAAGGTCGGGCGGGCCGCAACATCTGGATTTGCTTTACTCGACAGATGACTTGGCTGAGGACTTTAAGAAAATGAAAGAATTGCAGATTACTGCCACTGAAACACAGCTGAAAGAAGGGCGTTACCACGAAGGAACGGCAGCAGTGATAAGGCTTGCCGGAAGGAAGTAATTTTCCGCCAAATTTCCCTAATTTTGCAGCCTGAAAAATTGTACCACACATGAAGGTTGAAGAAAAGATTTTACTGGCTGTAGCCGAAATTATTAAGGAGCAATTTGGGCAGGAAGCCTCTGCCTCTACCCTTACCCTGCAAAAAACCCGCAAGGAATTCGAAGGGGATTTTTCCTTTGTGGTTTTTCCTTTTGTGAAAATGGCCCGCCGCTCGCCCGAGCAAATTGCCGAGGCCGTTGGCAGCGCATTGCTCGAAAAAGTGCCTGAAATAAGTTCCTTCAATGTTATAAAGGGTTTTCTGAACCTGAGCCTGGGCGGGCAGTACTGGCTCGATTTTCTCAGCCGCGAAATGAACAACACACGCTACGGCCTGCGCGAGCAACTGGGGGGGGCGCCCGTTGTAGTAGAATATTCTTCGCCCAACACCAACAAACCCCTGCATTTGGGGCACATCCGCAATAATTTGCTGGGGTATTCAGTGGCCTGTATTCTTGAAGCTGCCGGAAATAAAGTGTACAAAGTAAACCTGGTAAACGACCGTGGCATTCACATCTGCAAATCCATGCTGGCCTGGATGCGCTTTGGCAATGGCGAAACGCCGGCCTCTTCGGGTAAAAAGGGCGACAAACTCGTGGGCGAATATTATGTGCGCTTCGAAACCGAACTTCGTATCCAGGTGAAAAAAACGATGGAAGCCAGCGGACTAAGCGAAGAGGAAGCCCGCAAGACTGCCCCGCTTATGCTCGAAGCCCAGGAGTTGCTGCGCAAATGGGAGCTTCGCGACCCTGATACCATGGCCGTTTGGGAAAAGATGAATGGCTGGGTGTATGAAGGTTTTGACGCTACCTACAAAAGACTGGGCGTTGATTTCGACAAAGTGTATTATGAGTCGGAAACCTACCTTCTTGGAAAGGACCTGGTAAACGAAGGACTTGAAAAGGGCGTGTTCGTCAGGCGCGATGATGGCTCCGTTTGGGTCGATCTGACGACTGAAGGCTTGGACGAAAAACTGCTCCTTCGAGCCGATGGAACCTCGGTTTACATGACACAAGACCTTGGCACCGCCCAGCTTCGCTTCGATGACTTCAAGGCCGAAAAAATGATTTATGTGGTGGGCAATGAGCAGAACTACCACTTCGACGTGCTGCAAAAAGTATTGAAAAAACTGCAAAAACCTTACGCTGATGCCATTTTTCACCTGAGCTACGGCATGGTGGAGCTGCCCGAGGGCAAAATGAAATCGCGCGAAGGCACCGTGGTCGATGCCGACGATCTGATGGACGAAATGGTGGAAACGGCCCGACGCACCACCGAAGAGTTGGGCAAGACCCAGGATTTCAACGAAGAGGAAAAAGCCAGGCTGTTTCATATTATTGGCCTGGGAGCGCTCAAGTATTTCATTCTTAAGGTCGATCCCAAAAAGAACATGCTCTTCAACCCGGCCGAATCCATCGATTTCAATGGCAACACCGGGCCATTTATTCAATATACCTATGCCCGCATCCGTTCCATTTTGCGCACGGCAGGGCAGGAGCAGGTAGAAGCCATACAAATCAGTATGCCGGCCGATAAACTAAACCTCCGCGAACGAAACCTGCTCCGAAGCCTCAATGAGTTTCCGCAGGTCGTGGCCGAAGCCGCCGCCGAACTCAGTCCGGCCCAGATTGCCAACTTTACCTTCGAGCTTTGCAAGGAGTTCAACCAGTTTTACCACGAGCACAGTGTGCTCAACGAGCCCGACGAGCAGGTTAGCGACTTTCGCATTAAACTTTCGCAACTAACCGCCATAACCATTAGCAATGCCATGGGCATGCTTGGCATCGAAGTGCCCGAACGTATGTAGGTTTTTTACTATCATATATGCAGTTAATCTTTTTTCTTTCTTAGGGTCATGGCTTGCACGTTGCCTTCGTTGTCGGTCGAACGTCAAACCTGTTTGTTGCGGGCAGAGTCAACCACGATCCAGGCTTTTCTGAATTGTGCCCCCTGCCCCCAGATAAATATAACCTCGCCGGTATTGTCCCAGCGAAAATCGCCGGTGTTGGTGGCATCGATCTGGGTAATGGCGCTGGAAAAAGTTTGCTGTCCGCGGCCATTGCCGTAAAAAACTATGGTGCCAGCGTTTTCTATCTTCGTTTCACTGCCGTTGGCAAATAAAACCTCATACTCTTCTATCACCCATTCGCCTGCTATGCGCGAGGCCAGCTGACGGGCAGCACTGCACGATACCATGGCCAGCGTGGAAACCAGCAGAATAATCTTTGTCGTAGTTTTCATATAGGTCAAATTTTTAAAATTGAATTAAAAGTTTATTTTATTAAAGATATTAAAGAAATATGAGGATAAGTAGTTTAAAAGAAAGAAAAACAGCCCGGCAAGTTCCAGATTAATATCAGACTTGCCGGGCAGTTTTTAACATCAGGGTGAAGCCAAACTTGTTAATTCATAAAAATGGGGCCATCGGGGCCAAGCGGAATGCCAAGAAGTATCCATATCACCAGCATTGCTACCCAGAATAGGGTAAGCATTACCGTATAGGGAATCATGGTGGAAATAATGGTGCCAATGCCGTATTTTTCATCGTATTTCTGGGCAAAGGTTACAATTAGTGCAAAATAACTCATCATGGGGGTAATGAGGTTTGTTACCGAATCGCCAATGCGGAATGCTGCCTGGGTAAGGCCCGGGTGATAGGGTGGGTCGATAAGCATAAGCATGGGGATAAACACCGGTGCCATAATGGCCCATTTGGCCGATGCACTTCCCATAAACATATTGATAAATGCCGAAAGTATAACAAAGGCTACAATCAGGGTAACCCCGGTGAGCCCTATGTTCTGCAGCCCCTGCGCACCCTTAATGGCCACAATAATACCCAGGTTGCTGTAGTTGAAGAAATACACGAACTGGGCCGCGAAGAACACCAGCACGATGTACCCGCCCATGCCGGCCATCGACTGGGTAATGTGCTTGGCCACGTGCTTGTCGTTTTTAATGGTGCCCACCACAATACCGTAAATAAGGCCCGGGATAAAGAACATGAGCAGAATGCCAATGATAATGCCCTGGAAAAAGGGAGAGTGCAGCACTGAGCCGGTTTGCGGATCGCGGAAGATTCCCCAGGAGGGAACCACACTGAGCGCAAGCAGCGCCAAGGTAACCAACAAACCGTAACCAGCCCAGCGAAGACCTTTCTTTTCGATAGGGGTAAGTTGTTCAATGGGCAGTTTTTCGGCGTTGCCGGTATATTTACCCAGACGGGGCTCCACAATTTTCTCTGTTACCCAGGTGCCGATAATAATCACCAGGAAGCTGGAGAAAAACATGAAGTAATAGTTCACCGCAGGGTTTACCACCATATTGGGGATGATCATTCTTGCTGCCGACTCGCTGATACCAGCCAATATGGGGTCGATGGAGCCAATAAAGAAGTTGGCCCCGAAGCCCCCGCTCACGCCACAAAAAGCGGCCGCGAGGCCCGCCATGGGGTGGCGTCCCAGGGCATGAAAGATCATTGCGCCCAGTGGAATCAGCACCACATAGCCTGCTTCAGAAGCCAGATGCGAGATCAAACCAGCTGTTACAATGGCACCTGTGACCAGCTTGGGCGGAGAGCTTAATACCAGCGAACGGATCATGACCGTAAAAAGGCCCGAGCCTTCTGCTACCCCGATGCCTACCATCACCACAAGCACATAGCCCAGTGGCGGGAATTTCAGGAAGTTGACAATAATGTTAGTGTAGATCCACCTGAAACCATCGCCGCTGATCAGGTTGTTTACAGTGATAATGGTGCCATCCACCGGATGCTCAGCACTTACTCCAAATACAGCAGAAAACCACGAAAGGATCATTACTGCAACAGCAAGCAGAAAAAACAGGGTGGCGGGGTGGGGCAGCTTGTTGCCCACAATCTCGATAAAGTCGAGCGATTTGGCAAAGGCCCGCGAAGAGAAACGTTTAATAGCTTTTAAAAAGTCCTTCATTCGAGTGATGTTTATAGATTACTGCCCCTGGGGCGAATTTTCCGGCCAGGAGGGCATACAGCCTTGGTTGTATGCCCTCTGCTAAGCTATTGCCGGCAAAGATAAAATATTTGTTTTGATTCCGGGACTAAAAGCCTAAGTCGGGATATTTTTCGGGCAATTCATCCCCGCTTTTTCCTTCTTTAAGAAAATGATCGAACCACTGCATGGTGCGCACAATATAGTCGAGCCGGTGGGTGTTGCGGCGGTTGCCATGGCCTTCGCCCTTATACCAGATTAGCCTGACGGGTGTTTCGGTGTGCATCTTGATGGCCCGGTAAAGCTCGAGGCTTTGCTGGGGATGAACCCGTGGGTCGGAATCTCCGTGCAGAATCAGGATGGGCGTTTTGGCCTCATGGGCATATTTTATGGGACTGGAAGCGTACACCCTGTCCACGTCTTCATGATTCCAAAAACCCCAGTGCACATAGTAATCTTCCCAGGGAATGTCGGTGGTATGGCGTTTGGAAACCTGGTTGCTGATGCCTACAAACATCACGGCGGCGGCAAATCGTTCGGTATGGCGCGTGGCCGACCAAGCGCTGAAATACCCGCCATAAGAGCCTCCGCCAATGCCCACCCGGTTGCGGTCCACATATCCGATGTTGATCAGGTGATCTATGCCATCGAGCACATCGTCATATTCCACTCCGGCGAGGTCGCCATAGCCTACCATGGTGAAATCTACTCCGCGTCCGGAACTGGCGCGATAGTTTGGTGCAAACACAAAGTATCCGCGTGCAGCAGCCACCTGTCCCCAGGTGCCGTAGCCGGTAAACCAGCCATTTTGCACAGCGGCTTCAGGTCCTCCGTGGATATAGGTGATGAGCGGATATTGTTTTCCGGCTTCATAATCGAGGGGATAAATCAAAACCCCTTCAATGCGCATGCCATCGCGGGCATTGTATTCGAGCTTTTCCTGGCGGGCGAGCCTTATGCCTGCCAGCCAGTCGTTGTGATTGGTATGGCGGGTGAGGGTTTTGCGGCGCATTTCGAGCGTGAACAGCTCTGCCGGATGCTGTGGGGTATGCCCGGCAAAAGCTACCATGCCATCCACAAAACTGAAACCGCGAAATATCAGTTGGCCGGGCTCAATGAGCAGGTTACGCGCACCGCGGTCCACGCGCTGCTCGCTCAGGGTAATATCAACGCCTTCTTCGGCGGCAAACAATACCGTGTTGTTGTCTTTCCAGGTGTGGCTTATTACCGACAGCTCCATGCCTTCCACCAGGTTGCGCAATTCGCTGAACTGCTTTTGGGTGGGCACATCCATTACAAAAAGGCTTCCAACCACCGCATCTTCCAGCTTGCTGGCAGATTGGAATGCAATCTTTTTCCCATCGGGGCTCCAGGCCATGCTACCCAGCTTGCCGGGATTCTCCATCAGCAGGGTGGTCTCCCCCGTTTGCATATTCACCAGGTGAATGCGCTTAAACATATAGCTGTCGTCTACCAGGTTTTGCGGGGCAATGGCTGCGGCCGCCCATTTCTTGTCAGGGCTGAGGGCGAAGTCGAACACGGTGCCGTTGCTGGTAACCTGCCTTGCTTCGTGGGTGTTGGTGTTATAAACGTAGAGGTTAATGTGGCGCCACTCTTCTTCGAACACTTCAATGTCCATGCCTTTTCGGCGATAGTTGGCAATGGCCTGATCGGCGGGCCCTGTGGCAGTAATGGCCAGGGTGTTGGCATCCATAAATTCGTAGGCATTTACGCCCAGCGGGTGGCGTGTAATGGCAAAGGCTTCACCGCCCCGGAGGCTGATGCCATACACCTGGGTGCCGGGCTGATCGGGAAAATTTGCCCTGAAGGTGATGGTTTCACCGTCAGGCGCCCAGCCTATGCCAAACAAAGTGCGTTTTCCGGTAATGAACGGCCGGGTTTGCTGGGTAAGCACATTGTAAACATACAACTCGCGGTAATCACCCCCCGGAGCATCTGTAAAGGGTCTGGGCACATTTACCGTGAAGGCAATTTGGTTTTTGTCGGGCGAGAGGGCAACCTCGGCCACCGATTTCACATCAAAAATATTGTGCGTGGTCAGCACTTCCTGGCTGAAAGTTTTCCCCGAAAGGGAGAAAAAAACAAGCAGCAGGACAAAAAGTCTGTATTTCTGCATGGTGACTTGATTTGGTTTGTTGTAATTGGTTTTTTGGTGGTAAAAATAAAAAAATCCTCAGAAAGCCATGAAATTCTTTGACTTCTGAAGACCGAAAGTTGTTTTTGGCAGACAGATGATCAGTTTAACTCTTCGTGCCAGATAAAACTGTCGTGAAATGCCTGTTTAAGGTTTTCTGCCGGTTTTTTTTCGAACAAACCGAATATGGCCGAGCCACTTCCGCTCATAGCTGCATAAATTGCACCCTGGCTGTAAAGTTTCGTTTTAATTTTCCCCAAAAGGGGATGTTTTGAGAAAAGGCTTTCTTCAAAGTCGTTTTTTAGTTCGTTTTTCCAGGTGTGCAATGGCTGTGCCAGAATTTCAGCTACTGAGCTGGCGGGCTGTGCTGGTTTAACTCCTGCATAGGCTTTGGCGGTGCTGATGTGCAGCCTGGGCCTTATAAGCAACAGGTGCAATCCTTTCAGCGAAAGCGAAATGGGTTGCAATATTTCGCCCCTGCCTGTGGCCAGCATGGGTTCATTGCGGATGAAAAATGGGCAGTCGCTGCCCAGTTGAGCGGCCAGGAGCTCCAGGTCTGAGGAGTTCAACCCCAGCGAGAATTTTTCGTTGAGCATTTTAAGGGTGAAGGCGGCATCGGCGCTTCCTCCGCCCAGGCCCGAACCCGCCGGAACAACCTTGTGCAGGTGAAGGTGGACTTGGGGAATACGAAACTCTTGGTGCATCAGCCAAAAAGCCTGCTCGCAGAGGTTGGGCTTACCATCGGATGGAATTTGAATCCCACTTGATGAAAAGGCATATTTACCGTCGGGCGCTTCGATTAATTCCAGTCTATCTGACAGTCCGATGGGAAACAGCACCGATTCAATGTTGTGAAACCCGTCGGTGCGGCGGTTCAGGATGTGCAGGCCCAGGTTGATTTTTGCATTCGGAAAGGCGATCATAGAAAGGTAATTTTGGCAAATCAGGGTCCGTTTTCATCCCATTCAATTTCGAAGCGGGTATTGGTTCTTTTGTTGCGGCGGGTATTTTCGCGTGTATCGGGTTCGTTTAAATTCGCGGGTTCTTCTGGTTGCTGGTTTCCGCCAAACTCGCGCCGGAAGGCATCGCGCAAATTTTGTCCCTCGCGCCTGAGGTTGTCGCGCATTTTTTCACGCACGCCCTGGGTGTCGTAACGGAAAACGGGCTCGTCGGTGGTGCCGGTAAGGCGCAGAAACAGGGTGGTGCGGCCCAGACCATCGTCAATAATGTCGCCATATTGCTCCTGTGGATTTCGGCTCTGGCGGTTTTTGCGCGAGAGGATATCGCTGAGCAGTATTTGCAGGCGGTAGTCAATTTCATTTTCGAAGGTATGCTCGCCCGAGAGTTTCAGGTTTAGCGCGCTGGAGCTAATCTCCATGTCGGGGATGAAAATTCTCTGATCTTTGATCCGGATCTGGTTTTCGAGGGTAGAAAAAGTCACCCTGTCCAAATCGTCCACTCTCAGGAATCGCGAGAGGGCCAGCATGGGTTCAAAGTCGATCAGGGCGCCTTGCTCCACCCGCATATTGGCAATGGTTTCTATGCTTGCGTAATCCACATCGAGGGTTGGCGTCCAGCGGCCCGAAAACTGCACATCGGCGGTCATCTTTCCGAAAATATGCTCATCGGTAATGCTTTCTTGCCCGAAATTGCCCATTTGATAAAACAACTTGTTAATATCCACCCCGTTAATCCTGGCTTCGCAGCCCACGGTAAAGTAGTCGTTGCGAATTCCGTCGATGTATCCAGAAGCCCTGATCTGCCCATCCATGGCACGGAAGGCCACATCCTGGGCCAGGAAGCGTTTGTTTTGCAGGCTGGCGCGGCCCATTACGTGGGTTGCCTCAAACTTCTTAAAGGTAAGATGCACCACGTTGGCTTCGAGGTTAAAGCCCAGCCGGTCGGAAAAGCTCAGGCGGTAGGTGGTGTCGGTGCCGCTTACGCTGTATTTTAGCAACTCGTTAAAGTTGAGGTTGTTGCTGTAGAGGCTTGTAACGATATTCAGCTTTTCGTTTTCAAGAAAAAGAAAGGGCAGCACATTGCTAAAATAGCCTTTCAGTTCAAAATCGCTGCTTCCGGCGTGTCCGCTGAAATTTTCGATGACCAGGTCGTTGTTGTTGAAAAGGAATGCCCCGTTAAATTCGCGAAACGCCAGGGGATTCTCCTTAATTTCGAATGATAAATTCTCGTAGCTGAATGTGCCTGTAGCCCTGGCCGATACAAAATCCTGCCCTGTGAAGCGGTTTTTCTCGCTCATGCCGCCCTTGAAGTTCAGGTCCATATGTATGCGGCCCTTTGCCTTGCTGATAGTGTCGATGCGGAACAGCTTGACCAGGTCGCCGGCATCGGCATCGGCAAACATTTTAAAGTCGAGCCTGGGCTTGGTAAAGTCGAACAGGGTAAAGTTGCCGCGCAGCACCCCCTTGTTGATGGTGGTATGGAAATCGGAAAACGAAAGGGTGGAGGTCGAAAGCTTGTTTGCCGTTCCGTTGTCGAAGTTGCCGTCGAAATCCATCTTGCGAAGATCGAGGCCGCTGCCCCTGTGTTGCAACTCCCCACCCGATACTTTGAAGACAAGACTGATATGCGGGTTTTCTGATTTACTCAGCAGGCCTTTTATTTCAGCCTCCGCTTTTAGGATACCTTTGCCGCGATAACCCTCCACATAGGGCAAAAGAGCTTCTGGGAGGTCGCCCAGCAACTGCCCCAGCTGAAGCTGGTTTCCGGCAATATAGGTGTCGAAAAACAAGCCTTCTTCAAGGTTGTTCATGCTGCCTGTTACATCAAAGACATTTTGGTTGATTTTTAGATTGCCTTTCTTGAAAACAAACTCGCGATAGTTGGTAACCTCCATTATCATATCGAGCTCCACAGGCCTCTCCCTGATAATTACGGCCGAATCGATGGCCAGCATATGTGCCATGAGGTTTCCCCGGGCGGTAAGCTGGAAAAAATCATTGCGGAAATTTCCGCTCATGTTGGCTCTGTCAATGTCGAGGTCTACAAGGTGGTTTCCGGCAATGTCATGATAAACGAAGTGAACGCCATTGAGCAACACTTTTCTCAGGTCGAAGGCAAATTCACCCTCACCTTCACCTTCTTCTTTCTGCCAGATTTCGTAATTGGGTTTGCCTTCTTTGCTGATTTCCAGGTTCAGTTGTGCCCTGTTTATCTCTACTTCGCGAATGGTATAGTTGCCAAGCAAAAGGCTCCAGAGGTTAAACTTAAGGTATATCCGGCTGGCTTCAAGCAAATTATTCTCGCTTAAGGGCTGCCCTGGCTCTGCTACTTTTATTCCTGAAAAGGTAACCGAAGCCAGCGGAAAGCGCCGGATCAGGTCAAGTTTAATATTGTCAACCGCAACCTCGGTGGTGAGGTTGCGGTTGATGTTTTCCACCACAAGTTCTTTGATCCTGTTTTGGAATATCAGGGCCATCAGACTCAGGATCAGAAAAAGGGCTGCAATAAACAATCCGCCTGATATTCCTGCAATTTTCAGAAATTTCAGCGTCAACTGTTTTTTATTGAGCCCTGTCTGCTCCATAGGTTTATTTCTGTGTTTTTACCCAAGCATTCTCAGGTAGTTAACTTCTTTTTCGGTTAGGAAACGCCACTTTCCGCGGGGCAGGTCTTTTTTTGTCAGGCCTGCAAAAACCACGCGATCGAGTTTTGTTACCTTGTAGCCAAACTGTTCGAAGAGGCGCCTTACCACGCGGTTCTGACCCGAGTGCAATTCAATGCCTACTTCTTTCTTTGTTTCGGCCTTATCAATATATGATACGGCATCTGGCACCACAAGGTTATCGTCAATCTTCACTCCATTGGCAATTTGTTCCAGATCGGCTTTGGTAACGGCCTGGTCGAGATGCACGTGGTAAAGTTTTCTTACGCCATGACGCGGGTGGGTGAGTTTTTTGGCTAGTTCGCCATCGTTGGTAAGCAGCAGCAGTCCGGTAGTGTTGCGGTCGAGCCTTCCCACGGGATACACGCGCTCGCGGCCAGCATTTCTGATCAATTCCAGCACGGTTTTACGGTGCTGTGGGTCGTCGGAAGTGGTTATATAATCTTTTGGCTTGTTGAGCAGGATATATACTTTCTTTTCGTTCACCAGTCGCTGGGTGCCATACATCACTACGTCGCCGGGCATTACTTTTACGCCCATCTCGGTCACGATTTTGCCGTTTACGGTAATGGCGCCGTTTTTTATAAGCATGTCGGCTTCGCGCCTGGAGCATACGCCGGCATTGGCAATGTATTTATTCAGCCTGCTGCTGTCGTCGAGTATTTTGCGTGGCTCTCTGCTGCTTCGGCCGGGTTTGCCTTTGGCATAAGGGCGTTTGGAAGCCGGTCGATCTTTCGAGTAGCTGCGTTCGCTACGTTCTGGTCGGTCACTTGAATAGAGCCTGTCAGATGAGTAGCTGCGTTCGCCCCTGCCGCTGCGATGGGCAGAGGAAGGTCTGTCAGGAGATTGCCTGCGATTGCCAGTCTGTGGGCGGTCCTTTGAAAAAGGTTTTTCCCTGGAGAATTTGCGATCGCCGGTTTCTGGTCTGTCTTTCGAAAAGGGTCTTTCCCTGGAAAATTTACGGTCGCCAGCACTTGGGCGATCTTTCGAAAAGGGTTTGTCTTTGGAGAATTTACGGTCGCCCGATTCGGGTCGATCTTTCGAAAAAGGGCGGTCTTTTTTGTAAGGTCGGCCTTCGGTGCGGGGCCTGTCGGAACGGGCCTCACGGCCGGTGCTTTTTCCGGTGGTTTTTGAGCCAGGGCGGCCCGGACGTGCGTTACGCCGGTCTCCACCGGGCCTGGCAGATGTGTTTCTCATTCGTTTCTAAAATTGAGGTGTTTAAATTCAACGGTAAATCCGTTAAAAAAGTGTCAGGTTTGGATCCTGCCATGGTTTAATTAATTCAGGAGTGTTCAGTGCCGCGCTGTTCACTTTGGGCGACACTCTGTAGCATTCCATTTCCCCGGAAGGGTATGGAATAAAAAGTTTGTTAAGTTTGCCGGGATCGGATTCGCTGAGCCAAGTCCGGATGTTTTCTTGGTTGAGGATTACCGGCATACGATCGTGAATGCCTTGTACCAACTCGTTGGCACTGGTGGTAATAATGGTAAAAGCATTGGCGGTGGTACCATCGGGTTGCTGTACCTGGTCAAAAAGTCCGGCAAAGGCAAACAGTCCCTCGTTTTTTATCACAAAGCGCCAGGGTTGCCGTGTTTTCCCCAGCTTTTCCCACTCAAAAAAACCATCGGCGGGAATAAGGCAACGCTTTTGCCGAAGCAGACCTGAGAACATTTTTTTCTGGTGCAACGATTCCGATCGGGCATTCATTAACAGGGGTGGCGTTGAGCCCTTGCTTTCCCATGGTGGTTGCAGCCCCCAGCGAAAATGCAGCAGCCTGTCGGGCTGGTTCATTGCGATAACCGGCAGCCACTGGGTTGGGGCAGCATTGTAAAGCCCGCCTTCAAAGGCCGCAGGAATGGTAACGCTGAAATGATCGCCAATTTCCCTGGCTTTTTTACTTATCGAATATCGGCCACACATAAAAGCTGGTTTCTACAAAAAAAGGCGCTGGAAGCGCCTTTATAACTTTTCGGAATGCCAGGGCTCAGCCGGCTATTTTGTTCAGTTTGTCAAAAGCGCCATTCACTTTCTCGAGCAATTCATCAAACAGGGCCCGGTAGTAGTTTTTCAGGCTCTGACCGTTTTCATTCACCTCAGGATTGTTGATGCGGGTGATAAGACTCTCGCGGTACTCGATCATCTCGTTTATGATCTGATCCAGTTCTTCTTGCTTGTCCTGCTGGGTGTACTGGTGAATCATGCAAGTACCGATCACTTCGTCGATCAGGTAGTTCAGGTCTTTCTTAAGGTTTTTGATGCTTGCCATTGTAATGTATCATTTTGGCTGCAAAATTAACAATTGTTTTTGAGCCTTTGCAGAAAAAATTTCTAAAACTTAAGATTATTAAAAATCTATTAATTCGATTTCGTAAACCAGATTGGCATTTGGTGGAATGTTGAAGTAGCCGTTTGGGCCATAGGCCAGTCCGGAGGGGACAATCAGGATGCCAGTGCTGCCTTTGTCGAATAGTGGGATGCCGTAACGGAATCCAAGGATGTTGTTTTGCAGGTTAAACATGGTGTTGTCTTGCCCTCCAAGGTCCTTCCCGCTGAGCAGTTTAAAAGAGTAGTTCAAAGTTACGGTGGAATTTTCGGTTGGGAAATTTCCGCTTCCTTCCCTGGTTATCAAATAAAACACGCCCGATTCGTGCTCAATGGCATCGATATTGTTTTTCTGGAGGTATTCGATAATTTTTTCACGGTCTTTTGCTGCCTGTTTTTCGGGGTCGTCGGAGCCACAGGCTGCTACCAGGGCAGCGATTGCAAGCAGGGCCAGCCATTTTACCGGGCTTTTAATGCTGTAATTTTTCATTGAGTTTAATTGGTTCTGATACTTTTTATTAGTTGCAAATTTACGAAGAAAAGTTGAGCGACAGATTTAAAAAAGAAAAAGCCGGACGAGCCGGCCTTTTCTGAGAAAACAAAACCAAAAGAACACTGAACAAAGGTAAAAAAAAGGAAACTGGTTGGGGTGTTAGTCCACATTATCGTGGAGGAACGAATTATTCGATTTGATCTGTGTGGTGTTGTCGTCGCCTTCGTTGAGGGTGTATCTCGAAACTTGCGATTCTGAGCTAAGCGGTGTATTGTTCAGCACTACGTTTCGCCTTACGAAAGCGGGTTGTTTTTCAAGGTCTTGCAGGCCTTCAGGCGTTTTGAGCTTCATGCTGAGTTCGCGCAGGCGTTGTTCACGTTCCATCATTTTGCGCTTCAGCTCGGCTTCAGAAACCGGGCTTGCTGAGGGTTCGCCCTCGTATGGTGTTTCGCGGGCAGGCCTTTCATAGCTTTGCATCCGGGTTTCGGGTGTGGCTGGGTTCTGGTTGTTTTCAGAAACCGGGAATTCGAAGGTTACCGGAGCAGGCTCGGGCCTGGTTTCGGTTTTGCTTTCGGCAGGCATGTCGGCAGGGGCAGGTGGTTTAATGAACGGCAAGCCGGGTTTATTCTCCTGTTGCATCGGCTGCTGGCTTGCGGCTTGGGTTTGCTCAGACAGGTTCACCACCCTTTTTTCTGGAAGTTGTTCGGTTTGAAAAGCGGTGCTTGAAGAGAAACCTGTTGCCACAAGGGTTACGTTGATCTTGGCGCCGAGCGACTCATCCTTTCCAAGGCCCCAAATAATTTCGGCGGTGCTACCCGATTCCTCCTGGATGTAATCGGTGATCTCGCTGATCTCGTCCATAAGGATTTCTTCGGTTCCGCTGGTAATGTTGAGAAGAATGTTTTTGGCACCCCTGATGTGGTTGTCGTTGAGCAGGGGCGAAGAGAGGGCCATTTCAATGGCTTGTATGGCGCGGTTTTCGCCTTCGGCGCTTCCGCTTCCCATAATGGCTACGCCGCTGTTCGACATTACCGTGCGCACATCGGCAAAGTCAACGTTTATATTTCCCGTAAGGGTAATGATTTCGGCAATGCCTTTGGCCGCGGTGGTGAGCACATTGTCGGCCCGGGCGAATGCCTCGCTGACCGAAAGGTTACCGTAAAGCTCTCGCAAGCGGTCGTTGCAAATTACCAGCAGGGTGTCTACATGTTCCTGTAGCTGTTTAATGCCTTCTTCAGCTTGCTGGCGGCGCTTTCGGCCTTCGAACATAAAGGGGATGGTTACAATACCTACGGTGAGAACGCCCATTTCCTTTGAGGCTTCTGCAATAACGGGTGCGGCCCCGGTGCCGGTACCTCCGCCCATGCCGGCGGTGATAAACAACATTTTTGTGCCTTTTTCCAACACCTCCTTGATGCGGTCCAGGTCTTCAATAGCGGCGTTCTTTCCCACTTCGGGAAGGCTGCCTGCTCCGCGGCCATCGGTAAGGCTTACGCCCAGCTGAATTTTGTTGGGAACGGGACTCATGTCGAGTGCCTGGCTGTCGGTATTGCACACTAGAAAGTCAACACCTTCAATACCTTGCTTGAACATATGGTTCACGGCATTGCTGCCACCGCCGCCTACTCCCAGCACTTTAATAATGGAAGACTGGTTTTTTGGCAGGTCGAATTTGATCATGTCTTTGGTCATAATTTTCAGGGTTGAAGGTAAATATTTTAAGTAAAAAGGCTTAGCAGAAATTTGTTATTTTATTAACAGATTTTTCCGTCTTATTGTTAATAAGATCGGACTAAATGGGTTGGTCTTTTTCAAAGAATTCCATACCTTGATCAAATAACCTCGAGAAGATATTGGTTTTAACCTGGGGCTTGGGTTTTCTTGTATTGTTTCCTGGCTTCCTAACCTCCTTGCTGTCAAGACCTTTAATTACCAAACCTATGCCGGTGGCATGCATTGGACTTCCGCTTTCGCCCGAAAGGGTTTTGGCCAGGTGCTCATTGGGATAGCCAATGCGCGTATCCATGCCTGTGATAAACTCGGTGAGCTGGGCGGCGTGGCGCAACTGGCTGCCACCGCCTGTGAGCACAATGCCTGCAATGAGTTTTTTCTCAAAGCCCGAGTTTTTTATTTCGTACAACACGTGTTCAATAATTTCTTCCATCCGGGCCTGGATGATATGGGCCAGGTTCTTGCGCGAAATTTCCTTGGCACCGCGTCCCCTGATTCCCGGAATGGAGATAATTTCCTCGTCCTTGTTTTCGCTGGCCAGGGCTGAACCGAACATTTTTTTCAGCTCCTCGGCCTGGCTGCGAATAATGGAGCAGCCCTCCTTCACATCGTCGGTAATTACGTTTCCGCCCAGTGGAATTACCGCGGTATGCCGAATTATGTCGTCCTGGAAAATGGCAATGTCGGTGGTGCCACCGCCCATATCGACCAGTGCCACCCCAGCTTCTTTTTCTTCGCTGCTGAGTACCGATTCAGCCGAAGCCAGGGGCTCGAGGATCATGCTTGAAATCTCGAGGCCGGCCTTCTTTACGCACTTTTCAATGTTTTTTGCGGCCGCCACCTGCCCGGTAATAATGTGGAAATTGGCTTCCAGGCAAATGCCCGACATGCCAAGGGGCTTGCGCGTGCGTTGCTGATTGTCGATGATAAAATCCTGCGGGATGGCGTGGATGATCTCTTCACCCGGAGGCAGCACCAGTTTGTACATGTTTTCGATGAGGTTGTTCACGTCGTCCTGGTTGATCTCATCTTCAAGGCTGTTGCGCATAATGTTGCCACGGTGCTGCAAGCTGCGGATATGCTGCCCGGCAATGCCCACGTTTACCAGCTTTATGTCGATGTCAGAGGCTTTGCTGGCTTCATTTACCGCCTTTATAATTGAGTCAACCGTGTCCTGTATGTTCTCAACCACCCCACGGTTAACTCCCAGGGAGTCGGATCGGCCGAGCCCTAAAATCTCCACCTTTCCGTATTCGTTTTTTCGGCCAACGATGCAAGCGATCTTGGTTGACCCTATGTCTAATCCGGCGACAATTTCTGATTGTGTCATAACAATTCTATTTTGAACAAATTACCTGGTTACTATACTTCACGTTTATTCTTCTGTAATGGTTCCATCCTGTTCGGGTCAGGCCGTTTTGATAAAAAACCATCAGTTTTTTGAATTTATGTTCCATTTGGTCTATGCCTCCAAACTCCACGATATGTCCTCCGTATTTCGGGGTGAGTTCGAATTGTCCGCTTGGGGTTACATAAATGTGATCGATAAAGGCATTCCAGAAGGGATCGTTTTCGATAAAAGTTGCCATCCGGTGCAAGTCTCTGAGCCTTTGCTCGTTCGAAGATATTTCTTTCGGGTCCTTTTTTTCAAGCAAATCGGTCAGGGGCGAATACCCGGCATTGATATGGCCGGTGGCAATCAGCACTCTGGCAGTGTAATCGTCGCTCAGGGGCATCATGCGGCCGGCCCGGTCGATGTAGAAACTATGGTTGTGGGCATTGATTACCCTAAGTATGGGCTGACGTTGTGTAATATCTATGTGCAACTCGCCATTGATATTGCGAAAGACGCTGGCCTTCTGCACATAGGGTATGCCCTGAACCACCGATTCAATCTGCCTTAATTTACCGTCGGCAATGGGCTTGCCTTCAATTTCGCTGGTAGCATTCAGCACCTTGGCTTTTACGGCTTCGGCTTCAATGAAGTGATGCCCGCAGTGGTAATCGATGCTTACCTGCAAAGGGCTGCTGGGAAGCTGACGGTTTTGTTCCACGGCAAATCCCAGCAAAAGGAACAGACCTGCCGGAATGGCAATCAGAAGCAATATGTTGAGTATTTTTCTGATCATAATCCTTTATTTTTCAAAAACATGACAATTTCGGGCACCAGCCGGTCAATATCGCCGGCTCCCATAGTAAGCAAAACTTCAGGGGGATGTGTCTCCAATTCTGAAATAATTTCTTCTTTTTTCAACAATTTCTTTTGGGGCAATTCAATTTTTTCGAGTAGCATAGCCGAGGTGATCCCTTCAATGGGCAATTCCCTTGCGGGATAAATGTCGAGCAGCAGAAGGCGATCTGCCAAAGCCAGGCTTTCGGCAAATTGTTTGGCCAGGTCACGGGTGCGGCTGTAGAGGTGGGGCTGGAAAACGGCCGTAATTTCCCTTCCGGGGAATAATTCTCTGGCAGCCCCAATGCAAGCCCTGATCTCTTCGGGGTGGTGAGCGTAGTCATCAATAAATACGGTTTTCGGTCCCTGGTGGCAGGTTTCGAAGCGGCGCTTCACTCCTTTAAAGGTGGAAAGGGCCCGTGCTACCACCTCGGGGGCAATGCCCACAGACCAGGCAATGGCTGCGGCACCCAGCGCATTTTCAAGGTTGTGGCGGCCCGGCATGCCAAGGGCAAATTGACTGGTTTGCAATAAGCCGTCGATTGCTGTAAAATACTGGCCGTTCTTCACTTCCGTATTTTTAGACATAAAGTCGGCATTTTCTCCGGTGTAGTAAGTAAGGGTGCGGCCTTTAAAAGCCTGCCCTGCGTGCAGACCTTTCTTTATCACCAGTGTTCCATCAGGGTTTATGCGGGCAGCAAATTCGGCAAAGCTGTTTTGCAGGGCTTCTTCCGTGCCGTAAATGTCGAGGTGGTCGGCATCGGTGGAGCTTATAAGGGCCATGGCCGGCCTGAGGCTCAGGAAGGAGCGATCGAACTCATCGGCTTCCACTACCATCCACCGCGGGTTTTCATCGTCCAGATAGTTTGTCTGATAGTTGGTGCTGATGCCTCCAAGGAAGGCCATGGTTTTTATGCCGGCGGTTTTCAGTATGTGAGCCACCATGGTGCTGATGGTGGTCTTCCCGTGTGTGCCGGCAATGGCAATGGTGGGCAACTGGCCCGAGATCAGTCCAAGCAGTTCGGCTCGTTTTATCACCGGTACGCTTTTCGCACAAAGCGAAGTCAACAAAAAGGAGTTTTTGGGAATTGCCGGGGTGTAAACAGCCAGGTCGATCTGGGAGGGCAGCACACTCGCCTGTTCGTCAAACCAAACGTTTATGCCTTCGTTTTGCAAAGCCTCCGTTACGGGTGAAGGGGTTCTGTCGTAACCGCTCACATTTACTCCCCGGGCATTGAAGTAGCGTGCAAGGGCGCTCATGCCAATGCCGCCAATACCCAGGAAAAAGATGTTATGTAAGCGGTTCATATCCATTTTATTTTGTTTTTACCAGACTGAGTGCTACGCCAGCAATTACATCGGCTGCATCGCGAAACGATAGCCCTACCAAGCGTTCCTTCAGTCTGAATTTCTTTTCTTCGTCCTTCATGAGGTCGAGCACTACCGGCCCTAGTTTTTTGGTGGCTTCGTTGTCTTTAATCAGTATAGCAGCATGATGATTGACCAGGGCCAGGGCATTTTTTGTTTGGTGATCTTCGGCCACGTTGGGCGAAGGGATGAGAATAGCTGGTTTTTGCACGGTGCAAATTTCGGAAACGGCTATGGCGCCTGCCCGGCTCACCACCACATCGGCTGCGGCATAGGCCAAATCCATGTGGTCGATAAACCGGGTTACATACACGCCTTTATCATAGCCTTTGGCCTGCTCAAGAGCCTGCTGGTAATAGATGGTTCCAGTTTGCCATATCACCTGTATGCCGTTTTGCATAAAAAGCGAAAGGTTTTTGCTGATGCTTTCGTTTATGGTGCGCGCCCCCAGGCTGCCGCCGGTAACAAAAAGTACTGGCTTGTCTGGAGTAAAACCAAAGAAATCCATGGCTTTTTCGTATTTCCCTTCCATGCTCACAATGTCCTGCCGCACGGGGTTCCCTGTAAGGAACAGCTTTGACTTGTCGAAGAAGCGTTCCATGCCATCGTAGGCCACACAAATTTTGTCGGCTTTTTTGCCCAGTATTCGGTTGGTAAGGCCCGGAAAAGAATTTTGTTCCTGGATCAAGATAGGTACCCCTTGCTTTGCTGCCGCCCTTACCAGTGGTCCGCTGGCATAGCCTCCCACGCCGATCACCACATCGGGTTTGAATCGTTTTACGATGTTTCTGGCCCTTAGCATGCTGTCGCACAGCTTAAAGGGTACTTGCAGGTTTTTCCAGGTGAGCCTGCGTTGCAAGCCCGAAATATTGAGCCCGATAATATGGAAACCTGCCGCCGGAACCTTTTTCATTTCCATACGGCCCTTTGCCCCAACAAAAAGAATCTTGGCATTGTACACCTTCTTTTTGATGGCCAGGGCAATGGCAATGGCCGGGAACACATGACCCCCGGTACCTCCGCCGGCAATAATTACCCGCAGCGCCTCAGCTTGTTGTAATTGGTCTTCCATTTATTTCGTCTTCTTCAATCTTCCTGCTAACACTTAAAATGATACCTATGGCCAGGCTCGAGAACCACAGCGAAGTACCGCCCATGCTGATCAATGGCAGGGGCTGGCCCGTCACGGGAAAAAGATCTACGGAAACAGCCATGTTGATCATGGCCTGAAATACCAGGCTGAAACTTAATCCAGCCGCCAGCAGTGCCCCGAAAGTTCCGGGACTTTGTTTGGAGATTTTTATGGCCCGGTAAAAAAGAATGAGATACAGCAGCAACACAAAAAACCCTCCGGCAATGCCGTATTCTTCAATAATAATGGCATAGATAAAATCGGAATATGCATGTGGCAGGAAGTTGCGCTGGGTTGATTTTCCAGGCATCTTTCCTATAATGCCACCCGAGGCAATGGCAATCTTGGCTTGCCGCACCTGGTAGGTGTCGCCCGATTTTGTAAAAAAGGTTGTAATACGTGTACCCCATACCGAAACACGGCTTTCGGGCATTTTTGATGCCACAAAAACAAACAGCATTAGGCTTAACACTCCAATACCGGCAAAGGCAGCCAGGTATTTTAGGTTAACCCCCCCGATATACATCAGTATGATGCAGGTGGCAAAGAGTATGGCAGCCGTGGAAAGGTTGGCCGGAAGAATAAGCAACGTTATGATTAACACAGGGATAAGTATAGGCACAAATGCCTCCTTAAAGTCTTTGATGCTATCCTGCTTTTTAGTAAGCATACGGGCCACGTACATAATCAGTGCCAGTTTGGCAAAGTCGGAGCTTTGAAAGCTGATGTTGATGATAGGCAGGGTAAGCCAGCGGCTGGCTTCGTTGATATTGGTCCCTTTTACCAGAGTAAACAGCAGCAATGGCACCGCCACCCACAAAGCCAGTTGCGATATGCGTGAGTAGTAGGTATACTTAATTCGGCTGGCCAGCCACATAAGCCCAAGGCCAAGCAGCATAATAACAAAGTGCTTGATGATGTAATATTCGGTATTTCCCGAACGGTATTTGTAGGCCAGTGACCCTGTAGAGCTGTATACAGCCAGCAGCGAGAAGATGGATAGAAATATCACCACCATCCAAATGGCCCTGTCGCCTTTTATTTTTTCCAGCACTTTATTCATCATTTGGTTTTTTTACAAATCATAAACAGCCTGTTTAAACTGTCGTCCGCGGTCTTCAAAATTTTCGAAGAGGTCGAAGCTGGCGCAAGCTGGCGAAAGCAACACCACGTCGCCCGGTACACCAGCCAGATAGGCTGCTTTTACGGCATCGCGTGCGGTGCGCGTTTCGAAAATAGCCGGAACAATGGCTCCAAACACTTCTTTTATGCGGCTGTTCTCCTTGCCAAGGCAAACAATGGCCTTTACCTTTTTTTCAACCAGCTCGAGCAGGCCGCTGTAGTCGTTGCCTTTGTCCTGGCCGCCAACCACCCATATTACGGGCTTATTCATCGACTCCAGGGCGTACCAGGTAGAGTTTACGTTGGTGGCCTTGCTGTCGTTAATAAATTCAATGCCGCGCACAAAGCCAAGGGGTTCAAGCCTGTGCTCCACGTTCTGGAAGTCGCTCAGCCCTTCGCGTATCACTTCTTTGCGGATGTCGAGCAGGCGGGCGGCAATGCCGCTTGCCATACTGTTGTAAATGTTGTGTCGTCCCTTCAGGCTCAGCTCAAGGATATCCATCTTGAATTCTTCAGTATTTAGGTTAATATTCAATTTTTCGTTCTTGTCGGTCCAGGCTCCTTCCTTTAAAACTTGTTTGGTGCTGAAAGGAATCAGCCGTGGCCCATCTGTTTTTTGCACCAACCTTGCTTGCAGCACGGGGTCGTCAGCACAGAAAATGCAGTGCTGCCGCGGTGTCTGGTTTTGCATAATGCGCAGTTTCGATGCAATGTATTTTTCAAAGCTGTGGTCGTATCGGTCGAGGTGATCGTGCGTAATGTTTAGCAGCACGGCAATATCGGCCTTGAATTTCTCCATTCCATCGAGCTGAAAAGAAGAAATTTCGAGCACATACACCCCATGCTTTTGCTCAGCCACCTGCCAGGCAAAACTGCTTCCCACATTGCCTGCAATGCCAACGTTTAAGCCGGCCTTTTTCAGGATGTGGCCTGTGAGCAGGGTAGTGGTAGTTTTGCCGTTGCTGCCGGTGATGCAAATGGTTGGTGCCTGGTTGTACCTTCCGGCAAACTCAATTTCAGAAACCACTGGTATGCCCTTGGCTCGAATGGTTTTTACCACTGGTGCCCAATCGGGAATGCCTGGGCTTTTCATAACCTCATCGGCATTCAGAATCAACGCCTCCGAATGCTTCGCCTCTTCCCAGCTTATTTCATGATGTAAAAGAGCGTCCTTGTATTGTTTTTTTATGGACTGCAGGTCAGAAACAAACACTTCCCAGCCTTTTTTCCGGGCCAAAATGGCCGTTCCTGTTCCGCTTTCTCCCGCTCCCAGTATGACCAGCCGCCCGCCCATTTATTTTATCTCAATTTCAGGGTTATCACACTGAACACCGCCAGAATGATGCCCACAATTAAAAAGCGCTGCACAATCTTGGCCTCGTGGTAACCCAACAACTGATAGTGGTGGTGCAGGGGGGCCATTTTAAAAATTCGCCTTCCTTCGCCAAAACGCTTTTTGGTGTATTTGAACCAGCTCACCTGCATAACCACCGAAAGGTTTTCTATGAAAAACACCCCGCAAAGCACCGGAATGAGCAACTCCTTGCGTATTACAATGGCAAACACGGCAATGATGCCACCCAGGGCCAGGCTGCCTGTGTCGCCCATAAAGACCTGTGCCGGGTAGGTGTTGTACCATAAAAAACCTATGCAGGCTCCCACAAAGGCGGCAATGAAAATAACCAGCTCGCCTGTCATGGGTATATACATGATGTTGAGGTAGTTGGCAAAAACGGTATTGCCCGAAACATAAGCCAACACCCCCAGGGTTGCCCCGATGATGGCCGAAGTGCCTGTGGCCAGGCCATCGAGCCCATCGGTAATATTGGCTCCGTTCGATACCGCCGTAATAATGAGTATAACAATGGGAATAAAGATCAGAAAGGCCCATTTGGTATAGCCTTCGCCCAGCCACTTCAGCAGCACAGCGTAGTCTAACTCATTGTTTTTGAAAAAAGGTATGGTGGTCTTGGTCGATTTTACCGACTCTCTCGAAAATGCTGCACCAGGGCTTTTGGCATCATCAATGATTAGTATTTCGCTGGTGGTTTCAAAAGCAAAGCTCTCCTGGCCTTTTTCGCGAATCACCACCGAGTCGTTAAAATAAAGAGTGGCCCCCACTACAATGCCCAGGGTAATCTGCCCCAAAATTTTAAATTTCCCGTGAAGGCCTTTTTTGTTCTTTTTGAAAACCTTGATATAATCGTCAATAAAGCCAATAATTCCAAGCCAAATGGTTGAAACCAGCATCAGAATTATATAAATGTTGTCAATTCGGGCAAACAGCAGGGTGGGTATAACAATGGCGGCAATAATAATGATTCCACCCATGGTTGGGGTTCCCTGCTTTTTCATTTGCCCTTCCAGCCCCAGGTTTCTTACTACCTCGCCCACCTGCTTTTTCTGTAGGAAACGAATGATGCTGCGGCCCGAGATCATGGTGATAAAGAGTGAAAAGATCACTGCCATACCTGCCCTGAACGAGATATACTGGAATACTCCCGTTCCGGGTATGTCAAAGGCTTTATCCAGGTATTCGAACAAATAATACAGCATCTGCAGCTCTTTTAAAATTTTCAGTTTCTCAGGCCAGGTATTCCATTAAAATTTCTTTATCGTCAAAGGGGTGTTTCACCCCTTTTATTTCCTGGTATTTTTCATGTCCTTTTCCGGCCACCAGAACAATGTCGCCGGGGTTTGCCATGGCGCAGGCCGCATTAATGGCATCGCGGCGGTTTATCACAGTCACCGTATGGCGTTTGCTCATGGGGTCGAGGCCGGTTTTCATATCTTCAATAATTTTTTCCGGTTCTTCAAAGCGGGGGTTGTCGCTGGTGAGTATCACCTTGTTGCTTAGCCTTGCGGCGATGGCTGCCATGGCTGGCCTTTTTGCAGCGTCGCGGTTGCCGCCGCATCCCACTACTGTAATGAGCTTCTCGGAGCCGGTGCGAAGGCTGGCAATAGTGCTCAGCACGTTTTCCAGGGCATCGGGGGTATGGGCATAGTCGATAATGCCAATCCTGTTTTCCCTTCCGGGGAAAAAGTCGAAGCGGCCTTCGGCAGGGCGGCAGCTGCTCAGGGGGGTAAGCACCTCTTCAGGCTCAAGCCCCAGCATGCGGGCCGCAGAATATACAGCCAGCAAGTTGTAAGCGTTAAACTCGCCCACCAGCTTGCACCAAACTTCCCGTCCTTCAATCAATAGTTGTAAGCCAGCAAATCCATTTTCGAGCACTTTGCCCTTGAAGTCGGCCATGGCACGCAGGCTGTATGTTTTTTTTATTGCCCGGGTATTTTGTAGCATTACCCAGCCATTCTTGTCGTCGGTGTTGGTTATGGCGAAAGCCTGCGCATCGAGTTGGTCGAAGAACGTTTTTTTCGCTTTCAGGTATTCGCTGAAGGTTTTGTGGAAATCCAGGTGGTCGTGGGTCAGGTTGGTAAAAATGCCACCGGCAAAATGTAGCCCTGCAATGCGCTGCTGGGCCACAGCATGTGAACTCACTTCCATAAAAGCAAACTCGCAGCCTGCCTCCACCATTTGCCTGAGCAAGTCGTTTAGCTGAACCGGGTCGGGAGTGGTGTAAGTGGCTGGAATCTCCTTTTGTCCAACCAGGTTCCGAACCGTGGAGATCATTCCGCAAGCGTATCCCAAACGGGTAAACAGGTCGTGAAGCAAGGTTACTACCGTTGTTTTGCCGTTGGTGCCGGTTACTCCAATCAGACGAATCTTTTCGGAAGGATTTCCAAAGATGTTCGCTGCAACAACTCCCAGGGCATGGGCCGAATCTTTAACCCTGATAATGGTGGCTTCTTTGCTGATTTTTTCTGGTATTTCCTGGCAAACGATGGCCACCGCACCACTTTGAACCGCCTTTTCAATAAAAAGATGGCCATCGGTGGTAAGCCCTTTTATGGCTACAAACAGTGTTCCTGGCTTAACCTTACGCGAGTCGAACTCTACAGCCAGCACTTCCCTGTCGAGCACCCCGTGGGTTTCGAGCAGTTCGGCCTTGTATAATATGTCGCGTAAGTTTCCCACTTTTTTAAAATCAATTTAATTCAATGTAAATCTGGTTTCCCGGACTAAACCTTACGCCGGGCTGCAGGCTTTGCCGCTTTACGACACCTCGTCCGCTGAATCGAACCCTCAGGCCTGCGTTTTCAAGAACAAAAAAGGCATCTTTTAGTCCCATGCCTACCACGTCGGGAACCAGGTTGTCAATAAAATTCTTTTCCCAGAAGCTCACTGTGTCGTTTTTGGCCACGGTGGTTGCCCAGGCGGTTTGAATATTATCGATGAGCTTGCAGTCGAAGGCCGAATAAATGGTGCGGAAATCGTCGGCATTTCCGTTTTTAAACGAAGGCAGCGAAGTCAGCAGGTTGTCGAAGCCGGGCTGGGGATAATTTATCTGGGTGGCAAATATTTTATCGGAAATTTCCTTAAAAACAGGCGCCGCCAGTTGTCCGCCGCTATACAAAACCCCTCTGGGGTTGTGAATGACCACAATGATACTGTAGGCAGGTTGGTCGGCAGGGAAATAGCCTACAAACGAGGAGCGGTAAGAAGTGCGGCCATGCACGTTGCGGTATCCCTGGCTGGTGTTGGCCACCTGTGCGGTACCGGTTTTCCCGGCAATGGGGTAAAGGGAGCTATAAATGTTTTTCGCCGTGCCATTCTCCACTACTCCAATGAGCATCTCATGAATGGTTTCGAGGGTAGAACTGCTGGCAATGCTTCTGTTTATTACCTGCGGCTGAAATCGCTGTATTGTTTTTCCTGTTTGCCTGATTTCTTCCACAAACATGGGCTTCATCATGCGGCCTTTGTTTGCCACCGCATTGTAAAACGAAAGGGTTTGCAAGGGTGTAAGAGAAACGCCATACCCTATCGACATCCAAGGAAGTGAAACGCCCGACCAGGAAGGGCTTTTGGGATCGGTGATCATGGGCTGCCCCTCTCCGGTAATTTCCAGTTCCAGGGGTTTGTCGAGGCCCATAGCCTTGAGCTTGTCAACAAATTGCTGGGGCTTGTCCTTATAGGCTTTTACCACCAGTTGCGAGATGCCCACGTTTGACGATACTTCGAATGCACGCCTGGCTGTAATGCTCCCGAAGCCGCCCTCTTTGGCATCGCGCATTACCTGGTCGGCGTAGGCAATGCTTCCGTTGCCGGTGTGCACCATCTCTTCGGGCTTAACCTTTCCGTCTTCAAGCAGGGCAATCATGCTGGCAAGCTTAAAGGTGGAGCCAGGCTCTGTGCTTTCGCCCACGGCGTAATTGAAGGTTTCTTCATAGTTTCCCGAGGGGCGGCGGGTCAGGTTGGAGATGGCCTTGATCTTTCCGGTCGAAACCTCCATAACCACCGCTGTGCCAAACTCTGCTTTCGACCTTTGAAGCTGCCTTAAAAGGGCGTTTTCTACAATATCCTGCATGCTAATGTTAATGGTGGTGATCAGGTCCTTGCCGTTTTCGGGCTGAATTTCGTTGTCGTCGTTTATGGGTACCCAGCTGCCGCCCCCGGCGCGTAGCATAAGCCTTTTTCCCTGGATACCTTCGAGTTCCTTTCTGTAAGCTCCTTCCAGACCCACATAAACGCCCTCGCGCTCATAACCGATGGTACGCTGGGCCATGGTGCGGTAAGGCATTTCGCGGCGCGAACGCTCAATAGGCAGAAACCCTCCGCGGAATCTCCCCAGCCTGAAAATGGGGAAAGTACGCAGGGCCTGCAACTGATGGTAAGAAACGTTGCGTTTTACCAGAAAATAGCGGTCTTGGTTTTTTCGGGCTGTGTTCAGGTCAGCAAGATAACCGGCTTTCGACCGGTCGCCAAAAAGTTGTGAAAGCAGCAGGGCCAGAGAGTCAATGCCTTGATTGTAAACCTCATCCGATACTACCTGGTTGCTGAGGTCCATCCTGATTTCATAAACAGGCACGCTGGTAGCCAGCAAGCGGCCATCGTCGGCGCAAATGTCGCCTCTTATGGCATCGATGTTTTCGATGCGCATGCTGGATATCCTGGCCATCTCGCGCCATTTTTCGCCCTCAACAGCCTGAATATAAATAACCCTGAACAGGATAGCCATGCCCAGCAGCACCATGGCAAAATAAACCAGGTAAAGGCGTTGTATTATGTGCTTTTTGTCGTCCATTGTGGGCTTGCCTGTTGCTGTGTGCTTAGTTCAACCACCTATTTAAAATATTTGCTTTTTTTCTTTCATCCGAAATTTGCAGGGGAGGGACGGTCGACTCTACAAAGCCCCTGCTTTGCAACCTGCGGGCAATCTCGGACTGATTACTCAGATACATAAGCTCCGACTTGGTGAGGGTGTGCCGGGTGCGCAGTTCCACTATTTCCTTTCGCAGGGCTTCCACCTCCCGTGCCTGCCTTTCGGCGTAATAAGTGTTTGAAATGAAAAAAAGGCCCAACCCGGCCAGGAAAAAGAAAAAAGGCATAGATGAAGCCACTTTGTCGCGTGCCAGCATGCTGCCATCGAGCATCGATTGGATGAAACGCGAAACCGCTCCCTTTCTGGTTGCTGTTTTTTTCACCTTTTTTTTGTAACTGTTTCCCCCCATTTGTTAAACCCGTATTTATTCTCTTTTTTCTGCTATTCGTAGCCTTGCACTTCGTGCCCGGCTGTTGCGCTCCATTTCTTCGGGCGCAGGCATTATGGTTTTGCCAACTGCAACCAGGGGTGTGAGCGGGTTGCCAAAAAAATCCTTTTCAATTTCTCCCCTGAAGTTGCCCGACCTCATAAAGTGCTTTACCAGCCTGTCTTCGAGCGAATGGTATGAGATAACTACCAATCTTCCTCCGGGCCTTAGTACCTCGGCACTCTGTACAAGGAACTCCCTGAGGGCATCCAACTCCTGGTTCACTTCAATGCGCAGGGCCTGAAAAACCTGTGCAAAGAATTTGTTTTCCTTTCCCCTGGGTGCCAGTTTGTTCAACAGGGCAGTGAGCTGTGTGGTGGTGTTGATGGGCGCCACCTTACGCTGCTTGTCAATGGCTCCGGCAATCTTGTAGGCGTTTCGCAATTCACCGTAAAGGAAAAACACGTCGGCAAGTTTCTCGCTTGGGTATTCATTTACCACATCTCTTGCTGTGAGGCCTGCTTCGCGATTCATTCGCATGTCGAGCGGCCCTTCAAACCGGGTAGAAAAGCCCCTTTCGGCTTGGTCGAACTGATGCGAAGACACGCCCAGATCGGCCAATATGCCATCAACTGGCAGCAGGCCGTAAAGCTTCAGGAAGTTTCTCATATACCTGAAGTTCTGGTTCAGAAATAGAATGCGATAATCGTCGGGCACGTTGGCTGCAGCATCCTTGTCCTGGTCTATGGCAATGAGTTTTCCCTGCTGAAGCTTTTCGAGTATGAGTGCCGAATGCCCGCCCCCGCCGTAGGTAGCGTCGACGTAGCGACCGCCGGGGAGGACGTTCAGGCCTTCAACGGCAGCTTCAGCCAGTACCGGGTCATGATAGGTTTTCATCGCCGGATTGATTACTTATCTTACCCATAACATCCTCTGCCAAAGAGGAGAAGTCTTCCGGTTCGTTGTTCATCATTGCCTCATAAACCGCTTTTGCCCAGATTTCCACCCTTTGTCCGTATGCAAAAAGAACGATTTCCTTATCAATGACCGCATAGTCGAGCAGGGTCTTGGGCAACAAAAGCCTGCTGGCTGCGTCCAGGGCAATCTCGGAGGCGCCCCTGAAGAAATAGCGTACAAATTCGCGGTTCTTCTTGTTATAAAGATTCAGCGAGTTTACTTCACGCGAAATCTTCTGCCACTCGCTTTGCGGGTAAAGCGTAAGGTTTCTTTCAAAACCGCGGTTAATGACAAAACGCTCCTGGTCGTCTTCCGAAAGTTGCTTTTTCAAGCCGGAAGGCAACATGAAGCGGCCTTTGGAATCGACCTTACAATCAAATTCTCCAAGCAGATAGGTCATTCTCCCACGGTTTGGTTTTAGTTTGTAAATATAAGGCAATTTTTACCACTTTTTACCACTTTTTACCACATTGTTAATAACTTTTTGCCTCATAAAGCCGCTGATTTAAAGAATAACTCTGTAAACCACTGATAACCAGGATAAAATGCATTTAATGCATTAATGTGAAAAACACATGTTTTTGAAATACAGATTCTTAACTATTGCAGTATTTTTTATTGAATTATCCTTAATTTTGTGAATGTAGTGCTTGTTCTGCCGGTGGGGCTCTCCGGACTGTTCGGGTTCTTTTCAGGTATTATTTTATTTTTTTTAAATCTATGACAGACAGTCAAATAGCCAGAGAATCAGGGGAAATCAGGGATTTCATAAATGTGGACAGTGTTTTCAGGAAAAAAGGAGGGAATATCTATCCATACATTCCGGGTTTTGTTATTCGTTATATTGAACATATTGTGCATCAGGACGAACTGAACGCGGCATTGAAGCGTTTGCATCATAAAAAGAATTTGGAATTTCTGGAAGAGGTTCTTTTGAATGAGTTTGGGGTAGAGATTGAAGCCAGGAACCTGGAAAATATACCCGATCAGGGCAGGTTTATTATAGCGGGCAACCATCCGCTTGGCGGTATGGATGGTATGGCATTGATGCACGTGGTGGGTAAGAAACACCCTAATTTAAAATTTCTGGCCAACGATATTTTGCTTGAAATTCCGAACCTGCGCGAGTTGTTTGTGCCGGTAAACAAGCACGGGCGCAGCACCCACGAAACGGTTCGCATTATGGATGAGCTTTTCAACTCGGATGATGTGGTGCTGGTGTTTCCGGCGGGCCTGGTTTCGCGCAAGCAAAAGGGAGGTATTTCCGACCTCGAGTGGAAAAAGACCTTCATTACCAAGGCCATCAAATACCAGCGCGACATACTACCCGTGCACATTGATGGTGAGAACTCAAATTTTTTCTACAATCTGGCCCGCTGGCGCAAAAGGCTCAGGATAAAGGCAAACATTGAAATGCTTTACCTGCCCAACGAAATGTTCAAACAGAAAAACAAAAAAATTACGATTACCTTTGGTGAGCCTGTATCCTATACTACCTTTAACCGGGAGTTAACGCATCAGCAGTGGGCTGACCGACTGAAGGCGCATGTTTACGGTATTCCTGGCGGACACCTGCAGTTTTAATATTAATGGTTCCAAACATGAAAGAAATATGAAGGAGCAGGAAGAAGGACTGATCCCACCCGTAAGCAGGGATTTGTTGAAAGCAGAACTAACAAGGGAGCGATTTTTGCGAAATACCAACAATGCTTCCAACGAGATATACGTGGTCAATGCCAATAATTCGCCCAATGTTATGCGTGAAATCGGCAGGCTGCGTGAACTGTCGTTTCGTACGGCCGGAGGGGGTACTGGCAAAGCCCTCGATATTGACCATTACGATACCGGTGCCAACCCTTATGAGCAGCTCATCGTTTGGGATCCGGCAGCCGAGGAAATACTGGGAGGCTACCGCTATATCTTATGTAAAGATGCACCCATCGACAGCCTTGGGGTTCCAAAACTGGCCACCTCAGAATTGTTTCGCTTCTCCGAGAAGTTTCTTTCCGAATATATGCCCTATACCATCGAACTGGGGCGGTCTTTTGTGCAGCCTGCCTATCAGCCGGCACGCGAAAACCGCAAAAGCATTTACTCACTCGATAATTTATGGGATGGTCTGGGTGCGCTGATGGTCGATTACCCTGAAATGCGTTATTTTTTCGGAAAAGTAACCATGTACACCCATTTCAATATATACGCCCGCGATCTTATTTTGTATTTCCTGGGCCGGTTTTTCCCCGACCCCGACAAACTAGTTTTTCCCATTAATCCGATTCAACTAAAAACGCCGGTTGAAATACTGGAAAAGGTTTTTACTGCCGAAACCCTGGAGGACAACTACAAGCTTTTATCAAAAGAAGTAAGAAAACTCAAGGAGAACATACCGCCACTCATCAGCGCTTACAGTGCCCTGAGCTCCACCATGAAAACCTTTGGCACCGCTATTAACGAAGGATTCGGTGGCGTGGAAGAAACCGGAATACTGGTTACCTTGGGCGATATTTATGAGGGTAAAAAAGAGCGTTATGTCAGGAGTTATATCGAGTCGAAAAAATAGAGCCAGGTTCTGATTGTTTGCCATCTGCCCCGCATTTTAATTGTTTTGAAATGGTTATCCGCAAGGCCGAATTTATCAAAAGTTCACCTTCCATAAATGAATGTCCGGAAACGACTTTTCCGGAATATGCATTTATTGGTAGGTCTAATGTGGGCAAATCTTCGCTCATCAACATGATTACTGGCCATGGTAAACTGGCCAAAACCTCAGGCACACCGGGCAAAACCCAGCTCATCAATCATTTTCTGATCAACGAATCCTGGTATCTGGCCGATCTGCCTGGTTTTGGCTTTGCCAAGGTGCCCTTAAGGATTAAGCGCAAGTGGGACAACATGATTCGCAACTTTTTGCTGAAACGTTCCAACTTGGTGTGCTCGTTTTTGCTTATCGACATCAGGCACGAACCCCTGGAAAACGACCTGGAGTTTATGGCCTGGATGGGCAGCCGGCAAATACCCTTTTACCTTGTTTTTACCAAGGCAGACAAGCTTACGCACAATAAGCGCCAGTCGGCCATTGCGCTATACATGAAAGTTTTGGCTGAACAATGGGAGCCTCTCCCCCCGTTTATTGTTACCAGCAGCGAGGCCGGCATTGGCCGCGGAGAGCTGCTCGCTCTGATCGAATCCTTTAACGGGGGTTTTGTGGCCGAGGGCCTGGGTTGATCAGGGCCTGAAACCAGAACGGTTCAGAATCTTCTGCGAATCATTTTCTCTTAACAAATCCTGCAGCCGCAATTCGGGGTTTCTTTTCATATATTCCCTTACTATTTGCCATCCAATAAAGGCCGCAGTTCGTGGTGGGGCATTTCGCGTGAATGGTGCCGTAAACGGGGCATCGCCAATAAACTTTATGATGATCTGGCGGTCGCTCGAATACAGCATTTCGTTTTCGATAAAATACGACCACACCCTACCAAGGTTGGCCTTAAGCCAGCGAAACTGTTCGCTGTTGTAAGCGATCTTCAGGGTGTCATGGTGCTGCGGCAGCATGCAGTCAAGAAAATACAACACCTTCCCTTCGTAAATCATAAAATCGAGAAAGTGCTCAGGCATGGCAGTAACCTCTTGTAAGTGCCGTTCGCCCAGCATTTTCATTACGTCGATGGCCACAAAAGGAGGCTGCATGCCAAAAGTCTGGTAAGCTGGTACGCCAACTTTTGGATAATAATGATAGTCCTGACCAAGGTACATGTCGAGGCCTATTACCATGGTATTGTCGTAATACTTCACCGGGTAGTTGTAATCGAGCCCCGAGATGTAAGTGAAAATTGCAGGCAGGGGTTCACCAGGGTAATGATACCTGTAGTACCTGAAGGCCGTGGTAAGCTCTTTCTCCAGGTTTTCCACATCGGGCCAAACCTCCTTTGTGTCGAGGTATAGTTCGCGGGTTTGCGGGTCGGTAATGTAATCGAACAATTGCTGCTGACCGGCTTCGGTGTTTATTTCATCACCCAGGAAAATATAAAACTGGTCAATGTAAGGGTCAATATCGTCGCGCAGATTGTATGGGTTGAGGTTGAAAAGAACTTCCTCATATCGCCCAATAGAAACAGGATCGATGCTGATGTCCGATATATCGGCCTGGTAGTGAGGTTTTTTCCTAAAACCGCCACACGAGGAGAGGCCCAGGATTATTATTAACAAAAAGGTAAAAAGTGAGAGAAAGCGAGCTTTGATTTTCATGCTGGTAAATGGATGGTTGGTTTAAATGCCAAAACTAGTGTTTTGAAAGCGCAAAAAATAAAAAATAATGGGTAATATTGTATGTAATTATAAATGTCAAAATTATGAAAAAAATACTTTTAGCGATTTTATTGTTAGCTTTGCTGGCCCCAGCTGCCCTGGCTTTAGATATGGGAGGGTTTCGTTTTGGTTTGAAAGCATCGCCATCGCTGGCCTGGATGCGTCCGGAAACCAGTGGATATGAGCGGGATGGCATGCGTTTGGGCTTCTCATACGGCTTTATGAGCGATATTGAATTAGGCGATTTTTATGCCTTTTCAACCGGGTTGAATATTAATCTGATTGGTGGAAAACTTGAGTATGAAGACTTCAGAAATGACGACCGGGTATTAATTTCTCCCAGAAATTACAACCTGCAATACCTTGAAATTCCATTAACCCTAAAAATGCATACCCAGGAAATTGGTTACCTGACCTATTATGGCCGGTTTGGTTTTGGGGCCGGGATGAATCTTCGTTCAAAAGCCAAAGACAGTTACAATAATATTACCGAAGAACTGGACGACATAAAAGGCGAAACCCGGTTTTTGCGTATTTCGCTTATTGTAGGTCTTGGAATAGAGTATTCGCTGGGTGGCAGTACTGCCCTGGTAGGCGGCCTTACTTTCAACAATGGCTTTACCAATGTGCTTAAAGGTACCAACGAAGCACTGAACCGCAAGCCCAGTGCTCTCAGCAATTTTCTGGAGCTTACCCTCGGTATAATGTTTTAAAAATCTTTCCGGATGAAAATAGCCCTAGCCCAGCTAAATTACATTATAGGGCATTTTGAGCATAATACAGGTTTAATGATCGATGCCCTGGCCCACGCTAAAAGCCGGGGCGTTGACTTAGTAGTGTTTTCTGAACTGTCGGTGTGTGGCTATCCGCCACGCGACTTGCTCGAAATGGACCTTTTTATTGATTACTGCCAGGAGGCCGTTCAACAGGTTGCAGCTCACTGCCAGGGTGTTGCCGCCATTGTGGGCGCTCCCAGCCGCAATCCGGAATCATTTGGCAAGAGGCTGCTGAACTCGGCATTTCTTATAAACAATGGCACAGTGGAGGGGGTTTATCACAAAGGACTTCTGCCTACCTACGATGTGTTCGACGAATACCGCTACTTCGAGCCTGCCACTACTTTCAAAACCATCCCCTTTCGGGGAAAAAAAATTGCCCTGACCATTTGCGAAGACTTGTGGAACATCGAAGCGCCCCAGCTATACCGCATAAGCCCAATGGATGAGCTTATGAAAGATAAGCCTGATTTAATGATCAATATCTCGGCCTCGCCTTTTGCCTGGAGCCACCTGGCTGATCGGCATTTTACCTTCAGCGAAAATGCCCGCAAATACCGTTTGCCCCTGTTTGTTTCCAACCAAATGGGTGGTCATACCGAACTGCTGTTCGACGGCAGGTCGGCCGCCTACAATCCGCAGGGTGGCATGGTGGGATGCATCGATTCCTTTGCCGGGGGGATTAAAGTTTTTGATCTGGATGAGGTAACAAAAAGCAATCTGCCGGCAACGGTCTTGTCTTTAAGTGAAAGCGAAATAAACGACATCATTTTCCGGGCCCTGGTGTTTGGCATCAAGGAGTATTTTGGCAAGCTGGGGCTGAAAAAAGCCATCCTCGGTTTGTCGGGCGGGCTCGATTCGGCCCTAACCCTGGTGCTGGCTGCCGAGGCCCTTGGCCCTGAAAACTGCCGGGCGGTGCTGCTCCCGGGGCCATACAGCAGTGAGCATTCGGTGGCCGATGCCGAACATCTTGCGCGAAACCTGGGCGTTCTCTACCATACGATTTCAATTAACAAAACGGTGGATGCCCTGCAGCAATCGCTCGCCCCGCATTTTAAGGGAACCCAGCCCGGAATTGCCGAAGAAAACCTGCAGGCCAGGGCCAGGGCGGTCATCCTTATGGGGTTGGCCAATAAGTTTGGCTGCGTATTGCTCAATACCTCAAACAAAAGCGAAGCCGCCGTGGGTTATGGCACCCTTTACGGCGATATGTGCGGCGGGCTTGCCGTGATCGGCGATATTTACAAAACCGAAGCTTACAGCCTGGCGCGGTACATCAACCGCGAAAGGGAGGTGATTCCCGCAAATACCATCAACAAGCCCCCTTCGGCAGAGCTCAAGCCCGATCAGCGCGATACCGACTCCCTGCCACCTTACGAGATTCTGGATGATATCCTTCAAAAGTATATTGAGAAAAGAATGTCAGCTACGCAGATTGCTGCCAGCGGACATGACCCTGAACTGGTAAAAAAGGTTTTGCGCATGGTTAATAATAACGAATACAAGCGGCATCAAACCCCGCCCATACTGCGGGTATCGAAAAAGGCATTTGGCAGCGGCCGCAAAATGCCATTGGTGGCCAGATTCCCGGAATAATAAGAGAGGCTGAAAGCACAAACTTTCAGCCTCTCTTTTACAGTTTCTAGTGCCTATACGGCTTCCACGCCCCTGATTTCGGGGATGGCCTTTTTCATGGCTTGTTCCACGCCGGTTTTCAGGGTCATAGTGCTCATGGGGCAGGAGCCGCATGCACCAAGCAATTCTACATTTACTACATTGTCTTCGGTTAATTCAACAAAGCGGATGTTGCCACCATCGGCCTGCAGATAAGGACGAATCTGGTCAATTACATTTTCCACTTTTTTAATCAATTCAGCATTCTGGTTCATGGAAACGGGTTTTTTAATGGTTTATGAGATTTTTTTCTAATGGGTTTTGTCAGGCTGCAAATCTTCTTTTTTCGCATTGGAAATGGAGATTTGCTGTGCCAGTCTTTGGGCCAACTGGTCAAAATAAGGTTTTGCCAGGCTTTGGTCGTTGAGGACTTCGGGCTTTCCGTTGTCGCCGGCTTCGCGAACCGATTGTATGAGGGGTATTTGCCCCAGCAATGGCAGGTTCATGGCTTCCGCCATTTTTTTCCCGCCTTCTTTTCCAAAAATGTAATACTTGTTCTCGGGTAGTTCGGCCGGAGTAAACCAGGCCATGTTTTCCACCACGCCCAGCACGGGAACATTGATGTTTTCGTTTACAAACATACTTACCGCTTTGCGTGCATCGGCCAAGGCCACTTCCTGCGGTGTGGTAACGATTATGGCTCCGGTAAGTGGCACGGTTTGCACCAGCGAAAGGTGTATGTCGCCCGTGCCCGGCGGCAAGTCAATGATCATGTAGTCGAGCTCGCCCCAGTCGGCATCGGTAAATAGTTGCTTCAATGCGCCCGAGGCCATGGGCCCGCGCCAAATTAGCGCCCGCGAAGCATCTACTAAGAAGCCAATGGAAAGCAGGGCCACACCGTATTTTTTTAGCGGAACCACTTTGGTTTGCCCGCCCAGTTCCATTACTGAAAGTTGTTCATTCTGGGCTTCGAACATCAATGGAACGGAGGGCCCGTAAATGTCGGCATCCACCAGGGCGGTTTTCGCTCCGCTGCGAGCCAGGGTAATGGCCAGGTTGGCTGCAATGGTCGATTTACCCACGCCGCCCTTGCCGCTGGCCACCGCTACAATGTTTTTCACACCTTTTAGCAGGGGCTCCTCATTTTTGCGCGCACTGGTAACCTTGGCGGTGAGGTTCACAGAAACTTCTGCTTCCTTGCTAACCAGCTCGTGCACGGCGCGGATGCAGGCATTCTTAATGCTCTCCTTTAGCGGGCAGGCCGGGGTGGTTAATACCACCGAGAAACGTACCTTGTTTCCTTCAATTTCCAGGTCGCGTATCATTCCAAGGCTTACCAGGTCTTTCTTAAGGTCGGGCTCAATAACCTGACTCAGTGCATTTAATACTTGTTCCGTAGTGATTTTCACGGTTATCTTTATTTAGACTGTGTAAAAGTAATGCTTTTTTTGCGGCTGGGCAGAAAATGGGGGCAAAAAACGTACTTCAATACTTTAATTCGGAGGCAGGGTCCCAAAAGTGCTTTTTAAACTCCACGATTGTGTTGTTTTCCACCTTGATGCCTTCCGATTCCAGCAGTTGCTTCATTACGTTGGGCCCGCCAAAATGGTGTTTGCCGGTAAGTGTGCCGTTGCGGTTTACCACCCGGTGGGCCGGAATGTAATTTTTGTGGCTGTGAGAACTATTCATGGCCCATCCAACCATGCGCGAAGAGCCTGCGCTGCCCAGGTAACGGGCAATGGCACCATAGGAGGTAACTCGCCCGCAGGGAATCTGCCTTACTACCTCGTACACTTTTTCAAAAAAGGAAGGGTCAGCCATTTTGTTTGCTATTGAGCGAAAAACGGAGGTATTTTATGGGAATGCCCTTTGCCCGGTAAATGCTTTCGTAGTGCGTCTGTGTTTCCTTGATCAGGGGCTCATCTATATTGCCTTTTTCGTAAAGATCGGACGTATGGTAAATAAGCTGGTGGCCAAGTTGGTCAATAATTTCCAGGGTGTATTCAAACAGTTCGGTACTGTCAGTCTTTAAATGAATAGGGCTTCCCGGAGCCATTATGCGTTCGTAACGTTCAAGGAATTTTGGAGAAGTGAGCCGCTTCTTCTCTCGCGACTGCCTGAGCTGGGGGTCTGGAAAAGTAATCCAGATACCGGAAATCTCGTTTTGATCAAAAAAATAATTTATTCTTTCGGCCTGGATTCGCAAAAAAGTTGCATTGGGAATTACTTCTTCCAGTGCTTGCCTGGCACCTTTCCAAAGGCGCTCACCCTTGATGTCGATACCAATAAAATTAATATTTGGAAACTTGCGGGCCAGCGCCACGGTGTATTCTCCTTTGCCGCAGCCTATTTCGAGCACAATGGGGTGCTGGTTTTTAAAATACGAAAGGTTCCACTTGCCCTTAAATGAATGATCTTCGACCGGGTAACGGTCGTTGGGCTGAATCACGTTCGCAAAGGTTTCGATCTCAGCAAAGCGTTTCAGTTTCTTTTTTCCCACAGCAAACAAAAAAAGATTTTATCAGCAATTAGCGTGGAAGGATCCATGCGGTTGAATTGACTTCCTGCTGCACGCGCGGCAGGGCGGCTTCGGCCTCGGCCAAATCGTAATAAAAAGCATAGCTTACGCGGTGAAAGCCAGTGTTTGTTTTCATGAACACGCTTGCCTGGCTTGCGCCTTTGCCCCGGAGTTCCTCAACAAACCGGTTTGCCTGGGCTTCGTTCTGAAAAGCGCCCACCACAATGTGATAGGCTCTGCGGCCGGCCTCGGGCTGAGCGGGTGCTGCAGTAGTTGGCTGAGGAGTACTTGCCGGTTGGGAAACGGTTGCTGAAATGGCAGCCTCTTCTGTTTCGGGGCTTTGAGGCGGGGCCTCGGCGGGTTGCTCCTGGGCTGGAGCTGGTGCTGCGGTTTCAGTTTGTGGCCGGGCAGCCGGAGTCTGGCTCTTTTTTCCAAAGATAAAATTCCAGTTGAAGGCGAGGATGATCAGTATAACCAAAAAGGGAATGATAACCCATGCCAGCCATTTGATGGCGGGGGGCAGTTCCTGCTTTACTGGTTCCTGGGCAGCTGGGACCGGGGCCGCAGGTTTGTTCGTTTCTTTTGTGGGTTTGGGCGCCGGCTCTGGAACAGCAGTTTGGGTCACCTCTTCCTTTACTTCGGGCTCGGGCTCCTCTGTTACCGGCTCGGGTGAAGGCGTTTCCATAATGGCGGGCTCTTCGGGCACTGGCGAGACCGGGGGTGGGGGCGAAGCCACCGGGCTAACCTTAGGAGGCTCGCTAATGGCACCCATGCCAACCGATTCGGCAAGATAGTTAATTGATTTGTCGGCCTGGAAAGCAAACTGTCCTTCGGCATCCAGGCTGAAAACGCCAACCTTCTCCAGTTCCACTTGCTGACCCGAGTTAAGGGTTTCCCGAATCTCTGAAACAAACTCGTCAACGAACTTTTTAACATCTTCGGTATCCTTGTGCTCTTTTGCGGCAATATGCCCGATCAGGGGGGTGTCGCCTTCCTTTTTTGCGGCATCAAAGGCTATGATTTTCGAGGGAGATTCAATTTTTTTCTCTTCCGGGATAAAACGCGCCGGAATGTATTTTGTAGAAAACTCGCCAAATCCTGGAAGGATCACATGTTCGTGGTCGAAAAGCAATTCGCTGATGTAGGTTCCGATTTTCATAGGTGTGTTTTTTTCTGCTGTTACCAGTTTTTGCGGTTTTTGAAAAAACAGACTGGTTTACCTTCACGGCCCTTTGTAAACCAGTTCTTTCATAAAACAGACAATGCGTTTTTTTAAAGGTCTAAATTAAGAAAAACTATTTACAATATATAGATTCTACGCAAAATTGCAGGTAAAGTTACCCGGTATTTTACACCCATCCCGGGGGGACTTTTTTCAGGTCGTCGGGTGTATCAATGCCTGGCGACAGGTGGTCGGTTTCGGCCAGCCTGATCTTAAAGCCGTTTTCGAGCCATCGGAGCTGCTCGAGCGATTCAGCTTTTTCGAGCGGACTCAGGGCCAGGCCAGCCAGCTGTTTTAAAACGCCGAAGCGGTAACCGTACATACCCACGTGACGGAAGTAGGTGTGGGCTTCGAACCAGTCTTCTTGCTGCCGCCCTCTTACATAGGGGAGAGGCCAACGGCTGAAATAAAGAGCCTGGCCATGCCGGTCGAAAACCACCTTCACAATGTTGTGATTAAAAAGATCGTGAGGGTCTTCAATTTTTTTCACCAGGGTTCCAATGCTGGTGCCGGTATCTCTGAACAGGAGAGCCAGGCGATCAATCTGTTCGGGCTGAATAAAGGGCTCATCGCCCTGGATGTTGATAATTACGTCTGCCGGGTCGGGTTCCAAGTTTCCGGGGAGCAATTTGGAGGCCTCCAGGCACCGGTCGGTGCCGCTTTGGTGGTGACTGCCCGTCATTACAGCCAAGCCAAAGCCTTGCACATGATCGAGAATTCGGGCATCGTCGGTGGCTACCACCACCTGGCTAAGCAAGGAGCATTTCGAGGCCTGCTCGTAAACCCGCTGTATCATCGTTTTGTTGCCGATCATGGCCAGGGGCTTGCCCGGGAAACGGGTGGAGGCGTAGCGGGCAGGTATGATGCCAAAAAACTTCATGCCCGTTCGTATTAAAACAAGCCGTGAATCTCTGCGTCTATACGCTGAACGATATGACCCAGGTCGTCGGGATTCTCGCTGAATTTAATGGTGTCAACATTTACGATCAGCAGTTTTCCCAGGTCGTAGCTACTTATCCACTCCTCGTATCGTTCGTTGAGGCTTTTCAGGTAGTCGAGCCGGATGGAGTTTTCGTAATCGCGCCCCCGCTTCTGAATCTGGCTCACCAGGGTGCCCACGCTGGCTTTGAGGTATATGAGCAGGTCGGGTGGCTGAATAAAAGAACTCATGAGATCGAACAGGCTTTTGTAATTGTCGAAATCGCGCGACGACATCAGGCCCATGGCGTGAAGGTTGGGCGCAAAAATGTTGGCATCTTCATAAATGGTGCGGTCTTGTATCACCGTTTTGGTTCCCTTGCGAATGTCGACAATCTGTCTGAAGCGGCTGTTTAGGAAATAAATCTGCAGATTGAACGACCAGCGCTGCATGTCTTCATAAAAGTTATTCAGGTATGGGTTGGTGTCCACATCTTCATAATGGGCTTCCCAGCCGTAATGTTTCGAAAGCAATGCTGCGAGCGTTGTTTTTCCTGAACCAATGTTTCCGGCAATGGCAATGTGCATGTCAATTGATTTTCTTTGGTTAAAAACTAAAACAGCCTGCCGGCTGCCTCGTACAAGCGGATGGCGTTCGCGGTCTGAACCCATATTGCTGAGCCCCGCACGAGCCCCGATCTGATGTTTTCTTCAGGTAACAAAAATACGGTTTCCTTATGAAGCACAAAATCAAAAACGACCAATTCTTTCCCGGTAAACCACATAAGCTGGTTTCCCTTAACCTGAAATCTTTCTATCCCCTGTTTTTCAATCGTAAAAAGATAATTGCCGAAACTGTCGAACACCGCTATTCCTGCCTCAGGATCACTAATATATACCCGGTTGTCGGATTCAGCAATAAACGCGGGCTCGCCAAATGCCGGCAGTATCTCGAAAAAAGGCAGGCTTTGTGCCTGAAGGCGAAAGCTCTGGCTGAAAAGCTGCAGGCGCATTTGGTGGGGTGCAAACACCCAGAACCCGCCCTGGGCCGAGCTGCAAATAGCCCCGGGGAAGCCTGCCAGCATGCTGGAGGCTGTTTGCGGAGTTTCCTTTACGGCCAGGTTGCGGTCGAGCCAAACAATGTGCATAAAATCGCGGTGATAAACCATCACGTTCAGCGGGTCGCTGGCATCGACTAAATGTATTTGCCCGAAGCGCGGATTGGAATAATGCAGGTAAGTTTTGCTGGCGGGCTCATATTTGGTGAGTCCCTCCCGGTTGGTCCAGTAAAGGTTGCCCAGAGGATCGACGGTAAAAAAATCGCTGTTGGCTGCAATGCTTTCCACCAGGGTTAGGGCGGGGCTTGATTGGGCCAAAGTTCCCTGGCCTGCCATTAACCCTAAGAAGGTAAAGAAAATATAAACGGTTAACGATCTCAATCGTTTATGAATTTAAGGATCTCGTCAACGTATTTGCGCTCATTGTAAAGGCGCGGTACTTTGTTCTGCCCGCCAATTTTGCCCTTCGATTTGAGCCAGCGGAAAAAGGTGTCGCGGGGCACGCTGTGCACCACCGGCAACTTCAGCATCAGGTTGGAGCTGCGCTTGGCTTCATAGTCAGAGTTGAGGCCTTGCAGCTCCTGGTCGAGCACTTTAGTAAACTTTTCAAGGCTATCGGGCTCCACTTCAAATTCGATGAGGTATTCGTGGGCAGCCGATTCGTTGTCTTTCAGATAAATCGGTGCTGCCGTATATTCAGAAAGGATGGCCCCGGTGGCCTGGCAAGCTGCTTCCAGCGCCTTATCCGAATTGTCAACAATCACTTCTTCACCAAAAGCGTTGATAAAGTTTTTGGTGCGTCCACTGATTTTAATGCGGTAGGGCGAAAGGTTTGTAAACCGTATGGTGTCGCCGATCATATAACGCCACAGGCCGCCGTTGGTGGTAATTACCAGGGCATAGTTGGTTTCGGTATCCACGCCATCGAGCGTTACCACTTTGGGGTTGGGCTTGCCAAACTCTTCCATGGGGATAAACTCATAGAAAATGCCATAGTCGAGCATCAGCAGCATTTCGTCGGAGCAAGCCCGATCCTGAATGCCAAAGAAACCTTCGGAGGCGTTGTAGGTTTCCAGGTAATACATTCGCTTTGAAGGGATTATCTTCTGGAATTGCTCGCGGTAGGGGATAAAGCTTACTCCACCATGGTTGAAAAGCTCCAGGTTTGGCCAAACCTCCAGTATGTTGTTTCGACCGGTGATCTCCAGGATTTTTTTTAGCAGCACCAGGTTCCACGAAGGCACCCCGCTAATGCTGGTTACGTTTTCAGTAATGGTGGCTTGGGCAATCTTGCCGAGTTTCACCTCCCAGTCGTCGAGCAGTGCCAGTGAAAGGTCGGGGGTGCGAAAAAACTCGCCCCATGAGGGGAAGTTCTGCAGCAAAATGGCGGAGAGGTCGCCAGAATAGGCCCTGTTGTTGAATTCGCTGACCTTATGGCTGCCGCCCAGTACCAGGCCCTTGCCGTTGAAAACCTTGTTTTCGGGTCGGTTGTGGCAGTAAATTGCCATCACGTCTTTACCTCCCTTCAGGTGGCAGTCCTCCAAAGCTTCGTCGCTCACGGGAATAAACTTGCTTTTGTCGCTGGTGGTGCCGCTCGATTTGGCAAACCACCGAATTTCGGTGGGCCAGATCAGGTTGTTTTCGCCCTTGCGCAATCGCTCAATGTAGGGTTTTACATCCTCATAGTCCTGAAGCGGTACTCTTTCTTTAAAGTCTTTGTAACTGCGCATACTCGCAAAGCCGTACTTCTTTCCCCATTCGGTATCTTCCGAAAAGGTAATGAGCTTATTCAGCAAATCTTCCTGTACTTCGTGGGGGTTATCCATAAAGTATTCGATTTGCGAAATTCGCTTCTTCAGGTACCAGGAAATAACGCTGTTAATAAAGGGCATAAGCTAAGTTTTCAGGTTTCGGGCCAACATGCAAAAATAAGGATTTAGCTGCATAATGCACCCAAAGCAGCTATTTTAAAGTAGAATTTATTGGTAGTTATTTTCATTTCGCATTCCTTAAGGGTAAAAGTTTTATATTTGATAAACCACAAGCCTTTGTCAAAATACCAAGCGGATATGGATTATATTAAAACGTTTTGTTATGACCCCGGGCGGCCTCTGGCAGATTATGAAACTGATTTCACAGGCCCTTTCCGAAAGAAAAAAGATGCCAATGAGATTTTTCAGGAAGGCATTTTGCGCTTGCGCGAATTGCAAAGCATGATGTATGCCCAGGGCAAGCACGGGATGCTGATCATATTGCAAGCCCTTGATGCAGCGGGTAAAGATGGCATTATTAAGCATGTGATGAGCGGGGTAAACCCCCAGGGTTGCCAGGTAAAGAGTTTTAAAACCCCTTCGAGCGAAGAGCTGGCGCATGATTTTATGTGGCGCTGCCTCAAGGCTTTGCCTGAAAGGGGTAATATTGGCATTTTTAACCGCTCGTATTACGAAGAGGTGTTGGTAGTGCGCGTGCATCCTAACTTTTTGCTCAGGCAGAATATCCCGGGGCTCGAACATGTGGAGCAGGCCGACCAGGCTTTCTGGGAAACCCGCTTTCGGGATATTTCCAATTTTGAACGCTATTTTTCCAACAATGGCTACCTTGTGCTCAAGTTTTTCCTGAATGTGTCGCGCAAGGAACAGAAAAAACGCTTCCTTTCGCGCATCAACGAGCCTTCAAAAAACTGGAAGTTTACCATGGCCGATGTGAATGAGCGCCAGCATTTTGACCAGTACCAGCATGCCATCGAAGATATGCTAAGGAATACCAGCCACAGCTTTGCTCCATGGTATGTGGTTCCGGCTGATAAAAAATGGTTCATGCGCACTGCCGTTTGCCGCATTATTGTGGAGCATATGGAAAAACTTGGCCCGGCATACCCCGATGCAGGCCCAGCCCACCTGCAGGATATTGAAAAGGCGCGCATAATGCTTGAAAATGAGAAGGAGTAAATACTAACTTCTGATAATAATCGTTTAATTTGCATATATCCCCTTCCCATTGAACTTTTTCCGTAGCATAGCCGGTTTGGAAATTTACTCGAGCAAACAGCGCTGGAAGCTGTTTTTGCTTGTATTTGCCGCACTGATTGTAATCGTTTCCCTTTATTTTACCGACATCCTGGTAAAGAAAGTGGCCGAAGACGAGCGACAGAAAGTGCTGCTCTGGGCCGATGCGGTGCAGCGACAGGCCAACCTTGTGGTATATACCGAAGAGCTGTTCGAGAGTATTAAGGACGAAGAGCGCAAGCGAGTGGAGCTCTGGGCCATGGCCAACCAAAAGGTATGGGAACCCACCACCGAAAATGTCGATAATTTCTTTCTGGAAATACTGGAATCGAACACAACCATTCCGGTGCTGGCAACCGACGATGGCGGAAACGTGATTACCCACCGCAACCTCGACCCCGCATTTGGCGATCCAAGGGTGTTCGATGAGGCCTTAAAAGATTATTTTTCTGTCTACGATCCGATCCCAATCACCTATTATTCAGGCATATCATACGAAACCCTCTACATTTATTACCAGGATTCTCATGTCTTTACCCAGCTTCAAAGCCTTTTCGAAGACCTGATAGAATCCTTTATCTCGGAGGTGGTGGTAAACTCTGCCAATGTGCCGGTTATTATTGTTGACAATGCCAGGAGAAAAATTATTGCGGCAGGCAATATTGATCAGCCCGAGCCCGATGACAGCCTTAGTGTGAGGCAGGTAATACAGTCGCTGGCCGAAAAAAACACGCCCATCACCATTCAGTTGCCTATGTATGGCACCTGTCATGTGTTTTATTCCAACTCCTTTCTGCTTACACAACTTAAATATTATCCCATTGCACAGCTTCTGATCATTGGCATATTTCTGATTGTGGCCTATATCCTTTTCAGCACCTCGCGCAATGCTGAACAAAACCAGGTTTGGGTAGGCATGTCGAAAGAAACGGCCCACCAGTTGGGCACTCCATTGTCGTCGCTGGTGGGCTGGCTCGAAATTCTCAAGATGAAAGGCGTGGATAAGGGTACAATTTCAGAAATTTCGAAAGATGTGAAAAGGCTGGAAAATATTACCGAGCGTTTCTCTAAAATCGGTTCTCCAGCCAAGCTGGTGCCCGTTGATATTATTGAAACCACCCGCGGGGCAGTGGAATACATGAAAAACCGCACTTCCAAAAAAGTGAAATTCAAAATTCTCTCTTCCGACAAGGAGGTGATGGTGCCGCTCAACACCAACCTTTACGAGTGGGTCATTGAAAATATTTGCAAAAATGCGGTAGATGCCATGGACGGGGTTGGAAACCTTACCATCGAAATTGAAGACCAGCCAAGGAATGTAATCATTGACATTACCGATACCGGGAAAGGCATTGTGGCATCAAAGCACAAAACCGTTTTCACGCCCGGTTACACCAGCAAGCAAAGGGGCTGGGGCCTCGGACTGTCGCTCAGCAAGCGTATTATCGAAAACTACCATAAAGGAAAACTCTTTGTGAAAAGGTCAGAGGTAAACAAAGGAACCACTTTCCGGATTATACTGAATAAGCAATAAGCGCGAAAGCCATTGGGCTTGGCCCTTTCGTAAGAGTTTTTCGGTACCATCTTGTTTTTTTTTCTCAACTTTGTTGGATCAAAAAATTACCATGAAACACAAAGTCATTCTTCTGCTTTTGCTGGGTTTTTCACTTTTTGCCGTTGGGTTTCGTTATCTGAGTGTCGACCGCATTATGCTGCAAATGCACAGTCAGAGCCTGCACAAAGGGAAAAGGGCCGATGTGAATGCCAATCTTTTTTACCAGTCGCTTGATGGCAGGCTTGTTACCCGATATACTGAGCCGGTAGATCAGGTAATGATCACCAACAACAAAGGCGAAATGGCCATATACAACGAAAAGGACAACACCGTTTATCGCACCCAGAGCCTGGAATACAGTTCCGAAAACAACCTGATTTATTTTTTCCTGCAAGGCCAAACCAGCGATCTTGGCCTTGGCCAGCTTGGATTTCAGCTAATGGAAACCCTTTTTGAAGATGGCCTGGTTATTACCCGATGGTTTCCTCCTTCGGGCATGTATCACCTCTTTAGCCATGTAGAACTGGTACACGAAAATTACCTGCCCATTTACACCGGATATTATGATGTAAATAAAAAACTGGTAAAAAAAGTTTTTTACACTGATTACCGCGATTTTCCCGAAATATCCCTTCCGCTAACCATTACTGAATTCAATTACCTGCCGGAAGGCGATTCCATTGTGAACAGGGTGAAGTTTTCCAACGTGCAGATAAACCATCGTGCCGTGAGTTCGTGGTTTAATTTTAAGATTCCTAATGACGCAAAAATCATTGAATAGAATTGCCGGCTTCATTTTTTTGTTGCTCCTGCTGGTTGTTGTCCAGGTTACTCCGGGTTATGGTCAGGTGGTCCGTTCTGATGTTGAACTGCTTTCGGAGAATATTTGCCCGGGTTGTAATCATAGTTCGCATGGCCATGTTGGCCTGCTTCAAACACGGTCGGGCTCGTGGCTGGCCCGAAACAATCCGGTATCGCTTACTTTCACGGGTTTAATGTTTGTTTATCAGCGGTATATTTCTCCCCAATTGCCTTCGGAGTGCCTGTATGAAACATCTTGTTCGCACTTCAGTAAAAATCTGATCAGCGAACACGGCCTGATAAGGGGGATTGTTTTTACGGCCGACCGCCTTACGCGTTGCAACCGGGTTGCGGCCATCGATGTAAACCCCGTTGTTATTGGCCAGGAGTCGGGCAAGATACAGGAGTCTGTCGAAATCTACAAGTTGGAAAAATGATCAGGGCCTTTGTTTTTGTCTGCTGTGCGCTTTTTTTTCTGAATACCTCAGCCCAGGAATCCGTGCGGCGTGAACTCGCCTTTGTCCGTCATTTGTTGAGCCGCAACGAGTTGAAGGAGAGCCTGTTTGTGCTGGAAAGGCTGCAGGCAAAAGAAACCTCACTGATAGATTCGGTTAATTATTATCACGGCTGGATTCGTTATCAGGAAAAAGACTTGTTGCCCTCGGCAGCCTTTCTGCTTCAGGTTTCCTCCGAAAGCCCCCAGTTTGTGAAGTCACGGCTTTTCGCCTCTTACAATATGGCACACGCAGGCCTTGTCGATACAGCTGATTCTGTTCTGGCCCGCCTTCATTTGGGCGACTCCCCAGTGCTGCAGGCTTTAACTAATTTTGAAAGGGCAGGGGTTGCCTTGCTTGGCAGGAATTATGACGAATTTTCTGAGAGGTCCCGCGATTTCTCAGGCGACTGGAATGCCTTTGCCCTGCAGGAAAGAAACCTGGTAGAATATGCCCTGACATTGAAGCAGCAGCCCGGGCGGTCGCCCGCAGTGGCTGGTCTGCTCTCGGCGGCAGTGCCAGGCTTGGGAAAAATTTATGCAGGAAAAACCGCCGAGGGAATAGCCGGATTTTTGTATGTGGGGGCCATGGCCCTTGCTTCCTGGGATTTTTACCGCAAACTGGGCTCCTCAAACGGGCTTTTTATTGTATCTGCTTCAATAACAGGAGTTTTCTACCTCGGTAATATCTGGGGCAGTGCGGTGGCTGTGAGACGGCTGCGTAATGAGTTTAATCATGAAATGGATCAACGCATTTTGTTTGATATGCATATTCCTTTGCGCAACATTTTTCAATAAAGAAAAAGTTTTTGCACAGGACAGCGAATTACAGCAGGGCGACAGTTTGTTTGCCCAAGGTAACTTTTTCGAAGCGGCCATTGCTTATGAGCGCGTGTATTTTTTATCTCCAAGTGCTGAAGAAAGAGTGGTTGCCAACCTGCGCAAAGCTGCCGCCCTAAAACAACAGGGCGAGTTTGTAAGGGTGGTGAGCGATCTTCAAAGGTCACTGCCTCATGCCGGCAATGAATCCACGCAGATCGAAATTATTTATGAAATGGCTCTGTCGGCCTTTTTATCCGGGTCTTATTCACTTGCCCATTCGCTGGTTAGTCAGCTCGATTACCAGTTTCCGCAGGCCGGTTTATATAAAGATTTGCCGTTGCTTAAAGGAATGTTAATGATTAAGATGCAGCGCTGGACTGAACTGGCCCTGTATGCTGATGAGCTAGCTTTGCAACGGCAGCCATCGCCCGAAAGGGATATATTTGTGGCGAAACTGAAGGAGCTTTTGCTCGAAGAAAACCAACCGGTTCAGCGCGACCCGGAGAAAGGCCGATTGTATTCAACTTTTATGCCGGGTGCAGGGCAAATTTACTCGGGCAGCACAGGACAAGGCCTGCTTAATGGCTTTTCGCAACTGGCCTCGCTGGGCGTTGCGGTGGCTATGGGGATTAACCAGTTGTATTTCAGTGGTGTAATTATTGGTTTGGGGGCTTTTCAATCCTTCTATTTTGGCGGAGTTAAACAGGCCAGCAACCTTACCGTCGAAAACAACCTGAAAAGAATGATCCGCTTTCAGCAGGAGCTCGAAACCATTTTGCTCGAAATTTATCAATTGCCACTTTTCTAACATGCGCCCATTAGTCATTGTTCCTATTGTCTGATTCTTTTTCTGTTCTGAGCTTACCAGCCGGCAAGCCGCTTTGGGCACAGACCAACCATCAGGAAGCCCGGGTGCAGCAATCAAGCCATGTAGCAAACCATACTTGCTCTCTATCAATTTGATTTCTTCGTGGCCATTTCCATTTTCAGCGAGATACTGGTCGCTTTTCCCGACCATTACCTCTCGCATTTTACCCGCGCCCAGTATTTGTGGTGGCTTATTATTACCCGCGAAGCCAGCGCAGGACTCTAAGACAAACATTGAAGTGCAGCAAATTTAAATTTTGGAGTTTAACAAGCCCGAAATGAGTTGCGAAATAGAAACCAAGGTACACCAGGTTACCCAAGATGGAATCATCAAGAATATACATACAGCACCCATTAAAAAGGGAGTTGTTGTTTGGGATGAACAAATAGAGGACTTTAGGCTAAAATAGGAGACAGTCCCGGAAAATCGGTTTTTTCATTTAGCGTAAGCTTGTTAATTTTTAAAATCTCAAATCAGAGGATCTAGGGTTACAAAAATGTAATCCCAGATGAGCAGAATTTGTAATTCTGCAAAAATTGATAGCTTTGCTTAACCATGCCAAATAACGGCAAAATGATCAACTACACCTACACAGCCACAGGGAAAAAAGAAATGTGAGGTGAGAGATGAGTAGTGAGCCAAATACGGGAAAACGGGATGCCCCGGGCTGGGTTAGCACGCCGCACGGGCGGTTTGTGCTCGATGGCACCTGGAAAAACGAGTTTCACCTGCGCGATCATTTAGGGAATACCCGCGTGGTACTTTTAGAAGAGGAGGGCGATGAATATAAAACCCTGCAGCAGAACCACTACTACCCCTTTGGCATGCTCATACCCAGCCTGAGCACCAACAACACCCTGGGCGCCCTGAAAGACAACCGATACCTGTATAATAGCAAATTGGAGCGCAGCGGAAATCCCGACCCTTCGGGAGAGTTTCAGGATGATTTTGAGCTTAACTGGTATGTTTATCCCGTTTTTATCGGGAATTACGGAGCGAGATTTTATGATGCGCAGATTGGTAGGTTTCATTCCATTGACCCGCTTGCGGAAGATTATCGTTTTCAATCCCCATATGCTTATGCTGCTACCTTCAGATAGCCGAAACAATGGCCTCAGGCCTTTTCCCCGGAAAGTTAAGGTTGGATCTGGTCAAAAGTACCTAGAAGGCAAAAGAGATATGCACTGCACAGAGAAGGCACCCGCTGTCTCTTTTCGAGAAATAAAAAAATCGGCTCCCCCTTCAAAACAGTGCAGGAAAGCCGGCTTTAATGGAAAAAAATACTTACCACATAAAGAACTTCGGATTGTTAATGTATTTGCTGATATCGTCTTCAATAAGACCAATAAGCAGCATAATCCAGTCAACAAGGGCTACGATGCCACAACCTCCCAGTGTCAGGATATACCCGATAATGACACCAGTGGAAGTGCCGAGGTAGGCCCTGTGGATACCGAGTGGCCCAAGAAACCATGCGAGTACAAATGCCACAGCAGGTTGTTTGCCATTGCTCTGGTAAGCGGCTCCCTGGCCTGAATTTGCATTCAGGGGCGATAGGGCGTTCATTGCGAGAAAGTCAACCTGTTCAGCTTGGGCAAACATATTGTCAACCGCAGCCTGATCAAGCCTGTACTGGTTTGATTCTGCGCGAGCAACAAACACTCCTGCAAATAATACAATAAGAAGGGCTAAAGTTTTTTTCATTCAATAATTGGTTTTTGGTAAGGGGAATGTGGTTAAACTGTAGCCACAAATTTATAAAATAATTAATAATACTTAAGCATATGCACTATTTTCAGTTCATTAAATATTTGATAACAACAGGATAATTTGCGTAAGTTTATGAATTCTTGAGAAGTTTGATAAAAAATTAGCCCTTGTAATCTTCGGGGAAATTGATGTCGCCCTTGGTGGTTTTGGCCTTGATCGAAGGAGCCGAATCGCCGATCAGGGGCATTCCTGGCACTTCCTGCAATGGTGTGTTTAGTTCTATAAACAATAAATTTTTAAGGGTTAAAATAAAATAATCATAAATATAAGACGGTAAAGATGTTTTTCCTGTCAAAATGAATGGCTTTGCCCTACAATAGCCAGTTTATACGTCTTAATCTAAATAAGAAAGCACAAATAAGGATTTTTAACAAAAGTTATCTGGCCTGTTACGGGGAAACAGGGGCGTTGCCCGCCAAGCCTCACAGGGTGGGGTAGAAGGCGTCTTCGATGTGGTTTATTTTGTATTTTTCGCCTTTAAACAGCACGCTGATAATATCGAAGCGCACTTCCAGGTCGAGGTCGTGTTTGGCAAGGTAATGGTTGGCTGCGGCGATAAGCATTTTTTGTTTACTTCGGGTAACAAACTCTTCGGGTTCACCAAAGAAAGTGGTTTTGCGGGCTTTTACTTCTACCACTACCAGCATATCACCTTTCTGGGCAATAATATCAATTTCCTTATGGCTCGATTGCCAGTTGGTTTCGAGGATGGTGTATCCATTTTGCCGCAGGTGGTCGGCAGCAAGGGCTTCTCCTTTTTTTCCTGTTTCGTGAAATTCGGCCATGGGTTCAGGTGTTTACAAACCCCGCCCGGCTCCTACTGGTTTTCGAAAAGCTCAAATTCGAAATATTCCATAATGGGATTGGCCAGCAGCTTCTTGCAGGCGGTTTCAACCTTTTGTTGGGCTGCCTGGCGGCTTTCGGCTTCTACTTCCAGCGTAATGTGCTTACCCATCCTCACATTGGTGATTTCGGGCAGACCCAGGTTTTTCATGCTTTTGGTTATGGTTTTTCCCTGGGGATCGAGCAGGGCTTTCAGGGGCATTACGTTTATTTCAGCGCGAAATATCATGTTGTTTTCTTTTGGCTGGTTCAGTTTTCAGTGTTCGGCGAAAGCCGCATTTAACAGCGACAAAATTAGGTAAAAAATTACTATTAGCGCAACGGCCTGCAGGCCGAATATGAGCAGCGAAAAGCCAATCAATGCCACAAATATATAGCGGGTGCGGTTTTCGCCCCAGCGGAAGTTTTTAATTTTTAGCGAAAAGGTAGGAATGGGCGAAACCATCAGCCACGAGAATAATAGTATAATAATGAGCATGGCCGGTATGCTGGCGGTAATCATATCAACCCAGTGAAAGATAAAACCCTGCCTTCCGGCGAAAGCCAGTACAAAAGGCAATGAAGCAAAAAATGCCGCATTGGCCGGGGTAGGCAAACCAATAAAGGAGCTGGTCTGCCGGGTGTCGATGTTGAAAATGGCCAGGCGAAGGGCGGCAAAGGTAGCCAGCAAAAAGGCGGCAAAGGGCAAAACAATTTGCAGGCCCGGGTGGTTTATTGTTTGTGCCGCTCCCTGAAGGTAATAATACATTATGGCCGAGGGTGCCAGCCCAAAACTTACCAGGTCGGCAAGGCTGTCGAGCTGCTGACCCAGTTCTGAGCGGGCATTGAGCAGGCGAGCCAACATGCCGTCGGCAAAATCGAGCACCGAACAAAAAGCAATGATCAGGGCAGTGTAGTGCGGCAAACCCTCGATGGCGAGCACCACGGCCACCGAACCAAGAAACAGATTCAGCAGGGTTACGGCATTTGGCAAATGTTTCATTAGTAAAAAATTTTTTTGAATATTTTTTGGATTCAAATCAGGGTTATGGAAAGATCAGCATTCGAACAAGCTTCCTTTAAGGATAAGGTTTATATTGTGCTGGAGCAAGGAAAGGAAATCTCAAGCAGGCAATTTCTGTTTTACAACATAAAACTTTACAGCCTTTCCGATTACTTTGCCGAGATATGGTATATCCCCACTTCCAATAAAATCGATAAGGTGGAAATACTCAGTTTAGACGAGATGCTCCACATTTACCGCAACGATTTCGATATTTCTTCCCTGCTAAAGTAAACAGATTTTTTTCTTATGCTTTCTGTTTCTTCATTTTTTTGGACTGTTTTTAGCTGTCCAGGTGGGGTTTTTTTTATTCCCTTACGGGAAATGTTTTGTAATCCGTACTAAACTGATATTTTTGTGTTCACCAAAATTCAGAACAATTCCTTTAAAAAATTCAATATGAGACACACCATGAGTAAAGCCCCTGGCCGAATGCTGCTGATATGCCTGCTCCTGTTTCCTGCCGTTTTATTTGCCGGCCAGCCTTCAATTACCTTGGAGCAGATTTGGAAAGACCGTTACTTTGCGCCCAAAACCATACGTTTGGGCAAATCGATGAACGATGGCCTTCACTACTCCATTGTGGAGAAGCAAACCGACATTAACATTTATGCTTACGAAAGCGGGGAATTTCAGTACACGGTTTTTTCAACCGAGGGAAAACTTACCGACGAAAGGGGCAGGCCGGCACGTATTGAAGCCTATTACTTCAGCCCTGACGAAAAAACCCTGCTCATTGGCATTGGCCGCGAAGCCATTTACCGCCGCTCTTACCTTGCCGAATACCACGTGTGGAACACCGAAAGCAAGATACTGAGCCCTCTCTCAGATGGCACCCGCCAAAGCCTGCCAACCTTTTCGCCCGATGGAGCCAAGGTAGCTTTTGTACGCGACAACAACGTGTTTATTAAAGATCTGGCCACAGATACTGAAACCGCCGTTACCACCGATGGCCTCTTCAACCATATTATTAATGGCACCACCGACTGGGTGTACGAAGAAGAATTTGGGTTCACCCAGGGCATGTACTGGTCGGCCGATGGACGTAAGTTGGCCTATTATCGCTTCGACGAAAGTCATGTTAAGGAGTTTAACATAGTGCTTTACGGAAGTCTTTACCCCGAAGATTACCGGTTTAAATATCCCAAGGCTGGCGAAGAAAACAGTGTGGTAAGCATTCATATATATGATGTGGCCAGCGGCAGCACTGTGGCCGTTGATGTTGGAGATGAAAAAGACCAGTATATACCACGGATAAAGTGGACCCGCGACCCCAACCAGCTGAGCGTTATGCGGATGAACCGCCACCAGAACCAGCTCGAGATTTTGCTGGCCGATGCAGGCACCGGGGCCACCGAAGTGCTCTATTACGAAAATAACCTGTATTATATTGATGTGAACGACGACCTGACCTTCCTGGACGATGGCAGGCATTTTATTCTAAGCAGTGAAAAGAGCGGCTTCAAGCACCTTTATCTTTACGATATGCAGGGCCGCGAGGTGCGCGCCCTAACCTCGGGCGAGTGGGATGTGCAACGTTTCCTGGGCGTTGATGAAGCCCGCCGCCTGGTTTATTTTACCTCGCACGAAGAATCGCCCCTTACCAATAACCTTTACAGGGTTGGGCTCGACGGCCGCCGCAAAACCAAACTGACCTCCGGTACCGGCATGCACAGCCCTTTGTTCAGCAGTGGTTACCGATTCTTCATAAATCAGTTTTCTGCCGCCAACACACCGCCCGTGTTCAGCATACACCAAGCCGATGGAAAATTGATAAAAGTGCTCGAAGACAACAACGAGCTGGCACAAAAAGCCCGTGAGTATAACTTTGTAACCCGCGAGTTTTTCAGCTTCAATACCTCCGAGGGTGTTTCGCTAAACGGCTGGATGATGAAACCTGCCGACTTTGACCCCACCAGGGCCTATCCAGTGTTTATGTATACTTATGGTGGCCCAGGCTCGCAAACCGTGGTCGATCGATGGGATGCCTCCAACGGGGTTTGGTACCAGATGCTTACCCAAATGGGCTTTATTGTGGTGTCGGTCGACAACCGCGGTACCGGGGCCAGGGGCGAGCACTTTCGTAAAATGACCTACATGGAGCTGGGCAAGTACGAAACCCTCGATCAGATCGAAGCGGCCAAATACCTTGGAAACCTGCCATATGTCGACAGCAGTCGCATCAGCATTTTTGGCTGGAGCTACGGAGGATACCTCTCCTCGCTTTGCCTGGCCAAGGGTGCCGATTATTTTGCCGCCGCCATAGCTGTGGCGCCGGTTACCAACTGGCGTTTTTACGACACTATTTACACCGAGCGCTATATGCGAACCCCCCAGGAAAACCCCAGTGGTTACGACGAAAACTCCCCGATAAACCATGTTGAAAAAATGAAAGGTGCTTTTCTGCTGGTGCACGGCTCGGCCGACGATAACGTTCACTACCAGAATACCATGGAAATGGCCGCAGCACTCATCGATGCCAACATCCCCTTTGAACTGGCCATTTATCCAAACCACAATCACAGCATAGTAGGAGGTAATGCCCGGCTGCACCTCTACGAACACTTGACCCGCTTTCTAAGGCAATCTTTCCTGGAGAAGTAATTGTGAAAACGGGTTTTTACAAAAGAAAATGCAAAATAAACAATGGATGCTTTGTTAAATACAAAAGTCTTTTTACCTTTGCACTCCCTTTTGGAAAAGATATTTACAGAAAGTATTTAACATAACACAAAGAAAGAGGTTAGCATGATCATTGTACCTGTAAAAGAAGGCGAAAACATCGACCGCGTTTTGAAGAAACTCAAGCGTAAATTCGAAAAAACCGGTATTCTCAGGGAACTCAGGGAAAGGCAAAAGTTTACCAAGCCTTCAGTGAAGAAACGTGAGCAGCGTTTAAAAGCCATTTACATCCAGAAATTGCAGGATCAGAAAGATTCCATGTAGTTTTCTTGCTTAAGGATTTTTAAGAAGAAATTTTTGCTTATGCTGCTTTTTTGGCATAACTTTAAGCAAAGATTTTTTCTTTTTTTGTTTGGTTAAATCATGGCGGTGAGCACCGATCATTTCCTGGATTATTTAAAGCGCGAAAAGCGTTATTCGGCCCACACTATCCTGGCCTACGAAACCGACCTGCGGCAGTTTACCGATTATTTATCAGATCAATACGGCATTGATGAAATTTCATTAGCCACTGCGCCCATGATTCGCTCCTGGTTTGCCGGGGCCATGCAGCAGGGCATTTCGCGAACCTCCATCAACCGTAAGCTTTCCACCCTTAAATCCTTTTTCAGGTATGCAGGGCGCCGCGATGCTGCCCTGCAAAATCCCATGGAAAAAGTGGGGAGCATTAAAAAAAACAAAGTACTGCCGGTATTTGTCGAAGAAGAAGGCATGGATCGTTTGCTCGACCGTTCGGTTTTTGAGCCCGGTTTTGTAGGCCAGCGCGACAGGCTCATACTCGAAATGCTTTATACTACTGGCATGCGATTGGCCGAACTTATTGGTTTGCAGCACCATGATTTCGACACCGAAAAAAATACCATAAAAATTACAGGCAAGGGTGCTAAACAACGCATTGTTCCCGTTATACAAGAAGTTAGCGATCATTACACCGATTATTGCCGTGAAAAGGAAAAGGAGTTTGCTATGCCAGTGAGCGGCCCTGTATTTGTTACCAACAAAGGCAGTAAGATTTATCCAAAATTTGTGTACCGGCTGGTAAATGATTACCTTAGTAAAGTTACCAGCAGGAGCAGGAAAAGCCCGCATGTGTTGCGGCATACCTTTGCCACTCACATGCTCAATCGCGGAGCCGACCTGAACGCCATTAAGGAAATAATGGGCCACGCCAGCTTGGCGGCCACCCAGGTATACACGCATAATAGTATTGAAAAAATCAAGAATGTTTATAAACAAGCCCATCCTAAGGCATAAAAGTGGAGGACCAATTTATGAAAGTAAACATCAGTTCATTGCATTTTAAATCAGATGTTAAACTGGAAGAGTTTATCAGGGACAAAACCTCAAAACTATCCAATCACTTCGACGGGGTGCTGGGTTGTGATGTAACACTCAAACTCGATGCGGCCCAGAATAACGAAAACAAGATTGTAGAAATGAAGGTTATGATACCGGGCAATGATCTGTTCTCCAAAAAACAGGCCCGTACTTTTGAAGAAGCAACCGACAACGCCGTTGATGCCCTCAGGCGCCAGCTTCAGCGTTATAAGGAGAAGGTAAGGGGTGCTTAAACGGCTGCCAGGATTTTTTTCAAAAAAAATCTTTTTATCTTTGGTAGTTTTTAAATCTTTCGTACATTTGCAGACCTTTTTAACGAGGTCTGCATTTTTGTTGAAAGGCAATCAGCAAATAGGTCAACAACAGGCAATCAAACAGCTGCCGATGTAGCTCAGTTGGCCAGAGCAGCTGA
>DHFW01000001.1 GCA_002402465.1 Bacteroidales bacterium UBA4814
CATCTACTTCGTTCAGGTACTTACTTCCCAGGGAATTACCACTCAGCGGATTCAGATTGTGAAATAGTTCTGTTTCTCTCTGATACTCATAAGGGAGGGCCGACCGGCCCTCCCTTTTTTTTGTGCCTTTCTTTTTCCTGGAAATTCACTTCAATAGAACCCGTGGAAAACTACCGGGTTTTTTGCGAATCCCGGTAGTATTAAATGCCGTGATATTACGCTTTTCTACGCTTGACCGGGTCAGTACATTTGAATTGGAAAACGAAAAGGACTGTTAAGTCTGATTTTTAGCTTAAGCAACAGCAGATAATAACCGGGGATAAAGGTTTTGTTTGCCTTGCTAAACCCAACCAAATGGATTAATATGGGCAAAAAGGGACCATTTTTAGTATTGTTATTGTTGCTTTGTTTCTCCGGGAACCTTATGGCCCAGACCGACACTGAATTCTGGTTTGTGGCACCCCGGGTAACTGAAGGGCACGGATTCGACCCCAATAATCCAGTAAATCTTGGGGGCAAAAAATTTTACCTTCGATTTGCCAGCATGAGCCTGCCGGCTTCCATAACCATAGATATGCCGGCCAATCCCGCCTTTACACCAATAGAAATTAACCTGCCTGCCAATTCGGCCCACACCGAAGACCTTACCAACCTGCACGATTTGATCTGGCACCCCGAGCCCAACGAAATTCACGGGCGTGGCCTGCATATTACTTCCACTACTCCAATTACAGCTTATTATGAAGTAGGCACCTATTACAATCCTGATATTTTTTCACTCAAAGGCAAGAATGCCCTTGGCAAAGAGTTTTACGTGCCTTTCCAGAACACCTATCGTAACGGAGAGTATATTCCAGGACCTTTTTCCACCATTAATATTGTGGCCACCAAAGATAATACGGTGGTAGAAGTTATTCCCACCAAGCCAGCCTACAGCGGAGACGAAAACAATCCATACTTACCCGGAGAAACCATTCAGAGGGTTTTAAACCGGGGTGAAACTTTTGCCGTTGCTCCAAACCGCATTTATTTAGGCTCTCAACCACGGCCAGGTCAGCGGCCACAAAACCGATTGGCCGGAACCAAGGTAACTGCCAGTGAGCCCGTTGCCGTTACCACCAGCGACGACTCTGTAGACTCTTATCCCCAGGCTTGCCGCGACCTGGTGGGCGACCAGCTGGTGCCGGTAAACATTATTGGCACAGAATACATTACCATGCGAGGCAGGCTGAATGCAGGTATGCAGGAGTCTGTTTATATTCTTGCCACGGAAAACAACACGGAGATATTTCTCGATGGCAGTTATATTGGTGTGATACAAGATGGTGAAATGTACAAGCAGCAGCTGGTGAATCAAACCCATCACATACAAACCACCAAGCCCGCTTATGTTTACCATGTGGCGGGTTTTGGCTGCGAAATGGGCGGTGCCGTGCTGCCCCCAGTTAACTTTTGCAATGGATCGAGCAAGATATCATTTACCCGATCGAAGGAAGGGGTAAACGCTGGTGGAGTAGTGGAGAAATTCTTCCTCAATATCATGGTTAGGGCTGGAGCACAGGATGGCTTTATTTTAAATGGCAGTACCACCATGGTGCCTGCCTCGGCCTTTAACCCGGTGCCCGGAACCTTCGACTGGCTTGCTGCCGAGTTCGACTTTACAAACGAAATTTCGGCCGGTGTGGCCAGTTTTATTGAAAATACCAAAGACCTGTTTCACCTGGCCATTATCAATGGTGGCGAAAACTCAGGTACAATGTACGGGTATTTCTCTGACTTCAACCAGGTGAAGGCCACCAGCATGATCGTTGAATCGAGCACCGACTTTGAAGCCATTTGTTACGGACAGAGTGCCCAGCTTATAGCCGGTGGTGGTATCAATTATGTGTGGAGCCCACCGGATTTCCTCGACAACCCTTTCAGTCAGACTCCCATTGCTTTCCCCGACACCACCATGCATTATACGGTGATTGCCAGTGGTGCCTGTGGCCTGGTCGACTCGGCAAGTGTTACCCTTAGGGTTACCCAGCCACTCCACGCCATTTTCAGTCTTGACGAAACCATAGGTTGTTCTCCTTTTGAAATTAACATCAAGAATGAGTCGATAGGCGTTGAGCATTACGAATGGCGCCTGGGCGATGGCACCAATCTGAGCCTTGGATTTGATGCTCTTACGCATATTTATGTAAACGAAAGCGATACAGCTCAGTATTTTGACATAAGGCTTATTGGCCGAAACGACCTTTATTGCATCGACACCATGACCACCAGGATAACCGTTTACCCGGAAGTGAAAGCCATTGCAGGAAACGATATCAGTGGTTGTGCGCCCATGCAGGTAAGTTTCATTAACCAGAGCCGGGGCGCCGACACCTACCTTTGGCGCTTTGGCGATGGCGCTTCTTCGGTTGCCGGAGAGCCTACACACACTTTCCACAATTATTCTGATAAGGATACCACCTTTGTGGTGGTGCTGAAAGCCCGGTCTGATTTTGGCTGCGAAGATTTTGACACGGTTTACGTGCATGTGAAACCTTACGTGAAGGCTGGTTTTGAGTTTGACCCACCCGAATTTTGCCACCCCTACGAGCTCGAAATCACCAATAACTCCTTTGGGGTTACACAGTACATCTGGGATTTTGACGATGGCTATCCCGTGCAAAATTACAGCGATTCAACCTTTTCGTATTCGCTCGAGAACTTCGGCTCAGCACCGCAGGTCTTCAATATTACCCTGAACGTTTCAAACGATTATGGCTGTGTTGACGTCCTTGAACGGCCGGTCACGGTCCATCCTTATATTAAGGCTGATTTTACTCCTGATGTGATCGAAGGCTGCCATCCGCTCACGGTTAATTTTGAAAACCTCTCGGTAGGAAGTCAGTTTTTTGGTTGGGATTTTGGAAATGCTTCAGGAACATCATCTGGTGTTTCGCCAGTATTTGAATTCTCTAATCCCGATCCTGATGTGCCAGCAGTATTTAATGTTAGTCTGGTAGCCAGTTCAATGTACGGTTGCCGCGATACCGCAGAAGTTAAGATTACCGTTTTCCCGCGTATTGAAGCGGAATTTGCCTTCGACTACAGCGAATACTGTGCTCCCCAGGAGGTGGTCTTTAATAATCAAGCCATTGGTGCCACTGGCTATGTGTGGAACTTTGGCAACGGAGTTACATCCACATCCAACGCCACCCAGGTCACCAATATATATTCCAATACAAGCTCACAGTCGCAAACCTACAATGTGTCCCTGTGGGTGCAAAACGATTTCGGTTGCTTTGAGGAAAGAGTTCGCGAAATCACCATCTTCCCGGAGGTTGTGGCCGAATTTAGTATGGAATCGGCAGGCTGCCATCCCCTTGAAGTGAACTTTCACAACCAGTCGCTCAATGCCATGGATTATTTCTGGGACTTTGGCGATGGTGGCACATCCACCAATTCCAGTCCGTTTCGCACCTTTACCAACGACAACCCGGTGGATGTTGCAATATACGATGTTACGCTTATTGCCGTTTCGCCAAACAACTGCCGCGATACGGTGGTGATGCCCGTAACAGTGCTGCCCAAGCCTGTGGCTGCATTTGAAGTTCCCGAAAATCAAGGCTGCGCGCCTTTCGAGGTGGCACTCATCGATCATTCGATCGGAAATTCTGCAAACTACTGGACCCTTGGCGATGGCAGCGTGCAGAATACCTTACCTGGCAACCTGCAGCACACCTATCTGAACACCACCGAAAACCTGCTTAATTTTCAGCCTGAGCTTATTGTGGTAAACGAATGGGGTTGCCGCGATACCCTGGATCTTAATGTGCTGGTGTTTCCCATGGTGCTTGCAGACATAAGCCTGCCCGAGCTGGCCGGCTGCCACCCGTTCGAAGCAAATATTTTCAACCTCTCTTCCGGGGCCACCGCCACCTTACCCTATGAGTGGAACTATGGTGATGGCAGCACCTCCATTGTTCATGATGGGAGCCATACCCATGTGTTTAACAATTTCAGCCATACCGAATCCGCTTTCTATACAGCTGCAATGCGTGCCACCAATGTTTATGGCTGTCGCGACTCGGTTTCGGTTACCGTAGAAGTATTCCCTCGCCCCAAAGCCTTATTCAGTTCTCCGGAAGAACCCCAGTGCAGCCCATTTGAAGTAAACTTTGGTGACCTCTCACTTGGTGCCCAGCGCTATAGCTGGAACTTTGGCAACGGTAACACTTCCAATCAGCCAGGCTCTGTGTCGAATATTTATGTGCAGCCTGCCGGACAAGGCATTGGCTGGTTTACAACAAGTCTGGAAGTGGAGAACCAGTATGGTTGCAACGACACTTACACCAGGCAGGTGGCCGCCTATCCGGTTATTCTGGCCGACTTCAGTGGTGACCTGCAAGGCTGCCATCCGCTCACGGTCGATTTTGTGAACTTTACCCAAGGCGGCGACTTTTATGTGTGGGATTTTGAAGATGGGGTATTTACCAACGAACAGGCGCCGCAGCACGTTTTCGTCAACAACAGCTTTACCGATCTGAAAAACTTCCCTGTGAAGCTTTCGGCTCAAAGCGAGTTTGGCTGCAAATCAGAAATCATTCGCACCATTACCGTTTATCCGCGGCCAAAATCCGATTTCAACCTGAGTATACTTCAGGGCTGTTCGCCACTGGAGGTGAATATTGAGAATAGCTCCATTGGCGGTACTTTGTTTAACTGGAACCTGGGCAACGAAACTTCGGGAACCAACGAAGAGCATTTTTACTGGGTTTTCAGAAACCTGACCGATTCGATTGCCACAATTCCCGTTAATCTTAATGCTTCCAACCAGTGGGGCTGCGATCGCAACTTTTCCAAAACGGTAAGGGTATACCCCGAGGTGGAAGCTGAATTTACTACTGCCACAGGCGAATTTGAGGGCTGCACCCCGCTTACCCTCGATTTTGTTAATCAAACCCTCAGGGCCAACCGATATACATGGAATTTTGATGACAATACCCAGTCCATTGGAAATAACCCCGGACATGTTTTTTACGCCTTCGACCAGGAAACAACCTATTATGATGTTCTTTTGCAGGCCACTTCGCCTTATGGCTGCAAGGATTCGATCGTTAAACTGGTTACCGTATATCCGCAGCCAGTGGCAGATTTTTCGGCAAATCCCTACGAACAAACCTACCCAAATACTACAGTAGTGTTTGCCAATGAATCCCTGTCTGGTCAGTGGCATTACACCTGGAGCATGGACGATGGCAATATCCGTACTTTCGATTCCGATCCGGGAAGCTTTTCTCATACTTACCAGTGGACCAACAATGATTATGCAACCCGCTATTATTATGTGAACCTCAAGGTTGAAAACTCCTGGTGCGACGATAACATAACGCGTCAGGTCATCATCCACGCACCCCAGCCCGTGGTTGAGTTTCAATCGACCGACAAGGGCTGCCCGCCTTTCGATGTGCAGTTTACCAACAACAGCCTGTATGGCCTCTCGTATCTGTGGGATTTTGATGATGGAAACACCTCCGATGACAAAAATCCAAGACACGTGTTTACCGATCCTGGTATCTATGAAGTAAAACTGCTGGTATATGGCGAAGGTGGAGTAGATTCGACCTATCATCAGATTACGGTACATCAGCCACCCATTGCCGACTTCCGCGTAATGCCCAAATACGTTACCCTGCCTTATGAGCCCATACAGCTGGCCAACCTTTCCAGCTTTGCCCATACCTGGGAGTGGGACCTTGGCGATGGCACCATTTCGCACGAATTTGAACCCCTGCACTACTACCAGGCGGTGGGTATATACGATATCAGACTTACGGTTGGAAACGACACCGATCCTGTTTGCTACGACACCATGATACAGGAAGGAGCCGTGGGCGCCGAAGAAGATTGTGTCATGTACTTCCCCAACGCCTTTACGCCCAACGTTTTTGGCCCATCGGGTGGGCAATATGATCCTAACAGTGACCCAGACCCGTTGAACCAGATTTTTCATCCCATATTTACCGGCATTGAAGACTATGTCATGGAAGTTTACACCCGTTGGGGAGAACTGGTTTTCAGAACCGAAGACCTGGAAATTGGCTGGGATGGCTATTTCAGGGGCAAACTCTCGAAAATGGATGTGTACGTTTGGAAAGTGTGGTACACTTGCTCGGGAACGGGCCGCAAGGTAGTGAACGCAGGGGATGTAACCCTGATACGATAACAAAATTTTAAACCGGGAATAATACACGCATTAAGTTTAAACTCATGGAAAACAGACGAAAAACATACCGCCTGCGCCTGATACCGGGAATCATCCTCCTGGCCTTGATGGTTAGTGGTCCGGGAGTTGTTCCGTTGAATGCACAGGATCCGCAGTTCTCGCAATTTTATGCGGCGCCCCTGTACATTGCCCCCTCCTTTGCAGGTGGTACCGACGGCAGCCGGGTGGTGATGAATTACCGCAATCAATGGCCCTCGATTCCCGGGGCATTCGTGACATACGCCTTCTCTTTCGACCATTACTTCCATAATTATAACAGCGGAGTAGGCCTGCTGATTGGACGCGATGAGGCAGGTACTGGTCGCCTGGCCAACAATACGGCCAGCTTGCTTTATTCCTACAACTTTCAGCTCGACCACCGCTGGACCATGCGTCCGGGCATTTCCTTCAGCTATGCTGAACGTACCATCGACTTTTACCGCCTCACTTTTGGAGATCAGCTGCAGTTAAACGGCCAACACAATACTTCCACTTTTAATCCCCTCATCAATGATTTAGCCATGGACCGGGTAGGGTACTTTGATGCTGCAACTTCCGTAATGGCTTATTCTTCCAATGCCTGGGTCGGTGTTACCGTGGATCACCTTATGAGGCCTAACCAAAGCATGATCGACGAGCAGAAAAGCCGTGTGCCCATGAAATACTCCCTGTTTGGCGGCTACCGCTTCGACTATGGCGGAAGCCTGATGGGCGACATGGGCGAAAGCATCTCCCTGGCCGTGCTTTACCGCAACCAGGGTAAATTTAATCAGCTCGATGCAGGTGTGTACTGGAGCAAGCATCCCATTTCCATTGGCCTGCTCTACAGGGGTATCCCCATTTTCAATAACCATGTGCATGGTCTTTTCAACAACGATGCCCTGGTAGCAATGGTTGGGCTGCGCACCAAAGATTTCCGTATTGGTTACAGCTACGATATGACCATTTCACGGCTTATAAACTCTACGGGCGGCTCTCATGAAATATCGCTTATTTACCATTTCAACCAGGGTCCGCCCAATAAGAAACCAAAAATGTTACCTTGTCCCGACTAAGTTGAATATCCCCCGGTTTTTTGTTTTCCATGAAAAAGCCCCGGAACTTTCCAGGGCTTTTTTTATTCCAGTTCCACGTCATACCGCCATTCGTGCAGGCCTTTATGGTATCTCAGCCGGTCATCGGGCCATTCAATAAATAGCTTGTTGCCAAGATATCCGTTTACGTCGCCGGTTTCTATCATTTCAAGGAAAAGGGTTTCGCCAATTTCAACGAGTTTGTCTTCATCAAAAACCGGGGTGTTGAAAATCTCTTCAAAGTCAGTGATTTTTTCATTCTCCAATCTAAATCTTCCGCCAACTCCACGAGTATTCCCTGCAGTAGAACGGGCCGGCCGAATCAAATAATAATAATGATCGCCTTCATTATTTACATAAAAATAAATGATTTGAAACTGCCGGGAATACGCCACATAATAGGGGCGAAATTCGGGCTCAAACCTGGTTTGACTGGTTGCTGTTTTGGGTTTTACCCCAATGAAAGTCACCATGTCCGCAAGGAGGGTGTCTTTTTGATCGGTGCTGAAGTAGGTTTCAATTCTGTATTGCTGCATCGAATCTCTTTGCTTTTTTGCAAAAGGGTTGCAGGCAGTTATCCCTGTCAGGATTAAGAGAAAAATTATGGTGGCGTTTTTTTGCATATGGAGCATAATAGGTTTTCCTGTAAACAAAGGAAAAGCCGGGGTTTTGGCCCCGACTTTTCAAAATTAAGGGAGTATATATTAAAAATAAGCTACAATATGGCAGTTCCACTCAGCCCAGCCCTGAGTCCAGTCGGTGGTGCCAAAAGCGCCCACAAAGGGCACGTTCTGGAAGAAGCTGTCGGCCTTTGGGGTATTGTCCCAACGAGCAGCATTGAGCAGCATACTGCTACCCAGCAGGTTAAGGGTGGGTACACCCAGATCGAAAATACTTTCGTGGATGCCAAGGTCATCCCACTTGCTGATTAAATGGTTGTTGAACTCCGGAGTGCTATACCAGGTTTCGTAAGCTTCCTGTCCTCCGGGGAAATTCGCGTGGCTTTTCAGGGCCACTCCCCTTGGGTTATTGGGGTGCTGGGCGCCGTTGGAAGGTTCGCCGGTAAATAGTGTTCCGGCAGAGCCATAGCCGTTTCCGCCCCAGTGCTCTACACCGGCCAGGTAAAGGTTGCGGATCTGAAGGTGACCATCCAGGGCAGCCTGTCCTGAGCCTGCCTTGTCGTCATCAATATATAAACCGTTGGGGTATCCGGTCATGTAACTGTTGTAAATGCTTATGCGGGAATTGCGGCGCAACTGGGCAGCGTGCTGAAATTGAAGGCTAATGGGGGTTTCTCGGGTTTTCTTGGGGCCTATAATGCTCATGTTGGCAAAGACACCCGAGGTAAAGGGTTCTGCAGCGCTACCAGCCCCATTGTTGTCAACTTCGAAGCCGTTTGAGCCCGACTGGTCGGCAAGGGCTGCACCGCGAATACCAAGGCCAAACTGCACGCGGCCCGAATAGCCTAGGTCCACGTCAAAATCATCATCAAGGCCGCGGTAGGCAATCAAATACCTGCCATCAACAGTACCTCCAAACCACTCAAATGCGTCATCAAGCCCGTAAGAAGCCATTACGTATTCTATAACAGTGCCTGAACCTACACTACCCATGGTAAGGCTGTTTACCTCTTCGTTTGGGTTGATGGGGATGCCGGCGTATTCAATCCTCACGTAACGAATCACGCCTGAATTGTCGTTGGGGAGGTTGCCACCATGAAACCCACCGTAGCCGCCTTCCAGCTCAACCGGCTGACCGGTAACCGCTGTAATGTTGTTGGGTGCGCGGCCGCATATAACCAGGCCGCCCCAGTCGCCAGGCTCACGGAAACCCGGAGGGTTCTCGGAAGTCATGACAATGGGGTTGTCGGCCGTTCCTTCGGCAAATATCTGACCACCCATTTGTACGATCAGCGTGCCTTTCGACTCGCGGTCGCCAATAATTAGCGTGCCGGGTTCAATATAAAGCTTGACGCCATCAGCAACCCTTACAAAACCATTGAGGCGGTATATCTTGTCGGAAGTCCAGTTAACCGTGCCGGTAAGATTGCCTTCGGGAACTTCAATAATGGGTTTTGCCACTACCGTTATCGAAAAGATTTCTATGTCGGAAGGACGGTCTTTTTTATCGATAACAGAAAACGACAAGTTTATTATGCTGCCAGTAGGCAGGGCATCAACAGTGTATTCATAGACATATTCAAGGCTTGTTTCGCCATTAAAATTTACTGTTGGCAGCGGAACCCCGTTTTTCAAAATGGTAAGGGATCTGGCGCCTTCAGGGGCATTGACCGAAATGGTAGTGCTTACGGTTTGGCCGGCTGCATTAATGGCTGAAGCAGAACTCAGACTGATAACTGGTGCTGGTTTCAATTCATCATCTTTCTGGCAGGAAGAAAGAAATACACCCATGATTAGAATAAAGGCTACCAAGGCTAAAGCCCTAAGTCCTTTTAAAAGGGGTTTTTTTGTTTGTTTGTGCATTTTTTTGTTATGGTTTAAATTAAGGTTTCTTGCTTGGATTGTTTCATGAGGCAAAGGTATCAGCGGCTTGTTAAGTCATTATTAAGACAGGGTGACTTTTTCGTTATCAATACTTTAAGGGATGTTTAACAAGAGAGAGCCCCCGGTAAGGGAGCCCTAAAAACTTTTTGAGGTGGGGAGGTAAGTGTTACAGTTTGTAAGAAACCCCAAAAGAAAACCTGGTGCCCGGGCGGAACTTCTGAATGACCTGGTCGGCTTCCCTGTCGAATACGCCATCCTGGTTGGCATCTTGCATCAGCACGACATTTTCATTCAGGATGTCGCGAATGCCAAATTTAATTTCCATCTTGTTTCTTATACCCTTTGAAACAGATAAGTCGAGGTGGTTGCGTGGCATTTCGTAAATGTCGGGGTAGCTGTGGTATCCGATAATGAAAATGCGCCGACCCACGATATTGTAGAGCAGATTTACCTGCAAGTCGTTTTTTATATTCCTGTAATAAAGCCCGGCATTTACAATGAAGGGCGACTGACCCTGCATGGGCCGGTCGCTTACCAGCTGGCCTTCGCCAGCCTTTCCCAGGGAGACATTGCTTTTTATCAGGGCAGCGTTGAACAGTATGCTCAGGTCATCAAAAAAACGCAAGCCCGTTAAACCTTCGAGCGATTTGCGCACTTCGGCTTCGATACCCTGGCTCACAGCGCTGGCTGCATTCTCATAGCTGAATGTTTTGATCCCACCAGAGCCGCCACCATCAATAAATTTGGACTCAATAGGGTTTTCAAAATATTTATAGAAAACACCGAACGAAATGGTTTCGCCGGCTGTTGGATAAAACTCCCAGCGCAAATCGGCATTGTGGATATAGGCTGTCTGAAGAAATTCATTTCCTTTCTTCACCAGGTTGAAACTGAAATCGTAGAAACCAAATGGAGCAAGTTCGCGAAACTCGGGCCGGTTCAGGGTTTTTCCATAAGCGGCCCTTACCAGCATGCGGCTGGTGAAATTATACGACAAATTGGCCGAAGGAAGTATGCTGGTAACCGGATAAACCACATCAATAGGCTGGTTGGTAAGGGTAAAACTGTGCATGCTCTGGGTGTTGTCCTCCACGCGCACCCCAGTTACCAGTTTTATTTTCTGGCTGAAGGGGAGGGTAAACATCAGGTACCCGGCTTTCAATAAATTAAATGCGGTGTAGGAGTCGGAGGGGTTGGTCTGCTCGTCAATTTTTATGCCGGTAGTGGTGTTTATGTTTTCGGGTTGAAACAAATAGTCTATGCTTTGTTCGAGCAGGTTTTGGTCGAACTCCATGGTGTTGGCCCTTACATAGCCCAGGTTCCTTGCATTAAAATAACGGTCCTTGTCTTCATAAAAAATGCCGGCACTAACCTCAGGCACAAAGCCCGGGAAGCGGTTCAGCGAAATGCGGTGAGTAAAATTAAGAGCAGCGGTAATATTGTGCTCTTCCATTTCTGAATAAAACCTGCCAAGAAAATATGAGGCGGCTGCGCCAAAAGGAACATAAAGCGTCAGGTCGCGGGTGTTGGTGTCGAGGTCGGAACGGTACCGGCGGTAGTCGGGCTCATCGCGAAACGAATAGCCATAACCGGCAGTCCAGTTCATGCTGGTCTTTCCTTTAAAAAATTCGTGCGAGCCGGTAAGCTGACCAGAATAAATGCCCCGGTAAACCTGGTGAAAGCTATGGTTGCTTGCGTTGTAGTTAAAGTCGTAGTGTGGCCCGGTGCGCAACACATATTCAGAATTGCTGAGCTGGTAAAACTGATTCTTTAACTCAATGGTATGGCCTTTGCTCAACTCAGCCGACCAGTTGTGCATAATGCTGGTGCGGATACTTTGGCCATTTTTTTCGTCGTTAAAGCGGTAAATAAACGATTTGCGCTGGTGCTCCATATCATAGGAGTTGAAATCGGAGCGGTCCACGTTGTCAATCGACTTGCTGTTGTTGTAAGATATGGCCGAAATATTTCCTATGCGGGCTCTTCCTAGCTTAAAGGTGTATCCGCCCGACACGTGCAGGCTATGATTCATGCCACTGTTGTGGGAAACCGGCACCCAGTTGTTGTTGAGCGATTGCCCGGCCTGGGTAATTGCGCTCTGGTTGCTGGCAATGGTGCGAAGGTTTTCGGGAAAACTACTTGGCAGGGCGTGATGATTGTTGTTGAAGCCCAGCCAGTGTAGCTTTCCGTTTTCCTGAGTTTTAAAATCCTGAAAAGATGCCTCCGGGTCGTAGCCCCCTGAGTAAGATATATTCAGGCCGTTTTCCTCAGGAATGCTTTTGGTGTAAACCCTGATCACGCCACCGGCAAAATCGCCCGGAAGGTCGGCCGAAGGACTTTTATAAATCATTATGCGTTCAACCAGATTGCTGGGAATAATGTCGAATGAGAAGGAGCGCACGTCTGTTTCCATACTGGGTGCGTAGGTTTCGTGCAGCATGCTGGCATTATAGCGCTCGCTCAGGCCGCGGATCATAACAAAGCGGTTGTCAACCAGTGTTACACCCGGAATACGCTTCACTACGGCTGCCGCATCGCTGTCCTGCGAACGGCTGATTTGCTGAGCCGATATGCCGCTTGCCACCAGGTTGGCCGAGCGAATGGAGGTAATCAGTGACATTTCGGTGTGGGTTACCCGACGGGCGGTAACCTGCACGCCTTCAATGCTCATTTCTGTTTCGGCCAGGCTAATATTAAGACGGGTAGTGCGGCCGCCCTCTACCTGCACTCGCTCCACAATCACGGGCTCGTATGAAATAAAACTGACAAGTATGTTATAAAAACCAGGTGATAGGTTTTCAATGCGGTAGGACCCATTGAGGTCGGAAGCAGCACCCTGGGTAGTGCCTTCAATAATTACGTTTGCACCGATAATGGTTTCGGCCGTTTTCTGGTCCACCACTGTGCCGGCAATACTACCCCTGTCTGGGTCCAGTTTCTCCGGATCGGCAAAAAGGCGGTTGCTGACTCCCGAAAGGGCAAAAATGAGGGTTAAACTAAATGTTAAAAACCTGATCCTTAGCATGTTTTGTTGATTAGAGTTTGTTCAACAAAGCTATGGATCAATGTTTACGCCTATGTTAAGACGCAGTTAACCTTTTGTTATATTAAGTTTAAAATTATGTTATGTGTTTCTTAAGTTGTTTTTGGCCAGCCAGCGTTGCAGCACAATCAGCGCCCAAACGCGCTGATACAAAAACTCTTTTTTATTTTCAAGAAACTGATTCAGCAGCCATTTTACCCGGTCGGGATTCAATAGACCGGTTTGCTCTATGGCCGAATCGGAGAGATGCTCGTCGATAAGGAACTTCAGGTCGGATTGCAGCCATTTGCGCATGGGTATGGCAAAGCCCCACTTGGGCCGTTCGAAAAGCTGCGGAGGCACATACTTTTTGAGCAGCTGGCGCATTAGCCATTTGGTTTGCCCGTTCTTCACCTTAAGTTTGTAATCGAGGTTCAGGGCAAACTCCACAATCCGGTAATCGAGCAGGGGCACACGTGTCTCGAGGCTATTGGCCATGCTGGCCCGGTCAACCTTCACGAGCAGATCATCTGGAAGGTAGTAATGCAGATCAAAGAGGGCCTGCATCTCGGCCGGTCGAAGGTTACGTGGCAAATCAGGGTAAATTTCCTTCATGGCAGGTAGCGAGTCTTTGTCTTTGAGCAAATCCTCCACCTCGCTTCCCGAGAAAAAATATTGTTCCTGGCTAAAAATGTGGCTCTTAATATGATCCTTGTCGGGATAGCGGAACAGCATAGCGGCACGCTGGCTTCGCTGACTGCCTTTTTCAAGGAGCCCGGCAGCGGCATTTCGCAAAAACAGCGGATATTTTCCGCCCAGTCGCTCGGCCCATTTGTAGGCCCCGTAGCCCATAAAAAGCTCATCGCCCCCATCGCCCGAAAGGGTCATGGTTACATTCTTCCGTGCCATGTGTGATACCAGAAGCGTGGGTATGCCTGATGAGTCGGCAAAAGGCTCGTCGTAAGCATCGAAAAAAGCGGGCAGCCACTCGAGGGCTTCCTGCTCGCTCACATAAAACTCATGATGGCTGGTGCCCAGGTGGGTGGCTATGGTTCGGGCATGATCGGCCTCGTTGTATTTGGAATCCTGAAAGCCTATGGTAAAAGTGTTGAACGGCCCCGAGTTCACTTTCTGCGCCATGGCGGTAATCAGGCTGGAGTCGATGCCTCCGCTCAGGAAGGTGCCATATGGTACGTCGCTTATCAAACGGTAGCGCACGGAACTTTCCAGCAGTTTCTCGAACTCTTCGAGCGCTTCACCGGCATCGAAAATTACCGATGGTTTAATCTTTCGCGAAGGCTGCCACCATGGCGAAACGACAAGGCATTCTTTGTCGATAACACCAATGGAGCCCGACGGGAATTTTTTTATCTCGTTAAAAATGCTGTGGGGTGCAGGTATGTAGCCCAGGTGCAGAAAAAGAGCCACAGCTTCCATGTTGAGACTGAGCTGGCTGCGAATGGCGGGCACTGCCATGAGCCCTTTCAACTCAGAAGCAAAGGCAAAATGGGTGCCATCGTAAAAATAATACAGGGGCTTGATGCCGATGCGGTCGCGAAAAAGGTACATTTTGCGGGCCTGACGGTCGTAAATAGCCATGGCAAACATGCCGTTGAGCCGCGAGGCAAAGGATTTCCCCCAAAGGGCAAAAGCCTGCAAAACAACCTCGCTGTCAGAAGTGGTTTTTGGAACAAAATCGGGCATTTCCTTGCGGATGTCCTCAAGGATATCGCGAAAGTTGTAAATCTCGCCATTGTACACCAGAACATAACGTCCGCAGTGCGAGTGCATGGGCTGATTGGCAGCCTCCGAAAGGTCGATGATGCTCAGGCGGCGGTGCCCCAAGCTAACAGGCCCTTCCTCGAAAATGCCGCTGGCATCGGGCCCACGGTGAACCATCGATCCCATCACTGCTGGCAGATCCGACTTACCGGCCCAGCTTTTCTCCGAAAAAAAACCTCCGATTCCGCACATATAGCAATTTTTTCAACCAAAAAAAACTATTTTGAGCCGGGTAAAACCCAGATGTTGTAATACTTTCTACGTCCTAGTTAAAAAAATTTTTTCCCTTCAAAAGTAACAAAAACCTGCAAGTATTGTTATTTCAAAACAAAAAGCGGCGCCATGTCCACGCAAATTTTTTAATATTTTTTCTGGTTTTCATAATGATGATTATATTTGAACCGTCAAATGCCTGCTTTTTTTAAAATGGTTTTTACGGCAATAAGTATTTTATCTGTCTAAATTGTTTTTGTCTCCTTTACGGGGATCATGTATTCAGAATTTTATGACCAAAACCACCTCACACGACCATAGCGCTTTGCTGGAGAAGGCCTGGCAGAAGTTCAATAAGCGTGATTTTGATGGCGCACTCGAGCTTTTTAATGAGTTGCTCGAGAGTGATGCAGAAGATAAAGAAGCCATGTATGGCAGGGCTTGTGCCGCCTTTCGATCTGAAGATTTTGAAAGTGCCATAAATGACCTGAATGCCCTGATAAAGGCTGACAGCAAAAACCATAAAGCCTATCACACCCGGGGCTTGCTGCGCGGATCGGAAGAAAAATATAAGGATGCCGTGAAAGACCTGGAAAAGGCTATTCAGCTTTCGCAGGATAACCATGAGGCCTGGGTCGACCTGGGCGGGGTTTACCTTGTGCTGAAGGATTACGACAGCGCCTTGATGGCTTTTGAAAAAGCCATTGACATGGACAAAGCCTGTCCCGAAGGGTGGTACGGCAAAGGATTGGTGGCATTGCTGAAGAAAGAGTACAAAAAAGCCATCGAATTTCTTAATGCAGCCATAAAAATTGATCCCAAGCACCTGAATGCCATTCTTGCCCGGGCCGAAGCTTATATTGAGTTCAATCAGCGCGAGGAAGGCCTCAGAGATGTTAAGAAAGCAACGTCCATAAAATCTGATATTTTTAAATCGTCTGACCAAGAGGGCAACGATGAAGAAAATGACGACAAGGACGATTTCGATCGCGACGAAGACGATGATATTGACGAGGATGCCGAGATAGAAGAGCTGCAAATCGACGATTAACGGCACTCCGCAAGGCTTTATTACCCCTGTGTTTTATGTTTTTTTGCTAATTTAGGGGCTTCATTTTTAACCCTAAACCAAAACAACTATGAAATTTCGGGTTAGTCTGATTCTGCTCCTTACCCTTTGTTTTGTTGCCCTGGCGCCTGCCCAGGAGAAAAAACGACTCACACACGACGATTACGCCATCTGGAATATTCTTTCGGGACAGCAACTCTCGCCCGATGGACAGTGGCTTTCTTATGAAGTGAACCCCCAGGATGGCGATGGAATGCTTATTTTCCGGCATCTCGACAGCGGCGAAGAAATTCGCATTCCTCGCGGAAACCGCTCATCTTTTTCGCCTGGTAGTGGCTTTGCAGCTTTTTACATCAAGCCCCAGCAGGCAGTGGTGCGCCAGGCCAAAGTCGACAAAAAGAAGAAGGAGGAAATGCCCAACGATTCCCTCGGGATTTTTCATTTCTCAAGCCGAACCATAGAAAAATTTGCCGGGCCGGTTACGTTCTCACTGCCCGAAGAGGCCTCCGACTGGATGGTGTATCACATCGATCAGACCGGCGGGGAAAATAATCGCAGACCTTCTGCCCGCGAGCCAAAACCCGAAGACCAGGAGCCACCCGCAGATACTTTGGCCAGGGAAGAACCCCCGAAGACAAAAAAACTCTTTGTCTATAATCCGCTGACGGGTTTCCGGCATCAGATAGAAAATATTGGCGATTACTTGATTTCACCCATGGGCAACCTGGTGGCCGGGGTGGCTGAAGTGAAAAAAGATGACACCTTAAAAATAAAGCAGTTGGTGGTGTTTGAGCCCAGTTCGCAAAATCAGTTGGTCATTGACAGCCGCGAAGGCGAAATGAAGCAGCTTAATGTGGATTTTGATGGTAACCAGCTGGCATGGCTTCACAGTGCTGACACCGGCCAGGTAAAGGTTTATGACCTTTGGCACTGGGAGCAACGCCGCAACCGCCTAAATCAGATTGTTACTTCTTCAACCGACGGTATGCCTGCCGATTTTAGTCCCAGCGAGCATCGTAAACCTTATTTTTCGAAAAATGGACAGCGTCTTTTCCTTGGCACGGCTCCCACACCCAAAGAACAACCCAAAGATACCCTGCTTCCCGAGGAGCGTTACTCATTGGATATCTGGCACTGGAATGAGCCTGTGTTGCAAGCCCAGCAGCAAAGTAGCCTGCGCCGCGAGCGAACCCGCAACTTCCTGGGGGTGTATCACATACGCCAGCAAAAATTTGTCCAGCTGGCCGATGAGCAAATGCCCGATCTTTTGCTCGACCCCGATAATAACGTGCTAAAGGCTGTTGGCTTTACTACTGTGCCCTACCAGATCGAATCAGACTGGGCCGGAGGTACTGCCCGCGACCTCTATCTGGTTGGCCTGGCCGACGGAAACAGGCAGCTTATTAAGCAAAGAATTACTTCCTGGGCAAATCTTTCCCCGCAAGGGAAATTTATTACCTGGTTCGACCAGTCTGAACGACAATGGTTTGTGTACGATGTTCAGAAAGGCGGCATAAACAGCCTCACGGCAAATATTCCTGTGGCTTTTCACAACGAAGAGCAGGACCAGCCAGCGGAGGCAGGCCCCTATGGCTTTAGTGGATGGACCGCCAACGATGAATTTGTATTGCTTAACGACCGTTTCGATATCTGGCAAGTGGACCCCAGTGGCCGCAGGACTCCTGAAAACCTTACGCAGGGCTTTGGGCGGGAAAATGAGATTCGGTTCAGGATTCAGAATCTTAACAGAAAAGAACCCTTTTATCGCCTCAATGAAAGGCTGGTCTTTGACGGCTTCGACATTAATACTAAGCAAAACGGTTACTTTGCCCTTGAGAACGGCAACCTGAGGCGGCTCATCATGGAAGATGCCTTCTTCAGCCAATTGCAAAAGGCTGCTGAAGCCGAGCGATACATTTGGCGCCGCAGCACTTTTAACGAATATTCTGACTTGTGGACAGGTGCTGCTGATTTCTCTGACGCCGTAAAAATCTCAGACGCTAACCCCCAGCATAAAGACTACTATTGGGGCAGCGTGCAGCTGGTCGAATGGCTCGACTTTGACAATGAGCGGCTGCAGGGTTTACTTTACTTCCCTGAGGACTTTGACCCGGATCAGAAGTATCCCATGCTGATTTACTTTTATGAGCGCTCATCCGACGGATTGCACCAGTACACCGTGCCGGCACCCAGCCGTTCAACCATTAACCGGGCCTATTGCACCAGCAATGGCTACCTGATTTTTATCCCCGACATTACTTATAAAGTTGGCTTTCCGGGGCAGAGCGCCTATAATGCCATTGTAAGTGGCACCAAAGCCATGGTGGAGCGCTACCCCTTTATCGACCGCGAGAATATGGGCTTGCAGGGGCAGAGCTGGGGCGGCTACCAGATTGCCTACCTGGTTACTCAAACCAATATGTTCAAAGCGGCCATGGCCGGAGCCCCTGTGAGTAACATGGTGAGCGCCTATGGTGGTATTCGCTGGGAAAGTGGCCGTAGCCGGCAGTTTCAATACGAATATACCCAGAGCCGCATTGGTGGCACTCTTTGGGAAAAGCCACTGAGGTATATCGAAAATTCGCCGGTTTTCTTTGCCGACAAAATTGAAACCCCATTGCTGATCATGCATAACGATGCCGATGGCGCAGTGCCATGGTACCAGGGTATTGAACTGTTCATGGCTATGCGGCGCCTTTCCAAACCCGTTTGGATGCTGGTGTATAACGACGAGGCGCACAACCTTACCAAGTGGCCCAACCGTATGGACCTGAGCGTGCGTATGTACCAGTTTTTCGATCATTTTCTGAAAGGGGCCCCGGCTCCCGTATGGCTGCGCGATGGCATTCCTGCCCTTGAAAAAGGACGCACGCACGGGTACGAGCTGGTGGATTAAGATTCTGCATTAATTAAATCGTTAATAACCGATGACTAAGGGAAAAAGCGGATTTGGAGGATTTCTAGGCTTTGTGGAGCGGGCTGGCAACGCCCTGCCGCACCCAGCCAGCCTGTTTGCCATTCTGGCCATTCTGGTACTCATTTTATCCATGGTGGGGCACTGGCTCGACTGGACCGCTATTCACCCTGCCACCGGGGCCGAGGTAAAAACAGTTAACCTGCTGTCGAAAGAAGGTGTCCATATGATCATTCTTGAAATGGTGGATAATTACACCGGTTTTGCCCCCCTGGGAATTGTTATGGTGGCCCTGCTGGGTATTGGCATTGCCGAAAGCAGCGGGCTTATCAGTGCGGCCATAAGGCTAATGGTGATTAAGGCACCGGCAAAATTGCTCACCTTTGTTATTGTTTTTGCTGGTATTCTTTCCAATATTGCCTCTGACCTGGGTTATGTATTGATTATTCCGCTTGGAGCCATCATTTTTCATTCAGTGGGGCGCCACCCGATTGCCGGTATGGCTGCTGCCTTTGCCGGAGTCTCGGGAGGCTTCAGTGCCAACCTGTTTATTGGAACCATCGATCCTCTCCTGGCGGGTCTCTCCACAGAAGCGGCGCGGATTCTCGATCCGGATTATTATGTGCTGCCCACGGCCAATTATTTTTTCATGGTAGCATCAACCTTTATTATTGCCATTTCAGGAACCTGGGTTACTGAGCGTTTTATTGAGCCCCGCCTGGGAAGCTATCAAGGCGATGTAAAACCGGAGGTGCTCGAGCCACTTGATCCCAAAGAAAAGAAGGCGCTCAATTGGGTGCTGATCGTGATTGGTATCTGGCTGGCCATTTTAGCTTTGGGCCTGGTGCCATCGGAGGGGTTTCTGCGCGGACCAGAAAACTCACTGTTGCGTTCACCCATTCTCAAGGGTTTCATTGCCTTCCTGTTTTTCTTTGCAGGATCAATGGGGGTAGTGTATGGCTTCATAACCGGCAAATTTAAGTCGGATGCTGATGTGGTAAAAGGCATGGTGGAAAGCTTCAAGACCCTGGCGGCCTTTATGGTGCTGGTGTTCTTTGCTGCGCAGTTTGTGGCCTATTTCAAGTGGAGCAACCTGGGGCTTATTATTGCCATAGAAGGGGCGGCAGGCTTGCAGGAAATGAACCTGGGCCTGATTCCGCTGCTGCTTATGTTCATTGTGCTGTCGGGTTTCATCAACATGTTTATGGGCAGCGCCTCGGCCAAATGGGCCATCCTGGGTCCTGTCTTTATTCCCATGTTTATGCTGTTGGGTTATTCCCCCGAACTTTCGCAGGCTGTGTTCCGTATTGGCGATAGCGTAACCAATATCATTTCGCCCATGATGAGCTTCTTTGCCCTTATCATAGTTTACTTTGAGAAATACGATAAAAAGGCAGGTATTGGAACGCTTATCTCAACCATGCTGCCTTATACAGTGGTTTTTGCACTTTTGTGGTCGCTGCTGCTTATCGTATGGGTAATTTTTGGCCTTCCCCTCGGTCCGGGGGCAGGCCTTTATTATCCAGGCTAAAAGGCACTTTTTCAGGCAATATTAAAAGTGTTGCCCGCTTTGCTAGGCAAGCTTTCTGAAGGGCTGAACCTTCATGTATGTGAGGCTTCGCCACAGCCATTCGAAGGGTCCGTAATGGAAGTTCCTCAGCCACCAGCGGCTCAGGGGTACCTGCAAGGCAAAAATAATGATTGATAGAAGTATGCCCTGAAAGGTGTTTATCTTGCCAAAAAGCCCGAAACCATAAGAGTAAAACAGGGTGGTGCAAATGATCGAGTGCAGAAGGTAATTAGTAAGCGCCATGCGTCCAACTGGTGACAACAATTTTGCCATAGTGCTTAGTTTACCTTTGCTGAATAGCAAAACCACGTGCAAAATACCAAAGATCAGCAAAAAGAAAACCCGGCGAAGATAAACCGGCAAAATGCTGCGGCCTTCCTCGGTGGGCTTGTTCATAAAAATGAAAAAGCCGTAACCAAAAAGCAAGGAAAACATCACGTAAAATTTCCCTTCGAAAAAGAATTTGATAAAAACGGTCGAAAGCAGGTTCAGTGTGTTTTCATCGCTCTGATAGCCGATTAGCATATGCAGCATCGGCCTGAAAAAATCTGCTTGTTGACCATTAGTATCCCAAAGATGGCCAATCCGCGAAGTACATCAAGCAAAACGATCCGCTCCTTGTCGGAGGCGGGTAATGCGACTGTTTTCATGGTAATTGTGTTTTTTCGTTGTTTATGAGTGCATCTGCAGCACCTCCAAAATGTGCTCGCGACTATGGTATGCCCGCATGGTACCAGTAACATGACCGGTGTCGATGGTGCGCAGCGGAAAACCGTTGTAGACTGGCTTCTGCACGTAATATTCAATGTATTGATCGTGGCGGGCCAGCATAGGGTAGAGGTTAGAGGTGGTCACCTGCCTGAACTTTTGGAAAAAATTCAGCTTTTGGCGAACCGCTTCGGGGTTTTTCAGGACATTCTTGCCGCTCAGACGGCGGTAGCGCGATGACACAAAAACTTCGGCCAGCTTTGCCCCGGCCATAATGGGAATATAGGCCTGGGCTGAGTTGTAATAAGCCCGGTGCAAATTGGCAACCCACCCTCCAAGGCTGATGCCCGTGACCAGGATGGCTGCCTGGCTGCGCCGCCTGAACTGCCTGATGATCCATTCCGTAATTCTTACCGACACGGCCACCATGCTCATGAAATGGTTCAACTCGGTCATTTTTTGCTGATAATGGCGTAGTTTCCCGTTGTGATAAGGAGCCCGCACCAAAATCAGGTTGGCCGGGATACGCCGGGGCCAGCGCATAAAAATCTGGTAAAAGGTGTTCTTGGCATCCGGGCTGAAATCGAACGGGCGCTCGTTGTCGCCATGATGGTAAATAATGGTTGGATAATCATAGCCCAGCCATTGAACTACTTTCACTGCCGGGTCGAGCTCACCACTGAAAGTCTTGACCTTCAGTTCAAACTCACCCTCCTGTAGCAGCTCCGGCACCCGCAAATCCATATGGTGGAGATGCTCTTCAAACGAATGGGCTTGCAGATTCTTTGAAAAAAACTTGCGCTTGCCGGGCATTAAGGAGGCGATAAATACAGCGAGCCGGTCGATAAAGATGTGTTTGTTCATAAGGGCTGCGACTAAGGACGTTTTTGGGTACGGTTGTCAAACAAAAGTCAAATCTAATGCGAAAAATAAAAGTTTTGAAATTTTTCATCATAAAAACGCAAAAAAACTTGCATAATTGAAAATCATTTCGTCATTTTGCGAAACATTAAAATGAATATTTTTATGGCTCTCGACATTAAAATTCTGGGCCCGGGCTGCCCAAAATGCAAAACCCTGGAAAAGCTTACCAATGAAGTGGTTGCTGAAAATAATTATGACGCCACCGTAACTAAAGTGGAAGACATTATGGAGATCATGACCTACAATGTGCTTTCTACCCCGGCTTTGGTCATTAACAAGCAGGTTATGATAAAAGGAACTATTCCTTCGAAGGACGAGATTAAAAAACAAATTGAAAAGTTTGGCAATGGCTAAAAAAGTGAAATTCGATGAGGATGTACTTGAACTGGCATTGATTGCCAAGGCGCTGAGTCATCCTGCCCGGGTTTTTATCATGAAAAAACTTACGGGCATGAATTCCTGCTGTTACAGCGGCGACTTGGTTGAAGAGCTTCCAATAGGCCGCTCCACCCTCTCGCAACACTTGAAGGAGCTTAAACACGCCGGGCTTATACAGGGCGAAACTGAGCCTCCTTTCATTAAGTACTGCATTAACCATGAAAACTGGGAGAAAGCCCGTGCAGCTTTTCTGCAGTTTCTGAACCAAGAAGAATCCCAAACCATTCAATCTTAATTTTTTATGAAGAAAATTTTGTTAATTTCTTTGCTGTCTTTGATAATGGCCGCATGCGGAACAGGTCAGGCGGGTGAAACCCTTGAGGCGACTGGTCTTGAAGTACTTGACAATGCAAAAGTTACGGTGTTTTATTTTCATGGCAAGCAACGCTGTGTTACCTGTGTTACGCTTCAGGAAGTGACCCAGCAGGCAGTGGCCGAAAATTTCAGGGGGAATCCGGATGTGCAGTTTGTGGAGGTGGATGTTTCAGAGAAGGAAAACCAAGCCCTGGCGGACAAGTACGAAATCGTGTTCAGCAGCCTGGTAATTGCTACCAGCAACAATCACCTGGATATTTCTCAGGAGGCTTTCGACCTGGTCATGGCCCAGCCCGAAACGCTTAAAGCCCTTATTGTACAAGTGGTAAATGCCCGCCTTTAGCAGATTTTTAGATGGAGTTTCTGCAACAACTTTCTTCCAATACTGAAATTCCTATTATTTCAGCCTTTTTACTGGGTTTGATGACTGCAGTAAGCCCTTGCCCGCTGGCTACCAATATTTCGGCGGTGGGTTTTATCAGCAAAGACCTACAGAACCGCAAAAAGGTTTTTTATAATGGCTTGCTTTATACCCTGGGCCGTGTCATTAGCTACACGGTGCTGGGTATTATTCTTATAGCCATCTTAAAACAGGGCGCCAGCATTTATAAGGTACAAAAGGCAGTAAGTACATACGGTGAAATGATTATTGGGCCCCTGTTAATATTGATTGGCATTTTTTTGCTGGGGGTCATTAAGTTAAATTTTCCCTTAACCGGTGGATTGACTTCGCGTATGGAAAATAAGGCAGGCAAAGGATCTGCCTGGAACTCGGTGCTGCTGGGAATCGTTTTTGCACTGGCTTTCTGCCCCTACAGTGGGGTGCTGTATTTTGGCGGCCTGATTCCCTTGTCCGTCTCAGCCAGTGCCGGGTACTTCCTTCCGGTGATTTTCGCTTTTGCCACCGGCCTTCCGGTAATCATTTTTGCCTGGATCCTTGCTTTCAGTGTGTCGAAAATGGCCTCGGTTTATAACAAAGTCAAAACCTTCGAGTTTTGGTTCCGTAAAGTAGTAGCCATAATATTTCTTGTGGTAGGCGTTTATTATTGCTATACCATTTATCTGTAATTTTTTTGCCGTTTCATTTCGGTCTTTTGCGAAATAAAGAAACATAGCAATGGAAATAAAAAAAGAGTTTAAGATCCTTTTCTGGATGGTGGTGGTTTTCCTGGGCATATTTTTCATGCCCATCGAAAGCAAGGTATTCAACACGGCCATTGATGCCACGCTTGATCTTTCGCGCTGGTATGCCCGCGAGCATGTCATTCTATGTCTGCTGCCGGCTTTCCTTATCGCAGGGGTCATCTCAGTGTTTGTCAGCCAGGCATCTGTAATCAGATATTTTGGTGCCAGGGCAAAAAAATGGGTGGCCTATACAGTGGCTTCCGTTTCGGGCACCATCCTGGCGGTTTGTTCATGCACCATTCTGCCTTTGTTTTCGAGTATTCACAAGCGAGGTGCAGGCCTTGGGCCAGCCATTGCTTTTCTGTATTCGGGGCCGGCCATCAACATTCTGGCCCTTATTCTTACCGCCCGCATCCTTGGTTTTGAAATGGGTGTAGCGAGGGTAATTGGCGCCGTGGTTTTTGCGGTGGTTACCGGGCTGATCATGTCGTTTATTTACCGCAAGGAAGAAAAAGCCCGTGCGGCCGAGCAAATGAACTTTCCTGAAGTGCCCGAAACCCGCCCCTTGTGGCAAACTGCCCTGCACTTTTTCACTTTGGTGGTTATCTTGGTTTTTGCCAATTGGGGAAGGCCATCTGAGGGCGAAACCAGCGGCGTGTGGTACTTTATCTGGGCCAACAAATGGTACATTACCGGCATTTTTGGACTGGTGCTGGTTTCCTCCATGATCTTTATTCTGAAAATGAAAAGCTGGCAGGTGCTGCTGGGCGCTGTAATTACTGCGCTGAGCGCGCTGGTTATCGGCAATCCGCTGGTGGTAATGGTCGTGGCCATTGCTGCAGTTAGTTCAATCGGCTTGATGGACAAGGCCGATCACGGCGAAAACCGGGAGTGGATCTTGTCGAGCTGGGGCTTTACCAAACAGATAGTTCCCCTGCTGGCCATAGGGGTGGTCATTGCCGGTTTCCTTCTGGGGTCTACTCACGATGATGTTTCTATTCCCGGAGTGGTTCCTAACGAATGGGTAGCCTGGCTGGTGGGCGGAAATTCATTGGCGGCAAACTTCTTTGCATCCATTATAGGTGCCTTTATGTACTTTGCCACCCTCACCGAAGTGCCCATCCTTCAGGGTCTGCTTGCTTCTGGTATGGGCAAAGGGCCGGCCCTTGCACTGCTGCTTGCCGGACCTTCGCTCTCGCTGCCCAATATGCTGGTGATCCGCGGGGTGCTCGGAACACAAAAAACATTGGTTTATATTTCAATTGTAGTGGTGCTATCTACCATTGCAGGAATCATTTTTGGAAACCTCTAAAGCGACTGGTAATGATTGAAATAAAAGTGCTTGGCCCGGGATGCTCCAATTGCGTGCGCCTCGAAAACCTCTGCAAGGAGGTGGTTGAAGAACTTGGGTTAGAAGCCCGGGTGGAAAAAATCACGGATTTCAATGAATACGGGAATTATGGCGTAATGCTTACCCCCGGACTGGTGGTAAACGGCAAGGTGCTGCTGCAGGGAAAACTTCCCACAAAAGCCACCCTTACCAGATGGTTGAAAAACGAGGAGTAAATAATCCACCTTCTTAGAAGGCGGATTATTTACTTGTCAAAAAATACTTTTTAAGCAATGTTGTGCCATATGCTTTGAGCCAGAATAGCTAAGATGGGTGCCGCCGAAAAACCGAAAAAGTAAAACACTTGTTGTATAGTTTGAATAATATTTGTATATTTATTTATTGAACATTCAATTTTTTGTAATTAAAAAGAATTTTAATGAAAAACATTAATTTTATTATTTCGGTGCTGGCCTTTTTTATGGTATTGTCCTGCAGTGGGCCTGTAAAAAATGAGTCAGATCAATCGTCCAATTTGATGATCCCTGAACAAGATCAAACACAGGAACTTCCTGCCAATGAGGAAACCTACTCTGCCCTTTCGCAGGAGCCGGATCAACCCGTTGCTGAACAAGTTGAAGCTCAGGTCATGCTGAATCCTCCTCACGGGCAACCCTATCACCGCTGCGATATTCCTGTGGGTAGTCCATTGCCACCTGCCGGCTCAGCGCCGCAAGCAACCACGAACCCAGTTGCTGCTTCTGCACCAGTTACTACGCCTGCGCCAGCTGCATCGCCAGCTACAGCCACAGTTGATAAATCAATGATTCCTACGGTAGAAAATATCAACCGGTTGAATACTTCGCAAGGCAGTCAGTCGAATCCCCCATCAGGAACGCCCCCAGTAAATAATCCGCCTCACGGACAACCCTGGCACCGCTGCGATATTCCGGTGGGCAGTCCGCTACCGGTTAATTAATGGCCAAAATAACTCTTTTTGTGGGGCACCAAAAAGGAATTCAAATGCTTGCAAATGACTGTGGTTTTTGAAATATACCAAAAAGAAAGAATCTAGAATGGATCAACCTTTAAGTACAACAACTGCTTTCCGTGTTTCGAACACCGCTGTTGAGAAGTTTATGGAAATCATGGACCCTATGGAAGAGCGCCCGGCCGGGGTGAGAATTTTTAATGCTGCCGGTTGCTGTGGCTCTTTTGTTCAAATGGAACTTGCCGAAGGGCAAAAGCCTGATGAAGTTCAAATCAATATTCAGGATGTGCCCTTTTTTGTGGCACCTGACTTTTTGCCCCAGCTAACTCCTGTTACAATCGACTTTGCTGAGGGCAGCTTCCGGCTTTTGGGCTTTGAGCGAAGTGAAGGCTGTTGTGGTGGTTAATCCTTAAATTCCCTTAACGTAGTTTGGAAAACACGACCTTTTTCGGTCTGATCATTTTTTTAAAATTATTTTTGACGTAAAATTACGTTGTATAAAAAATATGACGTAATTTTGCGTCATATTTTTTATGCAACCCATCATGATCAGCAACAAACGTGAATTATTCAGCGGGGATTTGCAAAAGACTGCAACCCTTTTTAAGGCCCTTTCGCACCCTGCCAGGCTTGCCATCCTGGAATACCTTGCGGAAACCAAAACCTGCATTACCGGCGATATTGCAGATGAACTTCCCCTGAGCCGAACAACCGTTAACCAGCACTTAAAAGAATTGAAAGATGTGGGTTTAATAAAGGGAACCATTGATGGGGTAAAAAAGAATTATTGCATTAACCAAGATAAATTGAACCTGCTCAGGGAAAACTTCAACGAATTTTTTGAAAAAATTGACACGGGCTTTCAGTGCGAATAAATTTGAACAAGAAAATTTTATGATAAAAGTATTGATCTTGTGCACCGGAAACTCTTGCCGTAGCCAGATGGCACATGGCTTTCTGCAATCTTTTGATGAAAGAATAGTGGTTCGCTCGGCCGGAACCGAAGCTTCAGGAAAGCTAAATGAAAAAGCCGTAGCGGCCATGAAAGATATTGGCATTGATATTAGCCACCATACCTCTGACACAGTAGATAAATACCTGGGTGAAGAGTGGGACTATGTGATTACCGTTTGCGGGGGAGCCAACGAAAACTGCCCTGCATTTATGGGTAAGGTAAAACATCGGCTCCATATTGGTTTCGATGATCCATCGCACGTTACCGGAACCGAAGAATATATATGGAGTGAATTCGTCAGAGTACGTAACGAAATCAAAGAAGGTTTTTACAAATTATACCAAGAAGAAATCCTTTCACAATTATGAGCGAAAAAGATTTGAAATCAGTTGTTAAGGAAAAATACGGGCAAATTGCTTTGCAGGTTGATGCCTGTCAAGGCAGTTGTTGTGGTCCGGTTTCCGACTGCTGCGGGGTGGATTATACCAACTTCAGCGAAAATTACGAAAGCCAACAAGGCTATAACAAAGACGCCGACCTGGGTCTTGGATGCGGAATACCTACCGAATTTGCGGGTATACAACCCGGACATCATGTGCTCGATCTGGGCAGCGGTGCCGGCAACGACTGTTTTGTGGCCCGGGCATTGGTTGGAGAAACCGGGCAGGTAACTGGTATTGATTTTACGGATGCCATGGTTGAAAAGGCCATTTCTAATGCAGGCAAACTTGGGTTTACCAATGTGCAGTTTGTCAAAGGAGATATTGAGCATATGCCTTTTGATGACAATCAGTTTGATGTGGTGATTTCAAACTGCGTCCTGAATCTTGTTCCCGACAAAGGGAAAGCGTTTTCAGAAATTTTCCGGGTGTTGAAGTCAGAAGGTCAATTTTGTGTGTCGGATGTGGTTGTAAAAGGCGAAATGCCCGAAAAACTGCGGGCTGATGCCGAAATGTATGCCGGTTGTGTTTCAGGCGCTCTGCAAATGGAAGATTACCTGGCAGCGGCAAAAAACACAGGGTTTAAGAACCTTGCAGTACATAAAGAAAGGAAAATCGATATTCCAGAAAGTATTTTGAGGCAATACCTGGATGATGATAAATTGACGGATGCTGCTTTCGGAAAATTTGGAATCTTCAGTATTACCCTGAGTGCAACAAAAAAACATTAATCTTAAAAACCTTTTTAATGGTCGACTCTTTTAAAAAAGTGGTAATTCCGGATAAACCCAAAAAAACCATTGGGTTCTTTGAGAAATACCTGACCATTTGGGTTGGTTTGGGCATTTTGGTTGGTATCTTGCTGGGTCATTTGGCCGGAGATGGAATAAATGTGATCAGCCGCCTGGAAATTGCCCGGGTAAATATTCCGGTGGCCATTCTGATCTGGCTTATGATTTACCCCATGATGCTTCAGGTTGATTTTTCCAGCATCAGGAAAATCGGGAAAAAGCCCCGCGGGGTGGTCTGGACAGTGGTCATCAACTGGTTAATAAAACCCTTTACCATGGCCTTTTTTGCCTGGCTGTTCTTCTCCAAGCTCTATCAGGCTTGGATCACGCCCGAACTGGCTGGTGAATACATAGCCGGGGCCATTATTTTGGGCGCTGCTCCCTGTACGGCCATGGTGTTTGTCTGGTCTTACCTTTCTGATGGCGACCCGAATTATACCCTGGTGCAGGTTTCGGTCAACGACCTGATTATACTGGTGGCTTTTATTCCTATTGTAGGATTGTTGCTGGGAATAACCGATGTGATTATCCCTTACGATACGCTGGTTGCCAGTGTGGTTATTTTTGTGGTGGTTCCGCTCGTGGCAGGGGTTATTACCCAACGCCTTTTACTGCGCACGCATGGGGTGGAATGGTTCAAAACCGTGTTTCTGCCCAAACTTAAGCCGGTAAGCATTGTTGCTCTACTGGTGACTCTGGTGTTGTTGTTTGCTTTCCAGGGACAAAACATCCTGGCCAATCCCCTGATCATTTTGCTGGCTGCCGTGCCCCTGGTTATCCAGACTTATTTTATATTTTTCCTGGCCTGGTATGGGGGCAAGAAACTCAAACTCAGCTACGCTGTTTGTGCTCCCTCGGCCATGATCGGTGCAAGTAACTTTTTTGAACTGGCAGTTGCCGTGGCCATTGCCCTGTTTGGTTTGCAATCGCCGGCAGCCCTGGTTACCGTGGTGGGCGTGCTGGTAGAAGTACCGGTTATGTTATCACTGGTAGCCTTTGCCAATAGAAATAAATATTAAAAAATGTGATGGCAGATCTTTTTAAAAATTTTGGTTTTACTTCCGGAGGCATAAAAAACGTAAGTCCGCGCGAAGCACTGCAGCTTTGCAGGAGTGGCGCCGTATTGCTCGATGTGCGCCACGAAGAACTGGTAGCATTCAAGCACTTTGGGGTGGAAAATTATATTTTACTTCCTTCATTCGATATTGACAAACACCTGGATGAATTAATTCCTGATTTGTATTATGTGGTAGCCGATTCGGTGGGCATTCACAGCAAGGAAGTTTGTAAATTGCTTTTGGAGAAAGGTTTCATGCACGTTGCAAACCTTGCTGGCGGCATGGTTGAGTGGGAACGTGACGGGATGCCGGTTATTGTGGATGTAAAAGAACGCTTGAGTGGCTCTTGCACTTGTCAGTTGAAGAAAAGGGAGAGACCAAGAGATGAGAAGTGAGAAGTGAGAGGGTGAGAAGGTGAGAAGATGAGGAGATGAGCAGATTTGAGGATTTGCAGATTAGTTGATTAAGGGATGGCCACTGACGACTGCCTGGTTACAAAAACAAAAAGGGAACGAATCCTTGCAGAATCGTTCCCTTTCACTTTCGAAGGCTTGCGCTTTCGATTGTGCCAGGTTACTGTTATTGCGGCCGGCGCGTAATGTTCAGTCCGAAGACTTTCTCAGTTACGGCCCCTGGCCATCGGGCGGTACCAGCTAAGGTACGGCCTCTTGGCTGTCCGCTGGAAGTACCCGAAAGCACTTCTTCCCGGACGAAGTGTCGTTTTTTAAGGACCTTTTAGGGGCTCCTTGTTATGTGCTTCTCCTGCTTCTGTCCTTTCCTTTCGGTCGGGCTGCCAGCTGTTGAAGTCATTAACAATGTCCTTTCTCTAAGGCAAATCATCTTGACCCGGAGGCCTGCATGATTTCAGCATCTCGTCCTTTGCCGAAGCATAGGGCTGATTTGCTGCCTTCGACTCAATCATTTAAAGAACGCTGGGCGATCTCTGAGTGACTGACCTTGCCTTTCGAGTCATGCCTTGCGGCATGGTGTCAGGGCTCGGACTTCGGCTCCTCAAACTGGCAAACCTTGCGGTTTGTTCGATCTGGTGTGACGCTCAGCTAAGAACGCCATCCTTCTCCCTGCTTTTTGGAGCGGCCTTTTATCGCTCGCCTGGTTCAACAAATATACAACCCTATTCTGCTGTATTCCAAATTTTTTCAAGCTTTTTAATGCACTTGTTTTCAACCGAAGTTATTAACAATTGTTCACAACTCTGCAGAACCCAACAGGATTGACTTTTCATCAGATTTTTTAAAAAAATATGATGGTTATTAACAATTTTTTTTGGAAACAAATAAACAAGTACATCTCAGAAACAAAAAAAATCCGTCAGGATTTGCCGGATTAGTGGTTGCAAATAATGCTAAATAACTTTCTGGCGATAAGAAGTTAATAAACCTGTCCTTTCAGTAAGTTTTTTCACGCAAGTAATAAAAAAGGTAATTTCTGACTTTTGCTTTCACAAATGAAAGGTTTGGGGGAAGAATCTTTAAGCATGGAAGAATGAATAAAACCATTATATCCATATAACATATAAGAGGTTGTAGGCCTTATACCCAAGCAAGCGAAGATATGGAGCAACAAACGCGGTATGGTGGCCAAAAAAACCATCGCTTTGATGAAGGTTGGCAGTGCAAGTAAATCTTTCATTGTTAAAAATATTGTAAATTCGAATGCGTTTTCCTAAAAATCAATTTTTTATGTCCAAGCCCAATCATACCTGCATTTTTGTGGTGGAAGATGACCTAATGTACTCCCGAAGCATTTTGCACATGCTGGAGGCCAAGAACTTCGTAAACGTGCGGCTCTTTCCCAATGGGGAAGAATGCCTTGAACAACTGCACCTGGAGCCTGAAGTGATTTTGCTCGATTACTGGCTTGGGGAGGGAAAACTCAATGGCAAAGAGGTTATGGAAGTGATCCGGAACAAATCGCCTCGCTCGAAGGTGATTTTTCTGACGGCAATGGACAACCTGAAGATTGCCCGCGAAACCATGGCCATGGGAGCCTATGATTATGTGGTGAAAACGGAGAGCGCCATGGAAAGGGTTAAAAATCTGTTGCGGCGCATAGTATTCGAAAAACAGATTCAGGAAGAAAACCGCATGCTGAGGCGCAGCCGCCGGCTTATTCTTTTTCTTGTTCTCTTGCTTGGATTGGCAACTGTGGGTATTTTTTTACTCAGGTTTTTTTAAGCCCATGCTTTTAGGTTTGTAATGCTTTTTAAAATTCCGTAAGAACGCTGAAATTCCATAGATCCGTTTTCCTTATTGACTTATCCCTAATATTTCATGCAATGAAAAGTGTAAAAATTTCTGCCGTTTTATTGAAAATGGTCTTTTCGCTATGTATCCTTCTTGCTGCAGGTGGTGTTTATTCGCAGAAGGCGCTTCAACCCTATGATGACTGGACTATTCAGGTACTTAACCAGCTCAGGATTTACGAAGAACGGCTTGAGCTAACCAACCAGTCGCACGAATTTGTTACAGGTCGCCTCGACAATGAAGGCACTGAGTGGGTAACTATTGAGCTTCCTGCTGGTTACACCTACCATATTTTGGGGGTTTGCGATCACGACTGTTTTGACCTCGACCTGGAGTTGCATACCACCGAGAATGTGATGCTTAGCAGCGATGTGGAAACGGATGATTACCCCTTGGTTTCGGTTACCCCAGCCGAGCGAACCATATACCGGGTAAAGGTGGTCATGGCCAACTGCTCCAGCAGTCCTTGCCGATATGGGCTGGGCATTTATCGCAGCGAATGAGGCTTTCAATAATCTGATCTTGTCCCGGTAATCAATAATTGACCCGGGATTTTTTTTGCATTGCCCGGGGGTTTTCCTAATTTTAATTCCATAAAAAAACCTGCTATGAAGAAACGTTTGGTGGTATTATCCGGCGCCGGAGTAAGTGCTGAAAGCGGTATAAAAACTTTCCGCGACAGCGGTGGGCTGTGGGAAGAATATGACATTATGGAAGTGGCCACGCCCGAAGCCTGGGAGCGAAATATGGACCTGGTGCTGGAGTTTTACAATCAGCGACGCAGGCAACTGATTGATGTGCAGCCCAATGCAGCGCATTATGCCCTGGCCGAACTGGAACAATCATTCGATGTGCATATCATCACACAAAATGTTGATGATTTGCATGAACGCGCTGGGTCGACCCAGGTAATGCATCTGCACGGCGAACTGAAAAAGGTGAGAAGCACCGCCGATCCCGACCTGGTGTATGAGTTGGATGGCTGGGAGCTGAAAAAAGGCGACACCTGCGAGCTGGGTTCGCAATTGCGGCCGCATATCGTGTGGTTTGGCGAAGAGGTTCCTATGATACCTGCTGCAGCCGACCTGACTGCCACCGCCGATATTTTTCTGATCGTGGGTACTTCGCTCAACGTCTATCCCGCTGCTAGTCTGGTGGGGTATGTGAAAAGGGGAACGCCAATTTATCTCATAGATCCGGGGCATTTGGCAGTATCACATATTCCGAACCTTACCTTTATTAAAGAGAAGGCCTCGGTGGGAATGGAGCGGCTGAAAGAAATACTGCTCAAGCTGGCTGACAAAAACCAATAAAGCCTATGCGAAAACTATCGATGGATGAGCTTGGCCGGAAAACGGCAGAGGAGTTTCAGCGTGCCGAAAAATTTCCTTTGGTGCTGGTGCTCGACAATGTGCGTAGCATGATGAATATCGGCTCGCTTTTTCGCACGGCCGATGCCTTTCTTATTGAGTCTATCATGCTTTGTGGCATTACGGCCACGCCTCCCCACCGCGAAATTCAAAAAACTGCCCTGGGAGCCACTGAGTCGGTACACTGGCAATATTTTGAAGACACCATCCAGGCTATATCCATATTAAAAGAGAGGGGGTACAAGGTACTGGCCCTTGAGCAGGCCGAGGGAAGCGTTAGCCTGAAAAATTTCATCCCGGATAAAGACCAGCCTTATGCACTGGTATTTGGCAATGAGGTAAAAGGCGTGGCAGAAGAAGCTCTGGCTATGTGTCATGGCTGCATTGAAATACCTCAGTTCGGCACCAAGCACTCGCTCAATGTATCGGTTACGGCCGGAATTGTAATCTGGGACTTTTTCTCCAAGCTGGGTTAGGACTCCTCTGCTTTTTGCTGGTCGTGGTCGGCCTGAAATTTGAAGCCCATGCGCTTGCCGGTGCGGGTTTTCATATTAAACGAATTTTCCATCACATCCGAAACCGTGGTTTCCTTTACCATATCGTAAGGCGGCACCAGCAAGTCGAAGTCGATGCTGTAGCTCATTGCCGATTCAATGATTTTCCGCATGTTGGCCTGGTTTATGGGCTCAGTCATAAACTGGTTGTAGTAAAAATCGGTCTGGTGCTTGCCTTCCACCAGGAAAAACTTCTCTTTATTAATGAATACCCTGGCCACCAAATAACCAAAGTCGTTCATGCGGTTGTAGCGAAACGAGTCGGTAAGGAAATTGAAAATGTTGATCACCCCGCAGTAGGAACGCTCCGGGTCTTCTTTAATGTAAGGTGTTTTCATTACCTCGTGCACCCGCGAAAATTCAAATACGTTGGTGTGCATATTAAAGATCAGGGTGTCACCCGAGAATCGGAGTTCACCTTCAAACTCCCCCTTGTCGCGAAACTCCACGCGAAACGGATGCCCGTCGTGGGTGAGGCGGCGGTCGGCTTCAAACCGAATGAGGTCGGCCACCAATTTAAACTCGTGAAAAACGTCAAAGGTGTTTTTGTACACCTGCTTTTTAAGCATTGATTTACTTACCAGTTTTTTGTAAAGGTGGTCGTTGTTGTATTCCATAATCATGCAGCAATATCAGGAAACATCAGAAGTTTCCCAAAATTAAGAAAATATGAGAAGAACCATGTAAAAGTTACAAAAAACGCTGAGGAATATGGCTTTTCTATTCGAAAAGGAAGGAAACCATGATCACCTTGGAGTTCAGGCGATCGATGGAATTGTTGAAAATTGGGCTTGTGGTCTCGCCGGGCATAAAAAGATTGCGCATTCCAAATGAGGCCTTAACTTCCGTTGAAAATTTAAAGAACTGGAAATAATAATCGAAGCCCAAGCCCAGCTCATAATGAAAATCATTTTTGGCAGTTCTGGAGTAAATTATACCTCCTTCATCACTCCCATCCTTGTTTTGATTGGATGATAAGTCGGTGCTGAATTTAACGCCACCCAGCATATAGGCCCTGGCATTGCTGATACGCACCGACTTGTATTTAATGTGTAAGGGGAAGTCGATGGTGGTTGCCTCAAAGAGTTGACGAACAATCCCGGGTTCGTTATTCGTGGTTGAATTCTGCCGCTGGTATTCGTATGCAATGCCCCGGTCGCCAAAGGCCAGGGTTGGAACAAAACGAAGATCAAATACGGGCGAAATTTTTAGGTTGGATACAATGCCAATGTGAAAACCCAATTCTGATTCTGGCTGTATGGTATATAACGGGCCGAAATCGGCGTAATCAGTTGTACTCTCGTTGAGTTCATAAAGTGACTCCACGGGCTTCAAAGAAAAGTTCATTTTATTAAACCCCAGGGAAAAGCCAAAATGATAAGGCTTATGGTCGTAATGGCTTAGGTTTTCCTGGTTAAAGGCTTTTCTTTGCGCCATCAGGCTTTCGGTGCTTCCTGAAAACAAGGCAAGAAGAAGTGCTGCTGCAATGATATTCCTGTATTTCACGCCTGAATTAATAGATGATGGTTAAGAATGAAACGCCAATTGCTTGCATATATTGTTACTAAGGCGCCAGTCTTTTAATGGTCCAGCCCACGCTGTTTCTTTCGTACACCAGGCGGTCGTGCAGCCTGCTCTGTCTGCCTTGCCAGAACTCCATTCTTTCAGGAATGAGGCGGTATCCGCCCCAGTTTCTTGGCCGGGGCACCTCCTTGTGGGCAAATTCTTTTTCCAGGGCCTTATAGCGCTGTTCCAGGAAGCTGCGATCAGGGATGACACAGCTCTGCGGGGAAACATGGGCGCCGATCTGACTCGATTTGGGCCGAAGCGAAAAGTAGTCATCCGATTCTTGCTGCGAAACCTTTTCCACGTATCCTTCCACACGCACCTGCCGTTGCAGGTCGAGCCACAAAAACACCATGCTGGCGTAAGGATTGGCCTGCAGTTGCTGCCCTTTATGGCTATCGTAATTGGTGTAGAAAACAAAACCTGACTCATCCAAGGCTTTCAGCAAAACTACCCTGGCATGGGGTTTTCCCTGTTGGTCAACCGTTGAAAGGATCATGGCATTGGGCTCCAGAAGGTTGCTTTCAATGGCCTGATCGAACCAAAGGCCAAACTGGCTGAAGGGGTGAGGGTGAGCCACCTCTTCATCGAAAGTGGCCGCAGCATATTCCTGCCTGAGGTTCGCCAGGTTTTTCTTTATCATGTTAAAATACTTATTGCCCAAGAATTTGTAATGCTTCCTGCCTGAGCAGTTCTTTGTTTATGGGAACCACTCCCACCTGCTCGCAAACCAGTCCTCCGCCTAGGTTGGCCAGTTGTGCAATAAATGGTGCTTCGGCGCCTGCGGCCATACAAAGTGCTGCAATGCTTATTACGGTGTCGCCTGCACCCGACACATCTGAAATTTGCCGCAGGTGCGCTGCAAAATGACCTGATTCTGTTTGTCCATCCGGCCGGAGTTTTCTGAAATAAATGCCTTTATCGGACAAGGTGGTGAGTACCATTCCGGCGCCGAGTTTTTGCTGAAGTAAAGCCACCGCTTGCGAAACCTCCTCCATGGTCTGGGTTTCCCCGTCAAGCTTCAGGCCCTCGCGCAACTCTTTCATGTTGGGTTTGAAAAGGTCTACCCCGTGGTAGTGCAAAAAGTTCTTCTTTTTGGGATCGACCACAACCGGAATGCCTTTTGTGCGTGCCATATCCACCACCCATTTGATCAGTTCAGGGGTAATCACACCTTTGTTGTAATCTTCAAAAATGATCACATCGGCAAGGCCTTTTTCGATCATTTGGCTGATGCGGCCAAACAATGCCAGGGTTTCCGACTCAACCAGATCGTGTTCATTTTCTTCGTCAACCCTGAGCAATTGCGCGTTGTTGCCAATAATGCGAAACTTAACGGTGGTAATTCTGTCAGGACTGCTGATGATTCCTTCTGCGGGCATGCCGCGCTCCTGCAAAAGGCTGAGAAATTGCTTGCTCTTTTCATCTTGCCCGATTACTGAGCATAAATATGGCGTAGCTCCCAGGCTCTGAATGTTGAGGGCCACGTTGGCAGCTCCCCCCAGGCGGCTGTCGCGCTTTTTGAGGGCAACTACTGGCACGGGGGCTTCGGGCGAAATGCGGTCGACCTCACCCCAAAGGTAAGCGTCGATCATTACATCGCCTATAATAAGCACCTTGCGCCTGGAGAAATTATCAAACAGGAGTTCAATATACTTTTCGTCAAACATACTGACAGGTTAAGGAAAAATCTGCTTCGGCTACTTCAGTTCTGCCAAGGCTTTTTTCATGCGGGCAACCGCTTCAACAAGCAAATCGTTGGAGGTGGCATAGGAGAACCTGATACATTCTGGATCGCCAAAAGCATCGCCGGGAACCAGCGCTACCTGTGCCTTGTTGAGCAAGTACATGCAAAGGTCGGGCGCATCTTTTACCACGGTTTCTCCGTCAGTTTTTCCAAAATAGGCCTTCACGTTGGGGAACACATAAAAAGCACCTTCCGGTGTATTGGTGATCATGCCGGGAATGTCTTTCATCAGTTCGAGCACCAGGTCGCGGCGCTCGCGAAACTTTTCGAGCATCAAGTAGGTGTTGGCCGGGTCGGCTTCCATGGCGGCAATGGTGGCCCGCTGGGCAATGGAATTGGTGCCCGAGGTGAACTGCCCCTGAAGCTTGGTGCATGCCTTGGCAATGTCGATATGGGCGGCCAGGTAGCCCACGCGCCAGCCCGTCATGGCAAATCCCTTTGAAACGCCATTGATGATAATAACCCGCTCGCGCACCGATTCGAACTGAGCTATGCTTTCGTGCTTACCCGAAAAGTTGATGTGCTCGTAAATTTCATCCGAAAGGATATACACTTGGGGGTGTCTTTCAAATACTTCAGCCAGGGCTTTTAGCTCCTGCCGAGTATAAACCGAACCCGTGGGGTTGCAAGGGCTCGAAAACATAAACATGCGGGTTTTGGGCGTAATGGCCGCTTCGAGCTGTTCGGGTGTTACCTTAAAATCGCTTTCGATACCCGCCTTCACATACACGGCTTCACCCTCGGCAAGTTTCACCATGTCGCGATAACTTACCCAATAGGGTGCTGCCACGATCACTTCCTCACCGGGGTTGACCAGGCATAGCAGGGCGTTGATCAGGGCCTGCTTGGCACCTGTGGTTACCACAATCTGATCGGGAACAAATTCCAGTTGGTTATCTCTTTTGAGTTTGTTGCAAATGGCCTGGCGCAGTTCCACGTAACCATTCACAGGGGTGTAGAACGAGTAGTTCTCATCAATGGCCCTTTTTGCAGCCTCTTTCACATAATCAGGCGTGAAAAAGTCGGGCTCGCCCAGGCTCAGGTTAATAACATCAAAGCCCTGGGCTTTCAGTTCGCGGCTTTTGCGGGCCATGGCCAGGGTTTCCGACTCAGAAAGTTGCGTAATGCGATGTGATAAAGCTATCATAACAAACGAATAATAAGGTGAGATAAATGGATTAATGTTTTGATTACAGGTATTTTAAATGCTGGTAAAGCGGCAAATTTAGCAAATAAACCACTCAGCCCGAAATTACTCGTGCAATTTTCTGTATTTGGTATCTGTTAGTCTTTCTAATCTAAATGCAAAAAGCCATTATCTTTGTGGCTTAAACAACGAGAAAATGACCGAAATTGCAAATGTGCTCAGGTCTACCATCCCGGCTGTAGTAGTGTTTATTACCGCATATTTTTTGCTGAAGGAATTTTTTCTTCAGGAAAGCAAAAAGCGCGAGCTCGATGTAAAACTGGAAAAGGTGCGCATCACTATGCCCTTGCGCTTGCAGGCTTACGAAAGAATCATTCTTTTGCTTGAGCGCATTTCGCCGGCCAACCTGGTTATGCGCGTGCATCAGCAGGGGATGTCGTCGGCCGAGTTCCAGAAAGTGCTGGTACAGACCATCCGCGATGAGTATACGCATAACCTTTCGCAGCAACTGTATGTTTCATCCAAAGCCTGGGACCTGGTAAAAACCGCCCGCGAAGAAATGATCAGGCAGATCAACACTTCTGCTGCCCAACTGGGCGAAGAGGCCACCTCCATCGACCTGAGCAACAAGTTGCTCGAAATGAGTATGGAGAAAATGGCCACCAGGAAAGCCATCGACTTCCTGAAAGAAGAGGCAAGGCAGAATTTTTGAAAAAGATTATGAAAATAACTTTAAACAACCGTCCGGAGGAGTTGCCGGGTTATTCAGAACTTACGGTTAACGAACTGCTGAAGGTAAAGAACTTCACCTTTAAGTTTCTGGCCGTGCGCATCAACGGGCAGCCTGTTAAAACTGCCCAGTATGATGAGGCAGTGATTAAAGAAGGCGACAAGGTGGTGGTGATGCACCTGATAAGCGGTGGCTGATTTACCTTACCGAAGAGTTCAAATGCCTGATGGCGATCAGCCGGTCGTAAAGGGTGCCGGGCTGACGGTGATATACAAATATTGAATATTCGTTTTCCGTTTCGGAGTAGCTCCCCTCAATATCGGCCACCCTGGCCATTGTAGCACCGTTTTCTCGCACCGCATACTGATAGTTATAATAGCCCTGCTTCAGCAACAGGCTTGTTTCGTAACGACGCAAGCGGTAATTATAAATCATTTCGTTTTCGCGGGTCAGTATCCAATCCGTCAGCCCGCCCATAATATGCACGGTGGCATTGTCAACCGGAGCAGCCATGGGCAAAGTGAAGTACACCCAGGCGTAGTCGCTCTCGAGCATGTCGTCGCGGGCATCTTCAGTCTTTATGTTAAAACGGCCGTTGATATCGTTGTCGCTGGTGTAGCGGCGGGTTGCCCTCACCGGGTCGGGAAGCAGAAATACCTCCCAGTGCCGCGCAGAAACCGAAATATCGGCCAGACGTTCTGATAAAAATCGAAGACTTCGTGTATCGAAACGCCTGAACTCGTTGCCCCCTTCAAAAAGCAATTCGAGCTCATGATCGTAAACCAGGCGATTGCCCTGAATCATACGGGGCTGTATGCCAACGATGGCATTATCCCAACGACCGTTCTGGGTTATGACCAGTTTCATGTCCTGGTTGGGATTTGAAATATAATAGTTGAGGGTATTGATGGAAAAGTCAAGCTGCTGATGGGTGTCGCGATACATCACCAGGTTGGCCTGCCGGGCATGGCCTTCAATACTTACCTGTTGCTCAAAAATCATAAAACGTCGCGTAAAAACCACATCCTCAGGGTTGCCGTTAAGATATACCTTTAAAATATAGTTTCCTGAGAGGCGGGGCCGCAAATTGTAGGAAGGCAATTCAATATAATATTGAGTGTAAGGAACCACTGTGTTTATTGACCGGGAGTAATCGCGAATCATGTCCTCATAAAAGCCATCAATATATTCAAATTCTTGCAAAGGGGTGGGTTTCCAGTAGGCATCGCAGTGAATAATGGTGTAATAATAGTTTTTATAATCGGCATCCAGATCATCGAAACGCAACATCAGTTTTTCGTCGGAGTTAAAACGAATGTGAGGCGGAGCCATGTCCCAGCCTTTTCTGTAAAATAAAATAGTTTGAATGTTGTTTGAATAAATATAATCGCCGTAAAGAAAAAAATCTTTAATATCTTTATTCTGGTTTTGCGAAACAGGAGCCTCATTTGCTTCCAAATTGAATGTTCTTAGGGGGTTTGCGCGTTTGCTGGCTGGAAAAACGAAGGTTTGCCCTGACAAAAAAAGCACCAAAAACGATGCAATAAAGTATTTGCTTACCTGATTATTTTGGGTGTTTACGGAAAAATTTGACGCGAACATATAAAAGATTTTAGATATTTCCTTAAGTTGAAAAAGCTTTCCTTAAAACAAAGCTAATTAAAAACCAATAAAAGGGCAAAAACGTTTCAGATAATTGAAAATATGAATAATTTTGCCCTCTGAGTCTTAACAACAAATATAAGTCCAAAGATGCCAAAAACGATCAAGATCAGAAAAGGGCTGAACATTCCTTTGCTGGGAAGTGCAGAAAGAATTCTTCAAACGGCTCCATCAGCGGATGTTTATGCAATCAAGCCTCCCGATTTTCATGGGCTTACGCCAAAAATGCTTGTTAAGGAAGGCGACCCGGTAAAGGCGGGCACTCCATTGTTTTATGACAAGTATAACGAAAAGATTCTTTTTACCTCGCCTGTGAGCGGTACTTTTCAGGAGGTGGTAAGGGGCGAAAAGCGCCGCATTATGGAGGTGCTGGTAAAGCCCGATGGCAAGGAAGACTATATCGATTTTGGAGCAGCCAGCGTGGCCAGCCTCAGCCGCGAGCAAATTATCGAGCGGCTGCTGCTTAGCGGTTCCTGGCCTTTTATTCGTCAGCGCCCATATTCTGTTATAGCCAACCCGGACGACCATCCCGGCGCCATATTTGTTTCGGCTTTCAGCTCAGCTCCCCTGGCTCCTGATTACGACTTTTTGGTGAATGGGCTAGAGGATTTGTTTCAGACCGGCCTGGACGCCATTGCCAAACTCACCGATGGAGACCTCCACCTGAGTGTCAACGCAAAAAATACCAAATCGGTCGCGTTTCTTCAGGCCAAAGGAGTGAAGCTGCATTACTTCGAAGGACCGCATCCGGCAGGCAATGTGGGTATTCAGATACATCACATTGCGCCGCTCAACAAGGGCGATGTGGTATGGTATCTCGATGTGCAGGACCTGATCATTATTGGGCGCCTTTTCGACAAAGGTGTTTTCGATGCCACCCGCATCGTGGCCCTCACGGGCCCGGAAGTACTCAGCCCCCGCTACTACAGGATCAAAACCGGAGCCCAGCTGCTTTCCATTACCGGCAATAACCTGCACCGCCAAAAAGAGATGAATTGCCGAATAATCAGTGGCGATGCCCTTACCGGTACCAAAGTGGAAGAAAAAGGTTATCTTGGTTTTTACGATAACCAGGTGACCGTAATCCCTGAAGGCAATGAAAACGAATTTTTGGGCTGGCTGATTCCCAACCCAAACCGTTACAGCATGTCGCGTACCTGGCCTTCTTTCCTTATGCCCTGGAAAAAATACCGCCACGACACCAACGTGCGCAGCGGGGAGCGCCCCTTTGTCATGACTGGCGTGTACGAAAAGGTGCTGCCAATGGACGTTATGCCCATGCAATTGCTAAAAGCCATAATGATAAACGATATTGATAAAATGGAGCAGTTGGGCATTTACGAAGTGGCTCCCGAAGATTTCGCCCTGTGCGAATATGTTTGCCCCTCAAAAATCGAAATACAGGGCATTATCCGCGGTGGGCTCGATACCATTCGCAAGGAGTTTGCCTGATGCTGTAAATTTGATTAAAAACCCAAAAGCGATATACCTTGAAAGCTTTAATTGAATTTGTTGAAAAGAAGATTCAGCCCAACTTTGAGAAAGGGGGTAAGCTTCATAAATTCCACCGGAGTTTCGAAGCTTTTCAGACTTTTCTGTATGTGAAGGGCGATGTAACCAGAAAGGGAAGTCACATTCGCGATGCCATCGACATGAAACGCACTATGTTTCATGTGGTCATTGCCCTGGTGCCTGCGCTGCTTTTTGGTATGTGGAATGTTGGATTGCAGCATTACCGCGCTATTGGACTGGAAGTGACCTTTTTCGACCAGTTTTTGTTTGGTTTGATAAAGGTGCTTCCATTGGTTGTTGTCAGTTATGTGGTAGGCCTTGCGATAGAGTTTATTTTTGCAGAAATAAGAAACCACGAAGTAAACGAAGGCTTCCTGGTTTCGGGTATGCTCATTCCGCTTATCATACCGGTTACCACCCCTCTATGGATGGTAGCCCTGGCCACCATTTTTGCTGTTATTATTGGCAAGGAAGTTTTTGGCGGCACCGGCATGAACATTCTTAACCCGGCCTTGCTGGCACGAGCGTTCCTGTTTTTTGCCTATCCTGCTTACCTCTCGGGCGAAGTATGGATTGAAACCAGCCTGCGCGAAGGGCAGCAACTGGTCGATGGTTTCTCTGGAGCTACGCCTCTGGCCATGCTTGCAGCCAATGAAACAGAGCAATTGCCTTCGATTATTGAAATGTTTCTGGGAACCATTCCCGGGTCGGTGGGCGAAACCTCCACCTTGGCCATTCTTATTGGAGCTGTAATTCTGGTGGCTACCGGGGTGGGCAGTTTCCGGATTATGGCATCAGTGGTGCTCGGCGGCCTGTTTATGGGCGGCATCCTCAATATTTTTGCGGTCAATGAGTTTATGGCTACCCCGGCTTATTATCACCTGGTAATCGGCGGCTTTGCATTTGGGGCCGTGTTTATGGCTACCGATCCGGTAACGGCCTCTCAAACTCCCACCGGCAAATACATTTACGGCGCCCTTATTGGCGTGGTTGCCGTGCTTATCAGGGTGGTTAACCCCGCCTATCCCGAAGGTATGATGCTGGCCATTCTGCTCATGAATGTTTTCGCCCCGCTTATCGACCACTACGTGGTGGAAGCCAACATTAAACGGAGGTTGAAAAGGCTGAAAAAAGCCCCCGTAAAAGTTTAAGCTTAAAACTGAAAAAACTGAAAAAATGAGTAACAGGTATATTTTTATTTACGCCTCCGTAATGGTCATTATCGTGGCCCTGGTGCTCTCTTCGGCAGCCATGATTCTGAGGCCGCTGCAAGAAAGGAACATGCGCATTGAAAAGATGCAGAATATCCTGGCATCAATCAATGTTACTGCCAGCAGGGGAGAGGCCGAGCAAAAGTTCAGCCAGTATATCGTCGAAACCAAGGTGATAAATACCAGGGGCGAAGAAATTCAGGGTGATGCCTTTGAAGTTGACCTTCAGGAAGAAAATCGCAAGGCTCCCGAAGACAGGATGCTTCCCCTGTTTGTTTCGGAAGTTGATGGCAACACCTATTACATTGTGCCTTTGCGCGGTACCGGGCTTTGGGGTGCCATATGGGGCTACCTAAGCCTCGACTCGGATCTGGCCACCATTGTGGGTGCCAATTTCGACCATGCCAGCGAAACACCCGGCCTGGGTGCCGAAATCTCCGAAAGTTTTTTCCAAGACCAGTTCAAGAATAAACGAATTTTTGATGAAGCCGGTAACTTTACTCCCGTGAGGGTGGTAAAAGGCGGTGCCCCCGCCGGCGACCCCCACAGTGTTGACGCCATCAGCGGCGGCACCATCACCTCTAACGGTGTGTCGAACATGCTGCGCGAAGGGCTCGAAGTCTATGTTCCCTACTTTAAAAACCTGAAATAATTATGAGCGAAAACACCAATAAACCCAAAAAAGAAGAGTTGTTCTCGGCAAAGAACCGCAAGCTCCTCTCCAATCCCATGGGCAAGGACAACCCCATTACCGTGCAGGTACTTGGTATTTGTTCTGTGCTGGCTGTAACGGTTCAGCTAAGGCCCTCGCTGGTTATGGCCCTGTCGGTAGCAGCGGTGATGGGGGTGTCGAACGTGGTCATTTCCCTGCTGCGCAACACCATACCTCAACGCATACGCATCATTGTTCAGCTTACAGTTATCGCCTCCATGGTAATCCTGGTAGACCAGGTGCTGAAAGCCTTTTTTTACGACATTAGCCGCCAGCTCTCGGTATTCGTGGGTCTTATCATTACCAACTGTATTATTATGGGCCGCCTCGAGGCTTTCGCACTCTCCAACAAGCCCTGGCCTTCGTTTCTCGATGGCGTGGGCAATGCAGCCGGTTATGGCGCTGTGCTGCTTACGGTGGCATTTTTCCGCGAGTTACTGGGATCGGGTACCCTGTTCGGATACCAGATTGTGCCAAACTTTATCTACGACATGGGTTATGTCAACAACGGCTTCATGATCCTGCCCCCCATGGCCCTTATCACGGTGGGTATCATTATCTGGGTGCAGCGCCACCGCAATCCCGAACTTGTTGATGCAAGCTAAAACGGCAATTTGTTAACACAAAACATTCAGAAAATATGGAAGAATACGTAAGCATATTTGTCAGGTCAATTTTTGTTGACAACATGGTGTTTGCCTACTTTTTGGGCATGTGTTCCTACCTGGCCGTTTCGCGCACGGTGAAGACCAGTGTGGGCCTTGGCTTCGCGGTAATTTTCGTCCTTGGTATCACCGTACCGATTAACTACCTGCTGCAAAACTTTGTGCTGGGCAAAGGAGCCCTTACCTGGCTTGGGCCCCAGTTTGCCAGTGTCGATCTGAGCTTTCTCACTTTTATCATGTTCATTGCCATTATTGCCGCCATGGTGCAACTGGTAGAAATGATCATTGAGAAGTTCAGCCCCACCCTCTACTCCTCACTGGGTATCTTTCTGCCTCTTATTGCAGTAAACTGTGCCATCCTGGGTGGCTCCCTGTTTATGCAGGAGCGCAACTATGCCAACCTGGGCGAAGCCACTGTGTTTGGCCTGGGAAGTGGCGTTGGCTGGTTTTTGGCCATTGTGGGCATTGCCGCAATTCGTGAAAAAATTCAATACTCTAATGTGCCTGCCCCTCTGCGAGGACTCGGCATTACCTTTATTATTACCGGGCTTATGGGCATTGCCTTTATGAGCTTTATGGGAATTGAACTGTAATTAAGTAACTCAGAAAATTCATAACGTCATGATATTGTTAGAAGTTGGTAGTCTCTGGGTCATTATGCTGAGCGTAATTTTTTTCCTGGTGATCATTCTGCTGCTGGTTGGGGTGCTGCTGTATGCACGCGCCAAACTGGTGCCCGGCGGGCCTGTAAAGATCACCATCAACGAAGAAAAAGAGCTAACCGTAAACTCTGGCAGCACCTTGCTCACCACTCTTTCGCAGGAGGGCATTTACCTGCCCAGTGCCTGCGGTGGTGGCGGCACCTGCGCCATGTGCAAATGCCAGGTGCTCGATGGGGCCGGCGATATTCTGCCCACCGAAGTCGGTTATTTTTCCCGCAAAGAGATTCAGGAAAAATGGCGCCTGAGCTGCCAGGTAAAAGTCAAAGCCGACCTCGACATCCGGGTGCCAAAAGAAATTTTCGGCATAAAAAAATGGGAGTGCGAAGTTGTTTCGAACCACAATGTGGCCACCTTTATAAAAGAATTTGTGGTCCGATTGCCCGAAGGCGAAAGCATGGACTTCAAGTCAGGAGAATATATTCAGATTGATGTGCCTGAGGTTGAGGTTGACTTTAAGGATATTGAGGTTGAAGAACAGTTTCGCGGTGACTGGGATAAGTTCAAGATGTGGGATCTGAAAATGAAAAATCCCGAGCCAATCTTCCGAGCCTACTCCATGGCCAACCACCCGGCCGAAGGAAACATCGTTATGCTTAATATTCGTATTGCCACCCCACCATGGGACCCAAAGAAGAATGCTTTTATGAATGTGAATCCGGGCATTTGCTCATCGTATATTTTTTCGCGCAAGCCCGGCGACAAGGTTATTATATCGGGTCCTTACGGTGAATTCCATATTAAGAATACCGACCGCGAAATGGTTTATATTGGTGGTGGAGCAGGTATGGCACCCCTTCGCTCGCACATTTTCCATCTGTTTCATACCATGAAAACAGGTCGGAAAGTTTCTTATTGGTATGGTGCTCGTTCGAAACGGGAAGTATTCTATGAAGAGCATTTCAGAAAAATTGAAAAGGAATTTCCAAACTTCAATTTTAATATTGCGCTTTCCGAACCGCTTCCTGAAGATAACTGGGATGGTTACAAAGGTTTCATCCACCAGGTAGTGCTTGATAACTACCTTAGCAAACATCCGGAACCTGAAGAAGTTGAATATTACCTTTGCGGGCCCCCCATCATGAACGAGTCGGTGCTGAAAATGCTCGACAATCTGGGGGTTCCTGAAGAAAATATTGACCTTGACGACTTTGGCGGTTAGCCCTAAGCCCCGGTTTCGGGGCTTTTTTCGCTTTGTATTTTATAAACAATGAGTAAACAGCGCCAGAAAGAAGCAAATAGGATAACCTGGATAGGCTTTTTTTCCAACATGGTACTAACGGTTTTCAAAATCGTTGCAGGTATCCTTGGGAACTCAGCAGCAATGATAGCAGATGCTGCGCACTCCGTTAGTGATTTCGTCACAGATCTCGTGGTGGTTGGTAGTCTGAAGGTTTCATCCAGACCTAAGGATGGCAATCACAAATATGGTCACGGAAAAGTTGAAACCCTTGCCACTGCATTTGTTGGCATTGTGCTGGTAATTGTAGGGCTGGGTATACTTTACTCTGCCGGGCGTAATATTTATGTTCATTACCGGATTGAACCCATACAAAGCCCCGGAATGATTGCCTTATATGCGGCAATTGCTTCCATTATCATAAAAGAGATTCTTTACCGTTATACCATGGTGGTTGGGAAGCGGATTAACAGCAAAGTTGTGGTTGCAAATGCCTGGCACCATCGCAGCGATGCTTTTTCTTCGATAGGTACTGTGATTGGAATTAGTGGCGCTATTTTTCTGGGCCCCCGTTGGGTAATTCTCGATCCTCTTGCCGCCATTGTGGTAAGTTTTTTCATTCTGAGGGTTGCCATTTCCATTTCCATGGAATCCCTGGCTGAGCTCATCGAAACCTCCCTTCCAAAACCACAGGAAAAAGAAATTCTGGAAATTGCCGGGCGAGTTGATGGAGTGCATAATCCGCACGACCTGAAAACCAGAAAAATTGGCAACGACATTGCCATTGACCTGCACATTTATGTAAAACGCGACCTGAACATTGAAGAAGCCCATGATATTACCGTAGAAATTGAGAAATGCCTGCGAAACAAATACGGGCAGGATACCCACATTTCTATTCATACTGAACCTTTGATTGAAATATAATCGCTTCAAAAACATGAAGAATCGTTTTTTTCCTCTTGTCCTGGTTTTCTTTCTTTCCCTGAGTGCCTGTGGCGTTAAGAAAAAAGAACCCCAGCTAATTAATATCCGTGGGGTGGTTTTCGGCACCTATTACTCCATCTCCTATTTTTCGGAGGGGGGAGATGTTTATCAGCACGAGATAGATAGCCTGTTTAATGTGTTCAACGAGTCTTTGTCGTATTATGTGCCGCATTCAATTATTTCGCGCATTAATAATAATGAAACCGATGTTGTGGACGATTTCTTTAAGGTGGTTTACCTTCGCTCTGTGGAGATTTACGAAGCCTCCGGAGGTGCATTCGATCCTACTGTATCGCCCCTGGTGAACGCCTGGGGCTTTGGTTTTACCCAGCGCAGGGAGATGAACCGTCAGAAAATTGACAGCCTCAGGCAGCTTACTGGCCTCGGCCGTACGCGCCTTGAGGGTAATCGCATTGTGAAGGAAGATCCGCGCATTCAGTTCGATTTTAATGCCATTGCCAAAGGATATGCTGCCGATGTGATAGGTGATCTTTTGGCCACCAAGGGTATTACCACTTACCTGGTGGAGATTGGAGGTGACCTTACCGCACGCGGACTGAAGCCCGATGGCTCCAAATGGCGCATTGGACTGGAAAAGCCGGCCCGCAATTTCGACGACCCACAAGACTGGGATTATTACGTGGAACTGCATGATATGGCCGTAGCTACTTCGGGCAACTATCGAAGGTATTACGAAGAGGGTGGACAGCGTTTTTCGCACACCATCGACCCTTTTACAGGCTACCCCGTAACCCACAATCTGCTGAGCGTGTCGGTTTTTGCCCGCGATGGAATGACCTCCGATGCTTATGCCACAGCCTTTATGGTAATGGGATTCGAGAAAGCAAAGGCTTTTGTGGAGGCTTCCGATAATATGGAAGCCTTTTTCATCTTTTCAACAGGTCTGGAAGAATATGGCACCTATGCCACCCCAGGACTGATGCTGCTCAGGCGGGAAGATCTCTGATTTTTTAATACTTATTCGGCCATCAACTTAAGGAAACGGTCTTTTATCGGTCGAAGTTTCTTGATGTTGATATCCTCTTTGTAAATCCTTACCAGGTTCACAATTTTTTTGTTTTGGTAAAAATAGGCGGTTGCCGCATCGAAAAACAAAAGGTCAGTTTCGTATTTTGCCTTGGTGGTAAGGGCTTTGAAATCTTCCCAGGCAATATAATCTGGAATTTCAAAATACGCCACCTTGGGTTGTGCCTGGTCCAGGTACATGCCTTCGCCAACCGGCTCAAGGTAAAAGAACTTCTGCAGGCGGATCAGCACCATTTCCTCTTTCAGGTTGGAAAAGTATTTTTTGAACTTGACTCCCTCATTTTGATAAAGCTCCTGAAGATGGCTGATCTGGCAGTACCTTTTAACTTGCTTAACCCTTATAACCTGGCAGGTGCGGTTATTCATGCTGGTGCTGCCGGGAGTGGCATCGAAAGAGTAGTTAACCTTTTTCATCACATTATGGGTGGCCCGCAAAATGATCTCAAACGGGTGGTGCCCATCAAGCACAAAATACAGATAAGCGTTGGTCTCAATTTCAGGCCCGTCGTTGTAATACCCGAAGAATGGCGTTTTTGATTCCATTACCTGGGTGCCGGCCATAACAAGGTCATTGCTTAAGGTGGTTAGGGGTTCCTCCTTGGTGACCCCACCGTACCTTTCAATTATCTCTGCTTTTTCCATAGTGTTATGTTTTGGGTGCTGCAACCTTAAAGGTACAAAAAAATAAATCCCAAAGCAATGGCTTGGAAAAATGAAATAAAAAACAGCTAAATGGTTGATGGTTAAACTGCTACCGGACGGTTGCCTCCAGGGTGTTGTCGCACTCTTCGGGTGCATCCGAATGGCAGCTGCAGGCAAGGGCTTTACCAGTCTTGGGGTCGAATTTCGAGCCGCAGGTTTTTTTGAAGCTTTCGCCGGGAATGAAGAACATTTTGATGGCTATGCCGCCAATGGCAAGGGCAAGAAGTGCTATTGCGAGAAGAAAGACTTGCATTTTCTGATATGGTATTTAATTAATTTTCTGAATATAAAGTTAACAATTTTTCACCGGTTTTGCTCATTTTTTTGTAAACCAGGCCATCATAATGGCGGCGGCTACCGAGGCGTTGAGCGACTCGGCCGAATGGGGCTTCCCGGGCTGTCGTCCGCCGGGTATGCGCACCTTTTTTTCCACGAAAGTGGCCACCTTTTCCGATATGCCTTTCGATTCGTTGCCAATTACCAGCAATCCCTGGCCAGAAGGATATACTTCAAAGAGGTTCTCGCCTTCTAGAAAAGCCCCGTAAACGGGCGTGCCTGCAGGTACTTTTTTGAGGAAGGGTTCCAGCTCGGCGTAGGTTACCTTTACGCGCAAAAAGGAACCCATGGTAGCCTGTACCACTTTGGGGCTGAACACCTCAGCCGTATCGGGCGAACAAACGATCTGCCGTATGCCAAACCAGTCGGCCGTGCGTATGATGGTGCCCAGGTTGCCGGGGTCCTGCACTTGGTCGAGCACCAGCGAAAGGCCCCTGGCATTGGCTGGTCGTTCGGCTCCTGTCTCAGGTATTTTTACCACCGCCAATACATTATTGGGTGTTTTTAACCCACTGATGCGGCCCAGGTCTTTTTCGCTTAACTCATAAATGTCCACCCCTGTCCGGATTTCGTGGCGATGGGCTTCGAGCCAGCCCGAAAGGGCGTAAATCCCTTCCACACCAAAGTTGCTGGCCCATAGTTCACTGACAATCTTTTCGCCTTCGGCTACAAAAACGCCGTGCTGCCGCCTGAATTTTTTCTGTTGCAGGCTTTGCAGGTATTTAATTTGTGAATGGCTGAGCATGACCGGTGGATTTGTTTGTGCAATATTACAAAAAAACCTGCCCGCTCAAAGAGGGGGCAGGCTTTTCCTTATAGATTCATTGAAAGGGAGGTTTATTCACCTACTACTTCAAATTTAATATCAAAACGCACTTCTTTGTGGAGGTTGATCTTGGCAGTATAAACGCCCAGCTCTTTTACAGCATCGCCATCTACCACGATGCGCTTGCGGTCCACCTCAATGTCGTACTGCTCCTTAATGGCTTCTGCAATTTGCAAAGCATTTACCGAACCGAAGATTTTTCCGGAAGTACCTACCTTGGCGCCAATCTTCACTTCAATGTCGCGCAGTTTTTCAGCCAGTTTTTCAGCATCTTTCTTCACTTTCTCCTCTTTATAAGCGCGCTGCTTCATGGTTTCGGCGAGTTTCTTCTTCTCAGAAGGAAGGGCGAGAATGGCCAGTCCTTTGGGAATCAAATAATTGGCGCCGTATCCGTCTTTTACGGTTACGATATCGTCTTTAAATCCCAGGTTGGGAACATCTTGAATCAGAATAATTTCCATCGTTTTATCTCCTTATTTTAAAAGATCAGCTACATAAGGCATAAGAGAAAGGTGGCGGGCACGCTTGATGGCGCGGGCCACTTTGCGCTGGTATTTCACCGAAGTACCGGTTAGTCGCCTGGGTAGAATCTTACCCTGCTCGTTCACAAACTTCAGCAAGAAGTTCGCGTCTTTGTAGTCGATGTATTTGATGCCGGCCTTCTTGAAGCGGCAGTATTTTTTCTTCTTGATATCAACGGCAATGGGTGCCAGATACCTTATTTCTGAATTCTGCTGGTTAGCCATGTTTTAATGTCTTTGTTTCGTTTAACTACCTGTTTATTCTTTCTCCGTTACTTTTGAAACGTCCTTGTCGGCGCGCCTCTTTTCGTTGTATGCCACGGCAAATTTGTCGAGGCTAACGGTTAGGAAACGGATAATGCGCTCATCCCTTTTCATTTCCAGCTCAAGCTCGGCAACAATGTTGGGCTCGGCTTTGAACTCTATCAAATGATAGAAGCCGGTCGATTTTTTCTGAATTGGATAAGCGAGTTTGCGCAGGCCCCAGTGATTTTCATACACGATCTCGGCACCTTTGCTTCTCAGGAAGTCCTGAAACTTACTTACCGCTTCCTTCATCTGTTCATCAGACAAAACGGGAGTCATAATGAAAACGGTTTCGTACTGTCTAAGCATTTTTGTTTGTGTTTTTAAATGATTGATTTACTTTGCTTTTTCGTTTCGTAAAGCGAGTTGCAAAGGTAATAAAAGTTTTTGGAAATCAATGCCAACCCTCAAAAGAGATTTTTGGCCAGGGAAGGGGTTTGCTGGAAAATTCTTGAAAAAAATTTCCCTAAGAAATTATTGTCAAACTTGACTGCTTGGTACGTAGGCCAATTGGCTTAATACCGGCTTACCGAAACTCCATTATTGACCATGATGAGCCGGCCATCGGTCATTTCGGCAATAACGTAGTAAACATAAGCAGTTTCCGGAGTGGTACGATTGTCGGTATAAGTACCTCTTTGGTTTGCAACAGTGGTAAGCAGCGAGGGTTCATCATCGTTGGTTTGCCTCATAATGCGCAGGTTTTTGACTCCCTCAAGGCTCAGCGGAACCCATTGAAGCAAAATGTTGTTTCCGGTCTGGCTGCAAGAAAGCACCAGGCGCGTTTGCCTTAATTGGTTTTCCAGGCTTACTTCCGTTCGTCTTGCCGAGGGTTTTCCTGCCGGGTTGAGTGTTTCTACCTGGTAAGTGATTTCACCTTGCTCCTTTATTTTGGTGTCAAGGAAAGTGTTTTCCCATATAGGCTCCGTATTAATTTTTTCAAGTGGGTTGCCGTTTACTTTTCTGTAAACATTATAGCCACTAGCTCCTTGTATTGGATCATCAGTGGTTCAGAAAAGTCGGATTTTCCCTTCGTTCTCAAAACTAAAATCCACTTCGGCTGGTGGTGAAGCCAGGATATTCTCAGGAAAGAAAACTAGCGTGGTGTCGCTGGGTGCGCTCTCGAGGTAACCATCGCTTTTGGAAACGCAATAATACTCCAGGCTGATAACCGAGTCAGAAACGGGGAGGCTGTCGGTTGCACTTATGAACTCTCCGGGTAAATAAAAGGGTGCACCGAGCGGAGAAAAGGCTCCCGTGTTGTTTTCCCGGCGATAAAGCTGGTACCCGAATATATTATCGCCCATTTTTCTCCAGTTGAGGTTAATGTGTTGGCTCTGGCGCCGGGCTGAAAACTCAAGGGGGCGCAAAGGGATTTCTGCGTGGGTGCTGAAACCATGCACCCTGACGCTGGGCGGCTGGTAACCAAAGAAATGATGACCTAAATTGAGCGATTCATGATTTCGGTGTCCCTCTTGCTTTCGCTTAATCAAAAAAAACATGGATTAGTTATTAGGAGGGATCTGTTTTTGTTAAAATTAAGCCGGTTTGTTGGCTGTTTTTTGCAAAAAAGTCAGGTTTTTCATCCATGAAAAACGCAAGCACTTGAAGTAATGAACCTCTACCGCCGGAAATTGATGTTTATGGCTGGCAAATGGGTAGTAATTGGTAAAAACATTCAAAACAGGATTATAAATGGAAAAGCCATTGTTGGTGCCAACCCACAGCAGGGAATCATGGCTTTCGAAGATGGTAAGGACCATGTTGTCAGAAAGTGAAAACGGATCTTCAGGATTGTGATTGAAAACCTTCATAGAATGCCCGTCGTACCTGGCCAGCCCGTTGTCGGTGGCTATCCAAATATAACCTGAAGCATCCTGGGTAACCCATCGAACCACATCCGATGGCAACCCATCCTCCTTGGTGAAATGCCTGAAATAAAGGGTTCCTGCCGCACCGTGAGCCATATCCGGCACTTGCGAAAAAATCTTGGTTGCCAGCAATAACAAAAGCAAAGCAATCGGAACTGCTGTGGAATTCCTTTTCACTTTATAGCCCTTTAATTTTTTCTAAATTTAGGAAATTATTGATATTGAGAATACAATAATGAGTAAAGGTGCTGTTTGAATTAGCAAAAAAGCAGTTGAATAAAAAATTGTCTTGATTTGACGGTCAAAATTTATCAAACCTTTTAGCTTTTATTTTTTTTTGAAAAAAAAGCAAAAAAATCTTGTTTTTTTATTTTATTTTTTTTTTTTTTTTGCCATGACATTGTATTAGTTATAATTAAAAACAAAAGCTATGAAAAAAAATCTATTTTTTGTTTTGTTTTCGTTTATTTTTGCTTTTGGTTGCCAAAAGGAAAATAACGAGATTGATTTACAAAATCAAGATTCCCTTGAAAGGATTACGAATGTCGATTTGCTGGAATTATTTGAATTTTTTAATGTTCAGAATTCTGGTAGCTTAGCCCTAAGGGAAATTGAATCGAATGACAAGTCCGAAATGTCTTCGATTATTATTGTGGTGGAGGCTCAATATGCTGAAAACCCGGAAGATGCCAAGAAAGCTGCGTATTTGGACGTCTCAAATGATGATTGGGTTTTAACTCATGTTTTTGAAAAAAAGGAAGAAATAGGGAAATATTCTACAATTGAAATTGCATTAGGTTTTAATGTTTCACCAATTTATATAATAGAATACGATTTAAATGAAGAGTATTTTTCCTTAATTACGTCTAAGAGTTTTGAGAATTGTTTTGATGATTGTATGTATGATCAAATGGATGCTATCGCTAATAGCAACTGGATTAGAAAAGCAAGGTTTCTCCTAAGTGCCCCGGTTGAGGTGGGCTGGATGGTTGCAGAGTGCCTTTGGGATTGCTCGGGAATTGAAAATTAAATTTCTTTTTTATGAAGGGTGATATTATTAGATTTAGTTCTTTATCAAAAAAGTTTCGTGAGTTTAATGTGCTCAAAAATGTCACCCTATCAGTTGATCATGGTGAAGTTTTCTGTCTGCTTGGGCCAAATGGCAGTGGAAAAACCACCATGATCAACTGCTTGTTGTCTTTGCTAAACCCCGAATCTGGCAGTATTGAGGTTTTTGGAAGTGAAAACATTCAGGAAGGGAAAAGAAGAATTGGTGTTTTACTTGAAGATGATGGTTTTTATAGGGATATGAATGCTGAAAATAATTTAAAAGTTATATGTTTAATAAAAGGAGCAGATTTTAGTATTATTCCAGAAATACTTAAGAAATTTGGTTTGTACGAGCATCGAAAAAAGAAAGTTAATAAGCTTTCTCAAGGAATGCGAAAAAGGTTAGCTTTAGCTTCAAGTTTAATTGGGGATCCTGAACTAATTATTTGGGATGAACCTTACAACGGACTTGACCCTTCAGGGTTTAATTTTTTACGTGGGTTAATAAAAGA
>DHFW01000006.1 GCA_002402465.1 Bacteroidales bacterium UBA4814
AATTTTAGTCGGACACTACTGATAATTTATGACGAAACAAGAAAACACAGCAGGTAACATCGTATATAAAACATTTGGCAGTCAGTGTGTTATGAAACATTTCAGCTCGTATCAAAAGTACTTGTAACTTGACAGGAAAGAGCTTCGAAATGCCAAACGTTTCATATACGTAACCGTTGAACTAAACCGCCCCCTTTCGGAGGCGGTAATTTGATGGTAATTTTAGGGCGTAAACTTTAAAACCTACCATCATGAATAGAAATCCTTCTTGTTTTATTGTACAGCTGGTCAGGGAATTACAGCTCAGGTACTATAGTCCAAGGACTATTCAGACCTATATTCAATCGTAGTTCAATCGTAGTTTAGTCGTATGGCTGCGTTTAAACCTTTTGTAAACCACGAATAAAATTAGTGTTAGATAAATACTTGAAGCGTTCCAAAACAGGTTCAAATGGGATCTGTTTGAAGAACCAGGAACCTTTTTTAAGAAAGGGGCCCGCTAAAATTCCGAAGTAAAATAGAAATTGATTTCAGGATATGCTTCTCTGGCAATTTTTAGCTGCCATTCACTTTCAGCAAGGAACACGGGTCGGTTTTCCTTGTCGAAAGCAATGTTGTGGCCCCTGGTGGAAGTGAATTTCTTTAGCATTTCGCCATTTTTTGAGGTAAACCAGCAGGCTTTGTATAGATTCATATGGTGGAAAGAGCAGGTGGCCCCGTATTCGTGCAGTAATCTGAACTGAATGACCTCAAACTGCAATTCACCCACCGTGCCGATAATTTTTGTGTTTCCCGGCTGTTTAATAAACAGTTGGGCAACCCCTTCGTCGGTAAGCTGCCTGATGCCTTTTTCCAGTTGCTTGGTTTTCATGGGGTCGCGGTTTACCACTTCCTTGAAGATTTCGGGCGAGAAACTCGGGATTCCCCGGAATGAAAGGAGCTCGCCTTCGGTAAGGGTGTCGCCAATTTTGAAATTTCCGGTGTCGTAAAGTCCGACCACATCGCCGGGGAAGGCCTCGTCGATGATGCTTTTGTCGCGGGCCATAAAGCTGGTGGGACTTGGAAACCGCAATTTTTTTCCGAGCCGGGTATGAAAGTAAAACTTGTTTCGTTCGAAGGTGCCCGATACGATACGGCAAAAGGCAATCCTGTTGCGGTGGTTCGGATCGAGGTTGGCATGGATCTTAAAAATGAATCCTGAGAATTCTTTTTCCGCCGGTAATACCTCACGTTGGTCGGTTTGGCGGGGCAGCGGGGCAGGGGCTATGCGGACAAAAGTGTCGAGCAGTTCCTTTACTCCGAAATTGTTTATGGCGCTTCCGAAAAATACGGGGGCTAGGTAGGCTTCCTTGTACAAATCCTCATTAAACGGTTCATAAAGATATTCAATATACTCCACTTCTTCTATCAGTTTTTCTGCCGCTTCCTTACCAATGCGTTCCTGCAAGCTTTTATCGGTGAGGTTGTAAACTGTCATGACCTCATCCTTAATTTTTGTTTTGCTCGCCGAAAAGAACTTAATTTGTTTGTTGAGCAGGTCATAAACGCCCTGAAATTTTTGCCCTATTCCAATGGGCCAGGTAAGCGGACGGGTGTGTATATTCAGCTCTTTTTCAATCTCTTCGAGAAGATAGAACGGGTCTTGCCCTTCGCGGTCCAGCTTGTTTATGAAAATGATAACCGGTGTGTGCCGCAACCTGCAAACTTCCATTAGCTTGCGGGTTTGTTCTTCCACCCCTTTTACACAGTCAATAACCATGATCACGCTGTCAACGGCAGTAAGGGTTCTGTAAGTGTCTTCTGCAAAGTCCTTGTGGCCGGGAGTATCGAGAATGTTGATCTTATGCTCGTTGTATTCAAAACCCATTACAGAAGTGGCCACAGAAATGCCGCGCTGCTTTTCAATTTCCATGAAATCGGAGGTGGCCGTTTTGGTGATCTTGTTGCTCTTAACCGCACCAGCTGTTTGTATGGCACCCCCGAAAAGCAAAAGCTTCTCAGTAAGGGTGGTTTTTCCGGCATCTGGGTGACTAATAATGCCAAAGGTTCTTCTTCTTGCTATTTCTTTTCTCAATGCTAATATCGGTAACAGCCTGCTCCGTTTATTCGGCAGACCAGTTTAAAAAAACAATTCGGTAATAAAAACCTTATAAACATCCGGGAAGAGACAGTATGCTTCCCGAATGGAAGTTCATGGTGGGGAAATGCACAAAAATTTACCTGGATCATTCATAATGAGGCGCAAAGGTAGGCGTTTTTTTTGAAACGGCTGTTGGCTAACAAAACTTGTTTTTGGAGGGTCAAACATTAAAAATATTTTCTATGCTGGTTGTAAGTTAATTTATAAAGATTCTAAATAAAATCATAACTTATTTTAAAACAATAACTTGACCTGTTGTTTAGAAAGATTCTAAATAAAATTAGACCTATCTCATTGGCGATCAAATGAATAATCATGAATTTTAATTTTAATTTTGTCTGGTAAACGTCAATGTATGTAAATGTTTGCATATGTTTCTTTTTTTGTTGATATTATTTAAACTATGAAAACAACCAGAAGGCAATTTATTAAAGTATCTTCTTTGTATGCAGGGGGAGTGGCCATGGCTGGCACGGGTTTGAAGGCTGCATCGGGTCTTTTGAATAACCTTGGCGGTAGTACTGGAGGCCTTTCGCGCACCCCAACTTATTGCGAAATCTGTTTCTGGCAATGTGCAGGCTGGGTATACAAAGATGACAACGGCCGGATTCAGAAGATCATTGGCAACGATGATGACCCCCACTGCAACGGAAGGCTTTGTCCGCGCGGCACTGGCGGAGTCGGAATGTACCATGATGAGGATCGCCTGAAAACACCGCTTATCAGACGGACGGTCGATGGCAAGCAGGTTTTCGAAGAAGCCACTTGGGAGGAAGCCCTGGATTTCATTGCTGAAAAGATGAAAACAATTGCCAAGGAGTATGGTCCTGAATGCGTAGTGCTGTTTAGCCATGGTTCTGGGGGTGCCCATTTGGGGCATATGCTTAAGGCCTTTGGCTCGCAATCCATCTCTGCTCCATCGTTTGCCCAGTGCCGTGGCCCTCGCGAAGTGGCCTTCCTGACCACTTTTGGCGATATCGTTTATTCGCCCGAAAGGACCGATATCCGCGATTCCCGTTGCCTGGTGTTTATAGGTTATCACCTGGGAGAAAACATGCACAACGGGCAGGTACAGGAAATGTCTGATGCCATTGACAAAGGAGCTACCATTATTACAGTGGACCCAAGATTCTCTGTGGCCGCCAGTAAATCGAAATACTGGTTGCCCATTAAACCTGCCACAGACCTGGCGCTGCTGTTATCGTGGATACATGTGCTGATAGAGAACGGCTGGTACGACAAGGAATATGTGGAGAAATATACCTTTGGTTTTGAGCAGCTTCGCGAGCATGTGAGGCAATATACCCCTGAGTGGGCTTATGGCATAACCACCATCGATCCGAATGTGATCAGGCGCACTGCCAAGGAAATGTATGATGCATCGCCGGCAGTTATTGTGCACCCCGGCCGGCATACCACCTGGTATGGGGATGATACCCAGCGCCTGAGGGCAGTGGCCATCCTGAATGCCATTCTGGGGTCATGGGGCAGAAGAGGTGGTTTTTACTTCCCCGAAAGGGTTCAGTTCCCTGAATATCCAACCCCACCTTATCCGGTTCCCAAGCGGCTTCCTGCTGAGGCTTATGCCGGAAAATATAACCTGGCCAATGAAGTAGTAAGCAATGGCATTTGCGACGCTACCATACCCTCGGTAGATTCGGATTGTAACTTTAAGGTTTGGCTGGTAAACGGCACCAATCTGATGCTTGCCCTGCCCGACCAGAGAAAAACACTGGAAGCTATCCAGGCCCTTGAACTGCTTGTGGTGATCGATACCATGCCGGTCGAAATTACCGGGTATGCCGATGTGGTGCTTCCAGAATGTACCTTCCTTGAGCGCTACGACATGATCAGGGTTTCGAGACACCGCGAACCTACCCTCGCTTTGCGCATGCCTGCTACCGAACCAAAATACCATTCAAAGCCCGGCGACTGGATAGCCCGTGAACTGGGTATTCGACTTGGACTCGAGGCTTATTTCCCATGGAAGGACATGGAAGAACATCTTGACTGGCAACTGAAGCAAGTGGGCTCTTCCCTCGAGGAAATGAAAAGAATTGGGGTGAAGAAATTTCCCAGACAATACGATGACCTTTACCTGCATGAAGGTGAGGACTTTTTCTTCAACACCAATACCGGAAAAATTGAATTGTACTCGACCGATATGGAAGAAGAAGGTTTTCCGCCACTGCCTGTTTACACCGAGCATGAACAGCCGCCGGAAGGTTTTTATCGCTTGAATTACGGAAGGGCACCCATGCACACCTTTGGGCGCACTGCCAACAACCCCAACCTTACCGATCTGATGGATGAAAACACCCTTTGGGTGAATCCCAAAGTGGCCAATCTTTGGGGGCTTGAAAACGACCAGTACATCAAGCTCAGAAACCAGGATGGCATTGTGTCCACCTTTTCCATCAAGGTTAGAATAACTGAACGCATACGTTGGGACAGTGTTTACATGGTGCATGGCTTTGGGCATGACAATAAAAAACTTTCCCGGGCCCACGGAAGGGGCATTAACGACACCGAGCTGATCACCAATGTTAAAACTGACCCGGTGATGGGAGGAACCGGTATGCGCAGCAATTTCGTGACATTTGTTTTTGAAAATAAAACCGTTGGAAAGGAGGCTGAAGCATGAGGTATGCAATGGCTGTAGATACCAAAAAATGCGTAGGTTGCAGCGACTGTGTGGTGGCTTGCCAGACCGAAAATAACGTGCCTATTGGCTATTGCCGCGACTGGATCGTTGAGGTGACCGATGGCACCTACCCGCAACTGGAAATTGAGATTCGTTCGGAGCGTTGCAATCATTGCGAAAATGCACCTTGCGTGCGTTGCTGCCCTACGGGTGCAAGCCATTACAGCGACGGGGGCACAGTACTGGTTAAGAAGTACCATTGCATTGGCTGCGGGGCCTGTATTGCTTCCTGCCCCTACGATGCCCGCTTTCCGCATCCCGATGGCTACGTTGATAAGTGTACCTTTTGCCTCGACAACAGGGTGAAGAAAGGTATGGACCCTGCCTGCGTGAGTGTTTGCCCAACCAAGTGCATGTATTTTGGCGACCTCGACGATCCACGCAGTCCCGTTTCACAGATACTGAAAAAGAGAAAATACAAAACCCTGATTCCAGAGGCCGGTACCAAGCCGCATTTGTATTTTCTGATTTAACCTTTGTCAGATAAAATTATGAACGACAAAATTTCGAAATTGAAATGAGAGAGGAAATCATCACCAGCGGACGCATGAACCCCATGATTGATCCGCAACTGCACATCTGGCACTGGCATATTCCCCTGTATCTGTTTCTGGGAGGGCTGGCCGCCGGTATTCTTTTCTTCGCCGCTCTGTACACCATTCTTGGCAAAGAAAAAGAAAACCCAACAGCGGTAAAAATTGCTCCGTTTATAACTCCCATTTTGCTTGTGGTGGGTCTTTTTGCACTTTTTCTTGACCTGAACCACCAGGCATACTTTTGGCGGCTTTACACCACCATCAGGCTCGAATCGCCCATGTCGTGGGGCGCATGGACACTCATGGTGGTTACGCCTATTTCATTCATTTGGTGCGCATTGAACATAAAAGAGATCTTTCCGCGCTGGGAATGGAAATTCAAGTTTTTGTACGATCTGGATGCGTTTTTCCGCAAACACCTGATTACCATGTCGTGGATTCTGCTCATCTTTTCCCTAATCCTTGGCATGTACACCGGCATCCTGTTTTCGGCTTTCAACGCCCGTCCGCTTTGGAACACTTCTATCCTCGGGCCCTTGTTCCTTACTTCAGGCTTGTCAACCGGCGCGGCTGCCATCATTTTAATGAGCAAGTCGCATGAAGAGCGATTGCGGTTTGCACGCATTGACATTATGCTGATAGGGATTGAAATGTTTCTGATTGTGCACATGTTTATGGGCTTCCTGGCAAGCACACAGGTGCACATCGAGGCAGCCGGGCTTTTCCTGGGTGGTCCGTACACCACCCCATTCTGGCTTTTTGTGTTTACTTTGGGTTTGGCTTTTCCTGCAATACTCGAAGTGCTTGAACTGCGAAAATTCAAGGTTCCGTATATGATCGCACCTATGCTGGTGTTAATGGGCGGCCTGTTGTTCCGTTTTATCATTGCCTATGCCGGACAGGCCAGCCGCTGGCTTTACTAACCAAAAATTAACTTTAACCATAATTTACCATGAGCGAAATAAAAAAGACAAAGTATATGAATCCTTACCTGGCCGGGGTTTTGCTTGGCCTGGTCGTGCTGTCTGCCAATATGATTTCTGGTCGCGGGCTTGGTGCCAGCGGGGCAGTAAAAAGCGCCATTGTTACAACGGTTGATGCAGTGGCTCCTGCCCACACCGAGTCATCTGAGTATTATGTGATGGCCAAAGGCACACACGGCAACCCGCTTAACAATTGGCTGGTTTACCAGGTGCTGGGGGTTTTGGTGGGTGCCTTTCTGAGTGGGGTACTTGCGCGCAGGCTCACCTGGAAAGTAGAACATAGCCCAAAGATTACCTCCAAGACCCGCCTGGTGTTTGCCCTGGCTGGGGGTGTGCTGTTTGGCTTTGGTTCACAGCTGGGCAGGGGATGCACCTCTGGCGCTGCCCTCAGCGGAATGGCCGTGTTCTCATTGGGTGGCTTCATTACCATGGCAGCCATTTTCGGCACCGCTTTCGCCCTGGCCTACTTTTTCCGTAAACTCTGGATTTAATACAAACCGTTCAAACATTTTATCATATGGCTCCTTTTGTTGTTTACGATATCATTTCTGAAAACACCAACTTATTGCTGGCGTTTTTCATTGGGATAGGTTTCGGCTTTATCCTTGAGCAGGCCGGGTTTTCTTCCAGCCGCAAGCTGGCCGGCGTCTTTTACGGTTACGATGCCGTGGTGTTAAAGGTGTTTTTCACTGCTGCCATTGTGGGCATGCTCGGGCTTTTGTTCTTCAGCCTCTTTGGCTGGGTCGATATGAGTGTGATTTATGTGAACGAAACCTACTTGTATTCAGCCATTGTGGGTGGCGTGATTATGGGTGCGGGTTTTATCATGGGCGGCTACTGTCCCGGAACCAGCTTTTGTGCTGCCACCATCGGAAAAATCGATGCCATCGTTTTTATTGGGGGAATGTTTTTGGGCGTCTTTATTTTTGGCGAAGGATATCCGCTTTGGAAAAACCTTTATATGGCCGAATACATGGGCTTCCCGAAAATCAGCGAGTTTTTTGGGATTAATGAAGGTATTTTCGTATTATTGGCAATTGTAGCTGCTGTGCTTATGTTTTGGGGCGCAGAATGGGCCGAAAAAAAATTTCCCCGCGAAGAGTATTAAAAAATAATGAGTTATGAAAAAATTTCAGTTTACACCACGCCAGATGCTTTCTGCTGTCATCTTATCCCTGGGGATCATTATTGCTGCTGTACCAAAGGATACTACTACTCCTTATAAACTAAGCGCAGAGCAAATTCTTGAAGAAATGAAAAGCGGAACCCAGTATCTTCATCCGGATCTGATCGCGCAGATGTTGGTGGAAGGAGATCCAACCCTGCAACTCATTGATGTTCGTCCTCCCGCCGAGTATGAAAAGTATCACTTGCCCGGGGCTATAAATATTCCGTTCGACGATTTGCTTTCGTCCGACTACCAGGACCTGCTGAACCAGGGTGTGATGATGAATGTGTTGTATGCCAATGGTACCACCCGGGCCAACGAAGCCTGGATGCTGATTAGGCAACTGGGTTACCAAAATAATTATGTGCTTACTGGCGGCTTGAATTACTGGGTCGAAACCATTCTGAACCCGCAGCCGCCGGCAGCTACCAGCCCGGATGACGAGTTTGCCCGTTATGATTTTCGCAAAGCTGCCAGCGGTGCTTTGGGCGGAGGGGCAGTGGCTCCTGTGGAACAGCAAAGCACTGCACCAGCGGTCATTCCCCGGCCCAGACCCCAGCAGAAAAAGCAAGCCGTGCAAGGCGGTTGTTCCTGATGTATTGCCTGAATTTCCGGGTATTATTTGCTTTCGCCTTTCGGCACAGAGGAGGCAGGGCTGATAATTGAATAAATGAATTCTGCAACCTCTTCAGCCGTTTCTTTAGCCACATCGAATACGTAAACGTCGCCCACATTCCATTTCCTGAGAATGGGTTTCAAAAGCCGTTTCCTAACGATCCATAGCTGTGGTATGGGCTGGCTTTTTATTACCGCTTCAATGGCTGGTGCCCAGCCCTGATCATTTATTTCCAAGGGGCCGATTTCATCTATTACAAGAAGATCATTCTTCTGGTTAAGACTTTCGAGAATGACTTCCCGACCAAATTCAATTCCTTTTTCATCGAAATAAAAACGCCCAACCCTGACTTTATTCTTGCCGGGCTCAAATGAGCAAAGTTCTTTCTGCATACCCGTTTGGATGTCCCTTAATGAATAAGCTTCGCGGCTTTGGTCGTTGGTGTTTCCTATTGAAAAAAAACCGCTGGGGCTTAAGCCCTTTTGTTTCAGTTTTTCAGCCACTTGCATGGCGAAATTGGTTTTCCCTTCATTTACTTTCCCGGTAAGGATAAAAATCACAGGTCGGTTTTTTCTCATGAGTGAAAACATTTCGAGCAGCGATTGCGAGCGTTTCAGCATGGCATGGGTCATTTTCCTGAAACCCAGTATTTTTTTGGTTTGCAGGGAGAACTCTTCCAAAATTCCCGGAAGGGCAGCAAAAGAGAGTTCCAGCGATTCGTAAAGGCTCTGCAAACCTCTCGCATAAAGCAGGTTTTTAATCACCGGATTTTTCAGTTCAATGCTTATGGCTGTAAACCCGCCCAGCAAGACCAGCGCCCGCAGGCTCATTTTAACCCCGATTACCAGGCCTTCGGTATTGAAGGGGGCATGCAAGGAAAACCCCTGCCAGAATACCGCAGAAAACAAAATGATAAATCCAAGCTGCAGCCATAATCCTGGCTTTTTCAGATAGCGCATGTTTTGGCCATAACGCCAGTAAGCGAAAAGAAGCCAGAAGAAGGAAAATATGGCGGAAATTTTCAGGCTTGAATAACTTATTACCAACATACCCAAAACCAGCATGGCAAAAGCCATGAAAAGCAGGGGCAGGGAATGCTGCCGCTTTTTGGAGTGACGAAACAGGTCGCTTTTTACCTGGCTATGAACTGGTGAGGCAAGATTTTCTTTTTCGTGAGTCTGGAGATACCTTTGACCGGTGCCATAGCCAAGAATGCCTGCAATGGATCCGCTCAGAAGATAAACTGCCGAAAGTATCCACAGCAGATTTGAAGGAGAAAGACTTTCCATCCGGAGCTGGCGGGTGGCAAAAAGGGTCATGTTTTCAAGTAACCTGACGAAATCCAAGCCATAAAGAATCAGCAGTGTCGCGGCTTTTTGCAACAGGGCGCTGAAAACAGCAAATGCACCGCCAACAGCATAGGCCACAGGGTTTTTCCCTGCCAGCCTGATGGCCATTTCCAGGATCAGCGCTTCAGAAAGAATGCCGATCATTGGCCCCAGAATGATGGCGCTGGGCGAAATGGATTTCATCAAAGCGCATATCAGCCCTGCCCGCCATATAATCCCGTTTTCGCGCCAAAGCTGAAAAAAGGAGATTATCAGAAAAACGGTAATAAAAGAAAGGGTAGTGCCAGCCAAAGGAATCTTCAGGTTGTGAAGCAAGCTGCCAATAATGATCTCAATGGCGGCCCACAAACTCCCCACCACCGCAGCCTTGAGCCATTTATCCGACAAATTTTTCTGTGGGAATAATTCCATGAGGAAAGCTTAGATAATCCGCGAAATTTAAGTTTTAAAGGTAATCATTTGCATAACATTCTTTTGAGAATAGGCATGGGCAAAGCATCGTTTCATTTAAGTTGTAAAATTAGAGCAAAAATATGGTCTTGAAAAAAATCAGGCAGCCAGGATAAAATCCTTACCTTCCACAAAACCGAGAGCAGAGAAATGCTCGCGAATGGATTGTCCAAAGCCTCGCCGGGCAATAAAGTTGATGAGAAACCAAGGTTCGGGTTGGGTGATTTCGGGAATGCGAATGAAATTGACCTGTCGGTTAGGGCGCTTTTTTACGTCGGTAAATCCGAAAATTTCCACGCCAAAGTCCTGCAGCATGGAGGCTCTTTTTCGGCCAATACGACTGCTGCCGCACACCACGATCTTTTTCCCCGAAGGGACATATCGTTTAATCCACTTTGACAAAAACTCACATTTTACCTGGAAAAAAGCTTCGCGCGAATAATTCTCATGCGTTCGCGTTAGCCGCTCAGCATGGTCGCTCCAGGTTAGCAGAGGCTCGGGAATTTTATAAAACCGAACACCGTGATCCATCCACCTTAGCCAAAGTTCATAATCTTCGGGCACTGGCCGGGTGCTGTAGGGACCAAACTTTTCAGCCAATTTTTTGCGAAACATTACGGTGGGATGGGCGATGGGCGACTCAATAAAGCGATACAGGGAATGTTCTTCAGGAGTTGTAATGCTGTTTTGCCAGTTTACAAAAATGGAAAAGCCTTCGCTGCCTGGAATATCCGTTTTAAAAGAAGTTTGCGAACAGACCACATCAATGGTTGTATTGTTTTCCAGAAAATCAAATTGCTTTCTTAACCTTTCGGGATGCGAAAGGTCGTCGGCGTCCATGCGGGCAATGTATGGCGACTGGCAGTTCTTAAGCCCGGTGTTCAGGGAATGGGCAATGCCTTGCGTTGATTCGTGCAACAACTTAATTCTGGGGTCTTTTTCAACCCAATTCCTGGCTGTTTCAAGTCCGGTGGCGTTACCATTGTTGCTGATCAGCAGCAAATTCCATTGCAGAAATGTTTGTTTAGCAATGCTTTCGATGGCCCGGTCAAACTCAGTACCCACTTTATAAAACGGGAGCAAAATGGTGATCAGGTTTTGTGTTTGAGGCATACCAGGATGTTTGCCGGCAAAGGTAATCAATCCCTTTTAGCTCATTTTATGTATTTTTGCAGAATGATAAATTTTGAGGAAAAAGCCCAGCTTAAAGCGCTGATCCAGCGAAAAATTAAACAGGTCGAAGAGCATATCAGTGAACTTGAAGACCTGACACGTCCGGTTGCTCCCGATGTGGCTATTGGCCGGGTGTCGCGGATGGACGCCATTAACAACAAGAGTGTGAATGAGGCTGCATTGCGACAGGCAAGAGAAAAGCTGTTTGGTCTTAAGCACGCGCTCGGAAATATTGAAAAGCCTTCATTCGGTATTTGCACCCGCTGCGGTAATGCCATTGCTGCAGGCCGATTAATGGTGAGACCCGAAAGTACCAAGTGTATGCATTGTTCGTAAGTACCCTGACCCTTTTATCATGTCTGAAAAAAACCAACCCGAAAATTATTCTTTGCAGGAAGAAAAACAGTTTCTGGCCCGGGTAATGGAAACGCTCAACCGAACCCTCATACAGTTTACTGAGCGTATACAGGGCATATCAAAGGATTTGCATGAGGCCAAAGAGTATATGTATGAGCATAAAGCCAGCATGGATCGCATGGAGAAATACGCCACCATTCAGAGTATTTTTCACGGAAGCATTGTGGGTGAGGGGGTGGTTGAGCACAGAAAAAATATTGAGAAATTACTCGTTTCGCCCTATTTCGGCCGCATTGATTTTTCGGAAATGGGCTCTAAGCAAAGCATTCCGCTTTATATTGGCATTCATTCCTTTTTCGATAAGTCGGTTCAAACCAACCTGATTCACGACTGGCGCGCGCCAGTTTCGAGTATGTTTTACGATTTTGAGCTGGGCCAGGCTTATTTTGACGCACCCGAAGGCCGGGTGGAAGGAAGCATTTCGCTGAAGCGGCAATATAAAATTCGCAACGGCAGGCTGGAATACATGATTGAAAATCCCTCAACGGTTTACGATGAGGTGCTTCAGCAAGTGCTAAGCGAAAGCTCCGACCGCAAGATGAAAAACATTGTGGCCACCATTCAGCGCGATCAGAACCCCATTGTGCGCAACGAAACTTCACGGGTGCTGATCATACAGGGCGTGGCCGGATCGGGAAAAACCTCCATTGCCCTGCACCGCATTGCCTTTTTGCTATACCGTTATAAGGATACCATATCGGCCGACAATATCCTGATCATTTCGCCCAATAAGGTATATGCCGACTATATTGCCAACGTGCTGCCTGAACTTGGAGAGGAAAGAATCCCGGAAATGGGAATGGAAGAACTGGCAGCGAAAGTGCTGCAGCATCGCTTCCAGTTTCAGACCTATTATGAGCAGGTAAACCACCTGCTCGAAAAAAACGACAAAGCCTTTACGGAGCGAATTGATTTTAAGAGTTCTGCAGAATTGCTTACCCGGCTCGACCAGTTTTTAGTACACATCAACAATGAATATTTTTCGCCTGCCGACCTGTGGGTGGGCCGAAGCCTGGTGCCTGAGTGGTTTATCAGGGAAAAGTTTGAGTCGCTGCACCGGCTTCCGGTAATGAAAAGGTTTGGAATCCTTGCCCAGGCTATCGAGGACAACATCCTGTTTTACTACAAGCGGGAAGTCAGCGCGGAGGAGCGAAAATTTATCCTGAAAGGGGTAATGGGTATGTTCAGGGTAACCAACCTGAGGCTGCTTTACAGGGAATTTTACAACTGGCTTGGTAAGCCCGGTATGTTAAAGATGACGGCCCGGTCGAAGTACGAATTTGCGGATGTGTTTCCGCTGATATATCTCATGATCCGGTTTGAAGGCCATCAGCCTTTCGAGCAGGTTAAGCACTTGCTGGTTGACGAAATGCAGGATTACAGTCCGGTGCAGTATGCCGTGCTTTCGCGCTTGTTTCCCTGCAATAAAACCATTTTGGGCGACAGCAATCAGAAGGTAAGCCTGGCCGGCTCTTCAACGGCAGAGAAGATACGTGAAGTCATGCAGGATGCTGAGGTGATGAAGCTTCGGCGCAGCTACCGTAGCACCTGGGAGATCACCCGGTTTGCCCAGCAGATTTTGCCCGACAGCCAGCTGATTGCCATGGAGCGCCACGGCGAAAAACCAGTGGTGAAAAAATGGGCCGACAAACAGCAGGAAGTACTTTCGGTAGCCGAACATATTAAAAATTTTAAAGCGTCTGGTTATCAAAGCTTTGGTATTATTTGCAAAACACAAAAGCAGGCCGATTGGCTGTTCGAACAGATCAATGGCGATGGCGAAATGGTAAGCAAACTTAGCGATCAGAGCACCACGTTTTCCAATGGGATTATAATAACTCCGGTGCATTTATCTAAAGGGCTGGAATTCGATCAGGTAGTGGTACCTTTTGTGTCAGACGATAATTATAAGACAGAGCTCGACAAGCACCTGCTTTATATTTCCTGCACACGGGCGATGCACCGGCTGGAGCTTAGCTACTCCAAATTACCCAGCAGGTTTATTGCGGATTTTTTAAAGTAGTCTCTTTCTTTCAGCCCTTGTTTTGTCTTTTTCACCTGCAATCTTGTTAGGTTCACCATGTTCGAAGAGCCATTTAAAATTCTAAATAGTACCTTTGCCCAATGCTCAAATCCGATAACCTTATTAAGCGGCTTTTCCGCCTTTCTTTCTACACCTCGCTGCTCATGGCGGTGATGTCGGTTATCCCGTTCTTTTCGCTGCAACAGGAGTTTCCTGCCAATTTTTACATTTTCTTTATATCAAGCCTCTACCTCATTGTATTCTCGATATGGCAGGTCAATATTTTACTGGTGTACCTTTACGAAAAGTACCAGGTTCGGCACCAGTGGCAATGGACCAGGTTTGTGCTGAGTATGGTAATTAGTGTTTTAGTGGCCGAAGTGCTGGTTAATATTTCTCACTCATTGCCTGTATTAGAAAGAATCAGGTTTGAAACTGAACTTAACCGCTCTGGCCAGGGTACGGTTTACTTCAGGATGCTGTCAACGGTGTTTATCAATCTTTTCGTAGTGTTTATTCAGGAAGTAGTGTTGTTGCGCGAAAAGAAGTCTAAAATTGAGCTTGAAAATGCCCGCCTTAAAATTGAAAATACTGAAGCCATAAACCAGCAGCTTAAGCAGCACATTCATCCTCATTTTCTGTTTAACTCATTGAGTGTGCTTAAGTCGCTGATCAACAAAAACCCCGGCCTGGCCGAAGAGTACATCATCAGGTTGTCGGACTTCCTTCGTGTATCCATCTCGTCGAGCGAGGCCAATTTGGTTAAACTCAGTGACGAATACAATCTTTGCCTCGACTTTCTGGAAATGCAAAAGATCCGTTTCGGGTGTGCCCTGGAGTTTTCTTTCGATATTCCTGAAGATAAACTCAATATGGGATATGTGCCGGGTTTTTCACTGCAGGTGTTGCTCGAAAACGCCATTAAACACAATGTGCTTACCGAGCATTCGCCCCTGAAAATTGATGTGGGTTGTAAAAATGGCTGGCTTTCTGTTACCAACAATATTCAGAAAAAATTATCGGTGGAACATTCCACTAAACTTGGATTGGCAAACTTGTCGGACCGCTACCGCATTATATCTGGACAAGACATAAAAGTGGAAGAAACCGAAAACCAGTTCAGGGTTTTAATAAAAATTCTTGCCAATGAAAGTACTGATTATTGAGGATGAGCTGCATACGGCCAACGATCTGGCCGCTACCATACAGAAGGTTGATCCTGCTATTCAGATCGTTACTATTTTGAAATCGGTAACCGAATCGGTAAATTTTTTTCAACAGAATTCCGAAAAACTCGACCTGATTTTTTCTGATATACAGTTGGGTGATGGTTTGAGCTTTGAGATTTTCAGGAAAGTGAATGTGCGCACCCCCGTTATTTTTTGCACGGCTTACGATGAGTATGCGCTGAATGCCTTCAAGGTAAACAGCATTCATTATATGCTTAAACCGTTTAACGTTAAAGCCGTAAAGGAAGCCCTGGAAAAGTTCAGGAATTTAAAAACCAGCATGACGCCCGATGAGCCCTCGTATCAGGTATTGATGCGTATGCTCAACGAACGGAAAAAAAGCACATCGGTGCTGGTTTACCAGGGCGACCGCATTCTGCCTGTAAAACTCGAAGAGGTGGCTTTGTTTTATGTAAAAGATGATTCCACACGTATGCTGACTTTCGATGGCAAGAAATATGTGTTTAACAAAAGCCTGGAAGAAACCGAAAAGCTGGCAGGAGATGACTTTTTCAGGGTCAACCGCCAGTTTTTGGTCAACCGCCAGGCTATAAAGGACAGCTCACAGTATTTTGCCCGCAAACTGGCCGTAAACCTCACGGTATCATTTGACGAAAAAATTACGGTAAGTAAAAACAAAGTGGCAGAATTTTTGCGATGGCTGGCCGGCAATTAATTTGATGTGTAATGTGTCTTTCAACTCCGCCTATGTCCACTTCAACCCCAATTTTGGAAAAAATGAAAATCCCATTGAATAATTTCGGTCCTGCATTGTTATATGGATCAGTTTTAATACAAAATAATAACACTTATACGATGAAGAAGAAGTCTTTTTTGAAAAAGCAACTTGCACTTATCGTGGCGTTTCTTGTCTTAGCCCTACCGGGCTTTGCCCAGGAGCCCATGCAATTTAGCCTGGAGGGTGCGCGTCAGCATGCTCTTGAATACAACAAGAATATGGTAAATGCCGGCCTTTCTACCCAGGAAGCCCAGGCCCGTTTGTGGGAAGCCATTGCAAACGGCCTGCCCCAAATCAATGCTACCCTTGATTACAGTAACTTCTTTGGTTCCAAGGCCTCTCTCGGCGCCATGCCCGGTTTTGAAATCGAGTTTAACCCAACGAGCAATCTGAGCATTTCGTTAGGCCAGCTTATTTTCAGCGGCAACTACATTGTGGGTATTCAAATGGCCAAACTTTACCAGGAAGTTACCCAAACCAGCCTCGAAAAAACCGAACTCGATATTATTCAGCAGGTTTCGCAGGCCTATTTCCTGGTGCTGATTTCGCAACAGTCAAAAGAACTGGTGGAAGGCAACCTTGCCAATATGCGCGACATTCTTGAGAAAACCCGCACTATGGTTTATGCCGGCGTGGCCGAAGAGCTCGACTACGATCAATTGGCTGTACAGGTGTCGATGCTAAGCAACACCCTTCGTTCGGCCGAACGTCAGCTTGAACTGGCTTTTAACATGCTGCGCGTGCAAATGGGCCTTACGGCCGATACCGAGATTGTGCTTACTGACAAGCTCGAAGACATTGCCCTGGGCAGCGATCTCTCGTTAACCTTGTCGAAGTCATTTTCATTAAATAACAACCCGGACTTCAGGCTGCTCAAGCTTCAAACTGATCTGGCCGAAAAACAGGTTAATATGGAAAGGGCCGCTTACCTGCCAAGTCTTACAGGCTTTTACAGCTACACTGAGAAACTGCTGAAGCCTGAGTTCGATATCCAGCCTAAGCATGTAATCGGGGTTAATATGAATGTTCCCATCTTTTCGAGCGGTGTGCGCCGTGCAAAAGTCAGCCAGGCCCGCATAAACCTCGAAATGACACAAAATCAGCAGGAGCTGGTGGCTGAGCAACTTCTTATTCAGGAGAAGCAGCTGCGTTTCAATCTGAACAATGCCATCGAACAATACGAAAGTGAGGTGAGCAACCTGGAGGTGGCCCGGAGGGTATATCAAAACATGAACATCAAATACGGGCAGGGTATGGTTTCGAGCCTCGACCTTATTACGGCAAACAGCAACTACCTGCAGGCTGAGGGCAGCTATATCAATTCTATTTTTCAGTTGCTCGAAGCCAGCCTGGCACTCAACAAACTGCTGAATAACTTTTAATCCAGCCATAACTTTCAACAAAAAAAAACTGACGATTTAATCATATATAACTTTTCAACGATGAAAATGAACAAAATTTTGAAGACCCTAATGATTGTTCCGTTTGCAGGAATTTTACTTTCGGCTTGCTCAGGGGGCAGCTCAAGCGATGCCACCAAAGGGCAGGAAGCCGAAGAGCGTGTGGAAGAGGTAAGAATACAGGAACTTTCGTATGAACAAATCACGCGGTCGGCAACCTACACTGCCCACCTGCAGGCATTCAGGGAAGTACACCTTGCTTCTGCTTCGCCCGGGCGCATTGAGCGTATTCTGGTTGATGTCGGCGATCGCTTTGCCGAAGGCCACCTGCTGGTAGAAATGGATCAGACGCAGCTCCGCCAGGCTGAGATTCAGTTCCAGAGCCTCGAAGTGGATTACCGCCGACTTGACACCCTGCGCAAGGCCGGGAGCATTTCGCAGCAGCAATACGACCAGATTAAAACCCAATACGACCTGGCCAAGACGAACGTACAGTTTCTGCGCGAGAATACCCGGCTGCTGGCTCCCTTCTCCGGCGTGGTATCGGGCAAGTACTTCGAAAATGGTGAAATGTTTTCAGGTGCCCCCAATACGCAGGCAGGCAAGGCAGCCATACTGTCGCTGGTGCAGACCAACAGGCTTAAGGCCGTGGTAAATGTGGCTGAGCGCTTTTATCCATATTTGAAAGTCGGTTCATTGGTTAATATTACAACCGATGTTTTTCCAGGAGAAGTATTCCAGGGAACCGTTTCTATGATTTATCCAACCATTGAAGCGGCCACGCGCTCATTCAAAATTGAGATTACCGTTCCCAATGCGCAGGAAAAACTGCGTCCAGGCATGTTTGCACGGGCCAGTCTTGAAATTTTGCAGACGGAAGCCTTCCTGGTACCGTCCATTTCTGTTCTCAAACTTCAGGGCTCCAATGAGCGATACATTTTCCTCGAAGAAAATGGCAGGGCAAGAAGGGTGCCCGTTGAACTGGGCGAACGCTTCGACGACATGGTAGAAGTGCTTTCCGACCAGGTATCTCCCGGCGATCGCATCATTATTGCAGGGCAGGCCAGGTTGGTTGATGGTGTCCGTGTGAACGTGCAACAATAAGCACATGTTTTTTAAAACTGATATTCAGAACTAATTCTTTGTTAAAATGAGTATATACAAAAGTGCAGTCAACAAGCCAATTACGACGCTGATGATTTTCGTCGGCCTGATCGTAGTGGGTATTTATACGTTGATTTACATGCCCGTTGATTTGTTCCCGGAAGTGGAGCCTCCTATTATTTCGGTAATTACCAGTTACCCGGGAGCCAACGCCAGCGATATTGAAGTAAATATTACCCGACCCTTGGAAGATGCCTTTAATAGCATCGATAACTTGGATGAAATCACATCGACCAGCAGCGACAACCTGTCGGTTATCTTCCTTCGGTTTGAATGGGACACAGACCTGAACGAGGCATCGAGCGAGATACGCGATGTGCTGGACCTTCTCTACGATTTTTTGCCCGACGGGGTAAACAGGCCTACCATTTTTAAATTCGACCTGAGCATGTTGCCTATCGCTATGTTTGCCGTTACGGCCAGCGATAGTTATCAGGGTCTGGAGAAAATTCTTGATGAAGTCATCATAAATCCCCTAAACCGCATTGATGGCATTGGCTCAGTGATGATGGTCGGAACCCCTCAGCGCAGGATTTATGTGGAGGCCGACCCGGTAAAACTGGAGGCCTACAATTTGTCTATTGAGCAGATCGGCAGCGTGATACAGGCCGAAAACCTTAATATGCCTTCGGGTAGGATTAAAATGGGACAAATTGACTACCAGCTTCGGATTGAAGGCGAAGTGCGCGAAAGCAGCGAACTCGAAGACTTGGTGGTTGGCCATTTTCAAGGCAGTTCCGTTTATCTCAGGGATGTGGCTAGCGTTCGCGATACCCTGCGCGATGTCACCCTCGAATCCCGGACTATGGGCAGCCAGGGGGTCAGGCTAATGGTTATGAAACAGTCGGGGGCCAATACCGTGCGTGTAGCCAGCCAAGTAAAGGATGCCATCGACGAGCTGAAAAAAGAACTGCCCCCCGATGTGGAAATTATGGAGATAATGGACTCCTCAGTCTTTATCAGGAATTCTGTGAATAACCTTACCCAAACCATGCTCTGGGCTTTGTTTTTTGTGGTACTGGTAGTATTGTTCTTTCTTGGAAAATGGAGGGCCACTTTTATTGTGGTGCTCACCATTCCCATTTCGCTTATCGTTTCTTTTATCTATCTGTTTATAACAGGTGGTTCCATCAATATTATTTCACTGGCTTCCCTTTCCATAGCCCTGGGTATGGTGGTTGACGATGCCATTGTGGTACTCGAAAACATTACCCGGCACGTGGAGCGCGGCACCAGTCCGCGCGAAGCGGCCATTTATGCCACTAACGAGGTATGGCTTTCGGTAATCATCACCACCCTGGTTATTGTGGCCGTATTCTTCCCACTAACCCTGGTGGGTGGGATGACCGGCGTATTGTTTAAACAACTTGGATGGATTGTAACTATTACGGTGGTAACCTCAACTGCAGCAGCCATTACGCTTACCCCAATGCTTTCCTCTAAGCTGCTTGGTTTAAAAACCAAAAAACTGGCTTCCATAGGTACCATCCACAACCGCGTTATTAATCCATTTCTTTCCTGGGTTGAAGATTTTTATGAAAAAACCCTCAGGGTGGCCTTGGTTAACAAAAAAATGGTGCTGCTCATTTCTGCGGTAATTTTTGTCGGATCTCTATTTCTTTTGCGTTTTGTCAGCACCGAGTTTATGCCAGAGTCGGATGGGGGGCAGCTTTCTGTTGATGTAGAACTTACCTCTGGCCTCAGGGTAGAAGAAACCATGAGGATCGCTGTTCATCTGGAAGATATTATTCGTGAACGCTATCCCGAAGTCGATCGTTTCTCCCTTACCAGTGGCTCTGATGACGAGGGAGGTATGTCAGGCATATTCACTCAGGCAAGCTCAAACACGATAAGCCTGATAATGCGATTGTTGCCTGTCGACGAGCGTGAACGCTCCGTCTGGGAAATTGCCGAAGATTTTCGAAGGCAGCTTGAAAATATACCCGAAGTGGTTGAGTATTCCGTTTCTACTGGAGCCGCTGGTGGTTTTGGAGGCTCTGCGGTTGAGGTGGAAATTTTTGGCTACGACTTTGAGACCACCAACCGCCTGGCCCACGAATTGAGAGAAAAGATCGACGCGATCCCCGGTGCTGAAGATGTCAAGATCAGCCGTAAGGACGACCGCCCGGAACTGCAGGTGGTGCTCGACCGCAATAAACTGGCCGAGAACGGGCTCAACACTGCTATGGTTTCAGCGGCCCTGCGCAACAGGGTGACGGGCATGACGGCTTCCATCTTTCGAGAAGAAGGCGAAGAGTATGATATCATTGTCAGGTACAGCGAAGAATTTCGCAATACCATTTCCGACCTGGAAGCCTTCACCATAACAAACCCCATGGGCCAGCGGGTGAGGCTGGGTGAACTGGGCGAAGTAAGGGAATACTGGAATCCGCCAAGCATACAGCGAAAAGATCGCGAAAGGATAGTAACCGTCTCGGCCGTGCCTTCGGGTATTGCTCTTGGCGACCTGGCCCAGCAAATCAACGAAATTGTGGCCGAAACCGAAGTGCCGCGTGGCGTTGTGATTAATGTGGGCGGAGCCTTTGAAGATATGATGGACTCATTTATGGACCTTGGCCTGCTGTTGCTTATCAGCCTTGTCCTTGTATTCCTGGTTATGGCCTCGCAGTTTGAGTCGTTCATTATGCCGTTTGTCATTATGTTTTCCATTCCATTCTCATTTACAGGAGTAATACTTGCCCTGCTTGTTACCAATACCACCCTAAGTGTTATTGCTGGCCTGGGGGCCGTGCTGCTCATTGGTATTGTGGTGAAGAATGGTATTGTACTCATAGACTATATAAACCTGATGCGCGACCGTGGTTATGCCCTTAATGAGGCCATTGCCCTTTCAGGAAAATTGCGTTTGCGCCCGGTGCTTATGACGGCCTTTACTACCATTCTGGCTATGCTCCCCATGGCCCTCAGCAGGGGCGAAGGCTCCGAAATATGGAGCCCCATGGGTATTTCGCTTATTGGTGGTTTGATTTTCTCCACCTTCGTAACCATGGTGCTGGTGCCGGTGGTGTATGGCTTGGTTTCGCGCAGGGGCGAACGCGACAAAATTCGCAAGGTAAGGGAAAAGTTCACATTTTTAAATGAGAAAAACGATTAGTCATGATGAAAGCAGTAATGATCATATTTAACCAGGCCAACAGCGAAAGGGTAGAGTTTATCTTAGACCAGCTGGAGATCAGGGGTTTTACCTGGTGGAACGATGTGCAGGGCAGGGGTACTGAAACCGGCGATCCACGCCGCGGAACCCACACCTGGCCCGAACTGAACTCGGCCGCCTTTGTGGTGATACCCGAAGAAAAAGTGAACCCTCTGCTAGACTGCCTGAAAAAGCTCGATGAAGTGAATAAGGAAGTGGGCGTGAGAGCCTTTGTTATGAACGTGGAAAAAACCTATTAACAATGAGTATTTCAAAACTTGCAGAGATTCATCCTGATGCTGTAATTGGAAAGGATGTGAGTATTGAAGCTTTTGTCAGAATCGATAATGATGTGATAATTGGCGAGGGCACCTGGATTGGCACCGGAGCAAGCATTTATCCAGGTGCTCGCATTGGGAAGAACTGTAAAATATATCCCGGAGCGGTAATAGCTGGAATTCCTCAGGACCTTAAGTTCAGAGGTGAATATTCCACCGTCGAGATTGGCGATTACACCTCGGTGAGGGAATATGTCACCATTAGCCGTGGAACGGCCAGCAAGGGCGTTACCCGTGTGGGAAGTCATACTTTGTTAATGGCATATGCACACGTTGGGCACGACTCGGAAGTGGGCAACTATTGCGTCATCGCCAATGGTGTGCAGATTGCCGGCGAGGTAGTAATTGACGACTGGGTAGTGATAGGAGGTCTTAGTGCGGTGCACCAGTTTTGCCGTGTAGGTGCCCATGCCATGGTTTCGGGTATGACCGGTATTTTGTCCGACGTTGCGCCCTACACCAAAGTGTTTGGCGTGCCGGCCCATTATGTGGGGGTAAATGCCATTGGCCTCAAGCGGCGAGGTTATACCAATGACCAGATTCATTGCATCCAGGATGTGTACCGGGTTGTTTATCAAGGGGGCATGAACGTTTCCCAGGCCCTGGAATATCTCGAGATGAACCTGCCCGCTTCTGACGAAAAGGAGTTTATTAGCAGCTTTATACGCAACTCAGAGCGGGGTATCATAAAAACCGTTGGTGCAAATGAAGCTGTTCCAGAGGTAAATTCCAAATTCAGGAAGTTTACAAAATAGCTTCTTCCCACGGAAATCCTTTTGCTAAAACGGCCAGAAAAAGGGCAGCAGCAGGAAAACCAGGGCCATTACAACCAGCGAAAGCGGAAGCCCAAGTTTGAAGTAATCGGTGAATTTGTAGCCACCTGGGCCCATGACCAGCAAATTGGCTGGGTGGGATATGGGGCTGAGAAAACTTCCGGCTGCAGCAATGGAAATGGCCATCATCAGGCTGTGGGGCGATATGCTGAAACTTTCGGCTGCCTGTAGTACCACTGGCGACATGATGACCACCAGTGCTGCGGGAGGTATGGCAAGCGTAGCCACGATGGTGAGCACGTACAGCCCAGCCATTACGCCCCAGGGCCCGAACCGCCCCACCGTTTCAACCACTCCCTGTGCCAGCAGCGCAGCAGCACCGGTTTGATGCATGGCTGCACCCAATGGGAGTAAACCTGCAATCAAAAAAACGGAGCGCCATTCAATGGCTCGGTAAGCTTCTTCCATTTTGAGACAACCTGTAAGAACCATTAATGCAATGCCTATCACTGCCATAATCGCCAGGGGAATAAACCCCAAGAGCACCGGCAGCAGTATGCCGAGCATAACCAAAGTGGCCGTGAGGGCCTTGTGGGTGCGCAGGGGTTGCGACATGGTATCTGTAAGCAGAATGAAATCAGGCTCGCTCCCGATAAGTTCCAGTTTTTCGCGTTTGCCATAAAGCAACAAGGCTTCGCCAAAGCGCAAAGGCAGGTTGTGAAGGTTGGTGCGGTAGGCGCGACCTTCGCGCCAAATGGCCAGAACCGTCAGTCCGTATTTTTTTCTGAAATTGATGTCTCTTAATGTTTTTCCTGCAAGCAAGGATCGGGGCGCCAGCACAACCTCCGCCATAAGAACATCAGGGGTTTCGAGGCTTTGTGCAGCCGGGATGTGTTCTTCAGAGATTTCAATATCCATGAGTCTTTGAAGCAAAGAAAGATCTTTTATGCTGCCTTGCACCAGCAGGCGGTCGCCTGGTAAAAACTTTTCGCCGGGTTTGGGCATAAGGAGTTGCTGCCCCTCCCTGATAATTCCCAGCACCGTCAGTCCAAATGCCTCACCAAGCTGGGTTTCGGCAATGGCCTTGTCAAATAGCTCCGCATCTTCGCTGATTTCCATAATGAAGAGTGCGTCATGCAGGTGGTATTTTTCTGTTATTTCGCTGGTTTTGAGTTCATGCAGAGCTTCAATGTACCCTGCTTTTTCAAGCACTTCCATATCTTCAGCAGGTCCGTGCAGCAATAAAAAATCGCCCGCCTGAATTTCTTCTTTCTTAAGTTGATCTCCATAGATCAGGGCTTCTCTTTTCAGGGCAATAATGTTTACCCTAAGTTGTTTCTGAAGGCTTTGGCTTGATGTACACTGCCCAATAATCGGTGAGTTTTCTGCAACCACTGCTTCAAAAAAGTCGAGATCGGCCAGGTTGATGCTTGCGGGGTCGATGCCTGTCTGTTCAGGAAGCATAATTTTCCAATCTTTCAGTGCTTTAATGGCGTCGAGCCTTCCCTGTACAAAAAGCTTGTCGTTGGCCCGCAGAAGGGTGTCTGGTCCGGGATCAAGTATGGTTCCACCCCCGTGTCTTTTCACCGAAAGCACGTTAATTCCAAGGGCAGCACGCAAACGGCTTTCAGCAAGGGTTTTTCCGGTCAGCTCAGATTTTTCTCCGATTTTCATCATGAAGGTTCGGCCTTCCAGTTCGTAAGATGTTGAAAGTGTCTTTTCCCCGCCAAGGGGCCCGTTTTGTGCCACATCCTTTTTGGGCAGCAAGTGCCTGCCAATAAAAGCAATAAAAAGGATGCCGCCAAGCATTGCACCCATGCCCACAGGCGTAAAATCGAACAATTGAAAGGGTTCAAGCCCTGCATCCTGCAAAGCAAAACTCACGAGCAGGTTTGGCGGAGTTCCTATGAGTGTGGTAAGGCCGCCCAGCAGGCATCCATATGCCAGAGGCATGAGCAGGCGCGAAGGCGGCCTTTGGGTTGAGCGCGCAATGTCCATAACCACCGGCAACATAAGAACAGCCACTCCAATGTTGTTCATAACGGCCGAAAGCAAGCCCGCTGTGAGCATAATGACCATGATCATTCTGGGCTCGCTGTGGCCTGCCATTTTAAGCACCTGCCGGCCTATTATGCGAGCCACACCGGTTTGCGAAAGGGCAGCACTTAAAATAAACATGGCCCAGACAGTGACCACCGCAGGATTGCTGAAACCCGAAAGCGCTTCGGCAGGGGTAACCAGGCCGGTTAGCGCCAGGCTGCCCAAAACCAGCAAAGCCACTATGTCCATGCGAATCCAGCCACTGAAGAAAAAAGTTAGGGCTGTGATAATGATTAAGAAAACAAGGATAATGTCAAGAGTCATAATCAACTTATTTCTCGTGGCGGGTAAAGTTACTTGATATTCGGCAAATTTGTTAAATTAGTGGTTGAAAAGCCTGATTTCGAAATGCAATTTTTTCTTTAAATATTGATGTTTTGCATAAGTCACATTTCAAACTATAAATTTAATCAGAGGAAGCGTATGAAAGCAATGGTAATAAATCAGTTTGGAGGTCCGGAGCAGCTTGCTATGCAAGAAGTTGCCAAAGCCCATGAGCTCATTGAATCTGAAAGGGTGAGAGGGAAATTGGTGCGGGAGGTAATTGGTTGAATTTGGTTTTATCTAAATTTCCTTAATGCGATGTAATAAAGGATTGAATTTATCTTTAAGCCTTTATTTTGTGATGATTTGACACAATATAGTCGTACCTTTATATGGGTATTGCCGTAGTGAAATTGCATTTTCAGGCAATGCTAAAGCAATACCCGGCTTGGATTATGGAAACAGTAGTCAAATTTGCACAAAACAAGGATATTGACTTTAAAAAGACCTTGCATAGCCGGGTCAATGCCTATTTTACAAGTACCGGGCTTTCGAAAAATCACAACCCCGCCATGCTTCTTAAAACGGTGGTAATGCTGGCACTTTACATCGTTCCATTTGTATTAATCCTCACTTTGAGTATACCTTTTTGGCTTGTAATAATTCTTTTTCTTATTATTGGAGTAGGTATTGCAGGCATTGGCATGTCGGTTATGCACGATGGCAACCATTTCGGCTATTCTAAAAACCATCGGGTTAATCGCATTGTTGGATTAACCATGAACCTGTTGGGCGCTGATGCCTATAATTGGAAAATCAAGCACAATAAATTGCATCACGTGTTTACCAACATATATGGCAAGGATGAGGACATTAACAGCAGGGTTATTCTTAGATTTGCCTTCGGTTCTCCCTTAAAGAAATTCCATAAGTACCAGTATCTGTATGCGTGGTTTTTCTATGCTTTAATGAGCCTGTCGATGATGTTTGGCGATATCTCCAAACGGATTAATAACCGTAATAGAGGATTAACCAATATTTCGCTGTCTGCATTCAGGCGCTCCATGTTCTGGCTGATAGTTTCCAAAATCATATATTTTGGGGTGATTATTGGCTTACCCATTTTACTTACTGGCCTTTTGTGGTGGCAGGTCTTGCTTGGATTTTTGCTGATGCACCTGGTTGCTGGTACCATTATGAGTGTGGTTTTTCAAATGGCCCATGTGGTGGAAGGCCCGGCACAAGCAATTCCTGATAAAGAAGGCAGGATAAACGACTCTTTGATTGTGCACCAGTTGAAATCTACGGCCGATTTTTCAAAGGGCAATAAAATTCTTTCGTGGTATGTTGGTGGACTCAATTACCAGGTAGAACACCACCTTTACCCCAAGATATGCCATGTGCATTATCCGGCCATTTCCAAAATTGTGGAAGCTACTACCCGGGAGTTTAATATACCTTATTATGTGTATGATTCCTTCTGGGATGCCCTGCGCGCACACATCACGACCTTGAAAAGGCTTGGGCGGGAAAGGGTAAGTGGAGCCTCTGCATTTTCTCCCGCTGGTGTTTAGTCTTTTTTACTCCTGAAATATTTCTTGATCTGTCCTTTTTCGGTATACCTGGTTGCTTTCCAATTAACCCTTGCTTCTCCCGGCAAAAAAAGCAGTGATGCTGATTATTTGTTGTCATTTTTTAACCATTGGGCAAAAAAAATCCGGGTAAAAATACCCGGATTAATTCCAGCAAAGGAGGGAAGAAGTATTGCCGGAGTTTTTTTACTTGGTTTGAGGTGCAAAAGCCATTAAGTCGCTCTGAATAGCGGTTGCTTTAATCTGTGCTACGTTAACCTTTTCCAAAGCGGTAAGGTAATCGCCATTGCTAATAAGCGTGTTAATTTCAGTAACAGCTGATTCAACCAGTGTAATTTCATTCTGAATGGATTCCAGAGCAGTTCTGTTCCTGTTATTAATCACGGTTTTACCAAGCATTTCTTTTTCCTGAACAACCATGGTATTCAGTCCTGCCAGCACAGTCTCCACTTCGCTGCGAACTTCGGCTTTCTTGGTTTCAGCATCCGTTTTAAGGGTTTCAGCTGCACTTGTAATCCATGTCAGTTTTTCAGCAAGGGGCTTGAAGTTTTTTGTTCCGGTTTTTTCAGCCTCAATTGCGGCCAACACAGTGGTCAGAGAGTCGTTAAGCGCGTTGAATTCAGCTGCAAGATAACGATCAGCTTCAACCGTTTTAGCTGCTTCAATAGCTGCTTGTGCATTGTCAATGGCAAGCTGGGGAACTTTGTTACAAGAAATCATAACGATTGCCATTGAAAGGGCGGCAACACCCAGGATCATTTTTTTCATTTTTTTAAAACTTTTAAATTCGATTTTTTTGGTTTTAATGCTGCTTGGTTTTTTCTAGCAGACGGCCCATGAGTTCAATACTCGTGCCATATATTGTAAGTAAATTAAAATGAGTCAATTAAATAAATTTGTGCAGAAGGACCTTTTCAAAAATGCCTGCCTGAAAAATTTAAAATTTTAAAAGAAACCCGGTATTTGCAGGGTCTCAGCTATGTTTCGTGTAATTGGGTGAGGTGTAAATTTTTTTTACACATGGCAAAAAAAAACAGGCAGAATTACATGGAGAAATGAAAATGCGGGTTGCATTCCGAAATTATTTCTTTAAAAGCTTGAATTTTTCGATTCTTTCGTGAAGCATTACCCTGGAAATACCAAGCAGCCTTGCTGCCCCCGCCTGATTGTTTCCGGTTTTATCCATGGCCCATTGTATCAGATCTTTTTCTACAGCCTCAGAAACCAGTCCAAATATTTCACCTTCGCGCTCCATTAACTCTGGACTAAGATAGTGATCCAATCCGCTTTGTGCGAAAACTTCTGCATGGGGAGGCAGCAAAAACTCCTTGCTGAGCAGCTCAGGGGTGATAATATTTCCCTTGGCTAGGATCATGGCTCTTTTAATGGTGTTTTCCATTTCCCTGATGTTTCCGGGCCATGGATATTCCAGCATTTTTTCGAAAGCTTCGGGGTTGATGTTAATGTTCTCAAGCCTGTTTTCGCGTGAATGCTTCAGAAGGAAATGCCTGGCCAGGATTGGAATATCTTCCTTGCGCATGCGAAGTGGTGGTAAAGCAATGGTAACCACTCGAATTCTGTAATAAAGGTCTTCACGAAATGCTTTCTTCTGGATGAGGCTTTCGAGGTTGCGGTTTGTTGCCGTAATGATCCGAACGTTTGCATGTTGGGTTCGGGTGCTCCCAAGGCGCTCGAATGTTCCTTCCTGCAAAACGCGCAGCAACTTGGCTTGCAAAGCCAGGCCCATATCGCCAATCTCATCAAGAAACAGCGTGCCCCCATTTGCTTCTTCAAATTTTCCGGGTTTATCTTTGGCGGCTCCGGTAAAGGCTCCTTTATCATAACCAAAGAGTTCGCTTTCCAGCAGGGTTTCAGGAATAGCTGCACAGTTGAGGGTGATAAAAGGTTTTGAAACCCGATCGCTATAGCTGTGGATGGTGCGTGCTACCAATTCCTTCCCTGTTCCGCTTTCGCCTGAAACAAGGATGCTGGCATCACTGGCGGCTACCCTGCCAATCAGTTTATACACCTCCTTTATCGCAGGGCTTTCCCCAATAATTTTTTCTGTCTCCTTATCTGGAAAACGCTTGCTTGATGATTTCGATGCAACCGGGGTCAGTTCATCAATAGGAATGGCCTGTGTAGTTTTCAGCGCTTCTTCAATCAGGGCAATGAGCTGAGGGATCTCAAAGGGCTTTTCAACATATTCGTAAGCCCCAAATTTCATGGCTTTAATTACCCTGTCGCCCGAGCCAAATGCCGTAACCACAATTACCGGCGTTAATGGCGAAAGCTCCTTAAAAGTTTGCAACAATTCTAATCCGCTTTTTCCGGGCATTTCAATGTCGACAATCGCCAGGTCAGGTTTTACCTCCTTAAAAACCTGAATCGCAGATTCGTATTGGTCGGCCTCATAAAGGGAATAACGCGAACTGGAGAGCAACTTCCTGAAGGAATACCTCACGTTGTTTTCGTCGTCAACAATTAAAATTTTGAACATATTGCCCTGGTTTATCACTCAGATATTATTGGAAGGAAAATGTGAAAAATGGCACCTGCCCCTCCGGGATTGTTACTGCCTTCAATCCAGCCTTTATGAATACTCGCAATGTTTTGCGAAATGGAAAGCCCGAGTCCAACTCCCTGATCATTGCCCTTAATGAATGGCTCGAACAGATGGTCAATTACTTTTTCAGGAAGCCCCGGGCCACTGTCTTTAATGCTCATGGCCAGATATTGGATTCCGGAATGGCCGTCGGATAATTCGGGGTCAGAATGCAGGCCAGTGTTTAAGGTCATTTCGCCTCCATCGGGCATGGCCTCAATGGAATTGATCAACAGATTCATAAAGAGTTGTTTCAAATGCCCTGCATCAGCAGAAACCCTGAATCGTTTAGGTTCCGTGTTATCAGTTAGGATTATCTCATTATTTTTAAACTTGGGTTTAAGCAGCTGAATTACTTCGTGCAGCACTTCTACCGGGTCAGTGTCAACAAAAATGGGATCAGCCGGCCTTGCAAACTTCAGAAAGTTCTTGATAAAACCTTCCATGCGGTCAATTTCGCTTGAAATAATCTCCAGGTCTTGAATCAACGAATCTGGAAAACCTTCCTCGTCCTTCATAGAGTAAATCAGCATTTTAATGGCTGCCAATGGGTTGCGAATTTCATGAGCCAAGGTGGGTGCCACCTTGCCCAATACGGCATATTTGTTTGAGTACTGAAGAAGTTCCTTGTTCTTCTCCAATGCTTCCTGGGTTTTGTTTATGCGGTCAATGAGGGTTCTTATACGGTTGCCTAATTCTTCAAGGTCGCCATGCTCGGGCACCTCAAGCTTTTCTAAAAATGTCCCCCCGGAGGCTCCGCGCACTTGTAAAATCAACTGGTTTATGGGGTTCAGTACCATGCGCGAAATAATCCAGCCGAGCAATAAGCCCGCAAGAATACCTCCGAATCCCAGAGAAATCATGGTGCGAAGGATTATTTTATTTGCGCTGGCAATTTCGAGTTCGTAATTCTCCTCTGCCTGGATGTTTAGTGCAATAAAACTCCGGCTTTTCTCATGAATGGTGCTGAGCAGGTCTTTCGCCGCAAAAATCAATAGCGCGTTCGCCTGGTTAAATTCACGTCTTCGCACTTTGGCGGAAGCATTAATTATGCTTTGCTCGTAATTTGAAAACAGGGCCGATATCTGCTGAATGAGTGAAATTTCTTCCGGGGTATTCGAATTTAATCGGGCCCTTTCGAGTAAGATAATAAAGCGTGTTTCGCGGGTTTTTATCGAATCGAGCCATTGCGGGGTTGGGTCAACCAGGTAGGTAAAGGTAAATCCACGTAGCCTTACCAGCTCCATCTCCATTTCCTTTGCAACATTTACGCTCTGCCGCGTTTCATCAATCCGGCGTTCGGTGTCTTTTTGCAAGTTATAGGAATAAGCAATTACCAGATAGCCGCCGCCCATAATCATAGCAATGATTAACAGCATCCAGAACAGCAGCCTGTAATTGAAAAAGGCCTTCCTTTTCATAAAAAGGTTTAAATGGTTTTCCTGAACAGCAGCATTAAAGCAAATACAGTCACTATGATGATTCCAATGGCAGAAGCAATGACAATAGTTTGATAATCGGCCTGCCGCTTAATGATGATTCCGGCGAAAGCCCAAATTACGGCCAGGGCCAGGTATGGATTGTGGAGCCGGTGCATCGCGGCAATGGTAATGAGGGCGCCGGTAGCAATCAGCAAAATGGTCCACACTTCGGCCGAAATGCCCAGGCCTCCCCAGTTTACACTTACCAGCAGGGCGGTAACATTTGCAATAGTGGCAATGCAAATCCAGCCCAGGTAAATGTCAAAGGTAAGTTTAGTAATGCTAAAAGGCATGCCTGAAAGTTGCTGGTTGATGTAAATAAGGCTTGCAAGCAAACCCACCATAATAATTACCGACAAACCCGTGCGCTCGTAATGCCAGGCAAGAATCCAAAGGCCGTTGAAAACTGAACTGATGACAAAAGCCCAACCTATGGAAGAAACCAGTTTTTGATTGTCTGCCTTAAGCTGGACTATGATAAAAACCAGAAGCAATAAATAAATAACCCCCCAAATTGAAAAAGTAATTCCGGCAGGGGTAAAAAGGTTGGGGTACAAATCAGATAACTGACCGGTGTTTTTTCCGTTTATTGGCAGGGCATTTGCAAGGTAATTCATTGCCACCATAGCAAGGAACGCTAGCAGGTTCAGGTATTTCATGAGGTTATGATTTTGATAATAAAAGTACTTAATTTTCCCTTAGAAGTAATTTGATTCACGTTTGGAAACAATTAATTTTAATTTTTTGGGCCGCAATAAATGAATCCATTAAATATCTAATTTTGCATAAGCAAAGGGCCCTTCAAAATACCGCAACCTTGCTTCTTTTAGCATTTTTCTGCTTGAAGGCGGGTTTCTTTCCTGTGACCCCCAGCGAACCGGTATTTCCATTCTCGGGCCAGAATACCATTAGCCCTCTTTATCCGCCTTTAGGCAACATTGCCCTACCTTCACATGACTCCAACGGCGGTTTAGCAAATTTTTTCAACGAGAGTTTAAAGCCGGCTTCCAACCAGACCGAAACGACTGAATGGTATTCTGTTGTTTTGTCCGGTGTAGCCAATTTGATTATTCCCGGCCTAAATAATACCCTGGCAGCGACCAGGTACATTTCTCTAAGCCTGGAAACCTTCCTTGTTATTTTTCCCTTTCACGCTTTCTGGTAATTCCACTTACTTCCCTGCCCCCCGGTAGCAGCAGTTCGTTGGTGCCGTAAATTTTTATTGTTTTTTAAAAAAATCAGAAGAAAATGGACTTAACTGGAATCATTACAGGGCTGTTATTGACTGCCCTTTTTGTAGTGCCTTTCATATATATTGCAAAATCGAAAAATCAGGACGCAAGTCAGCAGAAAAAGCAACTTCACCAACCTGATAGTGATACTAATCATTCAAAGGCTTCAGTAGCCAAAGTCAAAAAGCATTAGGCGCTTGAAAAAAATCCAAAATCAAATGTTACTTTTGCGGGGTAAAAAGGCAGGTGCTTTTTTATCCCGTTTTTAAATTTTGACACAAAAGAAATGAACTTAACACTATTGGTACTTGCCGCCGGAAAAGGCAGCCGCTACGGTGGGATGAAACAACTCGACAGGGTTGGACCCTCGGGCGAAACGATTATGGATTATTCGGTTTACGACGCTATAAAAGCTGGTTTTAATAAGGTTGTTTTTGTTATCCGCCGCAGTTTCGAACAAGAATTCAGAGAGGCCTTTGTTGACAAACTCAAGGATAAAATTCAGGTAGAACTGGCTTTCCAGGAAATGGACAACTTGCCTATGGCAATCCATTATTCGCCCGAGCGTGAAAAACCATGGGGCACCGGCCACGCCATTTGGGTGGCCCGCCACCATATCAATGAGCCGTTTGCCGTTATTAATGCCGACGACTTTTATGGATACAGCGCCTATGAAACCATGGCCCGGTATCTGAAAAACAGTATTTCCAAGAGCCAGGGTCTATACGCCATGGCGGGGTACTTCCTGGCAAATACCCTTTCGGAGCATGGGCAGGTTGCACGCGGCATTTGCAAAGTTGACGATAATGGGTTTCTGGAAAACGTGAAAGAACACAACGCCATTCGCCGTTTAGAAGATGGCCGCATTGTGAGCGAAGAGGACGAAAAACTCACCACCCTTAACCCTGATGAAATTGTTTCTATGAATTTCTGGGGTTTTGGAACTGACCTGTTTGCTCAACTTGAGGAAAAACTGTTGTTTTTCATGAAAGTAAACGCCAACGACCTCAAGGCAGAGTTTTTCATTCCAAAAGTGATTGATGAGCTGGTGAGCAAAGGCAAGGTAAAAGTGCGTGTGCTGCCCTGCGACGCATCCTGGTTTGGGGTTACCTACCGCGAAGACAAAGAGAAGGTGACGGAATCCATACGAGCTATGGTTGATTCGGGCGCCTATCCCGACAATCTGTGGGCGTAAATATTTCTCCCAAGAAATATTTTCTGCAAACGTATAAGATTATTTGGCGTTTTAATTGAGTTTTTACTGAATTAAAAACGACAAGTCATTTTTTGTGAGCGAGGCGTTTCCCATTGGGCGGGTTGTCTCAATGTGTCTTTCCCGTTTTAGTAGTAAGAACCGCTTCTGAGCCATGCGCCTAATGGCGGTATTACCGCCGCATCTGAAGTTTTATCCCTGTTTGCAGTTTTTTAAATTGCTGGGCGCGGGTGCCGGGCTGGGTTATAGCTCTATTCCCAATATAAATCAGTGGGGTCGTCATACTGTGTGGCCCTCTGTTGAAACAACCCTTGATTTCTTTGGCAACTCAGAGGTAATGGACCAGTACCGGTTCAAAATCAGTGAAGACTTTTCAGTGCTATTGCCCCCCATTAAATTCAGTGGGCAATGTTGGGGAAATCCCGCACCCGCACCCCAGCCACTGCTTCTGGCAAAGCCAGGAAGCCATGGAGCAGTTTGCCTGTGGCAAAAAAGGCAAGCACTTCAAGGCTGTTAAAATCATACGCCAGCTTAAGGGTTTCAGGGAGGAACTATATGTTCGCTTTCAGGTGCTGGGAAGGGCACGATCAATGGACGCAACCCCCTGGCACAAATAAAAACCCCCTCCTTATTGTAAGGAGGGGGCCTCTAAAAAAGTTTCTTCGGCTTTTATTACGCGAGGCGTACATTTACAGCGTTCAGACCTTTTCTGCCTTCCTGAAGTTCGTAGGTAACTTCATCGGCTTCGCGAATTTTGTCGATCAGACCGGTTGCGTGTACGAAATACTCTTTTTCTGATTCTGAATCTTTGATAAATCCAAAGCCTTTAAGTTCGTTAAAGAACTTTACTGTTCCAGTTTTCATAAATGTAATTGTGATTTTTGTTAATGTGCATTGAAATACGCGAAAAAGAGGTTGAAGCTGTTCTGGAAGGAAAGTATCAAGGAATCTGTTAAGCGGAGATCAATACAACGGTGTTAATGAATTCCTTGCAAAGGTAACATATTTTTTTTACCTCGCATGATTTAACTGAATTATTTTTCCATATGTTGCTAACTACATTTTTTGGCAACTATTGATTCAATGCAAAATGGTCGGGGTTGCCCGAAATGGCTGCGCCAATGGCGGTGCAGTATTCGGCATGAATGGGTACATGAAACTTCACGCCGTAAAGTTTTCCCAGCTCGGTAAATGTTTTCTGGGCCTGATGAATGTTTACCAATTTGCCGCTAAGCACAATATCGTTGTCTTTTTGCGCCCTTGCGGCAAAAATGGCCATCATGCCAATTACCTGAAATACCATGGTAAGAATACCCCTGGTAATGTCGTTCTTGGTAGCCTGGTCGGTCATTTTACCAAAGTTGGAGGCCGTAATGGAGCTGGGAAGGTTTCCTACCTCGGTGCGTGAAATATCGCCCACACTAAGGTCTACATGATCGGGTGAACCGGTGCGCGCTGTTTCAATAATGTTTTCGAAACTGGTAAGATTAACCATGGCTTTCGACAAGCCAAGAATGGTGCCACCTCCCACACCGGTACCTCCGAGGTGCTGAATGCAGCCCTGGTTTGCTTTCACAAAGGCGGTGCCCGTGCCCATACTTACAATAATGGCTTTATTCAATCCCGACAAAAACAGACCTCCATGACCCAATGCTTTGAACTCCTCGATTTTTTCAACCGAAAGCCCCAGCAGCTGGTCACCAATAAACGAGGCGCCCACCCCGGTCATTATCACCTTGTCAATATCGTTAAGGCTAAGCTTGTTAACCGAAAGAAACTTTCCCATTGCACCCGAAGCAGAAGCAATGGGATCGTTGGCCTCGACCGTAAGCGGGTCGATGATCTTGCCATTTTTGAAACCTACAATTTTGGTGGTGCTTCCACCGATGTCAATTCCTATAGTCATTTTGTCTGGTTTTTTGCAAATTTAAGACTTTTGCACCAGCTATGGCCTTTTTGCCTATATGCCTATTTCAACCTGGAACATTATATTGAAGAAATCGTTTGCGGAAAAGACTTCCCACTTGTCTTTCTGATAGGAAAAGTTGATTTGTGCCTTGTTGCGGTGTTTTTGAAGGTATCGGGTCAAACCAAGAGTGTAAATATCGCTTTGTGCTTCAAGATATCTGAGTTCTTCATGTGGGTTTACCCTGGTATATCGGCCCGCAACCTCCCAATTTGAGGGAAACACATAGCTTAATTGGGTGTTGATCCCGTTTCCGGTTAGTACATATGGAGATGGAAGCGGACTCAGTAGCCCCGGGTTTCGGCTTACATCGCGGTTTGCATATTCTGCCTGCACGGCCCATCCCTGGTATTTTGCAATCATGTCCAAAAAGAAAGTTGAAATGTCGGTTGCTTCTTCCATGAGCTGTCCGCGTTGCCCAGCCGACTTTATTGCTTTATTGTTAAACGAATACGAAGCACCAAGGGATAGTTTCGGAGTGACTTCGCGCTCCAGGTCACCTTCTGAAAAGTCGCCATCCCTGGTAAAATCGCCCAAGGGAAGCAGCTCTATGCGCATGGTGTAGGCAAGGCCGTTATCGGTGCGCTGAATATTGCGCCCCTCACCACTGCTGATGGCGCCTTTCAGGTTGTAAAAAAAGTTACCCACGTTATTGTTGTAGTAGGCAAAAAGGCCAAAGTCGCGGTCAATATTAAATACGGCGTTTACCAACGATCGGTCGGCAAACTGTTGTTGCCCGCTCGAAGTAACCCGCTGGCGGTTGCCGGGCAATTTGCCCTGTCCTATGCCCATGTAAAATTTTTTATTGAAATTATAAAACACCATGGCATCGCGCACCACCCCCGGAAAGCCCGTATTGTCCCAATCCTGATCGCCTCTCGAAAAGCTAAGCTGCATATAATAAGTGAGTTTCGAGCTTCCCAGGAAACCATCGAAGCGCAAGCGCAGGCGCCTCACATTGGCTTCGAACTGATCAGGGCTCAGGTCGGAACCCGAAACGGTAGTCATGCCAATACGGTTTTGAATCCTGAACCTGAGGTTAAGGCCAAAAGTAGAGTCGGGGGCAAAAAAACCCAACCCTTTGTCAAAACTGATTACGGCCCGTTCGTCTACCTCGGTTTGGGCTGTGGCCAGCAGGGCAAGAAAAAGCAGCGCAAAACCAAGAAAATATTTTTTAGTCATAGTAAAAAAAGAAGGAAGGTTTATTTCCCGGAAATACTTTTGGCAAGCAGGTCGGCAATGTGCAGGGTTTCAATGGGGAGTTTGTTCTTTTTAATGTAGCCATCGAGTTGCATCAGGCATGAAGCTTCGGTCGAAACAATGTATTGTGCCCCGGTGTCGAGGGCGTTTTTAACCTTTTGTTCGGCCATGGCCGTGCTAATGGCTTCGTGTTTTACAGCAAAGGTGCCCCCAAATCCGCAACACACCTCGCGGTCTTTCATTTCAATCAGTTCCAACCCCTCAATTTGGGCCATCAGTCGGCGCGGTTCGTCTTTCAGCCCGTATTCGCGCAAAGCGGCACATGAATCGTGAAAAGTAATCCGGGCCTCGAAGCGCCCCCCCAGGTTTTCCATTTTTGCCACATTCACAAGGAAATCGGTGAATTCGTAAATTTTCCTGCCAAGGTATTTGTTTTCGTTGTGCAGGGCCGAATTATCGAACATTTGCGGATAGTAATTCTTTACCATGCCAATACACGAAGCCGAGGGGCCCACCACATATTTATATTGCGTAAAATCCTGGATAAACTTTTCGGCAACATGCTTGGCCTCGTCATGAAATCCTGTATTGAAAGCTACCTGTCCACAGCATGTCTGTTCGGGGTTGTAAAGGGCTTTTACCCCGGCATGCTTAAGCACGGCAACCATGCTCATGCCCGTTTCCGGGAATAGCTGATCGATAAAACAGGGAATGAATATTCCAACTTCCATGGTACTGGCTTTAGGGCACAAAATTAATCAAAGGCTGCAACTTGTTTCGCTTTCGCTGAAAAACTATTTGCTGCGCTGGCGGTGGACTTCAGATAGCATAATGCCTGCTGCAACCGAAACGTTGAGCGAGGCGATGTTTCCCTTCATGGGAATAGAAACAGCCTCATCAGCCATTTTTAGCACCGAAAAGGAAATACCCCTGTCTTCTGATCCCATGATGATGGCAAGCGGACCTCCGAAGTCGACCTCAAACAGCGACTGTTTTGTTTTTTCTGTGGCGGCAACCACTTTAATTCCGCTTTCCTTCAAAAAGGCAATGGTTTCCAAAATGTTGCCTTCACGGCAAACAGGCAGGCGCGAAAGGGCTCCTGCTGAAGTTTTTATGGCATCCGCGTTCACTGGGGCACTGCCTTTGTCGGGGATAACTATGGCATGGGCACCAAAACATTCGGCAGAACGGGCAATAGCGCCCAGATTGCGCACATCGGTTACCCGGTAGAGCAAAACAAGCAAAGGCAGTTCGCCTTGCTCATAGATCATTGGAAGTAACTCCTGTAGCGGCTGATAGCTGATAATTGAAATGTAAGCAATGACACCTTGATGGTTTTTGCGTGTAACCCGGTTGAGTTTTTCAATGGGTACCATTTGATAAGGAATCTTTTCGCTGCGAATAATATTAAACAGCTGCTGGTAGTTTTCCCCGCCCAGGCCCTGCTGCAGCAGTACTTTTTCGGGCCTTTCGCCTTTTTCAAGGGCTTCGAGCAGAGGACGTATGCCAAAAATGTAATTTTCCAAAATATCGGGGTTTAAGCGTGGTTTTCCTGCAAAAGGAATAATGAACTGCAAATTTCGTAAAAATTATCAGAAAAGACTTACAAAGCCAATGTGTACTTTCGCATTGCGAAATGCCAGGGGTGTTTCGGGTCCTTTGCCCATGGCATAATAAACCGAAAGGATACCCGGGGCTGTTTCGAGGGTCAGGCCCACCGCAGCTCCCCACGGCCAGCCACTAATTTGCTGGTTGTTGAGCTCACGCTGAAACCAGGCTGCATTGAACAACAGACTGAAAAAAGAATTCTCGCCGGTAAAATAGCGCCACTCTCCGGTCATGATCCCATAAAATGCTGCCAGGATCGACTCCTCATCAAAGGCCTTCAGGCTTCGGAACCCTCCAATACGGTAAAGTTCGTTCTCGAAAAGCTGCTGGCCGGTCATGCCCTGCGAACGAAGCTGAAGCACCAGGCAGCTTCGGGGGCTCAATACCCAACGATTTTCGGCCTCTAGTTCGAGCGCAAATTGTGTTTGCTTAACGGGAAGGCCCTCGTAAATGACTGCCGGAAGGTTGCTGTTTTCTCTGATGGTTTTGTTTCCTGCGGCGAGCGAAACTTTTATTCCCCAGCCTTTACGCAGGTTGGCAAAATAACCAGGGCTGTAGCTGGCTGCTTCAATTCCGTAAAGAGAGGTGCGTGAGTCTATTTGCGGGGGCGGGGTTGTAATGCCGGCAAAGCGGCTGGTGCTTAGCAGCTGGGTGCTCCTAAGGTCGGCGAAAACTGATAGCTGCCAGCTTTGCTGGCCTTGCCAGGTAAAAGCGGGCCGCTGCCTCAGGCTCAGGAAAGAGGTATCTTGCTTGTGCAGCGAAAAAAGCATGGAAGTAGTAAGCGGGGTGGATAAAAGGTAGGGATAGGCCCCTTCGAGCTCCAAACGCTGGGTGCCCTGACCCAGACCCTGCCAGTTCATAGAAAAACGCTCACCGCGCTCGAAAAGATTAATCAGCAGTAGGTTGAGCTGACCTGTCAACTGCAGGCGGTTGTCGTCGAGGGTATTGCTCGAAACCCCGGCAATGCCATCAAAACGGTTGGCGGGTTGCCTCCTTACTGGTATGGTGAGCTTTGCTTTTCCGGGAGTAAATTGGAGGGCAGGATCGCCGTTCAACCTTAAAAAAGCAAGATCAGATAAACGTGCAGCAGCCTCCCTTGCTTTTTCTTCGCTGTAGGCGTTGCCAGCCCTGATGCCCGTGTGCCCGGCAATAAATCCCTGCGAAAGGTTCACGTTTCCCGATAATTCAAGGGTATCGAAAACAATAAAAAACGAAGGATCAACTCTTAGGGCTGCATTCAGTGAATTTTCTAGTAACTCCAGGCTGTCCTTCATTAAGCTGGCAAAAGGATAGCCCCGGTTCTCGTACCAACCAATGATCTTTTGGCTGACTTCCCGGTAACGGTTAAATGGTAAGGCATCTCCTGAAAAATACTGCTCAATTCTGAGAGTGCGTAATGCTTCGGGGCTGATGTTGGCATTGCGCAACTGCCACTGAAACATTGGGCCATTTTCGATCACTGCTGTGAAACCTGCGCTGTCTGCAAGGATATTCTGCAAATTCGCCCTCAGGAATCCCGCCTCAAAGACTTTGAACATTAGCGTATCAATTCCTTTTTGAAGAGTAAGGCTGTCGGGATAAAACCGTGGCTTGGTGATTTCCGGGGGAAGGGTTTGGGAAATATCTGCACTTTTAATGCTGAGCCTTATAAGGTCTTGTCCCTGAGTGGCCAGGGCTGACATAAAAAGTATGATCAGCACAGCATATCGCATATCTGCTCAATTATCGATGCGCCAGTCGATGGGCGTCAGCCCCTGTGCTGCAAGCAGCTCGTTGGTTCTGGAAAAGTGGCGGCAGCCAAAGAAACCACGTGAGGCCGACAAGGGAGAAGGGTGGGGGGCTTTCATCACATGATGGCGAGTAGTGTCGATCAAGGTCTGCATGGCACCGGCATAATTACCCCAGAGCAGAAAAACCAATCCTGATCTTTTTTCCGACAAGGCTTTTATGGCTGCATCAGTAAATCTTTCCCAGCCTTTGTTCTGGTGGGAGCCTGCCTGGTTCGCCCTAACGGTGAGGGTTGCGTTTAGCAGCAACACGCCTTGGTCAGCCCACTTTTCGAGGTTGCCATGGGCAGGTGGCAATAAACCCAGATCGCTCTCAATTTCCTTGAAAATATTAATGAGTGAAGGGGGTTTGACAACGCCCCTGTTTACCGAAAAGCACAGCCCGTGAGCCTGCCCGGGGCCATGGTAAGGATCCTGCCCCAGTATAACCACCTTAACTTTGTTGAATGGCGTATGGTTGAAGGCCGAAAAAATAAGTGGCCCGGGTGGGTACACTGTAAACTTTTTTTTCTCCTCTACCAGAAATGCTTTCAATTGCTGAAAGTATGGCGCACTGAATTCGTCGGCCAATATCTCTTTCCAGCTTTCTTCAATCACGGGATTAACGGGCTTTTCGCTCATAATTTCAGGATTGGATTTCGTTCTGCTGGGTTTTAATGAAGCTGGCAAACTCCTTGAGATTAAGGCCTCCGAAATTTCCTGAACTCATAAAAAGAAAGCAGGCTTGTTTGCGGGCAAGAATTTCCAGCCTCATGAGAAGCTTTGAAGTGTCGGTAAACACCTCCAAACCTTTTTTGTTAAAAGCCTTGCGCACGGTTTCAGGATCGAGTTCGGGCAACTTTTTCATTTCAAGGGCATGGGGACTAAAAAATACTATGGCAACATCGGCTGCGTCCATGGCTCCTTCATACTGATGAAGGAATTCCTGATTCAGACTGCTGAAGGTATGCAACTCCATGCAGGCTACCAGCGTTTTGTCAGGATATTGCTCCTTAGCGGCTGCAGTTGTGGCTTTTAGTTTGGAAGGGGCATGGGCAAAGTCGCGAAAAACAACTGTGCCGTTTTGCTCAAAAACTTTTTCTAGTCTGTTGCTGGCTCCTTTAAAAGTGGCCATGGCCTCAAAAAACATTTCGTTGTTTACACCTAGTTGCTGGCACACCAGGCGTGCCCCATTAATGTTCATGAGGTTATGACGGCCAAATACCTGCAAGGGATATTGATCCTGCCCCGAAAGGTAAAAGGTTTCCCCATCGCGTATCTCATATTCGGGCAATCCGTAAGGATACAGATTCAGCCCCGGGTTGGTCTCTTCGCTGCACAGCTTTTCGAGCTCCTGGTCTTCGCGGCAGTAAATCAGTTTACCGTTGTCTTCTATGAGTCTGATAAACTGCCTGAATTGTTCCAGATAGTTTTCGAAAGTAGGAAACACATTAATGTGGTCCCAGGCAATGCCGCTGAGCAGCGCGATGTGTGGCTTGTAAAGGTGAAACTTGGGCCTTCGGTCGATGGGCGAACTCAGGTATTCATCGCCTTCCATGATAATGAAGGGGGCTTTTTCGGTGAGCCTCACCATCACCTCAAAGCCTTCGATCTGCGCACCTACCATGTAGTCTGTGTCAATATTATGATAATACAGCACGTGCAAAATCATGGAGGTAATGGTGGTCTTGCCATGGCTTCCACCAATTACCACGCGGGTCTTTTCTTTCGACTGTTCATAAAGAAACTCTGGATAAGAAAATATGGGCAGCCCCAGCTCTTTTGCCTTTTTCAGTTCAGGGTTGTCGGCCCGCGCATGCATGCCCAGGATAACGGCATCGAGGCCCGCATGCAACTTTTCGGGAAACCAGCCAAAAGCCTTTGGGAGCAATCCGTAATTTTGCAGGCGCCGGCGCGAAGGGTCGAAAATCTCGTCGTCGGAGCCGGTAACCCGGTAACCTTTCTTGTGCAGGGCAATGGCCAGGTTGTGCATGGCGCTGCCTCCAATGGCAATAAAATGCACGTTCATGGGGCGATTTATTTTGTGAGGGGTTAAAGTTAGCTTTTTTTGATATAACCTGCGCCTGCCTGGCTTTTTGAAAGCAGCCCCGAAAAATTGGCAGGGATTTTTATCTTTGCAAAATACAACACTTTTGCTGTTTTTGGGTTATATAGCTTAGTGTGATAACTAATTCAGTGACATGAAACTTTTTCCAATCATAGCAGAGCATTTTAAAATGGACGGGGGAGCCTGCTTTGGGGTGGTGCCTAAAACCATTTGGCAAAAATTCATCCCAGCCGACGAAAATAACATGGTGAAGCTTTCTTCGCGCTGCCTGCTGGCCGACACCGGAAACCGGCTGATTCTGGTCGATACCGGCATGGGCAACAAGCAGAGCGAGAAATACTTCAGTTTTTTTCATCGCTTTGGCGAAGACAATCTGGAGTCGTCGTTTCGCAAGGCTGGCTATTCTTTGGAGCAGGTTACCGATGTGATTCTCACCCACCTGCATTTCGACCATGTGGGCGGGGCGGTGAAAAAAGGGGAGCAGGAAGGAAGCTATCAGGCTGTTTTCCCTAACGCCAATTACTATGTTAGTAAAGCGCAGTGGGACTGGGCCATGAACGCCAACCCCCGCGAAAGAGCATCTTATTTTCCTGAAAATTATTTACCCCTTTTTGAAAACGGACAGCTGGAGTTCATTCATGAGGAAGGCCCCTTCTGTGAAGGGATATTCCTGGAAATAAAAGACGGCCACACCCGCGGACTGATCGTTCCCATTTTCGATTACAATGGCCGCAAGGTAGTATTTACAGGTGACTTTATTGCACAGGTACATAACCTTCCTTTGCCTTATGTGCCTGGCTTCGATGTGGAGCCCCTGGTGTCGATGAAGGAGAAGGAAGAGTTCCTCGAAAGAGCGGTTGATAATGATTACGTGCTGTGCTTTCAGCACGACCATTACAATGAGTGCTGCAGCCTGGTTCGTACCGAAAAGGGCATACGACAGAAAGAAATTTTTACGCTTGCTGATTTATAACCATTCTGATGAAAAAGACCGCACAGGAATACCACGATCTGTTTTCTAGCCTTTCGGCAGAAGAAATACTCGGAAAAGTACTTGAGATGCATTCCGCGAAAGCGGTATTCAGCAGCAGCCTGGGTGCCGAAGATCAGGTGATCACCCACATGCTGATGCAGATCGATAAGAAGGCTTCGATCTTCACGCTCGATACCGGTCGAATGTTTCCCGAAACCTACGAGTTGATTGAAAAGACCGAGGCTCGATACGACTTCCGGATTAAAGTTTTTTTTCCTGATTACCAGGCAGTGGAGCAAATGGTGCAGAGCCGTGGCATCAACCTTTTTTACCACAGCATCGAAAATCGCAAGATGTGCTGCCATATCCGCAAAATAGAACCACTGAAAAGGGCTCTTAAAGGTAATGAGGTGTGGATTACCGGCCTGAGACGCGAGCAGTCGCCTACACGGCAGGATTTGCAATATGCCGAATGGGATTCGGCAAACCGCATTATAAAGGTTAACCCTTTGCTCGACTGGACTGAGCAGCAGGTTTGGGACTACATTCGAAAACACAAGATCCCTTACAACAGCTTGCACGACAAAGGTTTTCCCAGTATTGGCTGTCAGCCATGCACCAGGGCAGTTGAACCCGGCGAGGATGTGCGCGCCGGACGATGGTGGTGGGAAAATCCAGACACCAAGGAATGTGGATTACATAAGCGCTAACAGGCACCTGATCGCCAGTTTAAAAAAATAAGAAAAGTTTGGCCAAGTGTGGCTTTTGCCATTATTTTTGCATTTTCCAATTTTATAAAAATAACCAAATTGGGTCATAGCGGCAAAAAGGATCTTAACGAAAATTCGGGCGATAAAAGCCCTGCTGAAGAAACAGAACGCTATAAGATTCTGTTTCAGAAAGCACCCCTTGTGCAGTTGCTGGTAAACCCCTGCAATAATACCATTCTCGATGCCAATCGGGCAGCGGCCACTCTTTACGGGCGCGAAGATGCCGCTTCATTAATTGGGCAGGATCTGCTCGGGTTGCACCCCGCCCAGGCCGGGCTAATGAAAGAAAGCCTGAAAGAAGCTTTGCGCTATGGCGAAAGTCACTTCTCTTTTACATTCCAAAGTACCGCCAATGGTCCTGTGGATCTGGCACTCTTTGCCGGGAAAATTGACCTGGGGAAAAATGAACTGCTTTTTGTAAATATCCAGGATATTTCCGACACCAAAAAGGCTGAAAGGATACTGACTCAGAAAAATACCGAGTTGCAAAAAACCAATGCTGAGCTCGACCATTTTGTTTACAGCACCTCCCACGAGTTGAGGGCGCCGCTGGTATCTGTGCTGGGGCTTATCAGCCTGTTAGAGACCGAGTCCAATGAAAGCGAGCAAATTTCGTATATAAGACTGATGAAAGAAAGCATTCACAAGCTCGATCTGATCATCCACGATATTATCGATTATTCAAGAAATGCCCGTTTCGAGGTGAATGTTTCTCCAATAGATTTTGATTTTCTGCTCGAAAAAACCATCAACAACCTTCAATACCTTCCACATATCCAAAAGATTGATTTACGACTGAAGGTAAACCACGAAGGTATATTTTGCTCTGATAAGCGCAGGGTAGAGGTCATTCTCAGTAATTTGATCTCGAATAGTTTAAAGTTTTTTAACCCCAAGGCAACTCAGCCATTTGTGGAAATACTGGTGCAGGTTAATCCGCAGCAGGCTGTTATCCGTGTAGAGGACAATGGCCTGGGTATTCCGGAAGCACACCTTCCCAGAATTTTTGAAATGTTTTTTCGTGGATACGAGCAAAGCACCGGCAGTGGCATTGGCCTCTATATCGTAAAGGAAATTGTGGATAAGTTAAAAGGCAGCCTGCAGATAGAATCTGCAGAAGGCAAGGGAAGCGTGTTTACAGTAAAAATTCCCAACCAACCCCAACCAAACCCCAACGATGCCTGTTAAAAATCTTCTTCTTATTGACGATAGCGACATTGACAACATTGTAAACCGCAAAATTGTGGAGAAATGCCATTTTGCTGAAAATATCACGGTTAAGAAAAGTGCCCGTGCCGGACTTGAATACCTCAACGACACCCTGGCAAGCCATCCTTCCAGCCTGCCCGAGCTGATATTTCTGGATATTCGCATGCCCGACATCGACGGTTTCGGTTTTCTGGAGGCCTTTCAGTCTCTCGATCCGGCCATCAGGCAGCACTGCAAAATTGCCATGCTTTCCTCTTCTATCGATGCCGACGATTACCGCCGTGCCGTCGAAAATCCCTTTGTAATTAAGTTTGTGAACAAGCCCCTTTCTGTCAAGGCTTTACAAGAAATTTCGCTCTGAGGGTTTGCCCGAAACCCGTTTCAGGCTTGCTGAAAAAGCAATACCCGTAATTTAACCCGGTAGTTTTCCGTGGTTGTAAATGGTGGTTTTTGCCCTTACGGAGAAAGGATGGCTGTGCCTATATTTGAAGGATGTTTTGTGCAAACAATATCCAAGGCATGAGCAAATTCCGAATGATTGTAAGTCCGGTTGCCAACAACGAAGGCTACCTCGTAAAACTGGTAAGCTTTAAAGGGGCAATGGTGAAAACGGTTTACTTAGGCAAAAGCTTGGAGATTCCTTGCATTAAAAAACTAATCAGCACCTATGCCAATGCATTGCAGACCAATAATGCCTGACCATATAAACAAAAAAAGACTGCCCGGACAAAGCAGTCTTTTTTTTATTGAAAGCGACCCAAGGCCTGAGCCTTTCTAACTCTGATACCTCCCCTTTCAGATCAAAACTACCCGGAAAAACTACTAATTCAAAGTTTGTCCGACAAGTTGAATGTTAATAACCCCCGGGTTAATTTTGACAACGGATATTCCGGAGAACTCCGCCGCTAAGGTTCCGCCCGGGTCGCTTTTTTCTTTGTAATCCAGCCTTTCAAAAAACCTAATATATTCTAAAAGAATATGTAACAAAGTTAATACTTCCAAAAGGACTGAGCAATTCGCTAATTTACTAAAATTTGTATTAGTAAAAACCCTTATGTTTTAGGGTTTAAACGATTGATCAAAAATACCTTTTCCATTCATTGATAAGTGGTTAATAAAAATTTTGTTCAGATATTTACTTCGGAAATCTATCAAAAAAAAAAGAGTTGGATTTTGAGGGATTTTAGCTGGATTTTTTGGGCAAAATTTCGTTAAACACGGTGGTTCCTCCGTCCACTTTAAAAATTGATCCGGTAATCCACGAGGCTTTGTCCGAAAGCAGGAAATGAACCATTTGGGCTATGTCTTCCGGCTTTCCAATGCGGCCAATGGGATATTTTGGTTCAGACTTCTGCAGCATTTGTTGGTACACTTCCTGGCTGGGTACCACTTTGCTGTCGAGGTGCAAGTGGGTTTCCACCAGGCCGGGATTTACCGCGTTGACCCTTATTTTGTATGGGCCCAACTCGCCTGCCAAAAACTCGGTAAGCATATCCACCCCGGCTTTCGAAACCGAATAGGCAATGCTTCGGCCTGGCACTCGCGAAGCAATAGACGAAATGTTTACAACCGATGCTCCTTTGGCATTGATCAAAAGGGGCAAAAGTGTTTGGGTCAACAAATAGGGTGCGTTGAGATTTATGTCGAGGTTTTCTTTCCACAGCTCGTAGCCAATATCCTGTATGCCGCCGGCCGTAAGCATACCCGCATTGTTTACCAGTCCGTGCAGTTTGCCGTATTTTTCGTTCAGCAACTCAAAAAGCCTCTGGCAGTCGGAGGGCTGGCTAACATCGCCCGTAATAAAATCGACCTTTCCCTTCAATTCAGGCTTTTCTTTCAGGGCACGTTCAATCTTGTCTTTACTTCGGCTCAGAGAGATTACATGGTAGCCACCTTCCTTTGTTAACAGGTCGGCAATGGCCAATCCAATACCTGAACTTCCTCCGGTTACTAAAATGTTTTTCATATTTTATCTTTTTGTCAAATATCGGCAATTCTGAGCACGATTTTGCCAAATTGCGACTGATTTTGCATCTGGTTGTAGGCAGCCTGCACTTCCTCAATAGGAAAAACCCTGTCTACAATTGGGGTGACAATGAATTCATTGACAAATGACTGGGTGGGCGGTGGTGAAAACAGCTTTGCCTCAACCAGCATCGTCGTGCTGGGTGCCAATTATGCCAAAGACAAGAATACCTGGGAAAACAAGCTTGACCTGGCCTATGGTATTATAAAAACCCAGGATACTCCAATGCGAAAAAACGAGGATAAAATTGATTTCCTTTCAAAATATGGTCGTAAGGTTACAGATAAACTAAGTGCTTCAGCCCTGGTGAATTTCCGAAGCCAATTCGATGCCGGTTACAAATATCCTAACGACAGTGTGGTGGTTTCGCGTTTCATGGCACCAGGTTATTTGATGGCTTCGTTGGGTTTCGACTACAAGCCGGTTGAATACCTATCCATATTCCTCTCGCCAGCAACGGGTAAGTTTACTTTTGTCCTTGATGATGATCTGGCTGCGATTGGTGCATATGGGGTCGATCCCGGGAAAAATGTGAACCCCGAGTTTGGTGCCCTGGCTTCTATTGCTTTTGCAAAGGAAGTTTTCGAAAATGTGAGACTTGCTTCAAAAGTTGACCTTTTTAATAATTACACTGATAAGGATAAAAGCAACCGAAAGAACACGGATGTAAACTGGGAAACCACCCTGAACATGAAGGTAAACAGGTTCATTACGGCAAGCATGGGCTTCAACCTGATTTACGATCATGACATTCCAATCTCGATTTATGAAACCATTGCCGGTGAACAGGTTCAGGTTGGAACGGGCCCCCGGACCCAGTTCAAACAGCTGTTTGGTATTGGCTTGTCTTATAACTTCAAAAAGTAACCATTTGAAAAATTAGTCTTTTATGCTCACGGGGTGATCTCAAGTCACCCCGTGATTTTTTTTAAGAATTTAAGACTTTTGACTTTCTGACTATTTAATAAACATCATCTCCCTGTACTTGGGTAGGGGCCACAGTTGGTCCTCAACCAGGATTTCGAGCTTGTCGATGTGGTAACGAATTTCTTCCATTAGCGGTTTTACTTTTTGGCAATAAGCCCGGGCACATGCAGGCATGTCCTCGGTTTGATTGGCTATCTTGCGCTCCGAGATCATCTGGCTAACCATCAGGCGGATCTGGGTAATGTGGCCTGAGATCTTTAAAATGGAATGCATCTGCATTTCCGAATGCTCCTTATACAGGGGCTCTGGCAGCACCTCTTTCAGGCCTTTCACGTTTTCTACCAGCATGTTCTGGTAACGGATAGCTGCCGGAATAATATGGTTTCCAGAAAGGTCGGCCAGCACTCGCGACTCGATTTGCAGCACTTTGGCATAATTCTCAAGCCTGATTTCGTACCTTGCATGGAGTTCTTTTTCAGAAAAGATATTGTTCTTGACGAAAAGATCGAGGGTGCTTTTTGAGACATAAGACTCGAGGGCTTCAGGTGTATTCCTTAAGTTGGATAGTCCGCGGCGGGCAGCTTCCTCGACCCATTCCTGGCTGTATCCGTTGCCTTCGAAAAGAATGTTTTTCGACTCACGAATATATTTTCGCAGCACCCTGAAAATGGCTTCGTCTTTCTCCACGCCTTTTTCCATACTCCGATCCACTTCGGATTTAAATTGTTTCAGCTGATCGGCAAGAATGGTATTAAGCACGATCATAGAGGGTCCGCAATTGGCGGCTGAACCCACTGCCCGGAACTCGAACTTGTTGCCTGTAAAGGCCATGGGGGAGGTTCTGTTGCGGTCGGTATTGTCGATTATGATTCTCGGAATTTTCCCAATATTCAATTTCAGCTCGGTCTTCTCATCCGGGGTCATTTTGCGGTCTTTCACCTTTCTCTCAATTTCACCAAGGACCCTGGTAAGCTGCCGGCCTATAAACATGGAGATAATGGCAGGCGGGGCTTCGTTGGCACCCAGACGATGGTCGTTTCCGGCCGAGGCAATGGCCCCTCTTAGCAGGGCTGCGTGCTCATTTACAGCCTTAATGATGTTGATAAAGAATGTTAGAAAGAGCAGGTTGGTTTTTGGGGTGTGGCCCGGGCTGAGAAGGTTTTTGCCAGTATTGGTGGCCAGCGACCAGTTGTTATGCTTGCCACTGCCATTTACCCCTTCGAAGGGTTTCTCATGAAAAAGGACGCGGAAGCGGTGCTTGCGGGCGATCTTGTCCATAATTACCATAACGAGCTGGTTGTGGTCAATGGCAATGTTCACTTCCTCGTAAACGGGAGCCAGCTCAAATTGGTTGGGAGCCACTTCATTGTGGCGGGTTTTTACAGGAATTCCAAGTTTCCATGACTCCACTTCGAATTCTTTCATAAAGGCAGCTACCCGGTGAGGAATGGCGCCAAAATAATGGTCTTCGAGTTGCTGTCCCCTTGCGGGGATGTGCCCGGTGAGGGTGCGGCCTGTCATAACAAGGTCGGGGCGGGCAAAATACAGGGCTTCATCAACAAGAAAATACTCCTGCTCCCAGCCCAGGGTGGGATAAACCTTGGTGATGTTTCGATCGAAAAGCTGACATACTTCCACAGCCACCTGGTCCATTAATGCAATGGTTTTAAGCAGGGGCATTTTAAAGTCGAGGGCTTCGCCGGTATAGGCAATAAATATGGTGGGGATGCAAAGGGTGCCATCCATGATAAAGGCCGGAGAGGAGGGGTCCCAGGCCGAATAGCCGCGGGCTTCGAAGGTGTTGCGCAGCCCGCCGCTGGGAAAACTGCTGGCATCGGGCTCCTGTTGCACCAGCTGAGAGCCGTCGAACTGCTCGATGGTCAGGTTGGGCTCCACCGGGCTGAAAAAGGCATCGTGCTTTTCGGCTGTGGCGCCATTCAATGGCAAAAACCAGTGGGTGTAATGGCTGGCGCCTTTGCTTATGGCCCAGGCTTTCATTGCAGAAGCCACCTGGTCGGCAATACGCGGGTCGATCGGCCCCGACTTGTCGATGGCCTCAGTGAGTTGCCTGAAGACATCCTCGGGCAGGTATTCGCGCATAACCAGGCGCGAAAATACGTTGGTGCCAAAATATTCCGAAACTTTGGGCGAAATATTCACGGCTTCGGGAAAGGGGCGGGAAACCGCCGACTGTAATGCATTAATTCGGTGTGTCATTTGAAAAAGTTTAGGATTTTCAAAAGTACACCAAAAAAACAGGGGGTAGGTTAAAAAAATATTAACTTTTTCAACAAAGTGTTGATAAAAATGGGGGGGGTGTAATAAAAAAACTATAAGTTTTAGGAAAGAAAACTAATTTTTTTCAGTACCTGATCCACCTTTTCGTCAATAGAGAGGTTGCCATCGATCCAGTTAATTTGCAATCCCTGGCGTTCCATGCGCCTGAACCAGGTCATTTGGCGCTTGGCAAACTGATGGATGGCTGTGTTGAGGGTTGTGAACATCTCATCGTATGAGATTTCGCCAGTAACATATTGGGTAAGTATCCGGTATTCCAGACCGTAAAACTTCAGCTGCTCGGGTTTAAGGCCGGAGTTTAGCAGGCGGTTAATCTCATCGAGCATACCTGCTTCAAGCCGGCGGTTTAGCCTTTCAGTAATGCGCTGACGGATTAAAGTGCGTTCAAAGTGGATACCGAAAATTATGGGTTTGAAAGTGGGGTAGCCTGCTTTTTTTTTAGCTTGATTTTTCTGGTGGACTTCTATTTCTATGGCCCTGATCAGGCGCTCACGGTCGGTAGTGTCAGTGGTATTGTGCAGGGGGCGGTATTGTGCAAGCAGCTGTGAAAGTTCTTCATTGGTAAGCAATTGAAGGCTTTGGCGCAGTTCAGGGTCAGGCTCTACTTTCTGCAGGGAATAACCTTTGAGAGCAGCCTCGATGTAAAGACCGGTTCCACCACACAAAACAGCTTGTTTGCGTCTTTTTTGAATATGCTTCAGGGCTTTGATAAAATCCTGCTGAAACTCGAATACATTGTATTCGTAGCCCGGATCAACAATATCTACCAGGTGATAGGGCACCAGCAGATCGTCCACCATAAAATCGTGGAGGTCCTTGCCTGTGCCGACATCCATGCCGCGATACACTTGCCGGGAATCGGCACTAATAACCTCACCCTCGCATTTTGCAGCCACGCAGGCGGCCAAACGTGTTTTGCCGGTGGCGGTGGGGCCTGTAATTACTATTAGAAGTTCGGGATTTGGGAGGCTCATGGACGGTCGTTTTCCTGAAAAACTTGTTCTTTTTCCATTAAAAACCGACGGATGCCGTCGAGCATTTCAATGGAAGAGGTCTGAAAATCGAGATTTTCAAAGGCCTCTTTCTCAAATTTAACAAAAAAATCCGGAAAAAATTCAGCAAGGAAAGTTAAAAGGTTGTCTTCATCACGGTAAGATACCTGTCCTTGCTGGTATTTCAGAAATTGCAATATTCTTAAACCATCTACCTTATGGTGGCAGGCTTTTACAAATGCTGAAACGTTTTTGTGGTTTTGCCGCAGAGGTTCAAAAATGTCGTCTTCCCCAAATTGCTGGTTCAGAAAAGCACTCATTGGCGTTTCCATTTTGTTTTCGAGCAATTCCGGAAATAACAGGTAGGTTTTTCTTACACGGTCGAAAAGCCGGTAATCATAAACCGGGTAGCTGTCCCATAAACCTGCACTGCCTTTAATAAGGGCGGGGCCTGTGCCAAAAAATACCCGGTCGGAATACCTGGTACCCGGAAAAACTTTGCTGCTGTTAAAATTGGCAATCCAGCCTGCCTTACGAAGCTTTTGCAAAAGATAAAAATCTTCGCCGCTCTTTTTTGCGGTCATGCCTCCAATCTTGCGATAGGCGGTTGCCGGAAGTGCAATGGCTGATCCCAGGGCGGTGAAAGAATAGGGCGATCCAATTCGCCACATATTAATGGCATAGTACCGCATGTAAATCTCATAGCGGAGCATGGCCCGGTCGAGTGTGTCATCGCCGGTAAGGCGGTGATAGTAGGGGTTTGAAAGGGCCACTGCTGTGGGGAAGCGCTCAAAGACCTTCTCAATCGAAGTAAGGTACCCGGGTTCAAATACCGTGTCGGCATCCAGACTTACAATAATGTCATCGGGTCGGGACACCTTGTTAATGGCGTCCATAATGACCTTGCGTGCCTGTCCCACGCCAAGTGCCTTACCCTTCCAGCCATGGCCGGGACTGCTTTGGTCAATAATATGAAGGTGTTCCCAGCCAAGTTTATGAAGATAGTACAGTGTTTGCCGGTTATCTTCGCAAATTGCCAGTTTTTCCGCCTCGCTCCACCATGATTCGGGCTGATTCACACACACCCACACCTGGAAATTGTCGTGCTGCTGCCTTTTAAGGCATTCCATGGTTTGCGGCAGAAAGGCCGCTTCGTTCATGGCAGGCAGGGCAACATGCAGGGTGCGGCTGGCAGGCATGAAAAAAAAGTTTAAACGCTTTTCTTTGAGCGCTTGCGCTCATGCTCATCTAAAATGACCTTGCGCATGCGAATGTGCTTTGGGGTGAACTCCACGTATTCGTCCTCGCGGATATATTCGAGGGCTTCTTCCATGGAGAACTTTATGGCAGGGGTGATGCTGGCCTTGTCGTCAGAACCGGAAGCCCTCACGTTGGTAAGTTTCTTGGTTTTGATAATGTTTACCAGCAGGTCGTCCTGCCGGGTGTTTTCGCCTACCAGCTGACCGGCGTATATTTCCTCGCCCGGGTCGATAAAGAACTTTCCGCGATCCTGCAGCTTGTCAATAGAGTAGGCAATGGCCGTGCCGGTTTCCATGGCAATGAGGGCACCATTGCGGCGTATGCCGAAATCACCTTTATAGGGTTCGTAACCTTTGAGGCGGTGAGCCATAATGGCTTCACCCTCAGTAAGGGTAAGCATGTTGTTGCGCAAACCGATCAATCCCCGTGAAGGGACTTCAAACTCCAGCTCGGTGCGGTCGTTTTTCTGTTCCATATTGATCATTTCGCCCTTGCGCTGCGACACCAGTTCGATGACCTTGCCGGTAAAAGCATCGGGCACATGCACGGTGAGGTATTCAATAGGCTCATGCTTTTTGCCATCAATTTCCTTGATGATCACCTGGGGCTGGCCAACTTGCAGCTCGTAACCTTCGCGGCGCATGGTTTCGATCAGGATTGACAGGTGCAAAATACCCCGGCCATAAACCACATAAGCGTCGGGGCTGCCCGATTCCTCCACGCGCAAAGCCAGGTTCTTTTCGGTTTCCCTGAAAAGGCGGTCGCGCAGGTGGCGGCTGGTGACAAACCTGCCATCGCGCCCAAAAAAGGGCGAGTTGTTGATGGTGAAAAGCATGCTCATGGTGGGCTCATCAATGGCAATGGCTTTGATGGCTTCGGGGTTTTCAAAATCGGCCACGGTGTCGCCTATTTCGAAGTCTTCAATCCCCAATAAGGCGCAGATCTCGCCGGCATGAATAGGGGTCTTGATCTTTTCCTTACCCAAGCCTTCGAAAACGTATAACTCCTTTATGCGCGACTTTTGAATGGAGCCGTCGCGTTTTACCAGCGAAACCTGCTGGTTTTGTTCGAGGGTGCCGCGCGTGAGCCTGCCTACGGCAATGCGGCCAACGTAAGAACTGTAATCGAGCGAGGTGATCTGCATCTGGGTAGTACCTATGGCGCGCACGGCCGGAGGGATGTGCTCCAGGATCACATCGAGCAGGTGCGAAATGTCGGTGGTTGGCTTTGTCCAGTCGTCGGACATCCAACCGCCTTTGGCCGAGCCATAAACTGTTGGGAAATTGAGCTGGTCTTCGGTGGCGTTGAGGCTGAACATCAGGTCGAATACCTTCTCTTGTACCAGCCCGGGATCGCAATTGGGCTTGTCAACCTTATTGATAACCACAATGGGCTTCTTCTCAAGCAAAATGGCTTTTTCGAGCACAAAGCGGGTTTGCGGCATGGGGCCTTCAAAGGCATCGACAATAAGCAGCACCCCGTCGGCCATGTTGAGCACACGCTCCACCTCGCCGCCAAAATCGGCGTGTCCGGGTGTGTCGATAATATTGATCTTTGTGTCTTTATAGCGTACTGAGCAGTTTTTGGCCAGGATGGTGATGCCACGCTCGCGCTCCAGATCGTTGCTGTCGAGGATCAGATCGCCTGTATCCTGGTTGTCGCGAAAAAGTTTTACCTGGTGAAGAATGCGGTCTACAAGGGTGGTTTTGCCATGATCGACGTGGGCAATAATGGCGATGTTGCGGATTTCTGTCATTAATTTTTTATAAGCGTGCAAAGGTAGTTAAAAAGTTTGGAGTTTGGGGTTCGAGGTTTATAGATAAGTTTTCAGTAGTGTCCGACAAAAATAACTGATTTAAAAAAGGGGGCTACTCCCAGAAGGTTTCACCCCCATGTTGTATGTTTGCAGTTACCACACAAACAAACACCAACATGGATAAAAATACAGAAATAAAATTTGTCGGACAGCCGGTTTTCAAATAAATTTTGAATTTGATCGATAAAGTCAACATACAAGGGTTAATAAACAAACATCAGAGTGACCGGTACTACAAGTCATTTAAGACGCGCACGCATTTAATCACCCTGCTATTTGGTATATTGAGCCGTTGTGACTCCATGACCGAGATATGCGAGGGTTTGCGGGCATTTCGTGGCAAATTAAATCACCTTGGATTGGATAAAGCCCCCGCAAAGAGTACAGCCTGTGATGGTTTGCGCAACA
>DHFW01000015.1 GCA_002402465.1 Bacteroidales bacterium UBA4814
ATTTTTTACGTGGGTTAATAAAAGAATTAAATGAGAAAGGGAAAACCCTTTTTATCTCAACCCACTTGTTATCCGAGGTTGAGAAGACATCATCCAAGATTGGTCTTATTTTTCAGGGTGAGATGAAAGAAACCCTTACTGTTAATGAAATTATAAAAAAACATGAATCAATAGAGGGATTCTATTTTAACCATATTAAAAACTCTTACTAGTCCCGATATGAATTTCCCCGCCCTATTTAAGATCGAATTACTCAAACTCTTCAGAAAGTCTAATGTCATATTTTTCTTTTTATCAATTTATTTATTTGTAACTCCCATTTCAAGAGGCTTAGACGAAATCAGTAAAGAAAAAGTAGTATTGGCTGGGGATTTTTATCTTTCTATTGTAAATTCTTTTTCAATTTTTGGCATGCTTTTATTAGCTCTTTTTATAGTAAATAGTGTTGGAAATGAGATAAATGAGGGATCATTCCGAAAAGCCTTAGCGGTTGGTGTTACGAAATATGAGTATTTAAAAGGAAAACTTATTTTAATTGTTGTCATTTCTTTATTTGTTGTTTTTTGTGCCCTTTTGGTTTTTTTTCTTTTTGGTTTTTTTTCTTTCAAAATTCCTTTTGATGGCCTACTTAAAGGAGTTATTGGTTTAAGTATCCTTAAGCAATTTCTTAGCCTTTTTTATGCTGGACTTTTTGGTTTGTTTTTAATCTTGACCTTTCGTAACAGAACAATAGGTTTGGTTTTTTTTCCATTTTGGTTGATTACTGAGTTTTTCGTTTATTTGTTTGGATACTCTGGTGAAATAAAAACTTTTTATGAATTTTTTCCTGGAATAGCAGGATGGCTGTTCTATACGAGTCCAATTTTCAGTATTGAACAATTTTTAATTGTAATAATTTATTCCACCATTTTTGTTACATCGAGTTGGTACGGATTGGTTTTAAGAGAAGAGAAATCTTTATGAAATATTAGCATAAAGGAGACAGTAAGTATATTCGTAGAATTTCTTTCCTTCGGGTTTTTCAAAAAGTTGTTTTGATAATTTAGTTTCTTGACATTTCAGCCCCTTATTTTATTCTGTTTTTAGGCCTTTAAACTTCTGGCATTTGCCTATCTTAAAGAAGCTTTTTTATTACCTTTGCCCCGCAAAATTTTCGTGTTACTATGCAAGAAGAAACCAAGCCCGGCCTGTCCGAATGGATGGCCTTGGTGCTGCTTATGCTCATCTGGGGCAGCTCGTTTATCCTTATTAAAAAGGGTCTGGTTTCGTTCTCGAGCATGGAGTTGGGTGCCCTGCGCATCAGCATTTCTTTTGCAGTGCTGGTGCCTTTCGTTTTTAAGCGCATAAAAAAAGTCCCCTTACACAAACTAAAATATTTTGCCCTGGCCGGGGTGGTGGGCAACGGGATACCGCCCTTTCTTTTTGCCATTGCCCAAACCCGTATCGACAGCTACCTTGCTGGTGTGCTCAACTCACTAACACCCTTGTTTACCCTGCTTGCCGGTGTACTTTTCTTTGGCACAAAAACCCGCTGGCTCAATGTGCTGGGGGTGATTGTGGGGCTGGTGGGCGCCGTGGGCTTGCTTACCGCCGTGCACGACCCCAGGCTGGGCAATGGTGCTCTGTACGGACTCATTGTGGTGGCCGCCACCATTTTCTATGCCTTCAACATGAACATTATAAAAAAGTTCCTGGTGGGCTTCGATGCCCTTACCATTACTTCGGTGGTCTTCACTATTATTGGGATACCTGCGGTTATTTATTTGTTTGCAGGCACGGGTTTTGTTGAAACCATGGCCGCCGGGCCCAAAAGCTGGGAGAGTCTTGGCTATATTGCCATTTTGGCGGTTTTTGGTACAGCCAAAAGTATGGTGGTGCACAACTGGCTCATCAGGCGCACTTCGGCACTGTTTGCTTCCACCGTAACTTATATGATGCCTATTGTAAGCATTTTCTGGGGATTTATTGATGGCGAAGCTTTCCTGGTGATTTATCTGCTGTGGATTGCCCTCATACTGGCTGGGGTGTACATGGCCAATCGTCCATCGGGTCTTTTAAAGAAGCTGAAATCGAGGGTGCAAGCAAAAAAAAGGGAAAAAATCGGGGTTTGAAAATTTATTGATAAAAAGGCATTGTTGATTGAGAAAAAAATTCCTATCTTTGCACCCCAATATTCGAAGTAAACATTCAAATCAATATAAAAAATGTACGCAATTGTTGAGATAGGCGGGCAGCAATTCAAGATCGCCAAAGATCAGAAGCTCTATGTAAACCTTATTCATGAAGAAGAAGGCGCAGAACTTGAATTTGACAATGTGTTGTTGTTTGCCGATGGCGATAAGGTGCAGGTTGGCACCCCCGTGCTTGACGGCGCCAAGGTAAAAGCCAAGGTGCTGGCTCATGTGAAAGCCGACAAGATACTCGTTTTCAAGAAGAAAAGGAGAAAAGGCTATCAGAAAATGAATGGCCACCGTCAGCCCCTTACCCAGATTCAGATCGAAGAGATCGTCGCTTAATTTTTTGCTAACAGAAAAAACAAAATATCATGGCACACAAGAAAGGAGTTGGTAGCTCACGTAACGGTCGCGAATCGCATAGCAAGCGCCTTGGCGTTAAGATATTTGGTGGCCAGTTAGCCACTGCCGGCAATATTATTGTAAGGCAAAGAGGCACCACCCACAACCCCGGCAACAACGTAGGAATGGGGAAAGACCATACCCTGTTTGCACTGGTTGATGGCAAAGTGGTTTTCAAAAAGAAAGCCGGCCAGAAGTCATTTGTATACGTTGAGCCTGTAGCCGCTGCAGAATAAAACTCAACGCAAGAATGCTAAATCCTGCAGCCGCAGGATTTTTTTTTAGGGCTTATAATTGCTCTGAATAAAATGGAGAGATGCCAGAGCGGTCGAATGGGGCGGTCTCGAAAACCGTTGTTCGCGTAAGCGGACCCAGGGTTCGAATCCCTGTCTCTCCGCCAATCAAAGGGTTCCCGCCACAAGGCGGGAATTCTTTTTTATGGTTGCTGAATTCTTGTTAATTTTGATGTTTCTTAAAAAATGCCCTTCCTGCTATGATAGAGATAAATGTAATTCGCAGCCAGACCGCCGAAGTGATCGAACGCCTGAAGATTAAAAACTTTGATGCAGCTGCTATTGTTGAACGTATTGTTGAAGTGGATACCGAACGCCGCAAGACCCAGAAAGCCCTGGATGATAGTCTGGCCGAGAGCAACCAGCTGGCCCGCGATATCGGGGCCCTTTACAAAGCTGGCAAGCGCGATGAGGCTGAGGCCATGAAAGAACGCAGCAGCCTGCTCAAGCAAGAGGTCAAATCATTGCAGGATCGGCTCGAAAGTCTTTCGGCAGAACAGGATGAACTGCTGGTACAGCTTCCCAACTTGCCCCATGCCAGCGTGCCGGCCGGCAAATCGGCCGAGGATAATGAAATTGTAAACGCTGAAGGCGAAGTGCCTGGATTGATGACGAATGCCCTGCCGCACTGGGAGCTGGCAAAAAAATACGATCTGATCGATTTTGAATGCGGCACCCGCATTACCGGTGCCGGTTTTCCTGTTTATAAAGGTAAAGGCGCCCGCTTGCAAAGAGCGTTGATTGGGTTCTTTCTTGATAATGCGGTAGAGGCCGGATACACCGAATACCAGCCCCCGCTCCTGGTTAATGAAGCTTCGGCTTATGCCACAGGCCAGCTTCCCGACAAGGAAGGCCAAATGTACCATGTGCAGATCGATAACCTTTACCTGATTCCTACTGCCGAAGTACCCGTTACCAACTTTTTCCGTGAGATGATCCTTCGTCAGGAAGACCTGCCTGTGAAAAGCACTGCTTATTCGGCTTGTTTTCGTCGCGAGGCCGGCTCCTATGGCAAGGATGTCCGGGGTTTGAACCGCTTGCATCAGTTCGATAAGGTGGAAATCGTGCAGATTACTCATCCTGAAAACAGCTATAAGACACTCGAAGAAATGGTGCAGTATGTTTCCGGTCTGCTTCGCAAGCTGGAATTGCCATTTAGAGTGGCCAAACTTTGCGGCGGCGATATGAGCTTTGCCTCGGCACTTACCTTCGACATGGAGGTTTACTCTGCCGCTCAGCAACGCTGGCTCGAAGTAAGCTCCATTTCCAATTTCGAAACCTTTCAGTCGAACCGAATGAAACTGCGTTTCCGCAGCGACGATGGTAAGACTAGTCTGGCGCATACCCTCAACGGAAGCGCCCTTGCCTTGCCACGCATTGTGGCAGCCCTGCTTGAAAACAACCAGACTGAAGAAGGTATTCGCATGCCCAAAGCCCTGCAGCCATATACGGGTTTTGAGATGATTAGCCAATAACTGGCGGCCGTGGGGCAAAACATTTGCCCATGCTGGGCGTTTATCAGTTAATGCAATCACTGTTTGTTATGAAGAAGCTGTTGTTTTTGCTTCCGGTGTTTTTCTCCTTGCTGTTGTCCGGGACACTTACCGCCCAGGATACCACCGATGAGTTACTTGCCGCCCAGTATTTTCGCGATGGCGACTATGAAAAGGCTGCGGCAATTTATGAAACGCTGATTGACAAGAACCCCAGTCAGGTGGTATATCAAAACTACCTCGAAAGCCTTTTTGCCTTGGGCGAGTTTCGTAAGGCAGAGCGCACGGTTAGAAACCGTCTTCGCGAAAATCCTGATAATCTTGGTTTTGAAGTGGATCTTGGCTGGGTGTACGATCGCTCGGGCAACGATCGCAACGCCCGCAGGCAGTTCGATGGCCTGCTCAGGGGCTTGCAGGCCAGTCCCCGTCAGGTAGTGGCCCTCGCCGAAGCCTTCGAGGCCCGTGGGTATATCGACCTTGCCATTGAAACCTATCAGCGGGGCCGGCGACTGCTGGGGAACAGCCATTCGCTGCATCTGCAGCTTGCACCCCTATTCGAACGTAAGGGCGACTTCAATGCCATGATGAACGAATACATCGACTATGTGGAAGGCAATGCCTCGGCCACCGAGCAGGTGAGGGGCATTTTGCAGGATGCCATTACCAACGATCCCGATTATTCGCGCAACGATGCCTTAAGACAAGTGCTGCTTACCCGCACACAGCAAAGTCCCAATAATACGCTTTATTCAGAAATGTTGCTCTGGCTGTCACTTCAGCAGAAAGACTTCCGTATTGCCTTTATGCAGGCACGCGCCCTCGACCGCCGCCTCAGGCAGGAGGGCGAACTGGTGCTTGAAGTGGCACAGCTGGCCGCCTCCAACCAGGATTATGGCATTGCAAGCCAGGCCTTTCAGTATTTAATAGACAAAGGCCCAATGAGTTTGCTTTATATGGAAGCCCTTACCGGATTTCTCGATGTCAGGTTCAGGCAGGCAACTTCTACATACGGCTACAGCCAGGCCGATCTGCTTGAAGTGGAAAAAGAATACCAGCAGGCCCTTGAAGAGCTGGGAACCAATGCGCAAACGGTGAAACTCATTCGCAACCTGGCTAATCTGCAGGCATTTTACCTCGGAAAGACCGATCAGGCCATTGAGCTGCTCAACAGCACGCTTGGTATCCAGGGCGTTTCCAACCGCATTCAGGCAGAATGCCGCATTGAACTGGCCGACATCCTGCTGCTTTCAGGGCAGGTGTGGGATGCCACCTTGCTTTATTCGCAGGTCGACAAAACCTTCAGGGACGATCCCCTGGCACATGAGGCCAAGTTCAAAAATGCACGCCTTTCGTTTTATATCGGTGAGTTCGACTGGGCCAAAGCACAGCTCGATGTGCTTAAAGCAGGTACCTCCCGGCTCATTGCCAATGATGCCATGCAGCTTTCGCTTCGCATTCAGGATAATATTGGCTTTGATGGAAACACCCGCCCCCTGCAGATGTACGCCCGGGCCGAGATGCTTACCTTTATGAACCGCTTCGACGATGCCTTGCTGGTGCTCGATTCCATTGCACGGCTTTTTCCAACCCACGATATCAATGATGATGTGCTGATGGCCAAGGCCCAGATTATGCTTACACGGGGCAAATATGCTGAGGCCGATACCTTGCTCGCCCGTATTGTAGAGGTCTATCCTCAAGGATTGCTTGCCGACGAAGCGCTCTTTAAGCGGGCTGATTTGCATGAAAACCTTTTCCGCAACAGCGAAAAAGCCATGACATTATATCAGCAATTGCTGGTGGCCTACCCAGGAAGCCTCAACAGCGTTGCTGCCCGAAACCGCTTCAGGGCACTCAGAGATGGAATGGTAAACTGAACCAATATGGCCAATCCCGTCAGACCCAAAAAGTTTCTTGGTCAGCATTTTCTGCGCGACGAAAATATTGCACGAAAAATTGCATCCAGCCTCACCGGATTTGGCGATTATAAACAAGTGCTGGAGATCGGACCCGGAACCGGGGTGCTGACCAAATTTCTTATTGCCAATCCTGCATTCCAGTGGAATGGCGTGGAGCTTGACCGCGATGCTATTGTCTACCTCCAATTACACTACCCTGAAATTGCCGGCCACCTTCATGAAGAAGATTTCTTGAAAATGTCCCTTCCGGGGATTTCATCCGGAGCCCAAATGGCCATTATTGGGAATTTCCCCTATAATATTTCCTCGCAAATCGTTTTTAAGATGCTCGAGCATCATGAGTTGGTGCCCGAGCTGGTAGGCATGTTCCAAAAGGAAATGGCCCAGCGCATCGCCGCCCCTTCGGGCAACAAAACCTATGGAATATTGAGTGTGCTGGCTCAGGCTTTCTACCGGGTGGAATATCTTTTTCAGGTTGACGAGCATGTTTTTCATCCGCCGCCCAAAGTAAAATCGGCTGTGATAAGAATGCAGCGCAAGGACCAGGAGTTGCCCTGCGAAACCCGAAAATTATTTATGGTGGTAAAAGCGGCCTTTAACCAGCGCCGCAAAACTTTGCATAATTCTCTAAAAGGCATTGAAATAAAATGGGATGAACTGCCGGCCGATTTTCCCGGACGAAGACCGGAACAATTGAAACTCGAAGAATTTTTACTTTTGGCGCAGCACACTTAGTGGTTTATTCCGTTTGTCCGTAAATTTTTTATATATTGGCAAACAAAGTAGTGTTGGTGTCCATTTTCTGTTTTCTTCAGAAAATACAATGATATAAATATGGCAACCAGGAAGTTAAAAAATTTTGAATTTGCCGGGTTTCAGCATGCCGATGCTTCAGGCCAGGCCACACTTCATACTTTCGACGCTTTTGAAACACCTAATGGTTTTGTGTTTCTGGTTTCGGGTTCAGCCAAGCGCATGGAGGGCGATCTGCAGGTGAGCGACCTGATCAACGAGCGGGTGCGCTACTACCTGGAAAATGAGGTGCTGGCCAACCCTGTTGAGGCCGTGCGGAACGCCCTGGTTTATGCCAACGGCTTTGTGTTTGAGAAAAGGCGCAAGGAGCCGGAGTTTGTTGTAAACAAGGCCAGCGTGCTCTGCTTGCTCGTTCGCGATGAAAAAGTTTACTATGCCTGGATGGGCGATGTTTCCTTGTTTCTTTACACCGGCAAGCGCCGCTATCACCTTACCTGGCCGTTAAAACCAACCGAAGATATTGCTGAATGCACCGAAACAGCTCAGATACTTTATCTTGGACAGCAGCAGCTTGCCGAACCTGCCGTTTGCCCGGAGGCTCTTGTCCCGGTGGACGACGATATGCTGTTTATGGCAACGGGCAGTGCCTGGCAAAGCCTTCGCGAAAAAGCTTTTTGCAGCGTAATGGCCGATTCCATGCCTACCCACACCAAGGCGCAGCGCCTGGTGAAGATGGTTGCAGAACAGGAGCCTGAGACGCCTGTGGCAGCCCAGCTTATTGCTTTTTATAACCTGGCTCAGAACGAGAGAAGTTTTGTGGCAGGCAAAAGCGCCCCGGCCCCAACGGTTTTGGAAAAAATCCAAGCAAAAATAGAAGACAAACCTAAAAATACCCTCGTGAAATCCTTGCTTGTAGCCCTTGGCGTTGTTGTTCTTGCCTATATGTTCTGGGATATTTTTCTAAACAATCCCCAGCGACCTGTTAATGTCCAGGTCAGCCGTACCGGGGTTGGTGAAACCGACCGCCCGGCTCTTGACACCATCGAGGTGGCAACAGAAAGTGGCGATCAAGCTGTATTGCCTGGGGATGTGGAGTATGTAGTGCGAAGTGGCGATACCTGGGGAAGCATTTACCGGCAGTTCGAGGTTTGTTCGTGGTTTATTCGCAATCACCCACCCAATGCCGGAAAGTTTGATGCCGACGATAATCCGGTTTTCAATACCACCCTGGTCATCCCCGTAAAATATTCAGCAAGCCCCAGGCTTAATCCCTCGTACTACCAGGAGTTTACCACCGACAAAGTGGGCAATGCCTGCCAGAATGTCAATGAAGCTTTCAAAAAAAGGGCTGACCAGAAATTGGTTTCTCCCAATTAATTTTAGATAACATCCTTGACTACCATTTGAAGGGTCGTTCGGCTTTTTTGCTCAAGCAACACTTCTCCACCTCCAATAAGTGAGTCAATCATGGCTTTTTCGTAATGCCTTACGGTAATCAGCTTCAGGTCAAAGTTGTATTTTACAGTGAAATTTTTTTCCAGGTCCCTTAACAAGGCAGGCGTATTAATTCGGTCTCGGTCGAAACAAACCGAAAAGCTAATGGCCGAATTCTGCATCAGGTTGATCTTCACCCCATTTTTTGCAAAATCTGAAAAAATTCTGGACAGGTTATGCTCTGCAATAAAGCTGAAATCTTTCGGAAAAATGGAAACCAGCACCTGGTTAAATTTGAAGATGTAGCTGGGAACCTGGTTGTCGTTCTCGCTGTTTTCGTTAATGATAGTGCCGGGCTCAGTGGGTTGAAAGAAAGATTTGATCTTTAAAGGGATGTTGCGACTAAGCAGGGGTTTCAGCGTTTTTGGGTGGATTACCGTGGCCCCGTAATACGAAAGTTCGATGGCTTCCTGATAGCTGATGTTGGGCAGGAGCAAAGTCTGGTCAAAAAGCTTTGGATCAGCATTGAGCAGTCCTGGCACATCCTTCCAGATAATTACCTCGGAGGCTCGCAGCGAGTAAGCAATTATGGCTGCAGAGTAGTCTGAGCCTTCGCGCCCCAGGGTTGTGGTAAAACCCTGGGTGGTGGCTCCCAGAAAACCCTGGGTAAGCACAATGCCCGGCTTTTTGCTGTTTTCGGCTGGCTTCAGGTAAGGGAGCAACGCTTTTTTTACAGCCTGCGATGTGAGAATCCAGTCCACACGCGCATCGCGAAAGTTGGCATTGGTAATGATCAGCTTGCGGGAATCGAACCACTGATTGCGTATGCCGGAATAATTCAGGTAATGGCTTACGATCTGCGTCGACACAATTTCGCCGGTCGAAACAATGCGGTCGTATTCATAGTTGTAGTTTGCTGAGGGTTTCTCCTCAATATACCGGAGCAGGTGAAAAAAGGTCTGTTCCACATGAAAAAAGACCGCATGTTTTGGATCGTCAAAAAGACCGTGAGTCAGATCAAGGTGAAACTGCCGCACTTCTTCGTACACCTTCATCATCTTCTCAAACTCCCCTTCCATGTAATGCTGCGTCAGTTTCTCAAGCGCATTGGTGGTCTTTGCCATGGCCGAAATGACCACCACAAGCGACTTTTCGCCGTGTTGCCGGATAATGGACGCTACATTGCGAACCGCTTCCGGATTTTTAACGCTGGCCCCACCAAATTTGAATACGCGCATAGCCGTTGGTTGTGCAAAAAAATAAACACAAATTTAGTAAATAATAATGAGGCTCAAAAAGAAACCCCGGTCATTGCTGAACCGGGGCTCTTTGGGAATTATACAGGGATTGGAGTTTCGGCTTACTGCTCATTGAGGGCTTCCATCAATTTTTTGCGGGTGAAGAAAATGCGGCTTTTCACAGTACCTATAGAAAGGTTCAGCTTTTCAGCAATTTCCTTGTATTTGTAACCATCGTTGTACATCTCAAAAGGCCTGCGCTGGTCTTCATTAATGCGCTTGATTTCCTTATTGATTTCCTTGGTGGCATAAGCTGAATCGGGCATTCCGTCATTGCTTTCCTTCGAAAGGTTCAGGTAGTAAAGGTCATCAGTCTTGTCGAGTATGGTATTGCTTCTGACATTCTGACGATAATTGTTGATGAAGGTATTTTTCATGATCGTGAAAGTCCACGCTTTGAGGTTGGTGTCGTCGGTAAACTTGTCGCGATTGGTGAGTGCTTTCAAAAAAGTTTCCTGAACAAGATCCTGCGCATCCTCGTAATTCGAAGTCAGGGTGTAGGCAAAATATTTCAGGTTTTTCTGAAGTCCCAGGAGCTTATAGTTGAATTCCATTGCTGTCATGACTGTTCGGTTTTTTGGGTTTGTTTAATTTTATTTAATTCAAAGTTAAACAAAAAAAATTAACCTCAAATTTTTTTTAACTTTTTAACATATTAAATTCATTATAAAACTTGTCTTAGTTGCTGATTTGTAGCTTTAATAGTATAAATTTAGGCTTTTCCTGCGACATGGTCAAGTGTTGCTTGTTGAATTTATTGTTAAATATTCTTAATGAAAAAACGAACAAGAAAGTTAAACATGCAATTGGATACCCAATTGCCAATCAATTAGGATTTTACGAAATGCGGCAGATTATGACAGGAATAACCTAATACTTACAGGGAAAAGAAAATGCCCGGACTTTTCTGTTCAATTCAAAAAAGTGGTGCAAAATGAAAATGCCGGTTGTTAGCCGGCAAAAAAATAAATTCCTGGTTTGGTAAACTGCCTGCTTGGTTTATGTGAGCGCCTTCAGATAGTCTTTAAATTCTTCTGCGTTTTTTAGGGAAATCATGTTTTTGGGCAATTTTGGCTCCAGTTCGCGCACCTGGTAACCCGAAGTGATTATTTTCTTGTCTTTGAGAGCCTCTGACAGGTTGTTTATGTAATCGGGGAGTTCCTTGGGCGGAATGGCAGCCACAAAGTAAGTGAGCACATAGTCGGCATTTCGAATTTTCACCACTTCTACCATATCTTTAAACGGAACATTCTGCCCTAGGTAAATGACCTTGTGTCCGTGTTTCTTTATCAGAAAGGTGTAAAACAAGAGTCCCAGTTCATGAAACTCCATTTCGGGCAGGTAGAGCAGAAAGGTTTTGGCATTGGGAGCCGGTGGGTTGCTTTGCCCGTCGATAGCCACAATCATTTTTTGCCTGATCAGGTTGGTCAGAAAGTGCTCCTGTGCCGGATTTATGGTGCCAATCTGCCATAGCACCCCAATTTTTTCGAGTAATGGATAAAGCACGTGTGTAACCGTTTTTTCGAAACCAATCTTTAATATGGTGCTCGACAACACTTTTTCGAAGGCATCCTCATTGAGCTCTATCATGGCCACTGTGAGGCTGTTGATCTGGCTTTCGAAATCAGTTGAGGAGCGCGATATATCGGTAATTTTCTCGCAAATCTCTTCGGCGGGCATGCTTACAATGTCCGAAATCTTAAACCCATGCTTATTGAGCGTACTAATGTTGAGGAGCTTCAGTAGGTCCTCATCGTTGTAGTACCGTATATTGGTGGGTGTGCGTTTTGGCGAAACCACATTATACCTCTTTTCCCATATGCGTATGGTATGGGCTTTTATGCCGGTAATTTTTTCGAGGTCGTTTATAGAGTAACGGATCATGGTTTGCCGCTTTGTTTAATCTTTTTGTAAAATTGTGGGTCAAAATTAAGAAAAATCCTTTGGGAATGTTTTTTCCGAAATATTCATTAAGTCAACAATAACCGCATGTAAAAGTTCAAAATCTTATAAAAGGAATGCATTGGTCTGTTTAATGCAAGCTCTTTTCGCAAAAACTTTTATCAAGTTGTTTATTGTTTTTTTCAAATCTCTATTATCCCTCCTTTGCTTCATTTGTTCATTAAAAAAATGCTGTCAGGGAGTAAGGAAACAACTTAAAAAATGCGTATCTTGCCAAGCCCACACTAACTGGTAATTTAGGTTTGTTTGGCCATGAAAAGGAAAGCCCAGGTTTCTAAAGATTTAGTGATTGAAGCCACCCGTACCTCTCCCGGAATAGAATGTTTTTATTCGAAAGGAGTATTGCAGTTTTCCGGCGATTCATACCCTGAAAACGCCGCCGACTTTTTTCAGCCGCTTTTGCAGTGGGTAAATAATTATGTAAGAGTTCCGCACGAGCAAACCACGGTTGAATTCAGGCTAAAATATTTTAATACCAGTTCGTCAAGGTATATTTTTCAAATCATGGAAATATTGCATGGGTACCAGGCCCGTGGGAATGCCGTAAAGGTGGTTTGGAAAAGCCAGGGGCAAGATGATGACATGCTCGATACCTGGCGTGAAATCATGGATGAACTGGAAATGCCTTATGCCGTGGAAAGCACATAATTTAACGGTTTTTAGCATGGCTTTCCTGTTATTTTTGACTATATTTGGACTGATGTCGTTCTTTAAAACTTATTGTCATGGAACAAAACACTTTAGAAATCACAGAGCAGTCAGAAGTGTTTGAGTTTGCCAGTATCCGCGAGCTGGTAAACCAGGCACTTAAAAAAGACTTCGGCGAGCAAAACACTTCCTCCGGCCTTACCACCGGGTTCAAAAAGCTCGATAATGTAATAGGCGGATTTCAGAAAGGACAGCTGTATACAGTGGCGGTGAAGCCCGGTATGGGCAAAACCGCATTTTTATTGTCTGTGGCCAACAACCTGGCCATAAAAAACAACCACTCGGTAGCCATCTTCTCCACCGAACGCTCCAACCAAAAAATCACCCATCGCCTTATTGAAAGTGAAACCGGCATGTCGCTCGAGAAACTTCGCAAAGGCTCAATGAAAGCCAGCGAGCGCGACCACATGCATTCGATCATCAGCAGCATTGCAAAGGCAAAGATTTTCCTGGACGACACCCCGTCGCTCTCGGCCGAAGAACTGGTTAAAAGATCAAGACAGCTCAAAATCGTACACAATGTCGATCTGGTTATTATCGACTACTTGGAATTACTCTCAACCAGCATTACCGATACCGATAGCCGCAGCGAACAATTGAATAAAATTGTACTGACCATAAAAGAAATTGCTCGCGAGCTGAACCTTCCCATCTTGCTCTTTTCGCAAATCGGTTCTCCTTTCAGCTTTATGCAAAAACCCTCGGCCAAAGATCTGCCTGTGTTCCTGAGCGAACTGTCCGATTCGGTTTTGTTCCTGCATCGCAGCGATCTTTTTCCCTCCGGTCAAAACGGACAAGGCAAGGATGTGGTGGAAGTGATTGTGGCTAAGCATCCAAAACTCACTGAACCTGTGGTGGTGCACCTTACCTATATTGAGAGCATAGCCAAATTTGCTGATTTTTCATAATCATTTGAAAAATATCAATGCCCGGTGTTTTGGAAAATGCCGGGCTTTTTTTTAGAAATCAGATAATACGACAGAATATGGCAATCATTCGGGAAGACGATATTAAAAAAGAGACCTTGCTCGATTTGGCAAAAAAAATGCTGGTTGCGGCCCGCACCGCGCCCAAAGCAAGGGGCATGGATAACCTGGCCATGGCCATTCTTACGGATGGGGAGCTGCAGCGACTTTGCAAAGCAACAAAAGAAATTGGTGATCGCGAACAGAACGATATCTTTTTACGCGATGCCATGAATGTACTTAACTCGGCCGATGTGGTAGTGCTCATTGGTTCGCGGATTAAGGTGCTGAGTCTTAAGGTATGCGGCCTTTGCGGCTTTGCCGATTGTGCCACCAAAGGCAAGCATCCCAGCATTCCCTGTACTTTCAATACTACCGACCTGGGCATTGCAGTGGGTTCAGCCGTGTCTCTGGCCGCCGACCACCGGGTCGATTCAAGAATAATGTACACCATTGGTATGGCAGCCCTGGAAATGAATATCCTGGGCGATGAATATAAGATTATTTATGGCATTCCGCTCAGTGCCACCTCAAAAAGTCCTTTCTTCGACAGGAAATAAAAAAAAGGGTTGAGCCGCGGCTCAACCCTTTTTTATGGATTATCCAGCAAGTTTATTTAACCTCTTCAAAATCTACGTCGGTTACTTCACCGTCGTTTTTGCCCTGGTCATCGGGAGCTGATTGCTCAGGAGCTGCACCCGGTTGTTCCTGTTGTTGGGTAGCCTGGTACATTTCGGCGCTTGCAGCCTGCCATGCGCTGTTCAGGGTGGCCATGGCAGTATCGAGGGCTGTGAGGTCTTTGTTTTTGTGGGCTACCTTCAGCTCTTCCAGGGCTTTTTCGATGGGTGCCTTCTTGTCAGCAGGTACCTTGTCGCCAAACTCTTTCAGCTGCTTCTCCGTTTGGAAAATTAGGCTGTCGGCAGCATTCAGCTTGTCGATCTCTTCCTTGAGCTTGCGGTCTTTCTCAACGTTTTCTTCCGCTTCTTTTTTCATGCGCTCAATTTCGCTTTCGCTGAGGCCGCTGGAGGCTTCTATGCGAATTTGCTGCGACTTGCCCGTGGCCTTGTCTTTGGCCGAAACATTAAGAATACCGTTGGCGTCAATATCGAAAGTTACTTCAATTTGTGGAAGACCCCTGGGTGCCGGTGGTATGCCATCGAGGTGGAAGCGTCCAATGGTGCGGTTGTCACGGGCCATGGGGCGCTCGCCCTGCAAAATGTGAATCTCAACCGAAGTCTGGTTATCAGCTGCAGTAGAGAAGATTTCAGTTTTCTTGGTGGGGATGGTCGTGTTGGCATCGATTAGCTTGGTCATAACACCGCCCAAGGTTTCAATACCCAGCGAAAGCGGGGTTACGTCGAGCAAAAGCACATCCTTGATTTCGCCGGTAAGCACGGCACCCTGAATGGCTGCACCAATGGCCACAACCTCATCGGGGTTTACACCTTTAGAAGGCTTCCTGCCGAAAAACTTCTCAACTACTTCCTGTATCTTAGGAATACGGGTAGAACCACCCACCAGGATCACTTCGTCGATGTCGTTGCTGGTATAACCGGCATCTTTCAGCGCAAGCTTGCAGGGCTCAAGGGTTGCCTGCACGTACTTGTCGATGAGTTGCTCGAACTGACTGCGCGAAAGGCTGCGCACCAGGTGCTTCGGAATACCATCAACCGGCATAATATAAGGAAGGTTGATTTCGGTAGTGGAAGAGCTCGAGAGCTCAATCTTGGCCTTTTCTGCGGCTTCTTTAAGGCGCTGCAGGGCCATGGCATCCTTGCGGAGATCAATGCCTTCGTCTTTTTTAAATTCTTCTGCCAGCCAGTCAATAATAGCGTTGTCAAAGTCGTCACCTCCCAGGTGCGTATCTCCATGGGTCGATTTTACTTCAAAGACCCCATCGCCCAACTCCAGAATGGAAATGTCGAAAGTACCACCGCCAAGGTCGTATACCGCAATGCGCATGTCCTTACTTTTCTTGTCAAGGCCGTAGGCCAGTGAGGCAGCTGTGGGCTCGTTGATAATACGACGAACCTTCAGACCTGCAATTTCACCGGCTTCCTTGGTGGCCTGGCGCTGTGAGTCGTTAAAATAGGCCGGAACCGTAATCACCGCCTCAGTCACTTCCTGTCCGAGGTAATCTTCGGCGGTTTTCTTCATTTTCTGAAGAATCATGGCCGAGATTTCCTGAGGAGTGTACAGGCGATCATCAATTTTAACGCGGGGGGTGTTGTTGTCGCCTTTTACTACTTTAAAGGTTGCACGTTTCCATTCCTTAGCTGAAGAATCGTATGTTTCGCCCATAAAACGCTTTATGGAAGAAATGGTTTTAGTGGGATTTATGATAGCCTGCCTTTTGGCAGGATCACCTACTTTTCTTTCGCCATTTTCGGTAAATGCCACAATAGAAGGCGTGGTGCGGCGTCCTTCGCTGTTGGGGATCACTACAGGCTCGTTACCTTCCATTACAGCTACACAGGAGTTGGTTGTACCTAAGTCAATACCAATAATTTTTGCCATTTTTTATAATGTTTTGAATGTTCTCTGCTAAATTTTTTTTCGTGCCCTAAGGCATTCAATGATTGTGCCATTGGCAGCAAAGGGCTTTTTTTTTGAAATAATGGCAACTGAAACGGGGGAGTGGCTGTCAGCGAAGTGACAAAAAGGCAGAAAAATCAGAAAAAAATCAGAAGCGTGCCACCAGCTTTACGTTGATCAGGCGGCTGGTGAGGTAATTTGGCACGGCAAAAAGGCGGTTTTCTACATCCCTGATCCATAAATAGGAAATGGTATTGTTCATCTCGAGCAGGTTAAACACCTCTGCCGAGATCCACATATTATTAAAGTGCCTCAGGGGGTTTCTTACTGAAAAGTTGCTGGTTTCGCTAATGAGTTGCTTGGAGAACCCTATGTCGACCCTGCGGTAGGCAGGCATGCGCAGGGTATCGCGCTGGCGCTCGTAGGTGGGGGGGCCAAACGGAAGCCCCGTGCCGAAAATAAATCCGACCTGTACTTTATAAGAAGGGTTGCGTGGCAGAAAATCCTGAAAGAAAAGGCTGAAATTCAGGCGCTGGTCAGTGGGGCGGGGGATATAGCCCGCAGGGGTCTGATTTCCTTCGGCATCGGTGTAAAAAGCCCCTTCGATTTTTTCGGCTGTTTTCATTAACGAAAGGCTGGCCCAGGATTCTACTCCCGGCACAAACTCTCCGTTTACTTTCAGGTCGAGGCCGGTGGCATAGCCTGAAGAAATATTCTCGGCATAATACCTTATCCTCACGTTGTCCATTTCGTAAGGAATCAGGTTGTTGAGTTGCTTGTAATAAATTTCGGACGTGTATTTGAACGGGCGGTCCCAGGCCGTAAAATTATATTCCGAACCAAGCACAAAGTGGATGGATTCCTGCGCTTTTATGTCGCGGTTGAGTTCTCCCTCAAAATTTCTTATTTCCCGGTAAAACGCAGGCTGATGATAAAAGCCCGCCGAAGCGCGGAACGCCCAGCGTGGCCATGCCAGGGGTTTGTAAAGCAGGGTGCTACGCGGACTAAAAACCGTTTGCCCGTTAAAATCCCAATAACTCACACGGGCTCCAGCCGTCAACGAAAACCGTCCATGGCTGCGGTCAAAATCCCAGGTGTTCTGAACAAAGCCCGACAAGCGGTTGGAGCGGGTGCTGATCCTGGCAAAGAGCGTGTCTTGCAGAATGATTTGCTCATGGGGTAGGCGTGGCAGCGAATAGCCCGAAGAGTCGATCATGGTCCATTCCTCCAGGCGATCGAAAATGTCTTCGTGCTGGAATTTTAGGCCCCAGCGCAACGTTTGGTTACCTCTCTCAACATCGCCCCGGTGCTCGGCATTCCACACAATGGCGTTGAGGTAGTTGCGGGCATGGTTCAGAAAAGAACCCACACCCAGTGCCTCGCCGGTGGGTTGCCCGAAATCGTCCTGGCTCATGTCGGTCTGTACCCTGTAAAGCCAGTACTGCCCCAGGATATCGAAATTCTCCGTTTCATCGCTCTGGAAAATACTGAAAGTCCAGCGAAGGCTGGTGCGTTCGTTGGGCTGGTATCGGGCCGACAAGGCTCCCATGGCCGTAACAAACTTATCTACCTCCTGCCCATCGAAATATACTGTAAGCTGCCTCACCTCGGTAGCAGTACCAAAGCGGGTGTTTTGCACCACTGGTTGAAAGAGGTAACGGTTGTTGCTGAAATTACCAAGGAAACTTAGCTCCAGTTTGTTGTTTACTTCATGGGTTATAAGGGTCTGAATATCGGAAAAGGACGGTCTGTAATCACCTTTGGTATCCAGGGTGCCAAGTAAATACTGGTTCGACTTGTGGCGCAGGCCCAGCAGAAAAGTGGTTTTGCGGTTTTTTGTGAGGCCCTCCAGATGCAGGGAGCCTTCGAGCAGGCTCATGGAGAAAGAGCCGGCAAAGGTTTCGGGTTTTCGGTATTCAATATCGAGCACCGACGACATCTTGTCGCCGAATTTGGCATCGAAGCCACCGGCCGAAAAGTTAATGCCACTGATCAGGTCGCTGTTCAGAAAGCTCAGGCCTTCCTGCTGCCCCGATCGAACCAAAAACGGACGGTAAATCTCAATGCCGTTGACATACACCAGGTTTTCGTCGAAATTGCCACCCCTTACAGAATATTGTGAAGTGAGCTCTGAGCTGGAAGAAACTCCGGGCAGGGTTTTCAGCAGCCCTTCCACCCCGCTGGAGGGGCCAGGCAGCACCGCCACCAGCTTTGGATCAAGCCGGATAATATCGGTTGAAAGGATTTGCCGCTCGCGCACTTCCACATCGGGCAGGTCGGTGGCGGCCGATTCCAGGATAATGTTTACCTGACGGGTTTCGCCTGAAGGCACGCTTAAGGTAATGCGGCGCGAAATGTAACCCAGGTGCGAAATCAACAAACTGGCGGAACCAGCCGGCACGCGAAGCCTGAAATACCCGGCCTCATTAGTGGTGGTGCCAGTGTTGCTGCCTTCCAGGGCCACATTGACAAACTCGAGCGGAATTCCCTGTTCGGTGCGGATAAAACCTTCGATAAACGATTGCTGCGATGCAGCCGTTGTTGCCAGCATGCCCAGTAATAAGGCCAGAAAAATATTTCGAAGGTTTTTCACCCGGCAAATTTAGTAAAAAGCCCCGTTGGATTTCCTGCGGGTGGCACGCAGTATTCAGGGAATATATGAAATAATAACAGTAGGGAAAAGGAAATATTGCTTCGCAGAAATATTAATCGCTACGTTTGAAGCGTCCTTCGCGCCAGGCCTTAAAGAACTCTGACCAGGCAAAGGGGTCGAATAGGCGTATGGGAGGCGATTGCCCGGCATAATACAGTCGGTTGGCCTGCTGCTGCATGGCGTGGCGGTAGTTCATGCCCCCATCCATGGGCAGGTTCTGCATACGCTCCTTCATCTCGGCACGCGCCAGGTTGCGCATGGCCCGGTCGTAATCGTCGTCAGGAATTTCGGTGTGAATAAATGCATAGCGAAACTGCTCGCGCGTGGGCCAGGGGTAAATCACCGTTTCGGTAAGGTAAATGGTGTCCCGGCTCATGATCTGAATGGCCGAATAGCGCGGCTGGCTCAGGGTGTCGGGTACTACATAGGTAACATCCTTAAACCCAACCGATGTAAAACGAAGGGTGTCGCGCTCGTAAACCGCAATGCTGAAAAAGCCGTAAAAGTCGGTAATGGTGCCCCGTCGGGTGTTCTTTACCCAAACGGTTGTGTAAGGCACAGGGGCAAGGCTGTCGCCAGTTACTACCAGGCCCGAAAACTGAATGACCCTGCGCGGACGCACTTCCTGCCCCTGACTGTAGTTGGCTGCTGCCAAAACAAATAGTCCGGCAAATAAAATTAAAAGAGGAAGGAATTTGCGAAAGGTCATGGGTGTTTTTTGAAACTGGCCTTAAAATTAAAGATAAAATACAAGCAGGACAAATGCTTTAAATTTGTTCCAGGTATTTTACATTATTTTAACACGAAGCCCAGTGGTATTGTTTTCAAAAAAAAAGCTGTCGTTTTGAAGCGACAGCCAGGCTTTGTTTTCTTGGAAAAAAATGCTATTGCATTAAGCCTTTTTTGCGGGCTTCCTGGATGCAGGCATAAATCCCTTTTTTGTTGATGATCCTGATTCCTTTCGCAGATACCTTCAAGGTAACCCAGCGATTTTCTTCCGGCACGAAAAATTTCTTCTCCTGGATGTTGGGGTAAAACCAACGCTTGGTTTTAATATTGGAGTGCGAAACGTTATGACCAACAATGGGCTTCTTCCCGGTTATCTGACAAATTCGTGACATCTCTGAAAATATTTTATGTTCTGAAAGTAATATGCACTTTTTTAAGGGAGTGCAAAGTACGGAATTTTTTTTCTTATAGACAAATGTTTCTGATTATTTATTTTGATCCCCCGGTTTTAAGCCAGGTAATTGGTTTACCCGGCTGGAAAGTTAGTGTTCTTTTTTAAATGTTTTAGTGAGAAAAAAGTCAGATATTTGTGCCAGAACCAAAAACAATCCTCATGAAGTTGCTTATGATTGAAATCATTGATCGCTTTGCTGAAAAAGTGCTTACTGGCATTGGGTTTTCTGAAGGTCTTATTTATCCGGTGAAAGCAGTATTTTTTGTGCTTCTTATTATTCTTTTGAGCTGGCTGGCCAATTTCATTGCAAAACAGGGCATACTGGTTTTTCTCGGGAAGATCATTAAGCGCAGCCCCACCCACTGGGATGATGTTTTCTTTGAAAAGAAAGTGTTCTCGCGAATGTCGCACCTGGCCCCGGTTATCATCATTTTTTGGTTCGGGCCGGCCTTGATGTCGGAATACCCAAAGCTGATCGATGGCATTTACTTGTTCACCAACGTATATATTATTATTGTGGTGATGATGGTACTGTTTGCCATTATCAATGCGGTAGGCACCATTTACGAAAGCTACGATATTTCCAAATCAAAGCCGATTAAAGGTTTCCTGCAAATTCTGAAGATTTTTATTGCTTTCCTGGTTGCTATTCTTGTTCTGGCTATAATTAGGGGAAGATCGCCCCTTTATTATCTCACCGGGCTGGGTGCCGCATCGGCCATTTTGTTACTCATTTTTAAGGATACTATTCTGAACTTTGTCGGAGGCGTGCAGGTTACTGCCAATAATATGGTTCAGATCGGTGACTGGATAGAAATGCCCAAATACGGCGCCGATGGCGATGTGATAGAAATTAACCTTTACACCGTGGTGGTGCAAAACTGGGATCGAACCATTACCACTATTCCCACCTATGCCCTGGCATCCGATTCGTTTAAAAACTGGCGCGGCATGGTGCAATCGGGAGGGCGCCGCATAAAAAGAGCCATAAATATTGATGCAAAAAGCATTAAAATTTGCGATGAGGAAATGCTTCGCAGGTTTGAAGAGGTGTATTTGCTCAAAGATTATATCAGCCAGAAGAAAGCAGAGATTGAGCAATACAACCGGGAGCATGATTTCGATGAAGCCGTTCCGGTAAACGGCCGCAGGCTTACCAATTTAGGCACCTTCAGGGCTTATATTAAAAATTATTTGGCCAATCACCCTAGCATTCACAAAGAAATGATTATAATGGTGCGACAACTGGCCCCAAGCGAAAAGGGAATTCCACTCGAGGTGTATGCCTTTACCAACGATATCGGATGGGTAAATTATGAAGGTATTCAGAGTGATATCTTTGATCATATCCTGTCCAGGATTTCATATTTCGACCTGAAAGTTTTTCAGGATCCCACGGAAATTACTGTTTCTATTGGGTATGCCGGGAACTTAAACCAGGCCGGACTGGACAAAAAGTAGGCTGTTTTATTGATTTTCAGGCTTTGAAGCTTTAATTTTATGTAATAAAAAACCAACCTTGGCTGATTATTACCAGATATTGGGAGTTTCACGGAATGCTTCCGCAGAAAGCATTCGTAAGGCTTTTCGCTGCAAGGCCAAGGTACTGCATCCTGATATTAACCACGGTGGTTCCTCTTCCGATTTTCTAAAGATAAACGAAGCTTACCAGGTGCTCTCTGATGAAGGGAAACGCCGCATCTACGATCAGCGACTCCAAAACGGCAACTTCAGCCAGCGCGTTTATTACCGGCCCGGACCTGTCAGAAACCCCTACCAGGCCTATTACGAAGCCCGGCGCAGGCAGGAAGAGGAGGAGCCGGTCAGCAAGTTCGAACAAATCCTTGATCAGTTCCTTTTTCTATCTTTGTTTTTGGTGGGCCTGTTTGCCATTGGTTTTGGTGTTTTCCGGCTGTGGCAGGAACCCATTGAAGGCGTAAACCCAGTTAATGGCATTGTACTGGGCGTAGTGTTAACCAGCCTGCTGGTGGTCGGCTGGGTGAAGTGGAACAAGATTTCAGAGTAATTTCCGGCGCTTAACGGTTCCAAATTTCCCAGGCCTTTGTTGCCTGACTGATGAGCATGCCATTGCCATTCACCGTTTTACAACCCTTTTCTTTCCCTTTTTTTAAAAAAAGTGTTTCGGGCGGGTTATATACCAGGTCAAACAGGACATGGCCCTGGCCAAGCCATTGATATGGGATAGGGGGGTAGGTATCGGTGTCAGGCAACATTCCGAGCGGAGTGGCATTAATGATCAGAGTGCGCTCCTTTATTATTTTTTCAGTCAGTTCGTAATAGCCAATGGTATTTTCACCAGCAGGCTTACGCGAAACCATCAAATAATCGCAGCCATGCTTTTTCAGCACCCAGGTCACCGCTTTGGAGGCACCTCCTGTGCCCAGTACCAGGGCTTTCTGCGCAAGCGTAATGCCTTCATCCAGGAGGCTTTGCTCAAAACCTGCCACATCCGTGTTATAACCGGTCAATTTAAGTCTTGACCCGCTGCGGTTGAAACGGATGACATTTACAGCCTTGTTCTCAGCTGCAGCGCCTTCAAGTTTATCCAGGTATTTAATAACCTTCTCCTTGTAAGGAATGGTAACGTTCAAACCAATAAGGTGCGGTTCGGCTTCGACCAACTTTGGGAAATCTTCAATGCTCCGGAGTGGAAACATTTTATAAACGGCATCGTGAATGCCTTCGCGCTGAAACTTTTCTGCAAAGAATTTGGCCGACCACGAATGGCCCAGTGGATAGCCAATAATGCCAAAGACCCGCATGATGTTTATGCTTTTTCGCCCACGTTATGGGTGAGTTTTTCGAACCCAAAAATAAGCAACAGCCCCGCAATCGCACAAAGCACTATGGGAAGCATCAGGGTGCTTTCGCCCGTAATCTCGGCAAAGCGGGCTGGCAAGATGCTTTTTTCAATGAAGGGAACCAGTTCGCCTTTGCTGTTGAGGCGCGATTCAATGACCTCCTTCCAGGGCCAGAGCTTATTGAGCGAGCCAATCATAAAGCCGGTTAGCAAAGCCAAGGTGGCGTTGTGAAACCTTTTGAAAAGCCATGAAATCAGGTTGGAGAAGGCCACAATACCCACGGCAGCGCCCAGGCCGAAAATCAGTAAAACGCTGATCTTGAAATCATTAACCGCATTGAGAATGTACTCGTACTTGCCCATAAGCAACAGGATGAAACTTCCTGAAATGCCCGGCAATATCATGGCACTGATGGCAATGGCACCTGAAATAAAAATAAACCATAATCCTTCAGGGGTGGTAGCTGGTGTTGCAACAGTAATGTAATAAGCAATCGCAGAACCGGCCAGCAACATTACAATGACCATGGAACTCCATTGCTTGATCTTTCTCCCAACAAAAATGGCCGAACCCACAATAAGCCCGAAGAAGAATGCCCAAACCAGCATTTGGTGGTTGGCCAGCAGCCACGAAATCAGGCGAGCCAGCGAAAAGATGCTGAGCAGAATGCCCGTGAGTACCGACAAAAGGAAGTTGCCATTTACCTGTTTCCAGGCTGCAGCAATGCCTTCCCTGAATAGGGTTTTGAAAAGAGAGGCATTGATGGACTTAATGCTGTTGATCAGCTCTTCGTAAATACCTGTAATGAAAGCGATAGTGCCACCCGATACGCCAGGTATGACGTCAGCGGCACCCATGCCTATCCCCTTTAGGCCAACGACCAGGTAATCCTTTAGTTTTCTGTTCATTTTTTGGTTTAAAACAAAAGCCTTTACTCGCTTTTCGTTTTGGATAAAGGCTTCCGGGAATCGTAACTTATTTTATTTTGGGGTGAGTTTGAATTTCAGGAATTCTTCGGGCAAAAAGTCGAAGAAGGTATCGCCCCTCAGGCCCATACGCAGTGTTTCAAGCGGAATGATGTCGGCAGGGGCAATATTGCCCAGATTCACGTTGTGCCCGAGTAGTTTCAGAAACCACACCTGTTGAGGCTTTAATGGGGCTTCCCAGATCACCTTTTCGGGGGGGATGGAAGCCATGATATCGTTAATCAGTTCGGTGTCGGCCTTGCCTTTGTTGTCGTAAATGCCAACGGTGCCGCTTTCGCGTGCTTCGGCAATCACGTAGCTGCTGCCAGCCTCCAGTTCGGCTTTCATTTCAACGATCCAGGTGGTGTTGTTGTAAACCACATCGGCTTCCTTGGCACCTACTTCGGAGAGCACGGTGCGGTCTTTGGCAAGCATGGTGATATACTTGCACTTATCGGCATGGCTCATGAGCATCGATCCGTCCGAAACTTCAGCTGCATCCACGCCCAAGTGGTCAATCCAGCGGAGGTAATCATCGATCTGGTTGCGTACGGCATAAGCCTCGAAAAGGGTGCCGCCCACATATACCTTGGTGCCTGCCTGGCGGTAAATCTTTACTTTTTCTTTCACGTTTTTGCTAAAAACGGAAGTGCCAAAACCCAGCTTTAAAAAATCAATAAGGTGTCCGGCTGTTTCCATCAGGTCTTCGGCTTCGCGCAAGCCCAGGCCCTTGTCCATTACCATGGCGATGCCAGTGGAACGAGGCTTTGATTCTCTGTAAGGCAAATGATTCAATTCCATAGAAAAAGGGTATGAAGTTTGGGTTCTACTGGTTACGGTACATGTCGACCAGGTTCATAAAAGATTGGTTCTCGGCCAGCATCGGAAATGTTTCCAGCAACTGCGTATGTCCTTCAAAGTTTTTCACCAGGGCTTCTTCCATAAAAAAGGTGGCCTGGTTGGCTTTCCCGCTAAGGAAAAGATAGGCGGCCAGTCGGTAGCGCAAGGTGTTGTTGTTGGGCAGGGCATCGAGGGCGCGTATGGCCACCAAAATGGCTTCTTCCCGCCGTTCGGAATGCCACTGGGCCTCGGCATACTCAAACCAGGTTTCTTCGTCGCTGGGATCGGACTCAACAGCTTTTTCAAAAGTAGATATGCCTTTGTCAAGATCGCCGGATGTAATATAAGCATCGGCCAGCAAGCAAAGATATCCGGGGTTTTCGGGGTCGAGCTCAATGCCGCGCTCCAAATAACGAAGGGCTTTGCGGGGGTTGCCCGTTTCCAGCTCGCAAACCCCAATTCCCATCCAGGCGTCGACCACGGTGGGGTCCAGGCGGGTGGCCTTGTGATAATAATCGGAAGCATTCGCGTAGTCTTCCATTTTTTCGTAGCACTCGCCAATGTAATAAAATTTCATGGCGTCGGTCTCGTTCTCGGCCAGCGACTGCTTATAAGCCTCAAGGGCCTCGGTGAAGCGGTTTAGCAAACTCAGCGCATACCCTTTGTGAAATAAGGAGTGCTCATGTCCTTCGTCAATGGCCAGGGAGTAATCAAAGGCTTCCAGCGCCTTTTCGTAAAGGCCTGCATTGATAAAGGAAACGCCCAGATTGAACCAGGCTTCAATGCTGTAAGGGTTACGGTCGATGAGTTTTTGAAAAAAGGCGATGCTCTCTTCGGTAAGCGAAAGGAGGTCGAAGCAATAAGCGGCCTCGTATAGGGCCAGGTCGTTGTCGGGATTCAGCTCCAGCGCCTTGTCGAGATACTCTATGGTTTTGCGGTAGTTGCCCAGGTTCTCGTATTCGAAGGCAATGTTTATGTTGACAAAGTCGGGCTCTTCGGCATCTGCCAAGGCTTTGGTGTATTCTTCAATGGCTTTTTCGTAGTTGCGCATTTGTGAATAAATGGCACCCTTGGTAAGAAAAAGGTCGGAGTTGGAGGGCTCCATGCTTTCCATTTCGCCAAGCAGCTCCAGGGCTCGGTCTTCGCAGTTGAGCGTGGCCAGCAACTGGGCTTTTTTGAGCACCAGGGGCAATGCCCCTTTATGCACCCTGAGGGCATAGTCTGATACCTTCAGGGCACGGTTGTATTGCCCACGGTAAACGTAATAGTCGATCACTTCCTCAAAGTCGTCTACATCAAGGTAAACCGACCGCTTGAGCCGCTCGTGTTCTTCGAACTTCTCAACCTGCCAGGGAGTATTTATGTTGTCTTCAATCTGATTCTTCATGCTTGCAAGGATGGTAGTTGTTCACTTTTGCAGAAGCTTTCCACAAATAACCTGCCATCAATTTTCACTACAAAGGTAATAAAAAAACACCTCGGCATTTTTGACCCGTGGTGGGAGCTATTCGCAATAAAATTATTAGATAAATACCTTATGCACAACAATAATGGCGCCGAATTTTCCAAATGTTTTCAACAATGCCGGTGGCGCCGAGGTTCAGCCTGGCAGGGATTTGAGGTTTTTACGGATAAAAATGGTAATTTTGCAAAAATTCTTACCATCATATGTTTGAAAGTTTAAGTGACAAGCTCGACAGGGCCTTTAAGCTGCTCAAGGGGCAGGGGTACATTTCTGAAATCAACGTAGCTGAAACCCTTAAGGATGTGAGGCGGGCCTTGCTCGATGCCGACGTTAACTTCAAGATTGCCAAATCCTTTACCGATACGGTGAAGGAAAAGGCGCTGGGTCAGAATGTGCTTACGGCCGTATCGCCCAGTCAGCTCATGGTTAAAATTGTGCATGAGGAGTTAACCGCCCTCATGGGCAATACCAGCGAAGAAATCAACATAAAGGGCAGCCCGGCCATTATTCTGATTGCCGGTTTGCAGGGTAGTGGTAAAACCACTTTCTCTGCCAAGCTGGCCAATTACCTCAAATCGAAGAAAAGCAAAAAGGTGCTGCTGGTTGCCGGCGACGTTTACCGTCCCGCTGCCATCGATCAGCTAAAGGTACTTGGCGAGCAAATTGGTGTGGAGGTGTTTACCGAAGAAGGCAGCAAAGACCCCGTGGGCATTGCCAAAAAAGCCCTTACCCATGCTAAGACCATGGGCCACCAGGTGGTGATTGTCGATACCGCAGGCCGTTTGGCCATCGACCAGCAGATGATGGACGAGATTTCTTCGCTGAAGAAAAACCTTAACCCCCACGAAACCCTGTTTGTGGTAGATGCCATGACCGGCCAGGATGCCGTAAACACCGCCAAGGCTTTCAACGACCGCCTTGATTTTGACGGGGTGGTGCTTACCAAACTCGATGGCGACACCCGCGGTGGTGCAGCGCTGACCATTCGTTCGGTAGTGAACAAGCCCATTAAGTTCGTGGGTATTGGCGAAAAGATGGAGGCCATAGACCTGTTCCACCCCCAACGCATGGCCGACCGTATCCTTGGCATGGGCGACATTGTGTCGCTGGTTGAGAAAGCCCAGGAGCAGTTCGATGAGGAAGAAGCCCGTAAGCTTCAGAAAAAACTGGCAAAAAACCAGTTCAACTTCGACGATTTTCTGTCGCAGCTGCAACAGATCAAAAAAATGGGTAATGTAAAGGACCTGATGGGGATGATTCCCGGCATGGGGAAAGCCCTGAAAGATATCGACATTGAGGATGATGCATTCAAGAGCATTGAAGCCATTATTCACTCCATGACCCCGGCCGAACGCAATGAACCCGCTTTGCTTAACGGCAGTCGCCGCAAGCGTATTGCCGAAGGCAGTGGCACCTCCATAGTGGATGTGAACCGCCTGATCAAGCAGTTTGAAGACACCCGCAAAATGATGCGCATGGTTTCCGGAGGCGGTGGCAATAAGCTGATGAATATGATGAAGGGCAGGCCGGGGATGAGACGGTAAGGCTTGAGGGGAGGAAATTGATTTAAGA
>DHFW01000044.1 GCA_002402465.1 Bacteroidales bacterium UBA4814
ATCGGGGCTTTTTTATTAGTCAAAAAGTCGATTCTTTTTTCTCACCTTCTCTCTTTCTTACCCTCACACACTCTCTTTTTCTCCCAATCTCATCTTTGAACTCCGTGTTTCTTGGAGTTTTATGGAAATTAAGTTTGTATATTTGCAGCATAAACCTAAAGCATCTTTCAACAATAAAGATCATGCGTTTTAAGCTTCACTTGCAGCTACAGGGCGATGGCCTTCACAGTCTTCCCTCCAACTATCAAAACGAACTTTCTTCCTGGATTAGCAAAATCCTGCATTTTGGCAGTGAGCCCCTTCAGAAACTACTGAAAGAAAAGGCTTACCTCGACCAGAACCAACAGTTTGGGCACTATACATTTTCGCCCCTGCATGCGCGGGATTTCTCCCATCAGGACGATCGCATGCTCATTGGCGACAGTCGTATTCACTTGTTTCTATCTATAATCCCTGACGATGACATTGGTTCATTGGTAATCGACGTTTTCAGCAAGCTCGAAGGCAGGGTAGGCGATAAAAAAAGCAAAATTGAATTTGTGGTGGACGAAGTGGAACTGCTGCCAGAGCCGGTTTTTGCTGAAGAGGTCACCATGAGCTGCATTACACCCATGGTGTTTTCTGATGCATCCAATCCAAAGAAAATTCAATATCATTCGCCCGAGGATAAAGGTTTTGAGAAGCTCTTTCTGAAAAACCTGCTGGCCAAATATGCCTGGATGATGCGTTATTTTCCGCAAAAAGTAAATGTTGCATTACCGGAATTGTCGGAACTGAGATTCAGCTTGATTGGCCCAGCCAAGGGCAGGGTGATAAAAACCCGAACGGAAACACCCAACCCGGTTTCCATTAAAGGTTATTTGTTTGATTTTGCGGTCAAAGCGCCAGCAGCCCTTATCAGGACAGGTTACGACCTTGGCTTTGGAGAGCAATGCAACCTTGGTTTTGGTTATTGCGAGCTGAAATAATCCGGTTCAATCAATAACCCGCAGCCTGCCCATCTTTTCTAGATTCAGAGGCACCGTAATAAACCTTGTTTACCTCATCCCACATAATGGCCTGATAGCCACCATAGGGTCCATTGGCCCATTGAATACGGTGACCTTTTTCCATCAAAGCGCGAATGGTTTCGTAGGGAAAGCCTGACTCAAGGTTGACCATGCCCCCGTCGGTCATGGTATTGTTCCCGGTCGGGTCTGATGAGCCCACATGCTGAATTCGGGGTGCATCACCAGCTTCCTGAAGGTTCATGCCGAAATCGATCATGTTTACTATAATCTGCACATGGCCCTGAGGTTGCATATCGCCACCCATAACGCCAAAGCTCATAAAGGGCTTGCCGTCTTTGGTAATGAAGCCAGGAATAATGGTATGGAAAGGCCTTTTGCCGGGTTCGTAGGTGTTGAAGTGCCCTTCTGCGAGGTTAAAACTTTCGCCACGGTTTTGTAATACAAATCCTAGTCCGGGAGGTGTCATGCCACTTCCCATACCCCTAAAATTACTCTGGATGAGCGAAACCATATTGCCTTCCTTGTCGGCAACGGTTAAATATATGGTGTTTTGTGGCTCAGGAATACCTGCGTCATAACGTCTGGCTGCGCGGTCAGGATTTATCAGTTGCCGGCGCTCTGCAGCATATTCTTTTGATAGCAGGCCGGCCACGGGTACCGGGCTGAAATCCATATCGGCATAGTACCTTGCACGGTCTTCAAAGGCCAGCTTTTTTGCCTCCAGTAAAAGGTGTACATATTCAGGGCTGAAAAGCCCCATAGAGGCAATGTCGTAACCTTCGAGAATGTTGAGCATTTGCAGTGCGGCAATGCCCTGACCGTTGGGTGGCAGCTGCCATACATCGTATCCCCGGTAGTTGACCGAAACCGGCTCGACCCAGGTGCCAGTATGGGCCGCAAGGTCTTCGTAGCTCAAAAATCCGCCGTTTTCCTTTATGTATTTCTCAATGGTGCGGGCAATGTCGCCTTTGTAAAAAGCATCGCGCCCTTGCCTGGCAATGGTTTCATAGGTATTTGCCAGCAGGGGGTTGCGAAAAATGTCGCCTTTTTCGGGCATGTGGCCGTCAGGCATGTAGGTTTCGCTGAAGTTGGGGTAGCGGCTTAGCACTGGTGCAGACCTTTGAAGGTAGTAGGCAATGAGTTCCGTTACCGGGAAGCCATTGCGGGCATAATCGATGGCAGGCTGCAAAATGGCATCCATGCTTACTTTCCCAAATTTCTGGTGCATTTCGAACCAGCCATCAACAGTTCCGGGTACGCTTACCGAAAGCGCTCCCCTTTGCGGGATAAGGTCGTAGCCGTTTTCAATAAAATACTCACGCGTTAGGCCTTTGGGCGAGCGGCCGCTGGCATTTAATCCATGTAGTTTTTGCGTTTTGCTGTCCCAGATTATGGCAAACAAGTCGCCACCAATGCCGCAGCCGGTTGGCTCCATGAGGCCGAGCACCGCGTTGGCAGCGATGGCGGCATCTACGGCGCTGCCGCCCTGCTTCAGTATGTCGAGGGCAACCTGGGTGGCCAGTGGGTGGCTGGTGGCCGCCATACCGTTTTGGGCAATCACTTCCGAACGGGTGGCAAAGTTGTGGCCCGTTATGCGGTCTTGCGAAAGCAATGGTTGAACAACCATCAGTAAGCTCAGAAAGGAGATGAATTTTTTCATAATTATTTTTTTAATCAGGTCTGTTAAATACATATTGTAAAATATTTGCGCCCATTTGCAGAGCCTTAAGCCTGACTTCTTCGGGGTTGCCATGCACCACCTGGTCTTCCCAGCCGTTACCAAGGTCAGTTTCATAGGTGAAAAACAGCAGCAGCCGTCCTTCGTGAATGATGCCAAAACCTTGCGGGGGCTTACCATCGTGCTCATGAATTTTAGGCAAACCATTGGGAAATTTAAACTTTTGGTGGTATATGGGGTGGGAGTAAGGCAGTTCGATCAATTCATATTCAGGAAAGACCTTGCGGATCTCTCGCCTGAAAAAGGGATCTAGGCCGTAATTATCGTCAACATGCAAAAAACCGCCTGCCAGCAAGTAGTTGCGCAGGTTTTCGGCTTCCTGTTGCGAAAATACCACGTTTCCGTGGCCAGTCATGTAAATAAAGGGGTAGTTGAATATTTGCGGACTGCCCACTTCCACGGTGGCAATTTGCCTGCTAATGGTTGTGCCAGAGTTCTGGTTGGTAAAGGCTACCAGGTTGGGCAGGGCAGTGGGATTGGCGTACCAGTCGCCGCCACCGCGATACTTCAGTGTGGCGATTTGAAAATGCTGGGCCTGAAGCCCTCCGGCAAAAAGAAACAGTAATATCAGAAAGTATTTTTTCATATTAAAGTAAGCCGTTAACAAAGTTAAGATTAATGCAAAGGGCCAGGGCTGCTGTTTCGGTACGCAGGCGGTGCTGTCCCAGGGCAATGGGAGCATAACCAGCTTCGAGTGAGATATTTACCTCTGTCTCGGAGAAGTCGCCCTCGGGGCCAATAAGCACCACGGTATCCTGCCCCTGCTCATAAACGTTTTGCAAGATGTTTCGTGCTCCATTTCCACAGTGGGCAATTATCCTGCTTCCCTTAACTTCCTGTTTCAAAAAGTCTTTCAGCTTCATGGCAGGGTTCAAAATGGGCAGGTAAGCCCGCATCGATTGTTTCATGGCTGCCACCAACACCTTTTCGAGTCTTTCAGGTTTTATCACATGTCTCTCGCTGTTTTCACAAAATACCGGGGTAACCTCATCGATGCCGCACTCGGTGGCCTTTTCGAGAAACCACTCAAAACGGTCGATGTTTTTGGTGGGTGCCACGGCCATATGCAGGCGAAAGAGTCGGGGGGGCTGTTCAGAACGCCGGGTAATGTTAATAACACAAGCCCTGGCGTTGGTTTCGGCCAGCTCGCCCTCAAACCATTTTCCCAGCCCATCAGTCACCACGATTTGCTGTCCGGGCCTTAGGCGCAGCACCTTCACGGCATGATGCGATTCTTCCTCGCTGAGGATCAGCATGGGCCCGTCGGTTATTGGCGAATAGAAAACATGCATATACAAAGAATTGGTTAACTTCGCGGAAGCGTAAAAACAAATTTAATAAAAAGCCTGTTAGGCTATGGGTTTAATTTACAAATGCAGCAACTGCTAAAAATAATCAATCACCGCGACTTTGTGCTTTCGCTGGCCCTGATCGTTGGGCTTCTTTTGGGCGAGCGTGCAGAATTTCTGGCCGAAATATCGGTTTACACGCTTGCCCTGGTTATGGTTTTTTCCACCACCGGTTTTTCTTTCAGCCACTGGTGGCCATTACGCAATGTCCTGCTGCCAATAGGCTGGTCGACTTTGCTGAACTACCTGGTATTTGGCCTTTCCATTATTCTTTTGGGATGGATTTTTTTTAGGAATGAGCCCTATTTCAATTATTACATAGGCATTGTGTTGCTCGCTTCTGCCCCTCCCGGACCATCCGTCATTCCGTTTGCAACCATGCTCCGGGGCGACGACAATTTTTCGGTGACCGGGGTATTTGGTTTGCACCTGGTGGCAATGCTACTTACTCCGCTTATGTTGTTCGTTTTTCTGGGCGACAGCCTGATAAACCCGGTGGCCATTTTGAAAATTTTGGTGCAGCTGATTGTTATTCCGCTGATTATAAGCCGTTTTCTTCGCCATCCCAAGGTGCTTCCGGCGGTGAGTAATGTGCGCGATACGGTGATAAAATGGGGTTTTTTCCTGGTTATTGTGCCCATTATGGGTATGAGCGCCAGTGTTTTCTTCTCTGAACCCGGTCCAGTCCTGATCATCTCGGCCATATTCATTTTAACTATGTATGTAATGGGTTTTGGCTACCATGTACTTATGGATAAGCTGGGTTACAGAAGACCATTTCTGATCAGCAGCACGCTTATGATGGTAACCAAAAGCAGCGCCTTTTCCGCCGTAGCGGCATTTGCCTTTTTTAGAACCGAACCCATGGTGGCCCTGCCTTCGGCAGTGGTGAGTGTTTTCGTTACTCTTTTTATTATTTTTTACTCCTTGTTCCTGAAATGGTACGAGAAAAAATGAAACAGTCCGCCAAGCCGTGTTCACTGAAAATGAATTAACTTTAATACTGCCTTTGTGATGAAATGATACTTAAACTCTTTAGAGAAATTATCCAGGCATTGGAACAGAGAAAGAGTTTGAACGAATACTCAGCGCCATGGCTGCTTATTAAAATCGCCCAGAACATTCCTTGCTTATTATTTACGACTTTTCATTTTTCTTTTTCAGGCTTTTCGCTCCTGGTCTTTATAATCTGAAGACTCAAGTTTGGCATCAGACATTCGCTCCTCCTTTAAAAGCGAAAAATTTTTCTCTGACCAAAACATTATAAAGCTCCCCGCAAGGAGTGAAGTCATGGCAAAGAGGAAAGCCACAGAGAATCCCCATTTTTCGTAAAAGAAAATCCCCATCAAGGGTGCTGCCAGTGCCCGTATGCCGGTAAGCCCCAGGTGAATGGCCTGGTAAGTGCCGGCCTCAGAGGGTTCGCAGAAATAGGCTGATCCGATGCTCCAGGTAAGCGACATGGTAGCCGCAAAAACCCCGTGAAACAGGATGTAGAAAATCAGGGTATAGAAAAGTGTAATGCCCAGGAACTCCACATTGCCCCGATAAATCTGCGTAAGCACCAGGGTTAATATGAAAAGGAACATAGAAATGAATGAAATGGCGGCAAAGCGCCTGGGATCAATACGCCCGATAAGGCGGCCAAAGTATGGCAACATAATAATGGCCAGCAGGTTGTAAGCATTTCGGTAAAAAGCCACACTGGAGTAGTTAAGCTCCAGCGCGTTATTGAAATACAGCACAATGACCATAGTGGACGACATAAATCCAAATCCATAAAACATAAATCCTACCTGGAAGTGCCTGAACGGAAGGTTTCTGATCAGAATATCCTTCATTTCGCCCACCGAGCGTTTGATTCCCTCCCACAGGGTTTGTTTGGATTCGGTTACCTCAGGGTTTTCATAGGGAATTTTTGAGAGCAGGTAAACCGACACGATGCCCAGCACAGCGGCCACCGGGAAGATGTAAACAAACACGTAGTGGTTTGCATCGAGCGCCCAGCCATAGGCAAAGGTGGTTACCATCATCACAATTTTGTTCACGGTGGTGGCATGCGAGTAAAACCGTCCGAAGTTTTCGTGCCGGTAAGCATTTTTCAGAAACAGGTTGATGGTTGGAAAAATGACGGGATTGGCCAGGTAGTAAATCAGAAAAATGCCCAGGAAAATGTAATGATACACCGAGTCGCCGGTGAGCTGTTCAGGGCTTCGCGGAAAAAAGAACAACAAAGCCAGGGGCAGGCGGGTAATGATGGCCGTTCGGCGCAGCAGCCGTTTCTTGTTTTCAATCCTTTTCAGGAATTCATTGAAAAAAATTAGCAGCAAAAATACCACCACGGTGAACTGAAACAGTACCCCAAGCTGATATCCTGAACCCAGCAGGCTTTTTACAAAAACAAACTCGTTGAGGGCTATGAGGCCGGCCAGGATGCCTTCGATAAACGAGTAAGCCATATGCAGCGAAAAGGTGCGCTTTTCGGCTTGGTTGAGATCTGAAATTTGTGAAAAAATCATCGGCTGAAATCTCTTTTGCCCTCTTGCTGCAAAGTTAGTTCGGATCGCGAAAAAAAGATAACAGCCTGCCGTTGAAATTGTTTTTTCTATTGATTATCAAAACCCCATGCGATGCCAAACATTAAAGCATTTCCTTTAAGAGGTGTTTCATTTCGGCGGGTGCTGAAATTCAGGAAATTGTAACGAAAGTTCAGGCCCAGATAGCTGTTCGGGCCCGCCGGGAAGCGAAACTCGAGTCCGGGGCTGAAACTTGCACTTGAAATCATTCTGGAAAGTCCTTCCTCTTCCTGCTTTTTGGTGCTGAAAGCCTGTATGCCTTCGTAGCCCAGCCCAGGCATAATAGTCGAGATAAAAATTGGGGTTCTCAAAAGAGGTGGACTTTCTGAAATACTTAAGAAAAGTAAGGATCTGGTCGGGATAAAAAGTGTCGTCAAAGCGGTTGTATTCGATCTGGTCGAGCAGGTAAAACCTGAGCAAAGGCTCGGCCAGACCGCAGTTCAGGTCCCAGTAATACAAAAGTGCATATAAGGTGTCAATTTTATTGTCCTGATGCAGGGCCGGAATCAGTTTGGTAGCGCTTATGGCAATATCCTGGCAATGAATGTTTTCGCGAACCATCAGCTTTTCGATGTCGATTTGGGCGTGTACCCTTTCGGGAAAAAATATCGCAGAAGCTAATAACATCACCGCAGTGAGTTGTTTAAGGCAATTCACTGGTTTTTGGATATAAGTCTTCATGGCCATATCCTTCAACAAATTTAATCAGAAATTATATTTAATACTGGCCATTGTACGAAGATTATTAACTTTTTGGGTGTTGTTTATTGAGTAGTATGCATCTGGCGTGCCGTAGGCTGCCACGTCGTAAATAAGTTCCAGGTTAAAGGAAACTCTTTCAATAAAGTAGCCTATTCTGGGAGCAATACGGTAAATGTGCGAAATATCTGCACCCCGCACCCAGACATTTCCCATAATTTCGTTTTTTGCACCCAGATTTTTTGAAAATCCGCCAAAGAGGCCGCTGCGCCATTTGCCGGAGGTCTCTTCCACATCGATCCAGGCGGCCATGCTTCGTATTCCTGAATAACTCCAAATGGCTTTTTCAGGATCGAGCAATTGGGCCTCACCATAACCGCCCAGCATAACCAGGTGACTGAGGTTTTCGCCCCAGGTACCCTGGGCTTTTACCTGAAGGTGTTCGAAACGGTATTTTGCGAAAGCATTTCCCGCAAAGGAGGTCATATTCTCTTTGGTTTGATAGCCTGCCGGGGTTTGTGTGCGGGGTTTGAGTGTAAGTAGTCCTGCCGAAGCCCCGGCCAGGAAACGATCCCTTTCAAAGATAAATTGGGTCCAGGTTTCGGGCAATCCGCTGTTGCGCAAATATTGGCTGCTGTAACCGTTCGGGCCGTTTGAAGCAAAGTCGCTCTGGGCCAGCAAGGCCAGCATAAGCGTGAAGTCGCCGGCTTTTTGAGTGAGCCTGAGCTGGGGCGAGCGGTTCAGCGCATTGTAAGGCACTGCTCCGCCAAAGTGAATCACGCCCGGGTAGCACGAAACGATAAACAGCGGATGCCAGTATTGCCCGGCCAGCAACTCGGTGCGCTCCCAGTGGAGCTTTACCAGGGCGTGGCGCATGCGAAGAAGGTTAAACTTATCGGCACCGGTACCAAGAAAATCGACTTCGAAAAGGGCGGAGCTTTTTGCCCCCAGCATGTCGGGGCCTTTGATGCCAGCCTGGAGGCGCGACGATAATAAAGACATTTGAAATGCTGGCACCGCATTCAAATCCACCCCATCAGGGTCGGGGTTTATGGCAGCCGGATAAAGAATCACATTGCCCTCGCGTGCCGCCGCAACCTGACGGGTATCGTAAAACATCTCGAAGTTTACAAACCCATGAAATTCAAAATGGAAAGCACCCTGGGCAGATAACATTTTCCCCGAAAGGGAAAGAATAATTAGCAGAAGGAATAAAAACACCCGATTATTGCAAGATTTCATAATGGTTGGGAGTGATGGCCCAAAATTAAGCAATCATTTGGCACAGGACTTATTTTTTTGCCCTGAATAGGATGTCTTGAATATCAATTTGTCGAAACACATAAATTTTTGCCGAAAATTCTTTTTCTTTGCAGGTTAGTAATTCCAAACCCAAAAAACCATGAAGAAGTTTATTTTTTTGCTAGCAGTGGCGGTAATGGCCGCTTGCAGCCAGTCTCCTGAAAATGAAGTAAGAATAACTGGTGTGATAGAAAACCCCACGGCAGCTGATGTGGAGGTTTTTTACTACAAAGATTTTGTTACCAACCAAACCGAGAAGGTTGAAACAGGCCTTGATGCAGGCAATGCTTTTGAGGCGTTGCTGCCGCTCAGCGAAGGCCGGTTTATATATGTGAGCCAGCCACGACGCAACATTATGCTCTATCTGCTGCCCGGTGCCGACATCAGCATCTCATTCAACGCAGAAGACCCCGATCAGCTCCCTGTGATTGAAGGAAAGAAAGCCCTGGAGAGCCGCTTCCTGATGTCGTACAATATGGAGGTGGAGCGCAAATACAACCGCAGCATTATACTGAACCAGGTGGGCAGCACCAGTGCCGAAGATTTCAGGAACATGATGGAAAATGCCTACGAAGAAAAGCTGGCCTTCCTTGAAGGACATGACGACTATCGCAAGCTGGATAAGGATTTTGTGAACATTATGAAAACCAATTTCCTTTACGAAAAGTATGGCCTTTTGCTCGATTATCCCATGGCCTTTGCCTATTTTAATCCTGAAGCCGGCGACCCTGAGCTTCCCGAAGATTTTTTTGATTTCCTTGAAGGGGATGATCTTTTTAGTGATGAGTATTTGATGTCGCGCCCCTATTTCAATTTTGTAAACGCCTATCTGAACAGGCATGCCGAACAAAACGCCGATCCCGAAAGTGCGTTGTCTTATTACGAAAGGCAATATGAATTTGCCCGCGAGATTTTTATTGGCAAGACCCGCGAAGCCCTGCTGGCACAAAACCTGGTTTATCTGCTTAATTTTGGTACTACTGAGGCGGGTGAAAAATATTACGCTGATTTTATGGCCCTGGTGCAAACCCCCGAATACCGCGAGCTTATCGATGCCGAATACCAGACCATCAAAGCCCTTGCCCCCGGGCAGCCTGCCCCTGCCATTACCCTCGCCGATATTGATGGCAACGAGGTTTCCTTGAGCGATTTTGCAGGCAAAGTGGTGTATCTCGATTTCTGGGCAAGTTGGTGCGGCCCCTGCATGCGCGAGGTGCCCTTTGCCAAAGAACTGAAAAAACGCATGGAAGGCGAAGAGGACCTGGTGTTCTTCTATGTTTCAGTCGATACGGATGAAACGGCCTGGCGCAATAAAGTGGCTGAGATGGAGATAAAGGGCGTACACGTAAATGTGCCGGGGTTCAGCCACGAGGTGCCTGCCAGTTATAACCTTAAAGGTGTGCCCACATTTTACCTTATTGGCCGCGATGGTAAAATTTTTGATAACCGTCCGCCCCGTCCAAGCAACCCCAAGGTTGATGAAGTGCTGAAAGCTGCCCTCGAACAGGAACTCGTTTAAATTAGCTGAAATATGAAAAACCTGATCATATTTTTTGTGCTGGCAGTCACTTTTGCCTGCAGCCAGCCCGCTGAAAAGACGGCCATAATCATGAGCGGCACCATTGAGAATCTCGATGCCGGCCCGGTTGAGTTTGTTTTTTATCGCGACTTCACCAACAACCACCGCGAGATCATTAGCATTGTGCCTGACGCTCAAAACCAGTTTTCGGTTGAATTTGAAATGCCTGAAGCTGCCATAGGTACGTTGCGTCACGGTCGCTCCAGCATTCAACTGTTTCTCGAACCCGGTGATAAACTTGAAATGACCGCGGATGCCGGCAATTGGCTCGAAAGCATTGCCTTTTCAGGGAAGGCCGCCGCCGTCAACAACTTTCTGGTGGCCTATCAGCGCGACCTGTTGCCCGGAGTGGGTAATAGCTTCGTTAGCAATGCCGCCGCCAATCTCGACCCCCAGGCTTTCACTGCCGCCATGGACAGTGTGGCCCGTTTAAAAATGGAATTTATGGCCGCTTTCGCGGAAAAGGAGGCGCTTAGCCAGGCATTCACTGCATGGTTCGAAACGGAGGTAAAATATGAAAAGTTTACCCAACTGCTCAGCTATCCGGCCATGCACCAGCGTTTCAACAACCTCGAAACACTGCCCGAACTGCCTGAAAACTACTATGCCTTTCTCGAAAACCCCGGTCTTTTTGATGGAAGCAGGCTGAACAGCGAAACTTACGTGAATTTCTTGATGGCCTACCTGGGGCACTGCGCCGACGATCATAAGGCTCGTTTTTCTGAAGACGCTTCGGCCAATGAAATAAACTACACTCTGGCCGGGGAACTCGTTGCAGGCGAGTCGGGCTATTATGTGCAGGCCATCAGCATTAACCGCGAATTTAACTACGGCGACCTTGACAAAGCCCTTGCCCTCTATGAAAACTTCATGGAAACATCTGGTTCGGAAGACCTGAAAGCTCGTGTTACCAAAACATGGAATGGTATTCAGGCGCTGATGCCGGGCAATCCCGCACCCGACTTTACCATGACCGATATCAATGGCAATGAAGTTTCATTGAGCGACTTCCGTGGCAAGGTGGTTTACCTGAAATTCTGGGCAAGCTGGTGCGGACCCTGCATGCGGCAGGTGCCTCCGGCCGCCGAACTGAAAAAACGCCTTGCCGATCAGGACGACCTGGTGTTTATGTATGTTTCCATAGATACCGATCCGGAGGCTTGGCGGAATTCTGTAGAGCGCAACCAGATTTCAGGCATTCATTTTCAGACTCCTGGCCGCGAGCGCGGAACGCCTGCCCTTTACCAGGTGAAATGGATACCAACCTTTTTTATTATCGGGAAGGATGGAAACATTTTCGACAATCGCCCGCCACAGCCTTCAGATGCCAACGTGGATGAAGTGTTGCTGAAAGCACTGGCGCAGTAAGTTTATTCTGCACCGACAGAAAAGTACTTTTCGATCTCTTGCAGATCGCCATTGGAAGGGGTAAGGTCTTTTATGATCTTGCCCTTTTCGAGCAATATTATGCGGGTACAGATTTCAGTAATGTGGTTTAGGTTGTGGCTCGAAATAAGCATGGTAGTGCCGCGTGCTTCATTTTCTTCTTTAAGTATTCGCTTTATCAATATCTGCGAGGTGGGATCCAGAAAATTGAAAGGCTCGTCGAGGATCAGTAGTTCGGGCTGCACCAGTATGGCGGCAATAATACCAACCTTTTGCTTGTTGCCGGTCGAAAATTGCCGGATGAATTTTTTCTGCCCCAAAATCTCTCCATTCATAAAGCGAGAAAAAGCCCGGAGTTTTTCATCTGCTGCCTCTCTGGGCATTCCGGCCAGGCTGGCCACAAAGTAAAAATATTCTTCGGGCGTCATGAAGTCGATCAGAAATCCCTCGTCAAGGTAACTTCCGGTAAATTTTTTCCAGTGCTCGCTGCCAGCCACGTTGTGGCCGTTCAGATGCACCTCTCCTTTTGAAGCTTGTATCAGGTCGAGCACCAGTCGAAACAGGGTGGTTTTGCCGGCGCCATTATTACCCACAATGCCCAGCAATTCGCCTTTCCCAACTTGCAGCTGGTCAATATCCAGCACGATCTGCTGGCTGTAAATTTTCTGTAACTGGCTGATGTTTATTTGCATGGCTATTGCTCCCGGTATTTATTCAGGTTTTGATATTTTTTGCTGGCAAATTTGCGGGCCGTGGCATTCAGCCACCATTTGTGGGTGCTGATAAATGCCAGCCCGGTGATGGCGGTGGATATGTAAATGCCGGTCTTCTTTCCCCACGGCAACAGCATGCCGGCGGCTGCCACCAGAACCAGCGACACGAATATCAGCAAAATGGACATAAAAAGAATTCCACTGGTGCCTTCAAAATTAAATATAGCCTTTTTGTTGGGGTCGAGCCTTGTCGAATTGGATACCCCAAGATATATCAGCAAAGCAAAAACCGGCCCGGTGGCATAAAGCATAAGTGAAAAAAGCATGGGAACAGCTGCAGGCTGCAAAAACCAAATAATGGGCAAAAGCATCAAGAACTGCAAAAAGGCTACCCCAGTATAGAAATAATATTTTGCCAGGATAAATCTTTGCTGGTCGATACTGCTCACCGCAATGAAATCAAAAAACCGGCTTTCCCACGAAAAGGTGTATTGCAGGTGGTAAAATCCAAACGAACCCATAAACATGAGCAGTATCGGGTAAAATGAAATCATGGTCGATTCGTTGAACGAAATTGAGATCATGGCCACAACCACTAAAATGGCAAAAGGCCATTGATATACATTTGCCCTGGGTCTTTTGTTGCGCGTCAGCAGCTTCCATTCCAGGTCCCAATAGGGGCCGTAAACGGGCATTCGTGCAAACAACCTTCCCATATAGCCGCTTCCCTCGAATTTGCTTACAGGGGGGGTAACCACCAGCGTGTAGCTTTTTTGCAGGTTTTGCAGGGCCAGATAATTCAGGCCAGCAACAAGAAGCACTGGTGTTGCGAAAACCGCGAGGTTTCCGCTCATCATAGCCATTCCAAGGCTTAAGGAGGCATCTTTTATTTCATTGAAAAACAGCCAGGAAAATATTGCGGCGATTGCCAGCCCGGCATACCAGATAACCAGGCCCATTTTCTCGGAAGTCTTGGCCCAAATCACGATGGAATGACTGAGCCCGGTAACCAAAAGTAAACCAAAAATGGTCATCCAGAAAGCCTCCATACCAAAATCAGGAACAATAACCCGCTGCAAAAAAGGGAAAGAGACCAGTATAAGATAGATATTGAAAGGGCTTAACCAGCTTCGCATAAGGGTATAGGCGGCAAGTTTCTTGCGCGCAATGGGCAGGTGGAGGTAGGGCGCGATTTTGTGGCGCGGTAGCTTCTGCCCCAGCAGCCGCATCAGCTGGTCTGACAAAAAAAGAACGAATAAAACAGAGAAGTAAAGTTCGTGCGGCAGCTTGTCAGGGTAAAACTCCTGCAAGAAACCAGGCAAAATGCGGGCTATTAAATGTATGTACCAAAGCATGGAAAGCACCACAAAACCTATGATCAGCTTAATGCCAAGGCTTCGTTCAAAATAGTGCGCCCGACGGAAACTCAGCCACGCATGTTGCAGAAAAGTAGTGAACATATATTCCTTTCGATGGATTGATTTTAATACATGGCTGCAAGTATAAGGTATTTTCTGCAAAGCGGCCCGGATTTTTGGTAGGAGCTTTCAGATTGAAACGGATAGATTTTTTTTGTTGCCCTGAGATCAAAACAGCGGCTTTTTTGTTTATCTAAAAACCTTAAAATTACACATATGAAAAAAATAAGTATTTTCTTCCTTCTTTTTATTCCAATTCTGGCAATGGCCCAGCGCGACTGGAGCGCTATGAAGATAACCACCACAGAAGTGGGTCCGGGCGTTTATCGCCTTTTTGTGGGAGAAAGTGTATCCACCGTGCTTTTTGTTGGTGAGGACGGCGTAATGCTTATCGATGCCGCATACGAGCAAACTGCTCCGCAACTGAAAGCAGCCATAGAAGCTATTACATCGCATCCAGTTAAATACCTGGTGAATACCCACCACCATGGCGATCATGTGGGCGGAAACTACAACATGGGAAAGGACGCCACCATAATTGCTCACCATTTTGTTAAGGATTTCGTAAGCCGCGAGCACCGCGCTGGCGAGCGTATCACTCCTGCATTGCCTCGTGAGGCCCAACCCGATATCAGTTTCTCTGATGAAATAAATTTTGATTTCAATGGCCAGACCTTGCAGATGAAGCATCTTCCCAAAGGCCATACCGGTGGCGATATCATTATTTATTTTCCTGAAAGCAAGGTGCTGAAAATGGGTGACTTGCTGTTTGCCGACAACTTTCCTTTTGTGGATGTGAACAATGGCGGCGACCCCTTGGGCTATATCAAAAATCAACAGTACATACTCGAAAATTATCCCGAAGATTTGACCATTGTTGGTGGCCATGGCCCGATTTATACTATGGAACAACTTCGAGAATACAATAGAACCCTGGTTCAAACCATGGAAGTGGTTCGCAAGGCCAAAGAAGCAGGTATGACTGCCGAGCAAATGAAAGCCAACCGCATACTGAAAGAGTGGGAAGAGTGGGGAAAATTCTTCATTACCGAAGACCGCTGGATAGATACATTGTTCCCTGTCTTTTGATTTTCGGAAAAGCTTTTTATTGGCCTGAACCTTCACCTCCTATTTTTGTTTAACGTATAGTTAACAAAAATTAAACAGTTAGATTTTTTTGATTGTACCAATTCAGTTTAATTGGTAATGAATTCCAGACCTGGTATTGGTTTTTCATCTAATTTTGCTGTTTATCAACGGATTTGAAGTGTTATGATTCATATTACCCGAAGGGAAACCTTTAATGCTGCCCACCGTCTGTTCAAACCCGAATGGGACGATCAGAAGAACCTGGATGTGTTTGGCAAATGCTCTAATCCACGCTGGCATGGTCACAACTATGTGCTTTATGTCACCATTAAGGGCGAGGTGAACCCTGCCACGGGTTTCCTGGTAAACCTCAAAGACCTTAGCCGCATTATCAATGAGTTTGTGATAGAAAAACTGGACCACAAAAACATAAATGTGGAGGTAGACTTTATGGCTGGCAAAATTGCCTCGACCGAAAATCTGGCCATAGGTATTTGGGAGCAGCTCGAAGAACCCTTGAAGGCCCTTGGAGCGGATCTCCATTGCGTTAGGGTGGATGAAACAGAAAAAAATTCAGTACAGTTTTACGGAAAAAATAACTTAAAAAATTGAACAATGGCATCAGAAATCAACAGGGAAATGGCCATAGAGAACAAGATGGACGATTACGAAAAAATTGATCTCTATAACCCCAAAAAGATTCAGGCACTTTCTTCGCATTATTACAAGGTATTAGAACTGGTTGGTGAAGACCCCACCCGCGAAGGCCTTGAAAAAACCCCGGAGCGGGTGGCTAAGGCCATGCAATACCTTACCCATGGCTACGATCTGAACCCTCATGAAATGCTGCGGTCAGCCATGTTTAAGGAAGACTATAAGCAAATGGTAATCGTTAAGGACATAGAGATTTATTCCATGTGCGAACACCATATGCTTCCCTTTATTGGCAAGGCCCATGTGGCATACATTCCCAATGGTTACATTGTGGGCCTTAGTAAAATTCCCCGGGTTGTCGATGCTTTTGCCCGCCGTTTGCAGGTGCAGGAAAGACTCACCACACAGATCAAGGAGTGTATCCAGGAAACCCTGAATCCCCTGGGTGTTGCCGTGGTAATTGAAGCTCATCACTTATGTATGATGATGCGCGGCATTCAGAAACAAAATTCTGTTACCACCACCAGCGACTTTACCGGCGCCTTTCTTACAGAGAAAACACGTGCCGAATTTATTCATCTGCTTGGCAGCAGGCTGCATTAATAACATTGATATTAAATGCTTTAGAAAGCGTGCGGATTTCCGTGCGCTTTTTTTGTTAAGTTAATTCTGTTATCTTGCAGCACATCAGGTATTATTTTCGTAATGGGAAATATACCATGAAAAATATTGAATTATGAAGAAATTCCTTTTGTTTTCCGCTTCTTTTATTTTGCTGGCAAGCCTTGCTGCGTGCAATAAGGACAAAAATGCTGAGCCCGATCTAATTCCAAAACCTATTGAACTGACTGCCCGGGCCCATGAGGTGATTGGCAGCAGCAACCAATTTGGTGTCGAACTTTTTACGCGTACCGCAGTGAATGAGGATGGCAACCTGATGTTATCTCCCCTAAGTGCCAGCGTAGCGCTTACCATGGCTCTGAATGGCAGCGAGGGCGAAACCTACCAGCAGATGCGCGAAATGCTGGGCTATCCCGCCGATATGACTTTAACCGAAATAAACCTGGCTTATAAAGGTCTGGTTAGCCAGTTGCTCACTGTCGATCCTAAGGTTACCATTACACTGGCCAACGCCCTTTTCTATCGTTTGGGCTTTCCCATAAAACCTCCTTTCCTGGCTGC
>DHFW01000008.1 GCA_002402465.1 Bacteroidales bacterium UBA4814
TAGTCGGACACTACTGAATAATTTTCTTATTTTACTTTCATTCAATCTCAATGCCAATTCTCTTTAAATTTTCTTTAATCCTTTTCTGCAACTCAACCGACTTTTCAAACTGTTCCATTAGGCTCCCAGTGATCTCAGCAATCTTTTCCTCAAAGGGAATGGTAGAGGCTTTGGCAACCAAAAGGCGTTAATAATAAAAGGAGCAATAACCTTATATTTTCACCTTTTCAAGGAAAAAATTTCAAAAAACCATTAGTAAAGTTGCTGGAAAAGCTTGTTTAATTTTCTGTTAAAATTTTGGACAACATAACTTTACGGCGTCATTCTTACCCAATCGTTCAGCACGGCGGCGGCTTTTAGTCCGTGAGAAACGTTCACGTCATCAAAGAATACCTTGGACCAATGCTTCCTTTGAGCCTGTTTCAGGCTGGCGTCCATTTCATATTTACCCACCGCCACTGGAAGTTCATCCATGTTTTTGATTTGAAGGGAGATATCGGCAATCATGATTCTGATTTCGGGCGTGAGACGCTGTCCCTTGTCAACCCTGAAAGTGATGATAGGTTTGTCGAGGGCACAAAATTCGGCCAGGGCAGAGCTGGTATCGCCCACCAGCATATCGGCCGCCAGCATTTGGGCTGGCAATTCTTCGGGGCCAGCAAAGAAAACACCCGCAAAAGATTTGGCTTTCTCTTTCACCCCTTTCGACATCATAGGATGCAGGCTGAGCAGGATGTTATACTTTTCGGTAAGAAAATGCAGCTGGTCAATCCAGCGGTCGATGGCACTCATGCCGGAACCGTCCCAGGTGGCGATAAAAAGCAAAGTTTTTTTCTTAGTATTAAAACCGGGCTGAAGCCTAATGTTCTGGCTTTTGGCTATGTTCCGGGCATCAGAAAAAGCATCGAGCCTGGAATAGCCACCCACCACACCTGTTGTTACCCCGGCCTCTCTGGCCAGTTTCAATTCACTTTCCGAGATAAAAACAAAAAGATCAAACGCATTGAATTTGCCGGGATGGATCATTTTTTTGAAGAACCAGGGGCCATGTTTAAGCCCGGCTTTTTTTATTGCCCCAATGGGAAATCGATGAAAGGCATGGCGGGTCATGATGAGCCTGCGAGGGAAGGCTGGCCAAACTCCGGTTTCAATTCCCCTGGCGCGGAGGTTTTGGGCCAACTCCCGGTTGCGCGCTACCAGACGGTAAGGGAAGTCCAGGTGGGGCAACAGGTGTTCAATAATGAAATAGTCGTGGGCATAATCCAGGTAAAAAACCGCCTCATCGAGCTTTCCGAACGCCCGGCGAACCTGCCAGCAAAGCCAGTACGGGAATTTAATAAGCCATCCTGAAACAACCATATCTGTAATTTTTTGTGGCTTTACTTTTCTTTCTGCGCAAGGCGGTCCAGCAAGTATTGCTCCAAGGCCTTGGCCATGGTGGTCATGCCAAACTTTTCCAGCACAAACTCTTGGGCTTCCCGGGCCATGGCTTCCATTTGTTCACGGTTTTGCAGGGCGTGCTCAACTGCCTGAGCAATAGCTTGTGGGTCTGCCGGAGGAATCAGCGTAGCGAATTTTCCGCCCTGGCTTAGTTCTTCGGCCCCATCCACACGGGTCATAATTACCGGCTTCCCGTAGGCCATGGCTTCCATGGGTGCGTTGGGCATGCCTTCAAACAGAGATGGATGCACAAAGAGGTCGCAGCCTTTAAAATAGGCTGCAGGCTGGTGCACATAACCGGCCCAGTGAATCATGTGCTCCACGCCTTTCTCGCGGGCATATTGCTGTAGGCTTTGCTTGTCCTTACCATGGCCAATCACAAAACACAACAGTTCCGGATTCCGCTCCTTCAGTTCGTCCAGGGCATCGATCAAGTAAAAATAACCTTTTTCCTTTACCAGTCTTCCCACGCTGAGTACAATGGTTTTGCCCGGGAACTGCTCAGAAAAGTCATACGCTGGCGTTTGCCCATCCAGTTGAAGTCCGTTGTAAATCACCCTGACAAAGTCCTGTTCGGCCAGTCCAATACGTGCATAAGTCTTACGGATGGTTTCTGTATTGGTCACCACGCCATCGACAAACCATCGTGTGTGCCGCTTTATTTTCCGGGTATTGCTTGAAGGTGGTGAGCTTGCCCTGCGAATCACCAACGGATTACCGCTCCAACGGGCGGCCAGTCCTGCAACCGTTAGCTCACGTCTGAAACTAACAACCACATCGATTTTCTCCTTGCGCAAAAAACGGGCAAGCCAAAGGGCCTGAAACAGCCTGAAGGGCCAGAATATATTGAATGAAATCGTTTGCAGACCTCTGCTGCCGGCCTCAAGCAATAGCAAGGAATTGCCTTTCCCTGCCACGAAAATCTGATGTCCAAGGCCTTGCAGAGCTGCAGCGGCATTCACCACCCAGCGCTCGCCCCCGCCGTATTTCTTGCGGCCGATTATCCGCACAAACAGTATACGCAACGCTCTGTCCTTTTGCATAATATTAACTTTTCAGGGGATAAAAGTAAAAAAATAGTTTGAAGTGTTATTGCATTTTGATCTCAGTCTGCAGCAAATTGGGGCCTAACAATACCAGGCGGTCAATATACACTTCGCGGCAAGACTTTCGGAATTCTCACAAAACCTCCTCGAAAAATTCGACGCGCGGCCTGTTTTCGGGAATTTCGCGGGTGCGGGCAATCATGTCGCGGTATTCGGGTTCCAGCTCATTGCGCGTCCAGTATTGGGGATCGATGGCCTGCAGAAAAAGAATATCGCTGGCTCCGGCATCGAAAACCAGGCAAATGATGGCGATTACCACATCAGGATCAGCATACGCTCCCTTTAGGCGAAAGCCGGAGTTAACCAAAATGCCTGCTGTTTGACCTGGCTCCACAAATTGTTGCAAACCGCCAAGCATCTCCACGGCGTGAAGGGTCTGGGCAAAAACATTTTCTCCCTTTACAAAACAAGGCGGGTGTCTGGGCTTTGGCCGGACTGAAATTCAGGCTAAGCTGAGCAGTAAGAAACAGCTTCAATATCTTGCTCATGTTGCAATTTTTGGTGAGGGTCTCCAAACATAGGATTAAATGACATTCATGCAAATTTTCTCATATCAACCTAAATTAAAGAAATTTAGGCAGGAATCCTTAAGTTTGCCATTGGATTCTACACCTAAATACTTGCGTAAATGAACACCCCCGGATCATTCGTCACAAGCATCTGTTTACTGTTCTTCACCCTGTCGTGCCAGTCGGCCCAGCCTGTTCAGGAAAAGGAAGCACCACCCGCAAAAGCCTGGCAGCAATGGTGCCCGGGAACGGATGACCTGCCGGTTTTTTTCAGCGAAAGCGATAGCATACTTGCCGTGAAGGCTATGCAGGAAGTTTCAGCAGCAATTCCTCAGGCTTCCATTGCGGATCTAATCATGGCCCTTTCGGGGAAGTTTATGGGCACACCCTATGTGGCCCACACCCTTGAAGTAAAGGAACCCGAGCAACTGGTCATTAACCTTTCGGGCATGGATTGCACCACTTTCGTGGAACAAATGCTGGCCATGGCGCTGGCCATTCAGCAGGGCGAAGGTTCTTTTGAAGACTTTGCTCAAATACTGGCTTGTATTCGCTACCGCGATGGAATTATTGAGGACTATCCCTCGCGCCTGCATTATTTCACCGAATGGTTAAACCACAATGCCGCGAAAGGCATACTGGAGGTTTTGAGCAATGAAATAGGCATGGAGCCTTTTAAACGCCAGGTTTCTTTTATGACCACAAATCCCGGCTCTTACCGCCAGCTCAAAAACCCCACATTTGTTGAAAAAATGAAAGAGGTGGAGAAAAACGTTTCGGGTTTTGAGATGAAATATATCCCAAAAGGAAAAATAAGAAATATTGAAACCAAAATTAAGGATGGCGACATCATTGCCTTTACTACCGACATTGATGGGCTGGATGTTTCGCATACCGGCTTTGCCATTTTTCAGAACGGGCGCCTGCATTTGCTGCACGCCTCAACCAGAACCAATATGGTGGAAATATCACCCGTTCCCCTTGATGAATACCTTGCTCCGTTGCGCAGGGTTACAGGCATCCTGGTGGCCAGGGTCAAATAGAAATTATTTTCTGAACTTCCGGATAAACTCTTCCACCTCGGGAACACCGCCCTGATAGATTAAATAGCCATTATAGGGTTCACGGGGGGTAATGTCGTCGTTGATGGGGGTAAGCATGATACGCTTCACCTCTTCCAAATCGCTGGTTTGTCCCAGGGCCCAGCCCAGTTTTATGTAGGCCACCTCGGGCAGCAGGTTTTCGCCGGGAATTACTCCCAGTGCCATCATTTCGCGACCGGTTTCATACACGAACATCTGCACATAACCCCAGAGTGTCTGCACGGTCATGTATACAGCGACTCCTGCTTCCCTGGCCCGGTCGAGTGCCGGGTACAAGGGCTTGTTCACGTGCCCAAGTCCGGTGCCGGCAATGATAATGCCTTTGTAACCATTTTCGATCAGCGAATCGATCATGTCGGGCATCATATTGGGGTAGTAATAAATTATGGCCACCTTTTCTTCGAAATAGGGCATAATGGTTGCCTTGCGGTCTTTGCGGCGATGATTGTATTCGGTTTTTATGGGTTTTACCCCTTTGCGGGTTACCGTGGCAAGGGGTGTTTCGCCCAGGGTGCGGAAGGTGCTGCGATACGAAGAGTGCATTTTGCGCACGCGGGTACCCCGGTGCAGCAGTGCATAATCATCGGAGGTGGGCCCGAACATGCACACCATCACTTCGGCAATGTCGCCATGGCCGGCGGTGTAGCAGGCATGCATTAAATTGAGGGCGGCATCGGACGAGGGGCGGTCGGAGGAGCGCTGAGAACCCACCAAAACGATGGGCACAGGCGGGTTTTGAACCATGTAGGTGAGGGCCGCGGCGGTATGGTGTAAAGTGTCGGTACCATGACCGATCACAATGCCGTCGATGCCGTTTTCAATCTCCTTACCAATGGCTACGGCCAGTTTCTTATACTGCATGGGACCCATATTCTCGCTGAATACGGCAAATACCTTTTCGGTGGTGAGGTTGCAAATGTCGGCCAACTCGGGCACGGCGCCATACAATTCGCCCGGCGAAAAAGCCGGAATTACCGCCCCGGTGCGGTAATCGAGGCGGGAGGCAATGGTGCCGCCGGTACCGATCAGTTTCACCTTCGGAAGGCCTTCGGTATAAGGAAACTCCTTTTCAGGGATTTTGTAGTTGGCTTTTTTATAGCCGGTTTCTTTCATGGCCAGGATGTTGTTTACATCAATGCCAACATTATAACCGGTAGGTATTTTCAAAACAATATGATGCTGGTCGTCGTTCTCAGAGCGTGGCAGCACCGTGCCCACAAAGTTGCCCCGACTGGTTTCGATGGTGGCTTGCCCCCATACGCGCACATTGTATTTCTTCAGCACCTCAAGGGCCTGGCCTTTATATCCCTGGAAAAAATCTTCGCTCATTAAGGTTTAAGGTTTCAAGTTTCTGGTTCAAGTTGGTCAATGCCTAAATAACGTTGACCGTTTTATCTAATTCTCATTTTCTCACCTTCAAATTTTCTCATTTTCTCATCTTCTAATCTTCTAATCTTCTCATTTCTTCCCATTTTCCAGTGCTTCACGCAATTCATTGAGGCTTATGTTCCCCACCGCATTTTTGCGAAGTTGTCCCATCATCCAATTAATACGGGCTTCTTCATCCTGAATGCGGCCAATGGTTGCATACTTCTTTTTCAAAAAGCGCACCCCCGAAAGGACCTCTTCCGGTTTTTGCGGCTTAAAGTTAATGCTCACCAGGATGGAGTCGAAGTCCATTTTGGGATGTTGCACCAGCACCGGCAATATTGGTTTTATGATCTCACGATCCAGCCCACGGGCTTTTATTTCTTTAAGGATTTCAACCACTTGCTCATACCGGAAACCTTGAGAAACCTCATAATGGCCTTCCACAAAGCGCAAGCGGTGTCCAAGCAGTGTGCCGGCAAATACGGGCTCCACTTCCAATTCCTCCACCATTTGCTTCAGCAGCGGAAATAGGTTTTTCTTCAGAATATAATGGTAAGTATCTTCAGGCACTCCCCATTCCTGCATTTTACGGTAAGCCGAAATGGCTTCCAGGGGCAGGTCTTTCGAGAGTCTTTCAATGTGTTCATCTTTTAATGGGATGGGCGCCGAGTCGGTGTCGGGATACATGCGGTCGGCACCGGGCAGCACCCTTTCGAAAATGGTGGTGCCATCGGCAAAAGATTTGCGGGTATCGTTGGGCACGCCAGCGAAAGCCATTCGGCAACGCTCTTCGATGGTTTCGAGGGCGGTGGCCATATCGCCAGCCGGGCCCCAGAACAGCACAATGGCGTCATCCGTCTTTCCTCCCAATATTTTCTGAAGCTTTGCAAAAACCTCTTCGTTTTCCAGCGGTTTCAAGTCTTCCGAGCTGGTCATATTGGGTTTTTCAATGCAGGCAATCACCTTGAGCCGGTCGCTGATCTCATCAGCAAACACTTTGCCCGGCTGGGTAAAATGCGAGAGTATGCCTCCAAAGCGGGGCAGGCAAACGGCATACAGCTCCATTTGCTGTTCCTTCAGATTTTTCAAAATCTTTGACCGGAAATCGAAATACACCGGGTCTATTTTCTGCCAGCTCATCTGCCATGCCTCCGGTTTCTTCACTTTTTCAAGCAGGTTTTCACGAATGTGCAATAGCGCCCATTGCCGGAAGGCTTCGTTATGGGTCAGCTCAGGAATCCACTTGATGTGGGCCACGCCTTTTATTTCCACACGTGAGCCTCCGCGGCAGCTCACATTCACATCCTGTCGGCCAGCCCCAATGCCGGTGCGCACCTTACCTGTGCTTCGGTTCAGAAAGCGGATGAACTGGCAGGCTTCGGCCACCTCATCGGGATTCACCATATCGGGATAGGTCACCGTTTCGATGAGCGGCATACCCAAACGGTCAGTGCGGTAAATGCGGGTATGGCCAATGTCGGATACCTCGCGGCAGGAATCTTCTTCAAGGCTCAGCTGGATAAGCCTAACCTTTTTGTTGCGAAGCTCTATTTCTCCCTCCACGCCAATAATGGCCGTACGCTGAAAACCAGTGGGAATGCTGCCATCAAGGTATTGCTTGCGTGTAATGTGAATTTCTCCCACAATATTCAGTTTTTTCAGGAGAGAAATCTGGATGGCAATGTCAACGGCTTCGCGGTTTATCGGAAAAGGTGGGGTATCATCTACCTCGTAGGTGCAGGTGGTGGCATTTTTAATGCGATAAACGATTTCTTTCCTGGTTTTGAACTCCATCAGGGCTGTGCCGTCATACTCGCCCAATTCGCTCAGGGTGGGCCGCATATGGCGGATCACTTCGGCATCATAATCGTCGGGTGCCTGATAAATGCCACAAGGGCAGCGGCAAAAAAGCTTCTGGCGGGTGTCGAGCTGCTGGTGCACCTCCAGCCCCGACATAAAGCCAATGCGATCATAATCTTTCTGAGTGGCCTTTTTGCGGGTCACATACCCAATGGCCTTCATGGTTTCGCGATAATTGCGAAGTGCATCCGTTTTCTTCTTCATTAAAGAAGGGAATTATAAATTGGTTTCAGTTTTTTTGTAATTCACCTTGCGCTCGGCCAGGTAGTCCATAACAAAATGGAAATTGTCCCCGTCCATACCAATCAGTTCGGGTGGGAAAACCCCTTTGCCGGCAAAGCGTCCCTGCAAAATCAGTTCGGCGCAAGCTGTGGCCGTAAAGCCGGTGGTACGGGCCATAGACGACAGTTTCGACCCGGCATCATACTCATCATAAAGATCATACACGATCTTTTTATTCTGGCCATCCTGACGACCCGAAATTTCGATACGCATCACGGTAAATTCTGGCTCTTCGGGGCCCAGTTTCCAGTCGTTAATAAGCACCTTGCTGGTGAAATCTATGGGACGGATGGCCGTATTGTTGATAGTAATGGGCGTTTTTCTGAAGAAGCCTGCGGTTTTCAGGGCGAGTATCAGTTGAATGTGGCCGGGATAGCGCAGGGTTTTCTCGCGCATGTTGGGGATGTGCTGCATATTGGCCAGCAACGACCGCAGCCCATCGGTGTAGAAAGCCTCCAGGGTGCCCACCTTCTCGAAAAACATTAACTCGGGCTCACTCATAGCGGGCTTGGTCAAAAGCTGCCCTTTCTCTATATAACGCGCCGGGCGGGTATATTCCTCAATGACATCGATGGGCGAAAAAGGCGCTTTGTAGTAAAATGGATACACCTTGACGCGAGGCAGTCCGCCTACCACATATTCGAAGTTTTCCACCTCCATCATTTCGTTATAATAGCCCACAATCATGTTTGGCATGCCCGGCGCCACCCCGCAGTCGGTAATGGCGGTCACTCCCTTTTGGGCAGCCAGGGCGTTGAGCTCCATAAAATCTTCGGGCATAAAAGAAATGTCCACAATGTTTTTTCCGGCTTCAATCACGGTGTGCACGGTGTCGAAGCCCATAAAACCGGGCACGGCCGACACCACCAGGTCGCAACCGGCCACCAGCCTGCTTATGCTTTCTTCTTCCATCAGGTTCACGCCCACCGTTTCAATGGAATAATTCTTTGAAAGATAATCCAGGGAATCCTGGTCGATATCGGCTGCCAATACCTGATGCTTTTTACTAAGGTCAATGGCAATGGCTTTGCCTACCATGCCTGCACCCAAAACGACAATTTTGCTCATGGCTGAAGAATTTTGTTATGAAAAGGCCTGAAAAGGCCGCGCCGGCTAAGTTATTAAAATTGTGAAAATATCAGGGTCTGTACATCAAAAAGAAATTACAGTATTTATTAACCCTAATTGCCGCCTTTCTTTAATTTTGCATTCTGGCAGAAGAGCAAACTCCCCTTTGCCAAGCCGTTCGTTACATGCAACTTAACCAGAGCTCCAACATACATTCGAAGCGTAAGGGCATCATCCTTGCGACCATGATCATTACCGGGTTTATTTACCTGGTGCGCTTGTTCCAGATACAGGTGCTGGATCCTTCTTACAAGCTTTCGGCCGACAGCAACGTATTACGTTATGTTACCGACTACCCTGCCCGCGGCCTGATTTACGACCGCAATGGCGAGCTGCTGGTTTACAACGAGGCGCATTACGACCTGATGGTGGTGCCCGGGCAGGTGCGCGATATCGACACCACCGAGTTTTGCAGGCTGCTGGGCATTGAAAAGGAGTTGTTTGAAAGCCGCCTCCAACAGGCGCGCGACTATTCGCGTTTCCGGCCTTCGGTTTTCGAGAGCCAGATATCAAAAAACACCTTTGCCGTGTTCCAGGAAAAGCTGTTCCGCTTCCCAGGCTTCTTTGTACAGCCGCGAACACTGCGCAACTACACCTATCCCATGGCTGCCCACACCTTTGGTTATATTGGAGAGGTAGGCCCGCGCGAAATTGAACAAAATCCCTATTACCGCTCGGGCGATTACATTGGCATCAGTGGCATTGAGCTCTCTTATGAAGAAGCCCTGCGCGGTCAAAAAGGCGTGCGGGTGCGACTGGTAGATGTGCTCAACCGCGATATAGGGCCTTTCCAGGAAGGACGTTTCGACACACTTGCCATTCCGGGCAAAGACCTTTACACCACCATCGATGCCAAACTTCAGCTGTATGGTGAGCAGCTCATGCGCAACAAGCGGGGCAGCATTGTGGCCATCGAGCCCTCCACCGGTGAAATTTTGGCTTTGGTATCGGCCCCGGGCTACGACCCCAACCTGCTGGTGGGCAGGGTGCGCAACCAGAATTACCGGCAGCTGCAGCAAGATGAACTAAAGCCCCTTTTCAACCGTGCCCTAATGGCGCAGTACCCGCCGGGATCATCCTTTAAGATCGTAAACACCCTGATTGCCCTTCAGGAAGGTGTCATTAACTACAACAGCAGCTATGGCTGCGGCGGGGCCTATCACAGCGGAGGCATTAGAGTGCGCTGCCGCAGCCATCCCAGCCCTGTGAATGTTCTCAGCAGCATCCAGTTCAGCTGCAACACATACAGTTGCATCATTTTTCGCAACACCCTCGACCAGCCAAAATTTTCGAATATGCAGGAAAGTTTTAACAACTGGAGACGGCATGTGACTAGTTTTGGTTTCGGGCAGGTGTTTGGCAGCGACCTGGCCTACGAGCTCAGTGGCCTGTTACCCACCTCCGAATATTACGACCGCATTTACGGGAGCCGGGGCTGGCGCTCGCTCACCATCATTTCGCTGGCCATCGGGCAAGGCGAAATCGGCTCCACTCCGTTACAGTTGGCCAACCTGGCGGCCGCCGTAGCCAACCGCGGCCACTACTATACCCCACACATTGTGCGTTCCATTGGTCACCCCGACAGCCTCCAGGCCCGTTTCCTCAACAGAAATGAAACCACGATAGACAAAGCCCACTTTGAAGTAATGGCTCAGGCCATGCAAAAGGTGGTCGATGACGGCACAGGCCGCTTTTCGCACATTCCGGGCATTTCCATGGGCGGAAAAACCGGCACTGTGCAAAACCCCCACGGCGAAAACCACAGCGTTTTTCTTGCCTTTGCGCCGGTAGAAAACCCGAAGATTGCCATCTCCGTAGTAGTTGAAAATGCAGGATATGGCTCCACCTGGGCCGCACCCATTGCCAGCCTTATGATAGAAAAATACCTCAGCGGACAGATTGGACGCCAGTGGTTTGAGCAAAGGATATTGGAAGCAAGTTTTTTAACCAACAAGCCATGAGAAAGCAATTCGATTTTTTTAAAAACATCGACAAGACCCTTGTCTTTCTTTTCCTTGTGATGATTTTCATGGGCTGGTTCAATATTTTTGCTGCCGAGTTTAAAGAAGGGCACCAGAGCATTTTCGATGTGAGCCAAAACTACGGCAAGCAGCTTTTATGGATCATCACGGCCCTTTTGCTGGCTGTGGTAATCCTCATGTTTGACGCAAAGTTCTTTCCGGCCTTTGCCTGGGTCATTTACGGAGGGCTAATGGTTATCCTGGTGGGCGTGCTGTTTTTTGGTGTCGAGATCAATGCCTCAAAGTCGTGGTTTCGCATCGGGGGCTTTCAGTTGCAACCGGCCGAATTTGCCAAATATGCCACGGCCCTGGCCCTGGCGCGCTACATCAGCGAAGTTAAGATGCGCACCCTCGACTGGCCTGCACGCCTCAAGCCACTGGCCATTATCGCCTTACCTGCGGCCCTGATTTTTTTACAAAACGACACCGGCACCGCGCTGGTGTTTGCAGCTTTTGTGCTGGTACTCTACCGCGAAGGCTATATTAGCGGCCTGCTGCTCACATTCGGACTGATCGCTATCTTCCTCTTTGTAATGACTTTGATCCTCAATGAATTTATTATAATTGGCGCACTCGCGGTTATTGCCCTTGCCGGAGCCATCATTCTCAGAAGAAAAAGAAGGGAGATGGTTCAACTCCTTGGCTTGTTTGCCATCCTTTCGGTGTATGTCTATTCGGTCGATTATGCTTTTGAGAATTTCCTGCAGCCCCACCAAAAGCTGCGCATCGAAGTATTGATTAACCAAGAGGTTGACCTTAAAGGGGCTGGTTACAACCTCAATCAGTCGAAAATCGCCATTGGCTCGGGCGGATTCTGGGGAAAGGGCTACCTCAAAGGCACCCAAACCAAATTCAACTTTGTGCCCGAGCAAGGCACCGATTTTATTTTTTGCACCATTGGAGAAGAATGGGGCTTTGTGGGCAGCTTTACCATTATTGCGTTATACATCCTTTTTATGGCCAGGCTACTTGTCCTTGCCGAACGCCAGCGATCGGCCTTCAGCCGAGTTTTTGGCTACTCTATTGCATCCATCCTCTTCTTCCACTTTGCCATAAACATAGGCATGACCATTGGCATGATGCCCGTTATTGGTATTCCCCTGCCCTTTTTTAGCTATGGCGGATCTTCACTCTGGGGCTTCACCGTAATGATTTTTACTTTTTTGAAGCTGGATTCAAAAAGACTGGAATTGTTATAATCCAGGCGTCCGTCATCTGTCATCAGTCGTTATTAAAAAGCTCAGGTAAGAAAACAATTGCCCTGCTTTCCCGAATATTTGCTGAAAGTTTTTTACTTTCGGACAGAGAAATAGCATTTATATGAAGATAGCCCTCTTTGGCCGTGAGTTTAACCCGGCCTACTTTGCACCGGTTAACACCTTGCTGGCTGCTCTCGAAACACGAGTGACGGAGTTTCTGGTATATGAAAGTTTTTACCAGTACCTGAGCAGCGGTCACCAATTTTACAGGCCAGTAAAAACTTTTAGCAGCAGCAAAGAGCTCGATCCCGACACGTTTTGTATGATTAGCATAGGAGGCGACGGCACCCTGCTCGACACCATTACTCTGCTTCAGGACTCAGGCATACCGGTGCTGGGTATCAACACTGGCCGGCTGGGTTTTCTTTCGGCCGTTTCGACCGATGAGGTAAGCATGGCTGCCGAGGCCCTGCTCAGCGGTAACTTCAGCCTCGACCGCCGCAGCTTGCTGCAGTTGGTTGCTCCCGAAGACCTTTTCGGCTCTTTCAGCTTTGCCCTCAACGAGCTCACCGTGCTAAAGCGCGACACCTCCACCATGATCTCCATCAGCGCATACGTCGATGGGCAGTTTCTGAACACCTACTGGGCCGACGGGCTTATTATTGCTACCCCAACAGGCTCCACAGGTTATTCGCTGAGTTGCGGCGGCCCCATTATCTCACCCGAATCGCGCAATTTTATTATCACCCCCATTGCCACACACAATCTTACGGTAAGGCCCATCGTTATTCCGGATACCGGCACGGTGAAGTTGCGCATCAGTGGCCGCTCACAAGATTACCTGGTGGTGCTCGATTCCAGATCGAGGCCTTTGTCAACATCCGTAGAGATGGTAATAAAAAAGGCCCGCTTTTCCATCAACCTGATATGCCTGGGGCAAAAGGACTTTTTCAAAACTATCAGAAACAAACTGGCCTGGGGACTCGACAAGCGTAACTAAACAGAAAATTAAAGCGTATACCAGCAAAAAACAGGCTTTTATTGAAAAAAAAGTAATTTTGTGCTTTACCTATGCCCGCTTACATGAAAAAATTACTGGTTCCACTTTACCTTCTCCTGTTTTTACTGCCCGAGGCCTCCGGCCAATTGTGGATGCGCGAACGGCAGTTTGTTTTTTTTGGCATGGGCGCCTCGGGTTTCATGGGCGACTTGGGCGGGGCCGATAAAATTGGCACACAGGACTTCCGCGACTTCGACTTTAAGGCCATCCGACCCGCCACCAAAATAGGGTATCGGTATTTTGTTAATTACGACCTGGCAGTGACGGGCAACCTGGCTTTTGGCTATGTATCGGGCGACGACCGCCACACACAGGAGACTTTCCGCAACAACCGCAACCTTCAGTTCCGTTCACCTGTGCTCGAAACCTCGGTGCAGGGCGAGTGGTTTTTCTATACGGATGGCAAGGTGGGCGCACGCTACCGCGATCAGACCCGCAATATTGGCTGGATTGGCTACCGGCTCAGAGGCTACGTGTTTGCAGGCATAGGCGGGTTTTTCTTCAACCCACAGGGCTACTTCGATGGCGCTCACTACCTGACCCTCAAGCATGCTAGTATTACCCCTGAAAATCCAGAAATTGATTTTACTCCCGAACTTTTACCTAGCGATGGATGGTACAATCTGAGGGCTTTGAGCACCGAAGGCCAGGGCTTCGATGATAATTTCCCCACCAGGAAAAAATATTCCCCCGTTAACCTGGCCATACCATTCGGCCTTGGCATGACCCTTTCGCTGAGCCGCGAGTGGAGCATCGGCATGGAATTCGGCTTCCGCAAAACCTTTACCGATTACCTGGACGATGCAAGCACCACCTATGTCGATCCAACCGTTTATGCAGCAAACTGGGAGGGTAACCCGTCCAGGATCGCGCTGGGCGAATATTTCTCCAACCCGACCAACTACAGTTACAAGGATAAGCCGGGAATGGCCAATTACCCCGACCCCACCCTGCCCGGACAGCAACGTGCCAACCCCCACAACGACGATGCCTATATGTTTCTGTTCTTCACTGTGCAGTACAAGATCATCACGGGTCCAACCCAGCGCAGGTGGGCACCCCTGATCCGATAAGGCATGCAAATCTCCAAACGGCAAAATATTTATCAAACACATACGTTATTTTTTGAGCCGGGCTTCAGCAATGCCTGCAACAGCCTATAAGAAACCTAAAAGAAAAAAATCGCAACCAAGCACTATTTTAATGATAACTCCCCAGCTGTCAGGTATTTCCGTTAAAAAGTCCCGCCAGGGTTTGCTTTTGCTGTTTGTGTTAATGTTTTTAAACACCCCGGCATTGCTGGGACAGAAAAACGAGCTGGGTATTTTTTTCGGTGGCTCCTACTACCTGGGCGACCTGAACCCCGGCAAGCAGTTTACCCTGACTCGCATTGCCCTGGGTGGAGTGTATCGCTATAACTTCAACCCCCACCTTTCGGCCAGGGTGAACGGCATCTTTGCCAGCGTAGAAGGCAACGACGCCCTGGTAAAATACAACGAAGACCGCAACCTTAGGTTTGTGTCGCGGGTTACCGAGCTATCAGGTCAGCTGGAGGTCAATTTTCTGCCATTCGTGGCGGGCAACCTCGACACCCCCTATGCGCCCTATATATTTTTCGGAGGCGGTGTTTTCAGTTTTAACCCCCGGGCCCAGATGCCCGACAGTGAGGGGCGAATGCAATGGATAAACCTTCGGCCGCTGGGCACCGAAGGGCAGGGCAACGAAAATTATCCCGACAGGGAGCTTTACAGCCTGGTTTCGCACAACTTCCTTTTTGGCGTTGGCCTAAAATTCAATATTAGCCGTAACATTACCGGTGGGCTTGAGTGGGGCATGCGACGCACGGGCACCGACTACCTCGACGATGTGAGCACCACCTATGCCGACCTGGTGCTCTTACCCAGTGAGACAACCCGATACTTTGCCGACCGTTCCATCAGCAACCCCGGGCAAAATGCCGGCCTGCAGCGCGGAGACCCCACTACCAACGACTGGTATTCCTTTGCAGGCTTCGTGCTAGCCTTTAAAATCAATGACTTCACCCGTGGCAAGTGTGCCGCTTACAATTAAAATTTCTTAAACTTTGCGGCAATCCTTTTATTTCTCGAAACATTTTAAGAAATTTGTGCCACTTTTTTGGGGCATAATTTATTGATTGGAATGGATTTAAAGGAGCAGATTAATCTGGAGAATGTACCTCGTCATGTGGCCGTTATCATGGACGGAAACGGCCGCTGGGCTCGTCATAGGGGCAAAAACCGTAACTTCGGGCATGAACATGGCGTGGCCTCCGTGCGCGAAACAGTGGAAGCTGCTGCCGAAATCGGGGTGGAATACTTAACCTTTTTTGCCTTTTCGACCGAAAATTGGGACAGGCCCCAGATAGAAGTAAACACCCTTATGGAACTGCTGGTAAAAGCCATTCGCGACGAAACCCCTGAACTCAACGAAAAAGGGGTGCGCCTGATGGCCATTGGCGACCTGGACGCCCTGCCCCATTACTGCCGCCTGGAACTGAACGAAGCCATAGCACTTACCGCACACAATACCCGACTCACAGTGGTGGTAGCCCTGAGCTACAGTTCCCGCTGGGAAATCATAAACGCCACAAAAAAAATTGCCGCAAAAATTTGCTCGGGCGAACTTAAACCCGAAGATATCGACAATGAGATATTTGAAAACCACCTCGACACCGTCGGAATACCCGATCCCGACCTGCTGATACGAACCAGCGGCGAATTGCGCATCAGCAACTTTCTGCTCTGGCAAATAGCCTATTCCGAATTACACTTTCCCTGTGTGCTGTGGCCCGACTTCAGGAAAAAGCACTTTTATCAGGCCATTATCGAATACCAGAAAAGGGAAAGGCGATTTGGCAGGATTCCCCAGCCACAATGTTAAATTCCCAGCCCCCGATTCTTGCCTATCTGTATGAATTTTGTTAAAACAAAAATAATAATGCACCAAACCCGGACCTCCCTCTTTTCTATTTTCAAGCCGCTTACTTCCTTTGCTTTTTTGGCAAAGCTCCTTATGGTGTTTTTCCTGGTTTGCAGCATTGGCCTGCCTGCTGAGGCACAGCAAGTGCTCACTGGCAGCCAGATACGCCTGGACCCCAGCAATCCCCAGGAGTATCGAATTGGTGGAATCAGTGTTACAGGAAGCCAGTTTTCTGTTGATGAAAATGTGGTGATCATGGTTTCACAACTGTACGTGGGTCAAACTATTTTAGTGCCCGGCGAACAAATCTCCAGGGCCATTCTTAATCTTTGGAAGCAAGGGCTTTTTCAGCATGTAGCCATTTCGGTCACTTCCATACAGGGCGAATCCATATTTCTCGACATAGAGTTACAGGAAAGACCGCGCCTTTCCCGCTTTGAGTTCAGAGGTGTGAAACGCGCTGATTCCGACAAGTTGCGCGAGAACCTGAACCTGATCAGGGGCGACGTGGTTACTGAAAGCCTTTTGTTCCGGGCCGAAAGTGCCATTGAAGAGTATTTCGTGGATAAGGGCTACCTCAAGCCTCAGATTACGGTAAATCAGATTCCCGACACAACAAGGGTGAACAGCATGGCCCTGGAGTTCGATATTGACCGGGGTCAACGCACCAAAATTGCCAATGTGAATGTGTATGGCAATGAAGTCCTCTCTGACAGGCAGATCAAACGGTTGATGAAAAAGACCCGGGAGCAGAGCCTGCGCTTTATCTTCAACTCATCCAAGCTGATACAGGATCAATTTTTGGAAGACAAACAGAATATCATCGACCGTTACAACGAGCTGGGTAAACGCGACGCACGCATTTTAAATGACTCCATATATTTTGTGGACGAAAACCGCATCAACATCGACCTGCACCTTGAAGAAGGCCCTACGTATTATTATCGCAACATTTCCTGGGTCGGCAATACCGTTTACCCTTCCGAGCTCCTTTCTGAGGTGCTGGGCGTTAAACCCGGCGATGTATACAACCAAAAGCTGCTTCAAAAGAATTTGTATATGAACATTGACGGGGTCGACGTGAGTTCGCTCTACCTGGACGATGGCTACCTGTTTTTCGATATCAAAGCCGTGGAGACAGCCATCGAAAACGACTCCATCGACCTTGAGCTTCGTATTTTTGAAGGCAAGCAAGCCACCATCAACAGGGTTACGGTAAGGGGCAACGACCGCACCAACGACCATGTGATCTTGCGCGAGATCCGTACCCGGCCAGGCCAGCTTTTCAGCCGCAGCGACATTATTCGCAGCCAGCGCGAGATTATCCAGCTTGGCTATTTCGACCAGGAAAAAATCGACGTCATTCCAAGGCCCAATCCAGTGGATGGCACCGTAGATATTGAATACGTGGTGGAAGAGACATCTTCCGACCAGGTGGAACTCTCGGGCGGCTGGGGTGCCAACCGCATCATTGGTACTATAGGCCTAACTTTCAACAACTTTTCCACTCGCAACTTCTTTAAAAAAGAAGCCTGGCGTCCGCTGCCCACCGGCGATGGTCAGCGGCTTTCGCTCAGGGCTCAGACCTACGGACGAGGATATATCTCTTACAGCATGTCGTTTGTGGAACCCTGGCTGGGCGGAAAGAAACCCAACACCCTTAGTTTGAGCGTGTACCAGACCACCCACCGCACCAACCTGGCCAAAACACACCCCAATTACGGATATTACTCCATTATCGGGGCCAGCGTGGGATTTGCCCAGCGCCTGCAGGTGCCCGACGACTATTTCTATCTGCAGCATTTTGTTACCTATCAGAACTACGACATCCTGAACAGCCCCATACCGTTTATCATCAACAGCGGGCAGTCGAACAACCTGAGTTATAATATTGTGCTGGGCCGCAACTCTATCAGCGCCCCGCTATATCCGCGCGAGGGCTCCGAAATTTCGCTCTCGCTTCAGCTTACTCCACCCTATTCCGTCTTCAGCGGAAAGAATTATGCAGGGATGGCCGACGAAGAACGCTACAAATGGCTCGAATACCACAAATGGAAATTTAATACCAGTTGGTATACCAGATTGGCAGGAGATTTGGTGTTAAGCACCCGGACCAGATTCGGTTTCCTCGGGTTTTATAACCGCGACATTGGATTTCCGCCCTTTGAGCGGTTCTATCTTGGTGGCGACGGAATATCAGGCTGGGAAATTGATGGCCGGGAGATCATTTCACTCAGGGGTTATGCCAACTACTCCCTTACACCCACCGACAATTTGGGGCGGGAAATCGGAGCCTCGGTTTACAATAAATTCACCATGGAGGTGCGTTACCCCATTGTGCTGAGCCCCATGTCGACCATTTATGCCCTGGCGTTTGTGGAGGGCGGTAATGCCTGGAAGAACTTCAGGGATTACAACCCTTTCAACATTAAACGCTCGGCAGGGTTCGGCCTTAGGATTTTCCTGCCCATGTTTGGCTTGCTGGGTATAGATTACGGATACGGCTTCGACAGCCTGCCCGGAAGGCCCAACGACAGTGGTGGAAGATTCCACTTCTCCATAGGCCAGTCCATCGACTAACGAATGTGTATTAACCAATCCAGGAGGACTCAAAAATGAAAAAAATTGCCCTGTTTGCCGCCATTCTATTGCTTGCCAGCGCGAGCTTCGCTCAGCGATTTGCTTATATCGATTCTGACTACATCATGGAAAATATCCCCGAATACAAAGCTGCCGAGCAGGAGCTTGAGCGTATCAGCGTGGTGTGGCAGAACGAGATAGAGCAAAGCTTCAGCGAAATTGACCGCCTGTACCGTGAATACCAGGCCGAGGCTCCGCTGCTACCCGAAGAAATGCGCCGCCAGCGCGAAGAAAACATCATTGAACGCGAAAGGGTTGCCAAGGAATTGCAAATGCAGCGATTCGGTCGCGAAGGCGACCTGTTTAAAAAACGACAGGAACTCATCAAGCCTATACAAGACAAAGTGTATGAGGCCATTGAAGAAATTGCCACCCGCGGCAACTATGCCGTGATCTTCGACAAATCGGGCGGCATTACCATGATCTATTCCGATGTACGCTACGACCTCAGCGACGAGGTGCTGCAGCGTCTTGGATACCGCAGGTAGTTTTAACCAAATGGATAAACTTGTAAAACCGGCTTTTGGCCGGTTTTTTATTTACCCAGCAGTCGTTTTATTTCATTGAGTTTCATAAGGGCCTCCACCGGGGTAAGAGTATTAATGTCGGTGTTAAGGATGTCGTCCTTTATTTGCTCCAGCAAGGGATCGTCGAGCTGGAAAAAACTCAGTTGGTAATTATCTTTCCCTTTTTTGGCTGTTTTTGCAGGTGTACCATCCTTGCCGGTCAGTTCTTCGTGACTGTGGTTTTTTTCAAGCTGCGCCAGTATCTGTTGGGCCCGGTCGATAACCTGGGAGGGCATACCTGCCATGCGGGCCACATGGATACCAAAGCTGTGTTCAATGCCTCCGGGCACCAGCTTGCGCAGAAAGATCACCTGGTTATGCAGCTCCTTAATGGACACGTTAAAGTTTTTAATCCGCGGAAAAGAGGCTGCCATTTCGTTCAGCTCATGGTAATGGGTGGCAAAAAGCGTTTTGGCCCTGAACATGGGATGCTCGTGCAGAAATTCAGCAATGGCCCAGGCAATGCTGATGCCATCGTAGGTGCTGGTGCCGCGGCCAATCTCATCGAGCAAAATGAGGCTGCGATTGGAAATATTGTTGAGAATGCTGGCTGTTTCGTTCATCTCAACCATAAAAGTCGATTCGCCCGAAGAAATGTTGTCGGAAGCCCCCACCCGGGTAAAGATCTTGTCGATCAGCCCAATGGAAGCTTTTTCGGCCGGTACAAAACAGCCCATTTGCGCCATTAGCACAATGAGGGCAGTTTGCCTCAGCAGGGCCGATTTACCCGACATATTCGGACCAGTAATCATGAGAATTTGTTGCAATTCATTGTCGAGCAACACATCGTTTGCTACATATTCCTCGCCGAGAGGCAGTTGCTGCTCGATCACCGGATGCCGCCCCCCGCGAATGTCGAGTACATAGGAGTCGTTCATCTCGGGACGCGAATAGCCGTATTGCCTCGACACGGTGGCAAAACACAGCAGCACGTCGATGCGGCCCACTACCCCGGCGTTGACCTGAATGGGCTCAATGTACTCCTGCACGGCCATAACCAACTGGTTAAACAACTCCTCTTCTTTTTGCAGGATAAGCTCTTCGGCAGCCAGAATTTTGGTTTCGTATTCCTTGAGCTCGGGGGTAATATAGCGCTCGCTGTTCACCAGGGTTTGTTTGCGCTCCCAGTCTTCAGGAATCTTGTCTTTGTGTGTGTTGGTTACTTCCAGGAAATAGCCGAACACGTTGTTATAAGATACTTTTATATTGGGAATGCCGGTGCGCTCCATTTCGCGCTGCCGCAACCGGCCCAGGAAGTCTTTTCCTGAAAGGGAGATACTGCGCAGTTCATCCAACTCTTCCGACACTCCTTCGGCAATTACATTTCCTTTGGCAATGAGGGCCGAAGGTTCACTTTTGATCTCGCGTGCAATGCGGTCGCGAATCAAGGCACAGGGATTGATCTGATCGCCGGCTTTTTGCAGGGGCGCGCAATTGCTATCCAGGCATAAGGCCCGGATTGGCTCCATGGCCTCCAGGGCTTTTTGTATCTGCTGTATCTCACGTGGGTTCACCTTGCCCACGGCCACTTTCGAAATAAGGCGCTCCAGGTCGCCGATTTGCCTGATGTGGCTGCCCATTTTCTCAGCAAAGCCCTGATCAGCCAAAAAGAACTCCACCACGTCGAGACGTTCGTTAATCAGCTGTTTGTCCTTAAGCGGAAGAACGATCCAGCGCTTAAGCAGGCGGCTGCCCATGGGCGAAATGCTGTGATCGAGCACCTGTATAAGCGTAGTAGCGTTTTCGTTTGGCGAGTGCAGGATCTCCAGGTTGCGAATGGTGAACTTGTCGAGCCAGACAAACTGCTGCTCGTCGATGCGCGATATGCGGTTAATATGACCGATCTGCTCGTGGCGCGTTTCCGAAAGGTAGTGCATTACCGCACCCGCCGCCACAATGCCACAGTGCAGCTCCTCGATGCCAAAACCTTTGAAAGATACCGTCCCAAAATGTTTCAGCAGCAGGTCATCGGCAAATTCGCGGGTAAACACCCAGTCGTCGAAAGCGGTGGTGTAATACTTTCCCGGGAAGGTGGCCTGGAAGTGGCGCTGCTGATTTTTCTGTACTACCACCTCGCTGGGGCGAAAACTTTGCAACAGTTTATCGATATAATCGGGTTTACCCTGATCGGCCAGAAACTCGCCGGTCGATACGTCGAGAAAGGCCACCCCGGTGAGCCCCTCGTCGAAATGCAGGGCCGCCAGGAAGTTGTTTTCCTTGTGGTTGAGCACCTTGTCGCTGAAGGCAATACCAGGAGTCACCAGCTCAGTAACACCCCTCTTCACGATTTTTTTGGCCAGTTTGGGGTCTTCCAGTTGCTCGCAAATGGCCACCCGCTGCCCGGCCTTCACCAGTTTGGGCAGGTAGGTGTCGAGCGCATGGTGCGGAAAGCCGGCCAGCTCCACAAAAGAGGCGGCCCCATTGGCACGGCGCGTGAGCACTATGCCCAGTATCTCGGAGGTGGTGATGGCATCGTCGCCAAAGGTTTCATAAAAGTCGCCCACCCTGAACAGCAGCAAGGCATCAGGGTGCTTGGCCTTGATGGCATAGTACTGCTTCATCAAGGGCGTTTCAACATATTTGGCAGCAGATTTCGACAAGGCCTTATGGTTTAGTTTTCACAAAAATAAATAAAAACAACCAAGGCCTTCAAGGAATTTGCAACGACCTGATGAAATACAAAACAAATTTATTGCGCAATTATACCTTAAAATTTTACGTTTAAAACACCTGATCTTTCCGGTGAGATTTACGCAAAGAAAAAAAGCTTGCAGCAAAAATGACCCTTCAAAAGCAAAAGGCATTTTCGGCAACATGCTGATTTTCAACACCACCTTCATTTTTCACCCCGAAGTTTTCACCTGTTTTTTTATTTAAAAAATTAAGTGTTTCACGGTCATCCCTTAGTAAATGCCGCCTTACTTTTATGGAATAAATCCTTAGAAGCCCACGGGCCGGTCCATGTGATTAAATTTTAACAACATCTGAAAGTCCGACAAATCAATAAATAACCCCAAAAACCTGCTCAAATGAAAGCAAAATTTTACCATTCCTTATTTTTACTGGCCGTTGTTTCCATAGTAGGTTTAAGCAGCTGCGAAAAAGATATTCCGGAGCCCAGCTTCCTTGAAGCTGACGAGCCCGAAATCAACACTTATGAAGGTACCGTAACCGATTGTGAACCTGAGACCTACACCCTGTGGGCCGGACAGCATATCCACAGCGGCTCACTGGAGGTTAGCAGCAACGCAGAATATATATATGTGACCTTCCGCACTAGCGGCGGCTGGATGCTGCAGCTTACCCATCTGCATATAGCCACTGAGGCAACCCAGGTACCCAAAAATGGCCGGCCCATTCCCGGTCAGTTTATGTACCAGACCATACACAACCCACGGGTTAGTGAATACACCTACGTGATACCCAATACCTGGGGCGAAGGCGCCAACCTGATCATTGCAGCCCATGCCGAAGTAGTGCTTATTGGCGAAAACGGCCAAGTAATGCAGGGCGAAACCGCCTTTGGCGGCGACACCCCCGGCCCCGGCCCACGATGGTGGTTCTATGCCGAATATTCCGTTGAGTATTGCGATGAGCAAGGTGTAACGGATGATGGAGGAGAAGAAATTGTTGGTGATGGTGATGGTGATGGTGGTGGTGGTGATGGTGGTGGTGGTGGTGATAGTTCCGGGGGTTAGTATCTCCGACCGGCCAGATTTTTGAGCCGATCCCCGAGGAGAAACTCCTCCCGCCCCTTGGGGGGGTATATCGTCGTCTATGTCTTTACGGTTATTATCTTTATATTTATCACAACTATCACCACCATCACCACCAATAGCTTTACAGATAGCGTTTATACGGGTGGTGATTGAGGTGGTGATAGAATCAGTGTCACCATCGGCTTCCACGGGGTTGGAGCCTACGGCATCGATTACCACCACCGTGCCGTGTTTCGATAGCTTGAAGCCGATGGATATTCCAGCCCTGGCCAGGTCCTCCTGGGCCTTCCTCAGGCGGTTGCTGAACCTGTTGGGCTTCGCTGGCCAGTCCTGGGGTAGCGAGCGGA
>DHFW01000003.1 GCA_002402465.1 Bacteroidales bacterium UBA4814
CATCTACTTCGTTCAGGTACTTACTGGTTCAGGATTGCAAACCTTAAAGGTTCAGATCCAGAAGTAAGCCCTTGTGGTGATACACCAAAAAAAGGCCTCCATTTCCGGGGGCCTTTTTTTTATGGAATAATGCCAGGAAGCTATTCGAGCGGTGGCAACTTGGCCTCAATCTTTTCGCGATCGGGCTCCATCCATTCGGGCAGTTTCAGGCTCTGCCCCAAGTTGTCGGGGGTTTCATCGATCAGGAAGCCGGGGCCCAGGGTGGCAATTTCGAAAAGAATGCCGCCCGGGTCACGAAAAAACACCGAATGGAAATACTGGCGGTCCAAAGGCTGCGACACTTGTATGCCTGTTTTGCTCAGTCGGTCTATTATTTGCTTTTGCGTTTCAAGATCGGGTGTTGAGAAAGCCACATGGTGTACCATTCCTATTCCGCCTTTGTGGTGGGGCAGTGAGGGCTTGGAAACCAGGTCAACAAAATTTCCCGGAAGGGCTTCACCCGAAAAAAGCCTTATACGATCATTTTCTTCAGCAAGGCGCTTGTGGTCGAGTACGTTGACCAAAAAAAAGGCCGTCTTATCGGCAATGCTGCAGGTAAGCTCCACATGGCTTAATCCTTTAATGGCATTTTCGCCTTTGATACCCGGGGTTTCCACTCCCTGGCGAGGGTCATTGGGGCTGGCAACCAGTTCAAGCTCCATGCCATCCAGGTCGTATAGGGTGAAATAGCTTTCATCGAAACGGTGAAAAGGCCCTCTGAAATCGACCTGGTATTCCTTGAGGCGTTTTTTCCAGAAATCGAGGGCGTCAGCACCCACTGAAAAACCCGTAACGCTGGTTGAGCCTACCCCGGACTGTCCGCGGGGTATGCCCGGGAAAGGAGAAAAAGAGATCACCGAACCAGGACTTCCTGTGGCATCGCCAAAATAAAAAAGCCAGGTGTCGGGGCTATCGTGGTTCACGGTCTTTTTCACAAACCGTAATCCCAGAATCTCGGTATAAAACCGTATGTTTTTCCTGATGTTGCCAGTCATGGCCGTGACGTGATGTATTCCTTTAATCATAACAGAGCAATTTATAATGGTTCACAAGTAAACCGAAAAACGGCGCTTGGGTTCAACGCAGGCGGCGCAGCAAGGGAATGCGCTTCCAGGCATCGCCATGCCCGTAAAGAAACGATTTTACAGCAGAAAGCAGAATAATCGGTACAAAGGCAGGATGAAAGGCCTGGGGCCAAATCGGCCAGAACAATAGCAGCATTAGGTTAAGTAAAAACACCACTTTAAAATAATGGCGAGGAATGCCGATGGGATAAATCATATTGCCTTTGAAAATAAAGTACAGGTGAGTAGGCAGTGCCCACAGCAAGTTAAGGTTGGCATTGGTTGCCTCGTGGTCGGAAAAGAACCACAATAACAAAATAACCAGGCCGATTGCACCCAGCAGCGAGAAGAAAAACTTATCGAACACCCTGGCGATGCGAATCTTCAGGAGCGAAAGCATACCCAGCAGGAAAAACAACCATCCTGTGGCCACCGGCCCAAAGAAGCCGGGCTTGGAGGGTTCGAAAGTTTGCTCCAGTAAAATTGAATAGCGCCCTACCAACGGCCTGCCATTGCTGTGGCGGGCCTGTGCAAAAGCCAGAAACATCTCGTCGGGCAGAAACATATAGTGCCATGGGGTGGCCTTGCGGTCGGCCGGGAGGCCCAGCACCAGATCGATGCCAAAACGGACCCAAGGCTTGCTTTCGAGGTAAGGCTTCAGCATGTCGCGAAAAGAGCGGCTGAATTCGGGCACCGGGTCTTCGCCCCAGTCGGGCCCGAGTTGCACCTCCACAATGTCGCGAATGCGTGTGGCGCAGTTGTCGTAAAAAAAATCGTAGAGGTAATACTCGTTGCCGGGCTGGCGGTTTACTTGCAGAAAATCGTAAATGCGCTGCTTCTCCTCCTGGCTCAGGTTGAGCACCTGCTCCGAAATGCCGCGCCCCTCGTAACGGTATTCGAGCAAAAAATACTCGTGGGGCACCACCGAAAGCTTATACAGCAGTTGCCCGCGCACAAACTTCAGGTAAAAGTTGGGAGTGTCAAAGTCGAAAGTACCATAGTTGTAAACCTCGTCCAGGCCGGTTTCAGGATCGGTAACGCGTAAGGCGCTGTGCCCAAAAACCGAGTAAAGCTCATCGCCAGGGGTGGCAGTGAGCAACGAAATACGAGCCCCGGCAGAGAGTTCGGGCTGCCCGGGCTTGGCCGCACTGGCAGCAAAAACCAGCAGCAATGCCATTAAAAGGCTTATCTTCTTCATGGAAAAGAATTTACGCAAAATTACTTTTTTAAAAAACAATCGCCCTCATCGCCATGACAAAAAATTGCCTGAACAATACCAGCCTTCTTAAACCTTTTCATCCCATCACCAGAATGTGCCTGTGCCAGGCGCATGAAACAAAACGAATCGGCGTTCTTTTTTTCTGAGACACACGTCGTTCGAAAAATTTTTATGCTTATCTTTGCACCCTGAATTTTAGCCCGTTTTGTTATCCGCTATATACCCGAAAAAATTTATCAACAATAAATTGTTAATAAATTTGCCGGAACCGAAAATTAATCTTAGTTTTGCACCCCCTTTTTAAGGGGAGTTTGCGTTTTAAAAAAATCAGGTACAGCAAATTAAGCCAAACAAATGAACACTTTAAGTTACAAAACCATATCTGCCAATAAAGAAACCGCCAACAAAGAGTGGGTTCTTGTTGATGCAGAAAACCAGATACTTGGCCGCCTGGCCTCCAAGGTTGCAAAGATCATCCGCGGGAAGCACAAGGTCAATTACACTCCTCATGCTGACTGCGGCGACAATGTGATTATCATCAATGCTGAGAAGATTCAGCTTAGCGGTGCCAAATGGGACCAGAAAGAGTATGTAAGGCATACCGGTTATCCTGGTGGACAGCGTATTACCAGCGCCAAGCAGATGATGGATAAGAAGCCCACTGCCATGATAGAAAAGGCCGTGAAGGGCATGCTTCCCAAGAATCGTTTGGGCCGCGCCATTTTCGGAAACCTTTATGTATATGCCGGCAGCGAGCATCCGCATCAGGCACAGCAACCTCAGCAAATCAACCTTAACACAATCAAGTAACAATGGAAATAATCAACACCTCTGGAAGAAGGAAGACCGCTGTTGCCCGCATTTACATGAAACCCGGCAACGGCCAGATTACTGTAAACAACAAGGATTACAAAGAATACTTTCCGACTGGCATTCTGCAGTACGTTGTAAACCAGCCCTTTGCCATCACAAACAACGAAGGCAAATACGATGTGAAGGTGAACCTGGATGGGGGCGGCGTGAAAGGACAAGCTGAAGCCCTCAGGCTGGCCATCTCAAAAGCCCTGGTGGAGATCAACCCGGAGTTTCGTCCTCCGCTCAAGGAAAAAGGCCTCATGCGGCGCGACCCGCGTATGGTGGAGCGTAAAAAGCCCGGCCAGAAAAAGGCAAGGAAGAAATTCCAGTTCAGTAAACGTTAATCAATTTTTTTGGACAATTTATCTTTCATCATGGCAAGAACAAATTATAACGAACTATTAGACGCTGGTGTACATTTCGGCCACCTCAGAAGGAAGTGGAATCCCAACATGGCTCCCTATATCTTCATGGAACGCAATGGCATTCACATCATCGACCTCAATAAAACCATTGCCAAAATCGACGAGGCCGCTGCCGCAATGAAGCAAATCGCCAAGTCGGGCAAGAAAATTCTTTTCGTGGCCACCAAGAAACAGGCTAAAGACGTAGTAGCCAACCTGGTGAAGCAGGTAAACATGCCCTACGTTACCGAAAGGTGGCCTGGAGGCATGCTCACCAATTTTGCCACCATTCGCAAGGCCGTAAAGAAGATGGCCACCATCGACAAAATGGCCACCGACGGCACTTTCGACAATATGTCGAAGAGAGAGCGCCTGCAGGTGATGCGCGAAAGAGCTAAGCTGGAGAAGCAGCTTGGAAGCATCTCCGACCTCAACCGCCTGCCAGCAGCCGTTTTTGTAGTTGACATTTGCAAAGAGCATATTGCCGTGGCAGAATCGCGCAAGCTCAATATCCCCACTTTTGCCATTGTCGACACCAACGCCAACCCCAACGAAATCGACTTCCCCATCCCGGCCAATGACGACGCCTCCAAGTCTATCCAGATCATTGTGAAGCTTATGATAGAAGCCATTCAGGAAGGCCTCGAAGAACGCAAGCTCGAAAAAGACAAGGCCGTTGACGATGACGAAGACACCGACATGGACATAGACACCGACACCGATGCAAAAGGTGCCGTGGCCGTTGAGGAAGACGAAGAAGAAGTAGCCCTGCGCAAAGCCAAGGCGGCAAAAAAAGCCAAGGCTGGCGACGAGGAAGAAGAGGAGGTGAAAGCTCCCAAAGCCCCCAAGGGCGCCCCCCTAAAGAAGCCCCAGGCCAAAAGACCCAGATTGTAATCATTAATCAAAAAAATAAGGAACACCCATTATGGCAAATATAACCGCTGCAGAAGTTAACAAACTGCGTCAACAAACCGGTGCAGGGATGATGGATTGCAAAAAAGCCCTGGTGGAAGCCAATGGCGATTTTGAAAAAGCCATCGAGATTCTTCGCAAGAAGGGCCAAAAAGTGGCTAGCAGCCGCGCTGACCGCGAAGCCAACGAAGGCGTAGTGCTGGCCAAAACCAATGCCACCGCCACAAAGGCTGCCATTATCATGCTCAACTGCGAAACCGACTTCGTGGCCAAAAACCAGGAGATCATTGACTTCGCTCAAAAAGTGCTCGACCTGGGCGTGGAAAAAAACTGCGCCAACCTCGAAGAACTAAAAGCTGCCGATATGAACGGGCGCAGCGTAGAAGAAAACCTGACCGACCTGATTGGCAAAACCGGCGAAAAACTGAACCTTTCGCACTTCGACGTGATTGAAGGCGCCAAAACCTTTGCATACATTCACCCCGGCAACCGCATATCTTCCATAGCCGCACTCAACCAAAGCCAGGTGGAAGGCATCGACCAGATTGGCAAGGACGTGGTTATGCAAATCGCAGCCATGGCTCCCGTAGCCATCGACAAGGATGATGTGGACCCCAAGATCATCGAAAAAGAAATCGAAATTGGTAAAGACCAGGCACGCCAGGAAGGCAAAGCCGAAGAACTGGTAGAGAAAATTGCAATTGGAAAGCTCAACAAATTCTTTAAGGAAAGCACCCTGCTGAACCAAGACTTTATCAAGGAAAGCAAGAAGACCGTTCGTCAGATGCTTACCGAAGCCCACAAAGACCTTACGGTGGTGGCGTTCAAGCGCCTGGCTCTCGGACAGTAATTGCTGTTCTTACCAACATTGAGGAGTGCAGAAAACTGCACTCCTCTTTAGTTTGGCATTTAACTAGATAAATTTACGTTTTT
>DHFW01000023.1:0-15351 GCA_002402465.1 Bacteroidales bacterium UBA4814
AATCTGTAACCGTGGGAACTGAAACATATACCAATGTTCCCGGTGGAAAAGTTGACTGGTCATTCACAAACAACAACTACGTTGCCCAGGAAGGTACAGTTGATATCATTATCACCAAAGCCGCTGCTTCAATCGTGGTTAATGGATATGAAGGCGTTTACGACGGACAGGCTTATGGAGCAACACTTGTTTCTGCTAATGGTGTTAATGAAGAAGACCTCACTGGTTCTGTTACCGTAGGAACTGAAACATATACCAATGTTCCCGGTGGAGAAGTTGACTGGTCATTCGAGCATAACAACTACGTTGCTCAGGAAGGTACAGTTGATATCATTATCACCAAAGCCGCTGCTTCAATCGTGGTTAATGGATATGAAGGCGTTTACGACGGACAGGCTTATGGAGCAACACTTGTATCTGCTGAAGGTGTAAACGATGAAGACCTCACTGCTTCTGTAACCGTGGGAACTGAAACCTTTACCGATGTTCCCGGTGGAAAAGTTGACTGGTCATTTGAAAACAACAACTACGTTTCACAAAGCGGAAAAGTTGACATTACAATCACTCCCGCCCCTCTTTCCTTCGAATACCTCGGCACTCGCCTCATTGCGACAACTACAGATTCAGCCGTCCTGGATCTTAAAGCCTTGGTTGTTGACGAGGATTGCCTTGACTACAGCAACAGAGATTTAAGTACCGCTGACATTTGGTTTGAGATCGAGGGTGTTGAAGGTAGTGAAGAAGCAGTGTTAACCGTTCTTGACTCTGGTTGCGAAGGTATAGCCACTGCTGATTATACTGCGGGCCTGTCCACTCTTAGAATAACGATCCATGCTGGAGGTAATTATGAGGGAACTTTTGGCCCTGTCGTAGTGGTGGTTTACAGCCCCGACGGCGATCATGTTACCGGTGGCGGGTTTATCATTCCTGATGATAGCGTAAACAATGGTGAGTTCGCTTCTGAAGGCAACTCGCACGCAAACTTTGGTTTCAACATCAAATACCAGAAGCGTGGCCGCGAAACTGTTTTGCAGGGCGAAATGAACCTGGTTGTCAGAAGCGAAGGACAAATGTACCAGTTCAAATCAACTGAAGCATTATCGCTTGGCATTAACACCAATGATGAAAATGAGAAGCAAGCCAACTTTACCTTTGCAGGCAACTGGCACCAGGGCAATAACAACGTTGTTGTTCCGAATGTCACCATGTTTGTGACTTTGATCGACCGTGGAAGCCCGGGTATTGACAATGATGAAATTGGCTTTACTGTTTGGAATGAAAATGGTGCCCTGATATACTCCAATAAGTGGGAGAATTATTCCACCACCAGGCAACTGCTTGCTGGAGGTAACATCGTGGTTCACAAAGGTGGTGCTGCTGTGGGCGACCTGGAGTTGATCGAAATCAACCCCGAAGAAGTGGAAATAGCCGATGGCGGCAACGCTTTTGAAATACCGGTTGACGCCAATCTGCGTGTGTTCCCCAATCCGTTCCGCGACAGGCTGAACTTCCGCTTCGCTCCTACTGCCGACACCCAGGTACGCCTGGAGCTGTTCGACATGACCGGCGCGCTGGTTGAAGTGGTGTTTGAAGGTTCGGTTCAGGCCAACCAGCTCATGGAGCTGCAATATGTGCCCCAACTCAGGAACGCTACCTTCCTGTTCTACCGATTGACCATGGGCACCGAGGTACAAACCGGGAAAGTTATGTACCAGAGGTAAATCCAACCCCTTGGTTTATACTGGAAGCGGCCCCGAGTAAATTCGGGGCCGCTTTTTTTTAGAAAATATTGTGTCAGAATAAAACAGCCCTTTAAGGGAAATACTATAAATTTATACCTGCACTTTGAAATAAAATTCACAGCCAGGCAATTTAGGCAAAACCTTTTCTTTTAAAACATTGATAATGAAAAATATAACAGTCTTATTGCTGATCTTCATGGTATCGGCACTCTTCTTCTCTTGCAACGACAAGGACGAAAAGGAACCGGTGGTGGAGTATTTTATCAGCGCTACTGTAAATGGTTCGGCAGTTTATTTCAATGAACAGGCTGCCCTTTGGGGGCAGGCTTTACATTACGAGCAGCAGCACGAACTAAACATTTACGGAAGCATCGAAGAGATTATTGGAATTACCATACAGGTGCTCGACAACCAAGCCATTGCACCCGGTGTTTATGCTGGCCTGGAAGATAACGGCACCCATTTTGAAGGGGTGCGAATTATTTTCTCCCAGGAACTCAACAATTACATTACAGACGACCAGAACCCTGTTGGAACCGTTGAAATTACTGAGCTTAGCGAAACCGAAATAAGAGGCAACTTTTCTGGTGAACTCAAAATTCTGAACAAGAGCCAACCTCTGGTCATTTCAAACGGACAGTTTTTTGTAAAAAGGGAGGGATAGCCTTCAGGAACCTCGCCAACATTGGTATTTTTGCCCGGTCAATCTGGTTTGTCATTCAATGCTATTCCCTTTGCAAATAATAGAATCAAAATGAAAGCCTTAAAACACCGCTGGATTTTTTTCATGCTGTTACTTTGTGTAAAGGTCGTTTCAGGCACCGATAGCCAGGCTTCCCTGCTTAAACAGTTTGAACAGACTACCGAACCAAATGAGAGGATAAACCTGCTCTTGCAGCTTGGAGATTACTATGTACAAAGCAAACCTGATTCGGCCATTTTCTTCTATCAGCAAGCTGTTGTTCAGGCCCAGGAATACGAAAGTGAAAGTTTTTCGGCTGTCGAAAAAGAGCAGTTCTACCAGCTTAAGGCTTTATCTTTCAGAAAATTGCTATTGGCTATCAGCAACACCGGCGAAAACTTGCTTCTGCGAAGAAAAGCGCAGGAATTGCTGGAGATGGCCTCAAAGAGAAGCGATATCCTCTCGGTGATGACTTCCTATAACTATCTGGGCACAATATATAATTATGAAGGAGACTACCCAAAAGCACTGGAGAATTTTCAGGAGGCCTATCAGCTGGCCAAAGCTCTGGAAGACACCCTCGAAATAGCCCGGATTGCTCAAAACCTAGGGATTGTTAATTATTATATGGGAAACATGGAAGGGGCAGCAAAATTTACTCTCGAAGCCCTTAACTTTTACACACACCTCAACCATCAGCTTGGAAAGGCCAGTTGCCTGTTAATGCTGGGAAACCTGCAATTTGACCTGGATGACTTTAACAAAGCGCTCAATTACTACAACGAAGCCTACCTTGACTTTGAAGCACTGGGCCACCTTACCGGAAAATACAACGCCATTCTAAACGTTGGGGCTTTACTAATTGAGGAAGGCCACTATTCGGAAGCCATAGATCGCCTTGAGGAGGCCTTAGCACTGGCCCAAAAAACAAACGACCAGCAGGGTGTGGTTCGCTGCCTGCACAATATTGGCATGAGCCATTCGCACCTGGGCCAGCCACAACAGGCACTGCAATATTACCAGGAGGCGCTGCAGCTTGCCCAAGCGCACAACCTCAAACACATCGAAGCCAACACCCTGAGCAATATGGCGGGAGTAAACAACGACCTGGGGCACTACACCACCGCTCTGAACCAGGCCAGCCGAAGCCTCGAACTGTCGAGGGAAATCCACTCGCTCGACGACCAGCTGCACGCCTACCGCAACCTTTCGCGCGCCCAGGAAGGGCTAGGCAATTTCAGGCAGGCCCTGGAATACCATAAACTTTTTAAGCTTTTCAGCGATTCTCTGAACCGCATGGAAAACCTTAGGGAAATAAGCCGGGTAGAAGCCCAATTTCAGAACGAAAGGATGAGACAAGAGGTGGAGCTGAAAAATACACAGCTCGAAAAGCAAGAGTTGGAGATTGCCAGTCAGTCGCTTAGCCTTGGGCGACAACGAATGATCAGAAACATACTGATCTTGGGTTTTTTAATTCTGGCAGGGGTTTCGGCAAATATTTACACCAGTTTGGTAAGGCGAAAAAAAGCCAATGCCCTGATCATGCAGCAAAATCAGGAGATCAGCACCCAGCACCAGGAAATTACGCTGCAGAAATCCATCATTGAAGACAAAAACGAGGCCATGGTGTCGAGCATACGCTATGCCCAGAATATACAAAAAGCCCTCCTGCCCGATGAGCAAACCCTGCAGGACTTGCTGGGTCAAATGTTCGTAATCTATGAGCCCAAAGAAATTGTCAGCGGTGATTTTTACTGGATAGGCAAGCAAAATGGCGTTACCCTGCTGGCCCTGGCCGACTCTACCGGACATGGGGTTCCCGGTGCATTTATGAGCGTAATGGGTATGTCGTTCCTGAATGAGTTTGTGGCTCGTCGCAAATACGCTTCGCCGGCCCAGCTGCTCGACGAGATGCGCCTATACATTATCAGCTCACTGCACCAGCAAGGCGATATTACCGATGCCCCGGAAGGTATCGAAATGGCCCTGGTGGCTATAGAACCCGAAAAAAAAACGATCACCTTCAGTGGTGCACGTACACCCCTGTATGTTGCTTCAGAAAATTCTGTCAGTCTTAACGGCGAAACCCTGCCCATAAGCGAAGGACCGGTTTACAAAATCAAAGCCGACCAGATGCCCCTCTCCTTTCACAGGAAAATGAGGGCTTTCTCAAACCAAAGTATACAACTGCATGCAAACGACATGGTGTATATGATGACCGATGGCCTGGCCGACCAGTTCGGCACCGAGGCCAGGATAAGGTTTACAAACCAGCGCGCTTTGAAACTGCTGGAAGAGGTGTATCATTTGCCTCTTTGCGATCAAAAAGACCGCATTCTGGAGACCTTCCTTGCTTGGAAAAAGGATTGCGAACAGGTGGATGACATGGCAGTGATTGGTTTTAGAATATAAGGAAGGTTGTTGTTTTTGTTAAATTGGTTTGGGGTTCAAGGATGAAGGATGAAAGTTCAAGGTTTTAAAAACAAATTGCAGTCCAAACTTCTGACTTCCGACTTTGGACTTCCGGCAAAATTCAATAAAGAATGATCCGTTTCTCTACCCGCGAGGTACAGATCGGCAACCGGCCCTTGGGCGGGCTAAACCCCATACGGCTGCAGTCGATGACCAACACGCCTCCGTTGGATATCAAAACCACGGTGGAACAAGCCATTCGCATTTTTGAAGCTGGGGCCGACTATGTGCGCATCAGCACTCCCAGCCGCCAGAGCGCCCTGAACCTTGAGAGTATCAAAAAAGAGCTTCGGCTGGCGGGATTCGACCAGCCCCTGGTGGCCGATATTCATTTCAATGCAGACCTGGCACTTATTGCCGCGCGACTGGTGGAGAAAGTACGCATCAACCCGGGCAACTACACCGGCATTCCCCGCAAGGGGCAAACAGAATGGACGGATGCCGAATATGCCACCGAGCTGGAAAAAGTGCGCCAAAACATGGCCCCGCTCATTGCCGTATGCCGCGAATACGGAACAGCCCTGCGCATAGGCACCAATTTCGGGTCGCTATCTCAACGCATCATCTCGCGCTACGGCAACACGCCAGAAGGCATGGTACAATCGACCGTGGAGTTTTTAAAGATCTTTGAAGACCTGGGGTTTTATCAAAGCGTGGTTTCATTGAAGGCCAGCAACCCGCTGATCATGATTCGCTCGTACCTGCTTATGGTTGAACGCATGCAGTTCGAGGGCATGGCTTATCCTTTGCACCTGGGCGTTACTGAAGCTGGCGAAGGCGAAAACGGCCGCATAAAATCTGCCCTGGGAATTGGCACCTTGCTGAAGATGGGGATTGGTGATACTATACGCGTGAGCCTGTCGGAAGCCCCCGAGGATGAAATACCTGTGGCCCGGAAAATTGTCGATCCTTATCAGCAGAATTTCACTTCGGCCTTGTCCGTAAAAGAACCTTTTAGGGTTCCTGATTTTGATTGGAAGAGCAACTACACCCCTGCCCTGCCGGGCGGTTGCAAAGCTACTGTTGTGCAGTCATTTACCGAAAGGGGAAACACGGGCAAAAAGCCTGATTTGTTTTTGCTGGAAAAATCATTGGAGAAGATCAGCAATCCTGATGCAGCTTTTCATGGCGAAGTGCTCGACACCATTGGCGAAAACCGTTATCCTTTATTTTACCTGACCGAAACAGAAATCAACAATTCTCCGTTGCACCCCGAATTCAACTTCTTTAAGGCCGACTTTCCTCTTCAGACCCATTTGCTGGAAAAGCTTAAACAGGTACCTGGCCCGGTGCTGTTTTTTTCTTTCCCCGAAAGGGAATTGAGTAAGACCACAGAAGAGCTTTATCAGCTGCTGGAGAAATGGCAAATAAAGGCAGCCCTTGTGCCTCGCCTTGCCTACAGCCAACCTGACCGGGAAGTGCTAATGCTTAGCCTTACGGCCGATGCCGGAGCGCTTTTGCTGCAGCGCAAAATTCATGGCCTTTGGGTGGAGGCGCCAAACCTGCACAAAAAAAGCCATTTGACTGACATTTGTTTTGGCTTGCTGCAAGCCTGCGGGCTAAGAATTACCAGCACGGAGTTTATTTCGTGTCCCACTTGTGCACGAACTTCTTTTGACCTGCTTACCTTGTTACAGCAAGTGAAGGAAAAGACCAGCCAGTTCCCCGGCCTCAAAATTGCCGTGATGGGCTGTGTGGTAAATGGCCCCGGCGAGATGGCCGACGCCGACTTTGGCATAATGGGTGCAGGGCCAGGAAAAGTTCACCTGTATAAGGGAACGGAGCCCTTGGTGAAGAATATTGACCAGGACAAAGCGGCATCTGTCCTTGAGAAAACCATTAAAAAACTGAAATTCAACGACTAATGATTCCGGGCAACCACTTAATGGCATTAGCCGGTATTAGTAATTCGTTGTATCTTTGCAAGGTTTTTTTAACATTCTGACATGAACATTCTGATTGCAGGCGATAGTGAAGTGGCGTTGCACATTGCAGAATTACTTGCCAACGAAAAACATAATGTTTCCCTTATTTGCCCCAATAAGGAATTGCTGAAAGTTATCGAGTCGCACTCGGATTTGATGACCTTTGTGGGCGATTCTACCTCGATACAAGTGCTGCAGGAAATCAACCCCAAGCGCACTGACCTGCTCATAAGCGTGCATTTGGATGGGCGCGTTAACCTGCTCACGGCCATTATGGCCAAAAAGCTCGGGGTAAAAAAGTGCATTGCCAAGTTGCACGAAGTGGAAACAATAACTGCCGAATATAAGGAGTTTTGCAAAAGCCTGGGCATAGATTTCCTGGTATCGCCCGAAAAGATCGCCGCTAAAGAAATTGTGAATCTGCTTAACAATACTGCAGCCACCGAAATATTCGATTTTTCCGACAATCAGCTTTCGCTGATGCTGATAAAACTGGAATCTGATGCTCCGGTTATTGGTAAATCACTCAGCCAGATTGCTGAGGAACAACAGCATCTCGATTTCCGGGCGGTTGCCATTCACCGCCGAGCCAGAACCATTATTCCCAAGGGCGACGATGTGTTTCAGGAAGGCGACATGGCCTATGTGATTACCAAGCCCAATGGCATTGAGCAATTGCTCGAGATGGGCGGCAAGCAACGCTTTGAGATTTTTAATGTAATGATTGTGGGAGGCGGGGCTGTTGGAAAAATGGCTGCTGCCGCATTGGAGAAGAAATTTAACATTACCTTGTTCGACATAAACCACGAGCGCTGCGAAGAACTTTCAGAGTATCTTTCTGATACTTTGATCATTAATGGCGATGCCCGCGACATTACCCTGCTCGAGGATGAAAACATCAGCGCCATGGACGCTTTTGTGGCCGTGACCAACAACTCCGAAACCAATATTCTCACCTGCCTGCTGGCACGCAAGTATGGAGTTAAAAAAACCATTGCCCTGGTTGAGAACCTCGACTTTATTGACATTTCGCAGAATGTGGGTATCGATACCATCATTAATAAAAAACTTGGAACGGCAAGTTATATCATCCGGTTTACCATGGCCGCTGAGGTAATTTCAACCAAATGCCTTATTGGCATTAATGCCGAGGTTTTTGAGTTTGTTGCAGCACCCGATTCACCGGTTACCAAAAAAGCCATCCGAAAACTAAAATTCCCGGCCAAGGCCATAATCGGTGGCATAATACGCCAGGGAATGGGTTATATTGCCGTAGGCGATTTTCAGATTGAAGCCGGCGACAAAGTGGTGGTTTTTGCCCTGCCCCAGGCTTTTCATCAGGTGGATAAAATGTTCAGAAATAAATAGCTATCATGTCAGGCTGGTCGGATATCAACATCCGCATGATTACCAAATTCACGGGTATCCTGCTGATGATACTTACCTTTTTCATGCTGGTTTCAGCCATTTGGTCGCTCGTTTACAACGAGGCTGAAGCGCTGAGGGCCATCCTTTGCGGAAGCGGCATTACTTTTGCTACCGGCCTGCTGCTTTTTTTGCTTACCCAAAAGCACGATCACAGAAACATTGGTAAAAAAGAGGGATATATCATCGTAACCCTGACTTGGTTGAGCATCTCTGCTTTTGGCGCCCTGCCGTTTTATCTGTACCATACCATTCCAACCTACACCGATGCCTTTTTCGAAACCATTTCTGGCTTCACCACTACAGGAGCCACTGTAATTCAGGATATTGAATCCATTTCGAAAGGCCTGTTGTTTTGGCGAAGCATGACGCACTGGCTTGGCGGCATGGGAATTATTGTGCTTACGCTGGCCATTTTGCCTGTGCTGGGTGTGGGTGGCATGCAGCTATTTGTGGCTGAGGCGCCGGGAACTACCCCCAGCCGGCTGCACCCGCGCATTGCCGAAACAGCCAAGCGCCTCTGGGGTATTTATGTGCTTTTTACCCTGCTGCAAACTGTATTACTTATGTTTGGAGGTATGGACCTGTTCGATGCCCTCAACCATGCCTTCAGCACCATGGCCACCGGTGGCTTTTCTACCAAAAATGACAGTGTGGCCAGCTTCTCGCCTTACATACAATATGTAATTATATTCTTTATGATCCTGGCAGGCACCAGCTTTTCGCTCCACTATTTTGCCCTGAAAGGCCAGCTCGACAAGGTGTATAAAAATGAAGAGTTTCGTTTTTTTATTTCCGTTATGGCCATCTTTACGGTGGTAATTGCCACCACTATTTTCCTCACCAGTCAAATAGGGTTTGAAAAAGCATTTCGCGACAGCCTGTTTCAGGTGGTTTCCATTGTAACCACAACGGGGTTTGTATCGGCCGACTACCTCCAGTGGGAAGGTTCGCTTTGGTTTTTAATCTTTCTGCTCATGTTTGCCGGCGGCTGCATCGGCTCAACGGGAGGCGGACTAAAAATGATCAGGCACCTGGTGCTGCTCAAAAACGTGCGCCTTGAATTCAAGCGTTTGATACACCCCATGGCAATAATTCCCGTGAGGATAAACGGAAAGACTATCCCCACCGAGATCATTAATAACTTCCTGGCCTTCTTTATGATTTATGTGGTAACCATTGCCATTGGTTCGGTGGCAATGGCCATCATAGGGCTTGATTTCATATCGGCGGTTGGGGCCACGGTGGCCACCCTGGGCAACGTAGGACCCGGTATCGGCAGTGTGGGACCGGTCGAGAACTATGCGCACATCCCCATGGTGGGCAAATGGATGCTGAGCTTTCTTATGCTCCTTGGCAGGCTTGAATTGTTTACGGTACTGCTGCTGCTCTCGCCAAGCTTTTATAAAAAATAAGCCTTTGGGGCAAAGGACAACACCCTTCCTTAAACTGAAATTCAGTGCCATGGCATTGACATTGAAATTGTCGTTATATTTGCCTAAAGTAATCCTCAATTATGCTCAGCATCTGTATTCCGGTTTATAATTACGATGTGCGAATGCTGGTAAAGAGTTTGCATATTCAGGCCTTGTCGCTTGCTGTGCCAGTTGAAATTGTGGTCATTGATGATGCCTCTAATGAAGAATACCGGAAACTCAACCGGGAAATTGCCGAATACGACCTGGTACGCTACGAATTATTGCCTGTAAACGCAGGCCGAAGCCGCATCAGAAATATTCTTGCCCACAAGGCACACTATAATTGGCTCATAATCATGGACTGCGACTCTGCAACGCCAGACGAGCTTTTTCTTAAAAGATACCTGGAAGAAACAAATGGAAATGCAGTGGTTTGCGGGGGACGTACTTATCTGGACGAAGCACCTGCAGATGACACCTTTCTGCATTGGCACTATGGCAACAAACGCGAAGTGAGAACGGTTGAAAAAAGAAGCGAAAACCCTCACCAGTCGTTCATGACAAACAATTTTATGGTGCCAAAATCCATCATTATGCAAATCCCATTCAACGAAAACATTAAAGGGTATGGTCACGAGGATACCCTGTTTGGTTATGAACTCATGAAAAAAGGGATTCCGGTAAAGCATATCGACAACCCGCTGCTGCACGTTGGGCTGCAAGGGCATGATGAATTCCTGGAAAAGAGCCGCGAAGGCATCAAAAACCTTGCTTTTATTAACAATTACCTGGAAGATGGTAACGAGTTGGAAAAAATGGTAAAGCTGCTAACCTGGCATAAAAGAATAAAACGTCTTCGATTATGCGGATTGTTTGCGCTTTTTTTCACACTGGCAGCCAAGCCCATAGAAAAGAACCTCAGCGGACGCCGCCCCTCCCTGCTGCTGTTCGATCTATACAAACTCAGCTATTTCTGCAAAAACCGCAACCAAGCCTGAACTTTTATACTGCCAGGCTGTTATTTTCTCAAATTACCACAGATAATGATTTCAAAAACCATTTTTTTATGAGCATTTTTTCAATGTTTACTGGCCTCTTTGGCCGCAAAACCAATAAGCGTCCTGCCAATAAAAGCAGCAAGACTCCCTTTTATGAGTTACAAACCGTTTCCCTTACGGGAGACACTATTCGTTTCGAACAATTCAGAGGCAAAAAAGTACTTTTGGTAAATACGGCCAGCAAATGCGGTCTCACTCCACAATATGCCGAATTGGAAGAACTGCACAAAAAATTCAGTGACAAACTGCAGATCATTGGTTTTCCTGCCAACAACTTTATGAATCAAGAACCTGGCAGCAGTGAAAATATTGCTGAATTTTGCGAAAGGAATTATGGCGTTAGTTTTTTGATGAGCGAAAAAGTGTCGGTTAAAGGCGAGGATATGCATCCTGTTTATCAGTGGCTTACAAGCAAGGACAAAAATGGCTGGAACCAAAAAGCACCCACGTGGAACTTCCAGAAATACCTGGTTGATGAAAACGGTGAGCTGGAAGCCGTGTTTACACCAACGGTGAAACCACTGGATAAAAAGATCGTCTCACAGCTTTAAAATCAACCAGAGGGAAAACGCCTCGAAAAGATTTTCGATTTTCGGGCAAAAAAGGCTGAAGAAATTTTTAGAAAAACCAAAAAGCCCTGAGCTTTCTCAACCTTTAACCGATATAAGTTTCCAGAACCCGGCAAGGTTTACTGGGCAGGTAGCTTATCTGCTTTAGCTCAGCGGGCACCAACACCACTTCTCCCTTTTCAACTTTCTCGCTTGCTCCCAGATAATGAATTTCGAAGCTTCCCTCCAGGCAAACCAACAACACTAAACTATCGACCATAAAATAATCGCTTTCAATTTTGCGGTCGAAGGTAAGTAGATTGGTAGTGAAGTGCTGGTCTTTTACAAGGTTTACTGATCCGTTTGGTTTTGGCTGATAGGGCCGGGTAAATTCGGTAGCTTTTTTGAAGTCAAGCACTTCAAGAGATTTTTCGATATGCAGTTCGCGGGGTTTTCCATCCAGTCCCGGGCGGTCCCAGTCGTACAGGCGGTAAGTTATGTCGCTGGCTTGCTGTATCTCGCACAGGGTAATGCCCGCTCCAATGGCATGCACTTTGCCGGCAGGCAAAAAGAAAACGTCGCCGGCTTTAACGGGCCCGGCCTGCAATATTTCTCGAAGGGTATTGTTTTCAAGGTGTTTCAGTACCATTTCAGGGTTCACATCTTGCTTAAAGCCGGCAATAATTTCGGCACCGGGCTGCGCATCGACAATATACCACATTTCGGTTTTGCCGTTTGCGTTGTGCTGTTTGCGGGCCGTGGCATCGTCGGGGTGTACCTGCACCGACAGGTAATCGTTGGTGTCGATAAATTTTACCAGCAGCGGAAACTCCTCTCCAAAGCGGTCAAACACCTGATCTCCAAGCAGATCGCCCATGTATATTTCAATAAGTTCAGTGAGTTCATTGCCTTTCAGAAAGCCATTGCTTACCACCGATACTTCTTGCGCGAAAGCGCAAAGCTCCCACGACTCGCCGCAATTGGCCAGTGGAGTAAAATCCTTACCCAGCAACGATTTCAAACGGGTACCGCCCCAGACCTTGTCCTTAAAGACAGGCTGGAATTTTAAGGGATATAATTTTTGCATATAAAAAGAAAAAAACCGGGTTATTTTGGCCAGTTTACCTCGTTGTTATCACTAAAGCTCACTGCCCAGCTAACCTGCACCATAACCTCCTCATCAAAAATAAAATCGACCTGGGCATCGAAAAAAGAAACCCGCCTTTCTTCCCACTCTTCCTCATCTTCCACCTCATAATCGCTGAAACCATTCTCCTTCATAAGGGCAATGACCTGCTTTTCGGTTAAACCAAAAACCTTTTTGCCAAAAAGGCTGGCATCTTCATGGTCGGTTTCGAAGTTGGTGCAGCGGTCGTCGTATTCTTTTTCAAAATACACTGCATGGCCCTTGTCCCAGTAGCTCCAAACTTCCACCTCCGAGAAATCCTCGTCGCCTTCGATGGTTTCCACCTCCTGAGGCTCGCCAAAAAAAGCTTCCACTTCTTTTTTGGTTGCACCAAATTTTAAATCGCCAAAGCCTACCAGGGGCTTAATGATAAGGTCTTCTTTCATCCTAGGATATTTTTTTATTTTTCCGGATGCCTGCTCGCATGTGAGATACTCATCCGCAATAATTTGTTTAAACGAACATGCTCGTTTTTATCTTCTGGCCAAAGAATTAAAGTGCAGACTATAAGGCCTTATGAGCAAATTTAGAGATTTATTTAATTAGGTTGAATTAAATTTAGCTTAATTTTTTATTTGAAAGGTGAGTCGGGTTCTTTGGCCATGTGCTTATACACTAACTTATCGACCAGGGCAGGGAAAAATTTATTGAGCCACACCGTGAGTTTGCCCTGTCGGGTTAATACCAGCGTTCGCCTGCGTTTTTCGATGGCATTGAGCACATGCCAGGCAGTTCGTTCGGCCGACATCATTTTATCTTCGGCCCTGGGCGACTCTCCCTGGGGCGAGCCATCTTTGGAAAGGGCGGTTTTCCGGATATTGCTGGTGGTAAAACCCGGGCTGACAATAAGCACGTGCAATCCCTTTTTCAGGTTTTCGATGCGCAGGGTTTCTAAAAAGCCATGTAAAGCAAATTTCGAGGCAGAGTAGCCAGTGCGGGCCGGCAGCCCCTTATGCCCGGCAATGGACGATATGCCCGCCACACTGCCTTGCGAACGAAGCAAATAGGGCAAGGCAAAGTGGGTGCAGTACACCGCACCCCAGAAGTTTACCTGCATCAGTTGTTCAAGCACTTCCAGTTCTACTTCTTCGAAAATGGCCCGCATGGATACCCCGGCATTATTGATCAGCACATCGATGCCACCGAATTTATCCACAGTGGCTTCCACCAACTTCCGGCAATCGTCCTTACGGGTTACATCGGCCTGTACCACCAGGTAGTTTTCGGGCGAAGCAGCCGATAAAGCTGCCGTTTCGTTTAGCCTTTCCAGGTTGCGGGCAGCCATGCATACTCTCATGCCGCGCATCAGACCCTCCAGTGCCAGGGCACGGCCAATGCCGCTCGATGCCCCGGTAACTATCATAACTTTTCCCTTCATTGTCAATTAGTTTTTTGGCAAATGCCCCATCCACAGGCGGTACCCTTAAAAGCTGATAGCCGGGACAGGAAAAACACATCTGCACGAATGAAAATATATTTTGAACAGAAATCGTTTACTTTTGCAAAGATGAAAAAATAATTCACGTGAAAAACCCCGGCCCCCATGCAACTCATTGAAGTGAACGACAAAAAGACTGCGGCGGAGTTTCTTAAGGTTCCACGAATCATTTACAAGAAAGATAAAAACTGGATCAGCCATCTTGACCAGGACATTGAAGCTGTTTTCGACAAGAAAAAGAATAAATACTTCATCCTGGGTGAGGCCCAGCGGTGGATTTTAAAAGACCACAAAGGACGACTCATTGGCCGGGTAGCTGCGTTTGTTCACCCCGAGTTTTCGGCCATTTTTAAACAACCTACAGGTGGCATGGGCTTTTTTGAGTGCATCAACGATCAGGAAGCCGCCTTCAGGCTTTTCGATGCCTGCAAGCAATGGCTCATGGAAAAAGGCATGCAGGCCATGGATGGGCCCATTAATTTTGGCGAAAAAGACCGCTTCTGGGGGCTGCTGGTCGAAGGATTTGAAAATCAGCCGATTTATACAATAAACTATAACCCGCCCTACTTCAAGGATTTATTCGAAAAATACGGGTTTAAAAATTTTTACAATCAAAATGTGTTTTATCTCAGTGCCAGCAAAGACCTGCCACCCATACTTGAAAAAACCTACGAACGCCTTACCACCATCCAAGGCTACCAATTCGATCACCTCCGGGTAGAAAACATGGACAAATACGCAGAAGATTTCAAAACCATTTATAACGAAGCCTGGACGCATACCCACAAATACTTTAAACCCATGAGCAAGGAGGCGGCCATTCATACCTTCAACAGTATGAAAGACATTGTGGATGAGGAGCTGGTAATTTTTGCCTACCACCATGGGCGCCCTGTGGCATTTTTTGTAAGCATACCAGAGCTAAACCAGATTTTTAAATATGTGGGCGGCCGCCTTAATTTATGGGGAAAAATAAAATTCTTTTATTATCGTTGGCGCGGAAAGCTCGACCAGATCAGCGGCTTAGTTTTCGGAACGGTACCCGATTACCGCAACAAAGGCCTGGATGCGGGTTTGATCATGACATTAAAAAAATACATTTTGCAAAACAAGAAAACCCACTACAAAGGAGCTTATATGTCGTGGATAGGCGATTTTAATCCCAAAATGGTGAGAATTGCCGAGCACATTGGGGGGGAGCGTGTTTTTGTGCTTTCCACCTACCGCTTACTTTTCGATCCTGGCGCAACGTTTGATTGGCATCCAGTGCTGGATTAAAGCAATTGGCTGTGGCCTTGCCTGGCGTGCCCTATAATTTTGGCAAACGACAAAAAAACTTTTTGTTTTTCGAGAATTGAGCGTATCTTTGCACTCTCAAAAAAACAAGCCCCTTTTGGGCTGCGTTCTTTGAAGCTTTAATAAGATTGACTTGGTAGCTCAGCAGGTAGAGCACATCC
>DHFW01000023.1:15377-38392 GCA_002402465.1 Bacteroidales bacterium UBA4814
GGTTCGAGCCCCAGCCAAGTCACTTAAAAAAAACCGGAAGCAGCACTTCCGGTTTTTTTGTATCTGCTAAAAAGCAGCCATTAAAAGGTCAATGTCCTGGTAAGGGATGTTGAAATACTCGCCGATATACTGGTTTGTAAGGGTTCCGTTAAACATATATACTCCCTGTCTTACGCCCGGGTCGAGCTTAAGCATGTTTTCCAGGCCGCCATTTTCGCCAATGGAAAGCAGCACCGGGGCAAAGAAATTGCTGAAAGCGTATGAAGCCGTATGAGGCACACGCGACGCAATATTTGGCACACAATAGTGAGTTACGCCCAGCTTTCGGAATACCGGATCGCTGTGGTTGGTAATTTCGCTGGTTTCAATGCAGCCCCCCTGGTCAATACTCACATCTACAATAACGCTTCCGTATTTCATCTGGCCCACCATTTCTTCCGTAACCACTATGGGAGTGCGGCCCCAGTGCGAATGCAGGGCGCCAATTACCACATCGGCAGTTTTCAGGGCTTTGAGCAACACTTTTGGTTGAATAATACTGGTAAACACCCGGGTGCTGAGGTTGCTCTGGAGGCTTCTGAGTTTGTAAATGGAATTGTCGAACACCTTCACCATGGCTCCCAGCCCCATGGCAGCCCTTACGGCATACTCACCCACGGTGCCGGCACCCAGTATCACTACCTCGGTAGGGGTTATACCCGAAAAACCTCCAAACATGCGGCCTTTGCCATACTTGCGATCGCTCAGGTACTCGGCCGCAATTAGCACGGCGGTGTTGCCGGCAATTTCGCTCATGCTACGCACCAGCGGAAAAGAATTGGTTTTGTCGCGAATAAGCTCAAAGGCAATGGCCGTGGCCTTTTTGCTGGCCAGAGCCTTGAAATAGCCATCCTTTTGCATAGGCATGGCCAGGGCCGAAAAGATGACCTGAGCAGTTTTCAGGTAGCTCATTTCCTGGTCGGTAAGCGGTGAAACCTTCAGGATAATGTTGGCCTTAAATACTTCCTCGGGCGAGTAAACGATTTCGCCTCCAGCCTCGCTGTATTCATTATCGGGGAAAAAAGCATTTTCGCCGGCAGTACTCTCTACCAGCACCCGATGACCGTTGCTAACCAGCAGCGACACCGCCTCGGGTGCAAGGGCCACACGGTTTTCCTGGAAAGCCGTTTCGCGCGGGATGCCAAGCACCAGGTTGTTTTTGCGCTTCTTTACTTCAAGCATTTCCTCCTGGGGCAGAAACTGCCCTCCCCGGCTGAACAAAACGTAATCTTTTTCGCTGCGTTCCATAATGTTAGGGTTTTATTGGGAAGGCTTTGCTGGCTGGGTGCTCAGAAGCAGATGATCCGCTCTCCGTTCACCTCTTCCATATACACTTTATGACTGTCGTCGGGCAAAAGCCCTTCAATCTTTTCGGGCCATTCAATAAAGCAATAGGCGCCTGAAAAAAAATAGTCTTCATAGCCCAGGTTATACACCTCAACCAGCTGCTTGATCCGGTAAAAATCAAAGTGAAATATATTTTTCCCGGAAGGGGTAAGATACTGATTGATAATGGAAAATGTGGGACTGCTGACATTGTCGGTACTGCCCAGGTGCCGGCAAATGGCTTTGATAAAGGTGGTTTTGCCCACGCCCATGGGGCCGAAAAAGGCAAAAATGCGGCTATGCGGATTAGCCGAAAGCAGGGCGGCGGCCACCTCTTCAAGATTTTCGGGATCTTTAACTTTAAAAACTTCCGGGGTAACCATAGTCTCTTACCTGGCTTTCATGTGAATGAGCGGCACCAGCATTTCGTCGAGCGAAACCCCACCGTGCTGAAAGGTGTTTCGGTAATAATTCACGTAATAGTTGTAGTTATTGGGATAGGCAAAGAAGCTGTTTTCGAGCGCAAAAATATAATTAGAGCTAATGGTCCCCTTGGGCAGGAAAGCATCGGCAGGATTGCGCACCTCGAACACATCGGAAGCATTGTATTGCAGATTGCGCCCGGTTTTAAACCTGAGGTTGGTGTTGGTGTTCTTGTCGCCCACCACTTTCGTGGGATTTTGCACCCTGATGGAACCATGGTCGGTGGTTAGCACAATGCTGATCTTTTTTTCCGAAAGGCTGCGAATGATTTCCCACAAGGGCGAATGCTCAAACCAACTCATGGTAAGCGAACGGTAGGCGGCCTCATCATCGGCCAGTTCCTTAATAACTTCCATTTCGGTACGGGCGTGCGAAAGCATATCTACAAAGTTATAAACCAGTACATTAAGTTTGGTATTGGTGTAGTTGCTTATGCTTTCGGCAAGTCTTTTTCCAGCGCTCATGTTAAGGATTTTATGGTAATTAAACCTGACATCGCTTCCCAATCGCTTCAAATGTTCAGTAAGCAACTCATTCTCGTATTGGTTACGGCTGCCCTCTTCTCCATCGTTAACCCATAGGTTAGGATGGCGCTTTTCAATCTCGCTGGGCAGTAAGCCGGCAAAAAAGGCATTGCGGGCAAACTGGGTAGCGGTGGGCAAAATACTGCAGTAAATGTCCTCGTTCACTACCCGGTAAAACTGCTCAAAAAATGGCTGAAGCACTTTCCACTGATCGAATCGCAGGTTGTCAATTATGATAAGAAAGGTTTTTTCTTCCGATTTAATTATGGGAAGGCACCTTTCGCGAAAAACAGTATGCGAAAGCTCAGGCTTTTCGCTGTTATCAGAACGAAGCCAGCCCAGGTAATTTTTCTCTATAAAGCTCGAAAACACCGAGTTGGCCTCGGATTTCTGCATGCGATAAATCTCCCTGAGGCTGTTGTCCTGCGATTTTTCCAACTCCAGATCCCAGAAAACCAATTGCCGGTAAATGTCTTTCCACTCATTGAAGTCGAGTCGCCCGCTCAGGGCCATGCTTATTTGCCTGAATTCTCGCTGATAGCCCATGGTGGTCTTTTCGCTCACCAGCTTTTTATTGTCCAGGTTCTTTTTCAGCGAAAGTAAAATCTGGTTGGGATTGACAGGCTTAATAAGGTAATCGCTAATGTTACTGCCGATGGCATCGTTCATGATGCTTTCCTCCTCACTTTTGGTAATCATAACCACCGGGAGACCGGGCTGCTTGTTTTTTATCTGGGTGAGTGTTTCCAGGCCCGACAGGCCGGGCATGTTCTCATCGAGAAAAACAATATCAAAGTCTCTCTCGCTAATCATATCGAGGGCCTCCGAGCCATTGTTGGTGGTGAAGACGGAATAGCCCTTCTCTTCAAGAAACATGACATGAGGCCTCAGCAAGTCTATTTCATCGTCGGCCCAAAGGATGGTAACACTCATTTATCAAATTTTAATTATACACAAATAAAGAACTGCCACGGCAGTTCAGAAAAAAAAGACGCCCCTGATGCAATAACAGGGAACCAGCTGGATATTTTTGGCAAAAACGCTGCTATTCAGCAATAAATCGCCTTTGGCCAATACAAATTTAACCAAAAATACCGAAATTTGAAAGGGGAAGAAATTAAAAGCCCTTATATGTTCGAATCCAAAAAGATAAGCCATGAAAACATCTCCGACCAACAAGCTCAAGATCTTTAACGATCCGGTGTATGGTTTTATTAGCGTGCCAGACGAAAGCATTTTCGATCTGATTGAAACTTCCTGGTTTCAGCGACTGCGCAACATAAAACAGCTGGGACTTACTCACCTGGTTTATCCCGGGGCCCTTCACACCCGCTTTCATCATGCCATGGGCGCAATGTACCTGGTTACACAAGCTATTGAAATTTTGCGCTTCAAAGGTCATGAAATAACCGAACAAGAAGCCCTGTCGCTTACCCAAGCCATTTTGCTGCACGACATTGGCCACGGTCCTTTTTCTCATGCCCTGGAAAATGTGCTGGTGCAAGACCTGAACCACGAAGAGCTTACGGAGCTTTTTATGCAGCAGCTTCATAAGCAAAGTGGGCACAATTTGCAGGGAGCCATCAACATTTTTAAAAACACTCACCCAAAAAAGGCCCTGCACCAATTGGTGGCCGGTCAGCTCGACATGGACCGCCTCGACTACCTGAACCGCGACAGTTTTTACACCGGCGTTTCGGAAGGCGTGGTAAGCTGGGATCGCATCATAAAAATGCTGAATATAAGCGGGGACCAACTGGTGATTGACGAAAAAGGCATTTACAGCATCGAAAAATTCATTATTGCCCGACGCCTTATGTACTGGCAGGTTTATCTGCACAAAACCGTGATTGCTGCCGAAAAGCTACTAAACAGCATTTTAAGGAGGGCCAAGGAACTCGCCATGGCCGGTGAGCAACTGTTTGCCACCCCGGCTCTAGAGCGTTTTCTTAAAAATAAATTTACCAGCAATGACTTTAAAAAAGACCACAGCCTGCTGGAAGACTTTGCCCTAATCGATGACTACGACCTGCATGCTTCCATAAAAGTTTGGGCTACCCACAGCGATGCGGTGCTCAGGCAACTGTGCAGCAACCTGGGGAACCGTCACCTGTTCAAAATTGAGATACAGAAAATGCCGTTTACCACCGAATATATTGAAGAAATCCGTTTCAGAACCCGCGGGCTTTGCAAAATTTCGGACGATGAAACCGACTATTTTGTAATTGGTGGCATTACCCGCAACAATGCTTACGACCCGGTTATCGGCAACATTATGATTCTTTCGCGCGATGGAACCCTGACCGACATTGCCAATGCCAGCGACCACCTCAACATTAGCGTACTTTCGCACCCGGTGGAGAAATTTTTCCTGTGTTACCCGAAAAAGGTGGCCGAACCCGGCATAGCCAAGAGCAGGCAAACCTAGCATTTTTTAAAGGACGAACCAAGGCCAGAGCTATAGAAGAAAACTTTTTTAAAAACCATCAAATATTGGTAAATTGCACCCGTTTTTATCCAAAAAAATTATATGGAAATTTCAGCCAGCCAGATTGCCGCATTCGTGCAAGGGACCGTTGAAGGAGACCCCTCTGCTAAAATAAGCCAGTTTTCTAAAATAGAAGAAGCCACCCCCGGCTCCCTCACTTTTCTGGCCAACCCGGCCTACACGCCTTATATTTATAAAACCGGGGCCACAGTGGTGCTGGTGAGCAACACCTTTGTGCCTGATCAACCCCTGCAGTGCACCCTGGTGCGGGTAGCTGACCCCTACAGCGCCCTGGCCAGCCTGCTCGAACTCTATAAAAGTCAGGCTCCGCGAAAATCGGGCATCTCAACCATGGCCTTCATTTCCGAAAGTGCCATTTTGGGTGAAGACGCTTACATTGGCGAATTTGCCTACATTGGCGAAAAGGTTAAGCTTGGAAAGAACGTGAAAATTTATCCGCACTGCTATATTGGCGACAACGTGCGTATTGGTGACGGTACCACCCTTTTCAGCGGCGTCAGGATTTACGAAGACTGCGTGATCGGTAACGAGTGCACCATCCATGCCAACGCCGTAATTGGTGCCGATGGCTTCGGCTTTGCACCCCAATCGGACAGCAATTACCAAAAGGTAGCTCAAATTGGTAACGTGGTGATTGAAGACCATGTGGAAGTTGGTGCAGGCACGACCATCGACCGGGCCACCATGGGCTCTACCCTGATTAAAAAAGGCGTGAAACTTGACAACCTGATTCAAATTGCGCACAACGTGGTTATTGGCGAAAATACGGTAATGGCCGCTCAGTGCGGCGTGGCCGGATCAACCCGCATTGGCAAAAATTGCATGATTGGCGGACAGGTGGGTATTAGCGGGCACCTGACCATTGGCGATGAAGTAAAAATGGCCGCACAAACCGGGGTTTCTTCAAGCGTAAAAGACGGGATGATCGTTATGGGATCGCCGGCCATGGATGCCAGCAAATATCGAAAGTCGTTCATTTACTTCCGAAACTTCGAAAGCCTTGCCAAACGTATTGATGAGCTCGAAAAAGAAGTAAAGGCAATCAGGAGCTGAATTTCAACAAAGGCTTAAAGGTTTTTCCCGCAAAAAAATTAGTTATATATTTGCCCTGATTTTGCCTGAAATCGGGCAATAAATTTTTTTACCCATGAAAGAATTTCAGCAAACCATAAAAGCGCCTGTTTCTGTTTCTGGCGTGAGCCTCCATACTGGCAAACTGGTAACCCTTACAATAAAACCCGCTCCTGAAAATTCGGGCATCAGCTTTGTGCGCATCGATATTGGGCCCGAAGCCATTGTTGAAGCAGATGCCAGTTATGTGGTCGACACTTCGCGCGGAACCTCTATCGAGAAAGATGGCGTGCGCGTGGGCACCGTGGAGCACGCCCTGGCCGCCCTTACGGGAATGGGTATCGACAATGCCATTGTGGAGGTGAACAGCCCAGAAACGCCCATACTCGATGGCAGCAGCCGCTTTTATGTGGAAGCCATACAGGAAGTGGGCGTAGAAACACAAAATGCGCCCAGAGAATATTTCGACATCAGGGAACCCATTCGGTTTTATCATAAGGAAAAAGATTGCGAAATCATTGCCCTGCCCAGCGAGCAATATCGGATTACCTGCCTGATTGATTACAACTCGAAAGTGCTGGGGCACCAGCAAGCTATCATGGACCACATCAGCCAGTTTCAAACCGAAATTGCCCCCTGCCGCACCTTCGTGTTTTTGCACGAACTCGAATTTTTGCTCAGCCAGAATCTGATCAAGGGTGGCGATCTGAGCAATGCCATAGTTTTTGTTGACCGCCCCATGAAACAGGATGAGCTTGACCGCCTGGCAGTACTTTTTAACAAGCCCAGTGTGGAAGTCCGTGTTGAAGGAGTGCTCAACAACCTGGAGCAGTATTTTCCCAACGAGCCTGCCCGCCATAAGCTGCTCGACGTGATTGGCGACCTTACTCTGGCGGGTATGCCCATAAAAGGACACATCATTGCCAGCAAACCCGGGCACGCTTCCAATGTGCTGTTTGCCAATGAAATTAAAAAACACATAAAGGCCCGCAAGGAGCATGAGCAAATCCCATCCTACAACCCTGATGTGCCTCCTGTTTACGACATTAATGCCATCATGGGGATGCTGCCGCACCGGCCGCCCTTCCTGCTGGTCGACAAGATCATCGACATTGGAGAATCGCATGTGGTAGGCATAAAAAATGTGACCATGGACGAGCCTTTCTTCATGGGCCACTTTCCCAAGGAGCCGGTAATGCCCGGCGTGCTGCAGATCGAGGCCATGGCCCAGGCCGGAGGCATCCTGGTGCTTGCGCAGGTGGATGACCCGGAAAACTACAGCACTTACTTAATGAAAATCGATAACGTGAAGTTCAAGCAAAAAGTAGTTCCGGGCGACACCCTCGTTTTCAAACTTACACTAATCAGCCCGATGAGGAGGGGCATATGCCAAATGCGCGGCCTGGCCTACGTGGGGAACAAATTAGTAATGGAAGCCGAAATGATGGCGCAAATTGTAAAAAACAACAATTCGTAATGAATCAACCCTTAGCTTACGTGCACCCGCAGGCAAAAATTGCCCGCAATGTTGTTATTGAGCCCTTCGTTACCATTCACCAAAATGTGGAGATTGGCGAAGGCACCTGGATCGGCTCGAATGTAACCATAATGGAAGGAGCCCGCATCGGCAAGAACGTAAGGATCTTTCCCAGCGCCGTAATCAGTGCCATACCGCAGGACCTGAAATTTAACGGGGAGGAGACCACCGCCGAAATTGGCGACAACACCACCATCAGGGAATTCGTTACGGTGAACCGCGGCACCAAGGCCAACGAAAAAACCAAGGTGGGCAGCAATTGCCTGCTGATGGCCTACGTGCACATAGCCCACGACTGTATGATCGGCAACAACTGCATACTGGCCAATGCGGTGAACCTGGCCGGCCATATCAATATCGACGATTATGCCATTATTGGGGGCCTATCGGCCGTGCATCAGTTTGTAAACATAGGTGCACACGTTATGATTTCGGGTGGCTCGCTGGTGCGCAAGGATGTGCCTCCATATACCAAAGCTGCCCGCGACCCACTGTCGTTTGCAGGCATCAACTCCATTGGCATGCGCCGCCGTGGATACTCGAGCGAAAAAATTAATGAGATTCAGGATATTTACCGGATTATTTTCAACAAAAACCTCAATGTTTCCCAGGCCGTGGCCTTCATTGAGGCCGAAATGCCTGCCACGCCCGAGCGCGACGAGATTTTGAGCTTTATCTCAGGATCAAGCCGGGGCATCATGAAGGGTTATAACTTCCTTGAGAAGTAACACCTTTTTTCCATGCAGGTCATCCTCCGCAATATTGGCAAGCGCTTTCACCAGAAATGGGTATTCAGAGGCATAGACATGCAGTTTAAGCCGGGCCAGCATCACGCTCTTACCGGGAAAAACGGTTCCGGAAAATCTACGATCCTCCTCATTGCCGCAGGATACCTGAGCCCAACAAAAGGCAGCGTGCGTTGGAGCGAAAACGGAAAAATCCTTGCTCCCGAATCGGTTTACTCCAAACTTTCGCTTGCATCTCCTTACATGGAGCTGGTTGAGGAGTTTACCCTGGAAGAAACCCTTACCTTCCACCAAAAATTCAAGCCCTTTTTAGAAGGCTTTGACCCCGGCCAACTTATCGACCTCTCCGGCTTGGGAGAAAGCCGCCACAAGGCACTGAGGCACTTCTCGTCGGGCATGAAGCAAAGGGTTAAACTGCTGCTGGCCATTATGAGCCGCACTCAGTTGGTTATGCTCGATGAGCCTTGTGCCAACCTCGACAGCGATGCCGTGGCCTGGTACCAGCAGCTCAAGCGCGATTATGCAAAAAACCGAACCATGATCATCTGCTCTAACCACAACCCCGAGGAATACCCAGAGGTAAGCCAGGTTTTCGGCATTTAGCAAAATTTTGCCCTTCAGCGCACTATTTTATCATCCTCCCGTAATTTTTTATTATTTTTGTGCCCCCGAAATTCGTAAAAACCATTGATTTATAATTTTTTATGGCAACAACATCAGATTTTCGCAATGGCTTATGCATTGAGTTTAACAACGACCTTTACACCATAGTAGAGTTTCAGCATGTAAAACCTGGCAAGGGCGGCGCCTTTGTACGCACCAAACTGAAGAACCTGAAAACCGGCAAAATCCTCCCCAACACCTTTAATGCAGGGGTCAAGATCAATATTGCCAGGGTTGAACGCAGGCCTTACCAGTACCTTTACAAGGATGAATCGGGTTATCATTTCATGCATTCCGAAACTTTTGAACAAACCTTTATCCCAGAAGATATTATCAACGCCCCCGAGCTGCTCAAGGAAGGCCAGGAGGTGGAAATCGTTTTCCACGCCGACACGGAGACCCCGCTTCAGTGCGAACTGCCCCCTTTTGTTGAGCTGGAAGTGGTATATTCTGAGCCCGGTGTAAAGGGCGATACCGCCACTAACACCCTGAAGCCTGCCACCATGGAGACCGGCGCCATTGTAAACGTGCCCCTCTTTATAGAAACCGGCGAGAAAATCAGGGTCGACACCCGCGACAAGTCCTATTCAGAACGTGTAAAGTAACCAAATTATGCAACTCAACCCAGCCCTAAGCCTGGAGCAGGTGGCAGGATTGCTCAAAGCCCGTTTCGTGGGCGAGCCCGGCTTCGAGATAAGCGGAATCAACGAAATACATGTGGTAAAAAAGGGTGATCTCACTTTCGTGGATCACCCTAAATATTATGACAAAGCGCTGAATTCAGCCGCCACCACCATCCTTATTAATAAGGAAGTGCCTTGCCCACCGGGCAAGGCACTGATTTTTTCCGATGATCCTTTCCGCGATTTTGTAGCCTTGATTAAACATTTCAGGCCTTTTGAGCCTGCCACTGGTACGATCAGCTCTACAGCCATCATTGGCGAAGGCACCATCATCCAGCCAGGTGCTTTTATTGGCAACAAGGTGATCATTGGCAGGAACTGCCTCATTCATCCCAACGTAACTATTTACGATCATACTATTATTGGCGATAATGTTATAATACATGCCGGGGCGGTAATTGGTTCGGATGGACTTTATTTCAAGCGTCGACACTCCAACTACGACAAGCTCGAATCAGGCGGCCGGGTCATTATCGAAGACCATGTGGAGATTGGCGCCTGCTGCACCATCGACCGTGGCTCTACTGGTGACACTACCATTGGCTGGGGCACCAAATTCGACAATCACATACACATAGGGCACGATACCCGCATTGGCCGCAACTGCCTGTTTGCCGCCCAGGTGGGCGTGGCAGGCTGCGTGGTGGTAGAAGATGAGGTGATTCTCTGGGGCCAGGTGGGCGTCCAAAAAGACCTTACCATTGGGAAGGGCGCCGTGGTGCTGGGGCAGTCTGGCCTTTCCAAATCGATTGAGGGTGGAAAGACCTACTTCGGCAGCCCCGTTCAGGATGCCCGCGAAGCCATGAAACAGCTGGCTCTCATTAGAAAATTACCAAAGGTTATTGAAAAACTGAAGTAAATCTGATAAAATATCCCGGGTGTTGCCCGGGTTTTTTGTTTTTATTGACTAACGGTCGAAAAGGTGGTATCGCCCATTTCCAGGTCGTCGGGATTATATTTCGAAGGGCACTTAAGCAGCAAGCTGGTGGCAATAAACTGCTCGCCCTCAAACTTGCCAATGAGCACCACCTGATCCGACTTTTCAAAATCCTGGGGGCGGGCACCCTGGTAGTGTACCTTGCTTTCGCCTCCCTGGTTGTCGGTCATATAGAAAGTAAGCAATAGCGAATTACCCAGCACACGCTCCTCGATGGGTTTGTCTTTGAGCAGCTCTCCAATAATGTGAAACTCACGCCCGGGGTGTTTTCGCGCCTCTTCAAAACTGGCATAGGTGTCGGCATTGTACACCGTGCTGATAATGGCACCAATGGCCACCACAATAAAAATCAGGGCAATAATGTGGGTCTTTTTCATCAGAAAAGAAAGTTAAATCAACTGGCTAGTGAACGGAACTTGCGAAATCCTTCTCCCGGCTTTCTATTTCGCGAAGCTTCTTCTCGGCTTTATCGAGCCTGCGTTCAAGGTAAAACAGGAAGCCGGCTAATCCAAGCAGAATAAGGGACAACACCATTACCACCACCATCATTTTTTCTCCCGGTTCAATCATTTCAGTCGTTTTCGTTAAGTTCATCAATATTTTTTCTGAGCCGCAAAATGCGGAAATATACCCTGAAGAGCCACCAGGCCATAATAATCCATCCCGCTATAGCAGGAAAAAAGACCTTTCGCATGCGGGGATCGAGGTCGCCAGTTGAAAGGGCCGGATTGCCTTCAATACCAGGATGAATGGAGCCCTGCGAAAGCCGGGGCAAAATCATGATAAAGACAAAGAACAGCACAAAGGCGAAAATGTTGTACACAGCAGCCAGACGAGCTTTTTTATCCTGTTCATCAACAGAACCCCTCAAAACCATATAGGCCAGGTAGGTGAGCATTCCAACAGCGGCCCCGTTCAGCTTGGGGTCATTTACCCAAAAGCTGCCCCAGGTGTGGTGAGCCCAGATCATGCCTGTAAGCAAGCCAAGGGTGCCAAACACTAAACCGGTCTTCACCGCGGTAACGGCCTTCAGGTCGTCGTCGGGGCGAAAGTAGCGCAGGTAGAGCAGGCTGAAAAACAAGGCCATGAACAAAATAAACATCATGCTGAACCACATACCCACATGGAAATAGATATTTCGGACGGATTCGCGGATTACGGGCAGCTGGGGTGCCTCAAAAAGCAAACCTCCTGCAATGACATAAAGCAAAATAATCACCCCGAATATTTTCCACCAACTATTTTTTAAAAATTCCATGTTCAGAATTATTCTTTCCAAATGTAGGGAAACAAAATATTTGACAACACCAGCGTAATGCCGGTGAGCAACACGATAACAAAAAGATTCGGAATTTCTTCCATCAGGCCGGCACCCCCAATCGCGGCAGCCGAAACCCTTATAAGCACCAGCAGTAAAGGCAATACCAGCGGAAAACTAAGCACGGCCATAAGCGTGAAGTTATTGCGGGCTTTAGAGGCAATGGCCGAAACCATGCTCAGCACCGACGAAAAACCGGCCACGCCCAATAACATATTCAGCATAAACAGCGGCATATTCTGAATCGGGTTTCCCATAAAAGAAACAAATACCAGCAAGCCAGCCATGCCAAGGGCAGCCATTAATACGGCATTGTAAACAATCTTGGCGTTGATGATCGATTGCGGCCTCAGCAGAGTGTAATAATAGAGCAGGCGCCCATCGCGCTCCTGCAAAAAGCTTTTAAGCACCGCATTGATGGCAGCGAACAGCATGATGATCCAGAAAAGAGAGTTCCAAGTGGGCACATCAATAAGGCGCGCAAAAGAAAGGTAGCATACAAAAACCGTCGAGACCAGGTAGAGCAGCACACCATTGAAGGCAAACTTTTCCCTCCATTCAAGGGTGATCTCCTTGCGGATCATATGGCCAATTTCGCTGAGCATCTGCGCTTTGTTTTCTTAAAGAGGCAAAAGTAAACCATTTTACCGAAACCTTATCGACCTGGCAAACAAAAAAACAGCCCGGCGGTTTAGTGCCGGGCTGCTCCCAAATCTATGAAAAACAACTCAGTGCTTAATAAGTTTAAGCTGCGAGTTTACGTTTGATCCTTTAATGGTAAAGAAATAAAATCCCTGTGAAATGCCTGACAGGTCTATTCGGAGCCTTTCGCCGGCCAGAAACTGCCTGCTTGCCACTTCGCGGACAACTTTCCCGCTTAAGTCGTGAAGCCTGATTACCAGCTTTTCTCCAGGGTTTTCTCCAAATTCAATCCAGGCATAATCCAGGGCAGGATTTGGATACAGGGCCATGGGTATCTCCATGACATCATCCATTCCGGCAGGACTAAGATTGTATGAAATAACCTCTGTGCAGTTATTCTCATCGAGTATAGTCACCGTATATGTCCCAATGGGCAGGTTGGTGAGGGCAGGCGTGGTTGCCCCGGTATTCCAGCTATAACTTAAATTACCGGTACCGCCGCTCACTGTAAGATGAATGCTGCCGTTGTTCTGCCCCACATCAGGTATTACCAGATCGGCCTCTACCTCAATGGGCTCAGGCTCATGAATGTTCAAAGGCAGTTTAAAAGCGCATTCATGAAAGTCGATCACCTGCACCCAGTATTCTCCGCCAGATACGTTGCTCATTTCAGTACCCGTCAACCCGTTGCTCCAGTAAAAGCTGTACGGATAAGTTCCGCCCAGGGGGCCCACGTTAATATTGGTGGTTTGTCCGTGGCACATGATTTCATCAAACTGATAACTGATATGCAGGATTTCGGGCTGGGTAATCTCAAATTGCTGTCCGTTAAAACAGTTGCCATCCGAAACCGTCACAATATAAGTGCCCGGTCCGAGGTCAGAAACGGTTTGCCCTTCGGCCCCATGAACCCAGTTATACACCGGATTCAGGCCGCCTGTTACACTCACTGTAATGGCACCGTTTGCATCGCCATTGCAAAGAATGGGCGACACCACACTGTTTACTACCGGGGCTCCGGCATCCTTAATAAGTACCGGATATTCCAGCACACAATTTTCGGCGGGATTTACAATATTTACAAAATATATTCCGGCAGGCACATTCTCAATGTTGGGTGTGGTTTCACCTGTGGACCATTCGTAAACTAGATTCTCTTCAGGATTTTGGGGTATAATCAATGCAGTGCCTCCGCTCTGCCCGCAGCCGGGCGAGTTGCTGGTAAAAGACGAAACCCTGGGCAGCTGTCCAGTATTGGAAATATTAAAACTGGCCTGGGTTTCACAGCCAAAGGCATCCACAATGGTAACGGAGTACTCCCCTGCCCCTATGTTCTGGAGTGAAGCGGCCGTTGCACCGTTGCTCCAAAAGTAACTTACGGGGTCGGTGGCATTATCCACCTCAATCACTATGGCTGCGTTGTTCTGTTCACAGGTTTCAGGTATCACGGCAGCAGAAAGTTCCAGTTCCACCTCCTCAAATTCAAGGGCAAACTCCATTTCGCTTTCACAACCCGACTGATCGGTTATCATTACGGTGTAGGTGCCGGCCGCCAGGTTTTCGGCCAGGTTGCCATCCAGGCCGGGGAGCTGAATCCACTGATAAACAAATGGTTCGCTGCCGCCTTCGGGCTGCAGCAAAATGCTGCCATTATTGGCCACACACACTGGGTTTTGTACCTGGGCATCGACCAGTAAAAAGTCATTTTCTTCCACTACCACTTCAATAATTCCCTGACAACCAATATTATCGGTTACCAGCACAGAATAAGTACCGGGCGGCAGGCCGCTGGCGGTTGGACCGCTTTGGGGTGGGTCTGTTTCCCAGATGAAGGTGTAAGGCCCGAACCCTGCCAAGGGAATTACAGTCGCCTCCCCATTGGGGGCACCGCAAGCCGAGGCCTGAGCCTCAAACTCCATTTCCAGATTTTGTGAGCCGATAGAAACATACAAGGTATCATGGCAGCCTGAGGCATCCCATATTTCCACCAAAATTTGCCCTACGCCAAGGTTCATGGCTGTGGCACCGGTTTGCCCGGGATCGGTATCCCACAAAAAGGTGTGCGGCCCAAAGCCGGTTAGCGGAATTACGGTGGCCTGCCCGTCGTCGTTGCCGCAGTAGGCCTCGGTGGTGCTTACTTCATAGAAAGGTGCACAGTCTGCCACATTATCGCCCAGGTTAAGCCTGATCATGGGCACCTGCGATTCGGTTTGCCACATGCCTTCAATTTGTGTAAAAGCACCCTGTCCGGGAAGTCCTCGCGGTATCTCCGAAGAAATCACCAGGTTTCCGGCCCCGCCAGGATAACTTACAGCTACCAGATATTGTTGACCGCCTTCGAGCCATAATCCATCGCCCGAAAAAGGCAGTGTCAGCCACGCAGCTTCCTCGTTAATCTGAACTGACAGGTCGTGCTGGCTCACAGAATATGGCGTTGTTTGTGCCAACTGAGTATAACTTACGCCCAGTCGCTGGTATATTCTGGCTGTAATCTGAGCACCCGGCTGTGTCATTTCGTGCAGTGCCACCGAAACGGAAGTGGCGCGCACATCCTGCAAAATCTCAAAAACATTTCCTGTAACAAAAGCCTGCCCCACCCCTGCACGTATGCCTTCGCCAAGGTAAATGCCTCCATCCCGGGCATACACGGTATCAGTAATCTGTACCCTGCCCAGGGAAAAATTGTTTGTAGGTTCTGTATCGGGCTGGTTTTGTTTTGCTTCAAAGTTAATATTGTAAAGGCCCCTTCCGGGGAAAGTAAAAGCCGTTTGGGTGGTGAGGATTGCAGTATGGCCTGAAGCCAGTTGCGTCAAAGGTTCGCTTTGACCACTGTAAAGGAAAGTATTTACATCGGTCTGCAAATGAACCCCGGTTTGGGTGTTTCCGCCCAGGTTGCGGATCAGGCCGCTGAAATGCACCGGTTGTTGCTGCCCACCGGGCACCTGGGTATAGCCACCAAAAGCCACAGCAAAAAGCTCCAGGTCGTTGGCAGTATAAGTATTAATAGACACATCGTCGATCATCCAGAAATAGTGAGAAGCTCCAATTTTGCGAAACCTGATCCACACCTGCTCATGACCGGCAGCAACCTCGGAGATATTCACAAGTTGGTGAATGGCGTTCTGGCTCAGGTTGTTGGGCCACACCCCGTTTTTCACGTCAAAGCTTACCCAGTTTTCGCCATCGTTGCTCACCTCCACCAGCAGATGCGTACTCTGAAAACTGCAACAATACCTGAAAAAGTGCTGAAACGACAGCATAACGTGGGGGTGTCCACTCAGGTCGATGGGGGGGCTTTGTATGTAGGCATCGGTCAGCCCCATATCATTGTCTTCACTGGCCAGGTCGCTGTCCAAAATCATAAAACCGTTGGAAGCCGAACTGCTGTTTATGGCCGGAACGCCCTGCGAAAAGCCGCCCTGGGGGCCATCGTAGGAGTGCGTAAAGCTCACGTAACCACTCAAGTCAACACTGGTCCAGCTAGCCGGAAGACCGCCGTCAAAGTCTTCATACCAAATGGCCTCATCTCCTAAGTTCTTTGCCGCGGCGGGAGGCAAAAGGTTTTTCTGCAAATTGACCACTGCAGGCCTGGGGTAGAACACCGGCTCGGTGGCCAAAACATTCACAAGCATAAAAGTAAGCAGCAGTGGCAGGATATGACGGATTTTCAAGATTACCTTTTCCATTATCTCAATCTTTTTTCTCATAGAATGGGTAAAAAAGGAGGCTTTGTAAAGGGTTTTATTACAACCTGTGCAAAGCATCACATTTTCAGGGAATAAAACTATAAAATCCCTATGGCTTGCCAGTCCGTAGATTACTGAATTAGCACCCACGGTAAAAAGGTAGAATTTACCTGTTTTTGAGGCATTTTTTTGCGGTAAACGAAACAAACAAAAAAGGATCAGGTAAAGGCTCAGCCCTCCAAAAGCTCTTCGAGACTGTTTATCAGCACATTGAGTTTATAGGTGGCATTTTCTGAGAGATTGCAAATCAAATCCATCAACTTCAAATCGGCTTTAAGAAGCAGCGCCTTTTCTTCTTCCAAGAGCAGGTCTGTGTTCTTGTGGTGGTCCATAAAATAGTCGAAAACAGCAGCAGAAAACAACCATGTGAGCAATTCCTCAAATTGCTCTTTGCTGTAAAACCAGGTTTCCTGGTAATAATTGGCCCCTATATACCTTTTTACCTTTTCGTCGCGCAGCAATTCGGCGGCCAGTTTCAGTTTGCTCTGAGGCACTGGGGCTTGCTGTTTCAGGATTATTGGCAAGGCCCCGCTGATTAGTTCTTCGCGCAGGTCGAACACCTCAAAGCCTGCCTCAAGCAATAAATCAAGCAGGTCTATATCACGATCAATTTCCTGCTGGTTTCGGCCAGTGCTCCTGAGTACATTTTGCAAAGGTAGTCGCAGCATAAGCACGTCCTGAACGGTTTTCTCCTGTTCGCCTTCGCTGGTGAGCTTTTTAAGTGCCTGCTTGGCATAAAAGGCCACTATGAGCATGGCACTTTCGCGGATGGGCAAGGTGGTGCCTGGCAGTGGCAGGCGTTCAGAGGCCACGCTTTTTCTTGACAGAATTTTGTCGGCCAGCATGGTTTCATGGTCTTTGGCAAAACGGAAGGCAGCTTTGACCGACTGCAGTTTTTTGAAAAAACTTTCAGCAGCAGGCTCAATCGGAGAAGACAAGTTAAAATGATCGGCCACTTTTGCTGCAAAATTTTCGAAGCGAGCCACCAGTGGCTGCAAAGAGGCATCGTTTCGCAACGGAATTTCAGGATACTGCATTGCGTTGGCCAGGGCATCGATCACATCGGGCTGGAAAAGGGGTTCGAATGCTGAATAAACCTGCTCCAGTTCCAGTTCCTGACGGGCCTGTTCCACACTGGGCACTCCCTGCCCGGCCAGGTTGTAATGCAGGCGCTCGTATATACCCTGTTCATCATACACTTCGCGAAACTGCCAGAAAATACGGTATTCAAAACCGTTCAGATGCCAGTGCAAGCCATGTTCATGAATGTCGCGCCCGCTTTTCAGGTATTCAAGGCCAGAGATGTGCTCACGCAACATATAAAAATATTTCGAATCCCGGTTTATTGCCAGGGCCTCGCCAAGGCTGAGCGACTGTGTCTGCCCCTCTCCACCCTCTTTGCTCAGCTTGGGCGCCGAGTGAAATATGCGGCCCGAGGCCTGCTCATATTTGTTGTTAAACAGCACCAGGGCCCTTTCGGTGCCCTTGCGGTTGGTGTAAGCCATCACGTTTTCATTGAGATAGCCGGCATCGTCCATAAAATCAAAGAAATTAAAATGCTCCACTTCGCTGAAGAGGTATCTTTTTTCCAGCAAGGGAAATATCTCTTTTTCATGCTTTTCCACCAGCCATTGCTGCGGCAGTTCATTGTAGTAAGCCCGCTGGTATTCCATGCCATATTTTTCGGTGTAGCCTTCAATTTGCCCATGGGCAAACATTGGCAAACCCGGAAGGGTGCTCATTAGCACACAAATCCCAAAGTATTTGTCGCCGGTACCAAACTGCCTGATGGTGGTTTCTTCATCGGGGTTGCTCATGAAGTTTACATATCGCTTTAATATCTCGGGTTCAAACTCCAGGGTGTTGGTAATCAGGTCGCGGTACTTTTCGTTTTCCTCGTTTTTCAGCATATGCATAAAAGCCGAGTTGTACACGCGGTGCATGCCCAGTGTGCGCACAAAATAGCCTTCCATAAACCAGAATGCCTCTGCCAGCAGCAGGGTTTCGGGCATGGTTTCGTTCATGCGGTCCACTACTTCGCGCCAGAACTCCACCGGGAAAAGGGCATCGAACTGGGCCTGCGTCATGGCATAATCAGAGCGGGATGGGATATCGCCACCGGTGCCGGGCCTCGGATACCACAGGCGGGCAAAATGCTTCTTGGCCAGGGTCATGGCCGCATCGAAGCGAATAATGGAAAAGCGGCGGGCCACCTCGAAGATCATCTGTATGACGGCCTCACGCACTTCCTGCTTGATCATATCGAGCTGGGCGGTATCGTTCCAGGGCATGTTAGTGCCATCATTGCCATGATAAATGTAGCGCACATCGCCTGTGCGACGGTCAACACGCTGAAACACAACGGCAGCGTCGGTTTTGGAATAATAGCCATCATCAATACGAATCTCAATATCAGGATGTTCCGAAAGATTTTCACCGGAAAAGCGATAGGCCGGGAAAGGGGGCACACGGCTTTGAATGAAATAATCGGGGTTTTCAATCACCCATTTTGAATAAATGCCGGTATGATTGGGCACCATGTCACTGGCCAGCCTGATTCCTCTTGCTTTTGCTCTTTCGTTGAGGTTCTGATAAGCCTGCTCTCCACCGAGGTCGTGCGCTATCTGGTAATCGTAGAGCGAATAGGCCGAAGAAACCGCATCGGTAAAGCCCATGATGTGCTTGATGCGTCGCGAAGCGTTGCTGCGCTCCCAAATGCCTATGAGCCATAACCCGTTGAAATGCCAGCGAGCCAGCTGGTCGAGTTCTTCATCGGGAATCTGGTCCAGCCGTTTGATCTCACGCTGGTATTTTTTCGATAACTGATCAAGCCACACCCAGGTGTTCTTGGCCATCAGCACCACACGGGGCATCCAGTGGGTATCTTGCGTAAAGGCCTCATGTTCTTCATAATCACGGGCAGCATCGCTGGTAAAGTCGTAGCCCGATTTCCCGATAAAGGCGCCTTCGGCTGCTCCGCCCTTGTATTGAGGCACAAAAGTGGGGCTGCCTCCCTCTCCCCCTTCCAGGCGAAGGTCCTCTTTCATGAGGTCCTTTCCCTTAAGAACCTGCAAAATAAAATCCTCGGGAAGGAAAGCCTTCCAGCGATTCAAAACAAAGTCGAGCTGGGCATTCAGGTCATCGGGAGCCGCCAGGAAAGGGGCCTTAAGCAAATTTATGACATCCTGCTGGTCGGGTCCAAAAGGCGGCTCATTTGCAAAAAAGCTTTCAAGCAGTGCCAGCAACTCATCCAAGGCTGGCTGATTCTCAAGATAATTTCGGTCGAAAAGGTCTCTGAACTTTTTGGTGGCAGGATTCAGATTGGCCAGTGAAAGCATCAGAAGTTCCTCCAGGCTGATGCTTGTATTAGGCCGATCGCCGGTTTGCTGACTAAGCCATCCGGTGGCCGTCATGCGGCCGCGGTACACATCCAAAGGAGGAAACTGCAAAGTGAAATCGAGCAGGATGCGGCGGTATTTCTCATTCCCAAGCTTCTCGCTCAACAGGTTTTCTGCTTTTCGAAAAACCCCGGGATTGAGCTGTTTTTCATACTCGCGCATCACCAGGTGATAAACCTCATCGAGTAAACCTGCGGCATTGATCTCGCCCGGGTAAACATGTTGCTGAGGGGCACGGCTTTTGTTCAGCCGGAAAGTAAGATTCCTAACAGCATGAAAATCGGCAAAAACCACCCGCCCATCGGTGGAAAAAAGACGGTCTTCCACTTGCAATTTTTCGCGAATGCGACCCGCAATATGAAACTCATTAACAACCTTGCCTGTGAAATTTGAATGTGCCGTCATAACCTTACTTTTTTTGCTTTGGTGTATAGGATAAAAGTAAGGATTTTCCAGTTTTTCAGAAACGTTCTATGGCAAAAGTTTTAAGATGGCTTACAGCCTGGGCTGAATATCTTTATTGATGCCTAAATTAAGCGATCCTTAGTTTCGGGGTCCCTATTGCTTTCGCTTAATCAAAAAGAAACGAATTAATTACAAGGTGGGATATGCTTTGCGATAACCTGAGCCTGTTTCGTGAATGTTTTTTTTAAAGTTGGATTTTTTGTTGGTTTTGTACCGCCATGACGTACCTTTCAAAGTCCTGGTAAGGATTCTGTGGTTTTTGCCGGCATGTTCGTTTTTTTTTAACAAATTGTATCCCGGGTGGCAACTGACAAAGCCTCCATAATTCTTCAATGTTCATGTTTTGATAAATGGTATTTGTGACCTTCATTATAGTATGTCGTTCATGTGAGCATATCTTAACTGCAAAATCAATGAGTACTCACCTGAAGGTATGGGGATAGGCTTTGACAGGAACCTAAAAGATAGTGTTGTACTCCCAAATAATGATGTGTTTTTTGTTAGCTTTGTAAGCTCTGCAATTACACATTACTAATGAATTGTACAGGTTGTCTTATATTTTTCTCAGTATAAATCGCTCAATCTATATCTTTATTATTAGAGTAAATTTCTTCCTATGACTCACATTCCCATATACAAGATCAATTACAAAACCGTAAAGGTGTTTGGATGGTTTGGTTTTATCATTTTCCTGACGGGGCTTATATTTCTCATAAGGTATCTTACCGTGCCCGGTTCCCGCGAAAGCGGCCTGGAACTCCCATTTTTGGTGATTGTTCCGGGTCAAGGCTTACTGGCTATTTACATAGCCCTTAACTCCCTGAAAAACAGACGTTATTACATTGAATGGGACGACCAGCAGATTCGATACTGGCAGCCGCGAAAAAAAGAGCCCGAATTCATTAATAAAACCGAAATTGTTTCAGTAGAAATAAAAAACCTGGAAGTCCTGATCAGACTTAATGATGGGGAGAAAAGATTCAACCTAAAACATCTCTTTTTTCCTGAGCGAAAACAAATTCAGGAAATGTTTGAAGCCTTAAACCAAAAGGATTAGTATTTTTCAGCAATTAGCTTTGCCACTACCTGCCCTGAAATAATGGAAGGCGGCATGCCCGGGCCGGGCGAGGTTAGCTGTCCGGTGTAGTAAAGATTTGAAATCTTCTTATGATGCAACCTGGGCTTAAGGATTGCTGTTTGTTTCAGTGTATTGGCAAGCCCGTAAGCGTTGCCTTTAAAGGCATTGTAATCGCCCACGAAATCACTGAGGCAAAAAGAGCGCTTGTAAACAATGTGGTCCCTGATATCCTGGCCCAATACATGCTTCATGCGATCGGCCATGATTTCAAAATACTTTTCGCGCATGGCTTCGCTGTCCTCAATTCCGGGTGCCAGGGGCATCAGCAGGAAAATATTTTCACTGCCTTTGGGTGCCACCGTGGGGTCGGTTTTCGAAGGGCAAGAAACGTAGAACAATGGATCGGTAGGCCATGCAGGTTCGGTGTATATTTCTTTGGCATGCAGGTCAAAATCGCGGTCGAAAAACAGGTTGTGGTGTTCCAATTTATCAATCCGTTTATTTAAACCCAGGTAAAACAGCAGCGAGCTGGGCGCCATGGTGCGATTTTCCCAATAACCTGAAGAATAACTTCTGAACGATTCAGGCAGAAGGTTTTGCTCCACATGATGGTAATCGGCACCGGCAATTACATAATCGAACTCATAGCTGCCTTTTGTTGTAGTAAAGCCGGTTGCTTTGCGGCCTTTCACTTCAATGCTTTTTACAGGCTCATTTACCTGAAACTCCACCCCAAGTTCTTCGGCCAGGCTCACAAAGCCTTCAATGATCTTGTGCATACCGCCCATGGGGTACCAGGTACCTAGCTGTAGATCGGCATAATTCATCAGGCTGTAAAGCGCAGGTGTATTTTCAGGGGTGGCACCAAGAAACAAAACAGGGAACTTCAATATCTCACGAAGTTTTTCGTTCTGAAAAAGTTTTTCAATCTGCGACGAGATGGAGCTGAACATTTGCAGCTTGAAAAGGCTCCGGAGTAAACGAATGTCGGCAAATTCGAAAACAGAGAGGCTCGGCTTCCACACAAACTCTTCCATGCCCACCTTGTACTTGTATTCGGCTTCGGCAAGGAATATATCCAGGTTTTTGCTGCTACCAGGCTCAATGGATTCGAAAAGCTGTTTCAATTCTTCATAGCTGGCCGGCATGGAAACAATGTCGTCCTTGCCAAACACCACATTGTACGAAGGGTCGAGCCTGACCAAGTCATAATAATCGGAAGCAGATTTGCCGAAATGCTTAAAGAAGTTCTCGAAAACTTCGGGCATCCAATACCATGATGGGCCCATGTCGAACATAAAGCCCTGGGTTTCAAACTTGCGGGCACGCCCGCCCAGGCTGTCGTTCTTTTCAAATACGGTAACCTTAAAACCTTCCTTTGCCAGGCTGCAGGCCGCCGAAAGCCCCGCAAAACCCGATCCGATTACTCCTGCCGTTTTCATTGATCCCGTTTTTTTGTGTTTCTAAAGATAAGAAAACATTGAAAACAGGAAAATGTTTTGGGAAAATAAATGAAATTTCATGGGGCAAAAAAGATGCAAGAACAGGTCGTGACCCGTCCTTGCAAAGCACTTTCATTTTAATTAATAAAAATGGAACTAAAAGGGGGCATTCCCTTTCTGTTTCCTCTATCAACCAATATATCAGCGCCTATAAGCTGCTGCAGGTTGATGTGCTGGGGCGTGAATGGGAGCCGGTCAGGATCAAGCGGCCCAGACGGGTAAAAAAACTCCCGGTGGTACTATCTGTTGGCGAAGTTGAACGGCTGATCGGGGTAACCCTCAGGCACTGCTTTGCAACCCATTTGCTTGAAATGGGAGTCAATTTGCGCCTGATCCAGCAATTTATGG
>DHFW01000028.1 GCA_002402465.1 Bacteroidales bacterium UBA4814
CATGTCCTCCACCGAATCGATGGCCACGCCGGCCTTGCCCACATCTCCCATGACGCGCGGGTGATCGGAATCGTAGCCCCGGTGGGTGGCCAGGTCGAAGGCCACCGAGAGGCCCTTTTGACCGGCGGCCAGGTTGCGGCGGTAGAAGGCGTTCGACTCTTCTGCGGTGCTGAAGCCGGCATATTGGCGAATGGTCCAGGGCTTCATCACATACATGGTGCTGTATGGCCCACGAAGGTAGGGCTCAATGCCGGCGGCATAGTTCAGGTGCTCCATCTCGAGCAGGTCATCGGGGCCATACACCGGCTTCACGGCGATCTGCTCGGCTGTGAGCCAGTCTTTACTAACCTGATGTTGTTTTTCCCATTCGGCGAAAGCCCCGGTATTTTTCTTGTCAAACTGTAAAGAGATATTTTTGAAATTCGGTCTCATGATTTTTTCAGTTTTTGGTTCTACTTACGGCCATTAAGCGATACCCATCAGTTCGTTGAAATGGGTGAGCGCTTGCAGCAGGTTGGTGCGCATATGAATGTAATGATCCACGCCGGCCTGGTCGAGTTGCTCCAGCAGCTCTTTTGGATAGCCCGCCACCACCACCTGTGTTTTAGGCGACTTTTCCTTGATGAAGGTTGCTGCTGGTGCCATGTCGGCATATTCCTCGTCGCTGCTGCAAAGCACTACAATATCGGCGCTTTGGTCGATGGCAGCCTGCACTCCCTCTTCGATATTTTGAAAGCCGGGGTTGTCGATAATCTGGTAGCCGGCCACGCCGAAGAAGTTGGTGGAGAAACCCGCCCTAGCCTTGCGCATGGTCAGGTTGCCGTAAGTAAGAAGGAACACTTTAGGAACTTCAAAACCTTTCTTTTTGTGGTTTTCCACAGCTAGTCGAAGGGCTTCAAAGGCCTGCATCCCACGGTAAGGCCTTAGTCCGGCCAGATCGGTGAGTTTGGCAATAGGCTGCAACTTGTCGAGCATTTCTTCATTGAGGTTGGGGTACTGGTTTACCCCCACAAACACCTGCTTGCGCATGGCAATGTCCATATCGCGCTGCTGACAGGTTTGCTGAATCTGCTCGTGGATGAATCTCTTTTCCACGGAAGTGATAAATCCGCCCTGCTCCTCCACTTCCACAAACAAGTTCAAGGCGGCTTCGGCAATGGAATGGGTGAGGTTTTCAACATAATAGGATCCGGCGGCCGGGTCTGAAACTTTATTAAAGTAAGCTTCATATTTCAGCACGATTTGCTGGTTTCGGGCAATGCGGTCGGAGAAATCATCAGATTTCTTATAGGTGCTGTCGAAAGGCTGCACGGTCATACTATCGGCACCTCCAATGGCTGCGGCCATGGCTTCGGTGGTGGTGCGCAGCATGTTTACGTAAGGGTCGTAAATGCTTTTGTTCCACGAGGAAGTTACGGCATGTATGGTCATTTTCATGCTTTCCGGTTTGGCTGGCTTATATTGCTCCACAATTTTCGCCCACAGCAGCCTTGCGGCCCGTAGTTTAGCAATTTCCAGGAAGTAATTGGAACCCACGGCCAGGGTAAACGTCATGCGATTGGCAATGTCGTCGGCACTAAAACCTTTTTCGGTCAGCGCGGCAAGATATTCATTGCCCTGTGCCAGTGCAAAGGCCAGTTCCTGCACCAGGCTGGCCCCCGCATTATGAAAATGCTGGCCGTTAACGGTGATGGTCTTAAACTTTGGCAGTCGCTCCAGGCCGAGTTTCAGCAACTGGGTGGCTTGCTCCATGTTGGCTTCGCGGCTTTCGTAAAACTTGTTGTACAGCACGAAGTACCCAAGCGGATCGAAGTTAAAGGAGCCGCGGGCTTCCTGGTTGTACATATTTACCAGCCATTCGGCCAGCTGCGGGAAGTTCTTCCCGTGGTTGAAATGCACCGGCGTTTTGACAAGGTCAATATTTTCGATCAGTTTGGCCAGGTCGTTTGCAGAGTCTGTTGCACTGGCATTGAGCCCGACAGCTTCGGCACCTTTGGCCAGCGCCTTCAGTGCGATGGCATTGGCTTTTTCGGGGTCTTCTGCGTCAATGTCCTGGCGTATCTCCCAGTCGTTGTTGCGGGTTTTGCCGCCGCGTACAAAAGGCGCTTCGCCCGGAAGGGCATGCATGTGTGCCAGCTTCTCCAGGTCTTCTGCGCGGTAATAAGGTCTGATCTTCAGGCCTTCGATGGTTTTCCAGATCAGCTTCTTTTCGTAATCTGCACCCTTAAGGTCTTCATGAATTTTTTCTTCCCACTGCTGGGTAGATACCGGTGGAAATTCCTGAAACAAACCGACTGTCTTTTCCTGATCCATAAATAGCAATTTTTGGTTTTGGGCTGGTGAATGGTAAAAACGTTGCAAAATTACAATAAAAAAAGCAATGGCTAAATCTTTAAAGGGCTTTCAGGGCACGAGACACCCCAGTAAATAGCTCATTTAGACGATATCCTTTTTTGGGATTCGGCAAATTATCCTACTTTTACAGGAATTTTTGGCTTCCGGGGCGTATTGGCTTTCGCCGAAAAGCCATTTCAGAGCTCAATCATTTGAATAGTAATTATAAAACCAGAATCTATGAAAGTAACTTTTACCTGGCTGGCTATAGCCGGATTATTATGTTTTCTTTTTCCCTTTGCGGGAATGGCCCAGGTCGACAACCCCCAACAGGGAAACCAGATCGATCTTTCTTTAAAGCTAACCCCCGAGCAGGAATCGAACCTGACTCAGGACCCGACTCCGGAGTCCCTGGAGCGCTTTTTGGATCGTTATGGCATTTCCAGTCGTATTGTGGGCGGTGAACCTGTTGACATTCTCGATTATCCCTGGCAGGTTTCCTTGCAGCTTCAGCCCCAGTTCGGCGGCGGGCATTTTTGTGGCGGTACCATCATTAATAATGAGTGGATTCTTACTGCCTCGCACTGCCTGGTTTGGGAGGATGTGGATCTTATGCCGCATCATATAAGAATCAGAGCGGGTTTTACCTTTTTGAACTCTGCTGAGGGCAGCTATTACAATGTGGCTGAGTTTATTTTGCATCCGGATTATGTGGATGGTCAGTATCGCAACGACATTGCGTTGTTGCGGCTTTCGAATCCTTTAAACACCGATCCTGCAGGCGTGCAGGTGGTTAAGGTGGTTACTCAGGCTGATGCTTCTGCCGGCCTTACCGATCCCGGCGTAATGGCAAAGGTTTCAGGCTGGGGTTCGCTTTCTTCAGGTGGTTCTTCGCCCAATCAGCTTCAGGCGGCCGAAGTGCCTATTGTAAGCCTTTCGCAAACCAGCTATCCGCCCAGCATGATTTCGGCCGATATGCTTTTGGCTGGTGTGGCCGGAGTTGATGCCTGTCAAGGCGACAGCGGCGGTCCGCTGGTGGTGCCTGATGGCTTTGGTGGTTACAAAGTTGCCGGGGTTGTTAGCTGGGGCAATGGTTGCGGACTGCCGGGCTATCCCGGCGTTTATGCCCGCGTGAGTCACTTCGAAGACTGGATCGGACAATTTGTGGTAATTGCCGACCCCAACCAGTATACTAACCTATGGTACGAAGGCTTTGAGCCTGCCCTGACAGGCGGTGCCCTGCCCGAGGGCTGGCAGGTGAAGCGAAACACTGCGGCTGATGGCGGCCTCAATGGAAATAGCCTGCAGGATGTTACATCCAATATACCATTAAAGTGGTTCCGCATTTCTTCCCTGGCCTATCCCTATACACAGGGCAGTGCCGGCCAGTATGTGCGTTCGGGTGCTGCCGCCCTGCACACCAGCTGGAACGCCCCCGACTTTACCTGGGCCATCACGCCCGAAATTGAACTTCCGGCCGATGCAGATGATCTGCAGCTTTCGTTCTGGCCCTGGATGAACAGCGACCCGGCTCAAAACTGGATCACCCAGCTTTATGTAAACATATTGGTGGATGAGCAGTGGGAAACCATTGCCTCGCTTGATGATGGAACGGTTAATATGTTTTCAGCCAGCGTAGATATTCCTTTGGCCGAATACCTTGGGGAGACGGTTAAGTTTGCATTTGTGCACAAATGGAACGATGGCATTCAGATGAGTATCGACGATATTGCTATCAGATACGAAAACCCGCAGGCCACCGCCATTTTCAGCGTAAGCGATGGGGTAAACCCCCTCCAGGGAGCCGTTGTGGATATAACCGGTGTTGGGCTGTTTACCACCGGCGAAGATGGCAGGGTGAGTGTGGATGTTTATCTTGGCCCCAATGCATATGAGTTTACCGTGGCACGCCCAGGTTATTATCCATACAACGGTTCAGTTGAAATAACCGCCGACAACCAACTGGTGGAAATTGAGCTGGAGAAAATTCCCGCTCCGGAAATTACGGTTTCGCCCCAAAGCATAGAACTTGAGGTTTACCAGGGCTTCCAGGCTTCCACCACCCTGGAAATTGCGAACCCCGGCGATGCCGATCTGACCTGGAACCTGTTTGCCATTCCTGCGGTAATAAATGATAAAGTGGACGAAGTGGCTGCAGGTTTACCCGTGTTTTACGAAGGCATTGTGGCCGATGGCACTTTCCGCGCTTATCATTACCCAGACTTTGTTGCCGAAGAATCCGGCCGGTTATTCGAGCAGGTTGAGATACATCACGACTCAGGCCCGGGCTCCAACAGCGTTGGTACCAACAGCGCAGCAAACTGGATTTCTGCCGTCCGTTTTACCCCCGAAGACCTGGCCCTTTATTACGGCCTTTATGAGCTGAGCGCCGTTCGTTTCCACATTCGATACAATACCTTCTCATCGGTTACGGCCAAAGTGTGGAAGGGCGGATCGGAAAACGGACCGGCCGAAGAAGTGTATTCGGCCGTGGTTACCAATGAAGTGATTATTAATGGGTTTACCACTCACGAACTTCCCGAGCCCATTGCTCTTGAAGCCGGTTACGAATACTGGATTGGCTACCAGATTGCCGCTACCGGCAGCTATCCCTCGACAGTGGATGCCGGCCCTATGGTCGAAGGCAAAGGCGCCTGGATGTATTTAAACAATGCCTGGGCCCAGCTTACCGACATCAATGCTGCGCTCAATTACAACTGGGTGATCCGCGGGGTGCTTGACCCCCTGCTGGGCGTCGACTGGCTTTCTTTTGAGCCCGATGCCGGAATTGTTGAACCCGAACAGGAGGCCACTCCTCTGGTAGTGATCGATGCCAGCGATTTGGAGCTCGGCGATTACCAGGCTACCATTGTAGTTAGAAGCAATGCCGGCAACGATATCCTGGTGCCGGTTACTATCAGTGTCGTTCCCCCAATGTTCGATGTGGAATTCCTGGTGGTTGACCCCGATGCCGAACCCGTAGAAGACGCTGTAATAAGCCTCGATGGAATAACCAATGCCGCTGGCGACTATCTGTTTGCAGACATCATTGCAGGTACTTACGCCTTTACCATTCAAAAGGAGGGCTACTTCGATGCCAACGGCTCGGTGATGGTCGTTGACCAGGATGTTATGATTACCGTAACCCTTATTCCCGAAGATGCCACAACCTACGTCCTCGATATCAATATTGACGATGAATTTGGCAACCCGGTGGAAGGCGCTTACCTGGTGCTGGAAAACTTTGGTGGATATTTTTCTGACAGCCAGGGCAGCATTTCGCTGCAGGTGGTTGCCGGCGCTTACCACTTCTTTGTTTCAAAGCATGGTTTTGCGCCGCAATCGGGGCAGGTGACCATTGTTGATGCTGACTTTGGTCTTGACATCACAATGACGTACCTGCGCTATATGGTGAGCCTTTCTGCTGAACCCGAAACCGGTGGAACTGTAGCAGGTGCCGGCGAATATTACCACGGACAGCCCGTAACCATTACCGCCCAGGCAGCCGATTATCATACTTTCGTAAACTGGACCGAAGCCGATGAGGTAATTTCTGAAAACGAAGATTATACCTTTGAGATAACTGGTCCGCGAAGCTTTACTGCCCATTTCCAGATCAACACTTATCAGCTGGTGGTTACCGCTGAGCCAGAAGCAGGCGGCAGCGTGGCAGGATCGGGTGTTTTTGAACACGGAACCTTGGTAACCGTCACTGCTGTGCCGGCAGCCAGCTACGCATTTATGCACTGGACCGAAGCCGGAGAGGTGATAGAAGGTGCCGGAGCCACTTACAGCTTCAGCATTGAAAGCGACCGCAACCTGGTGGCGGTGTTCAACCTGGTTACCCATACGCTTACCATTTTGAAAACCGGCGAAGGGATCACCGATCCAGAAGCGGGTGAGCATGTGTATCCACACGGCACCAGCGTCACCCTTACCGCCACAAACGATGGCATGTGGGTGTTCCAGCACTGGACCGTGGGAAGTCAAAACATTCCAAGCAATGTGTTTAATGTGACGATGAACAGCGACATTACCGTGCATGCGTTCTTTCAGGATGTGACCTCGGTAGATGAACCAGAAACGCTGGCAGGCCTTACCGTCTATCCCAATCCCGCTTCCGGAAAGTTTTTCCTGAAGCTGAGCAGGGGTTTCAGCACCGGGCAGCTCAGGGTGATTGATGCCGCCGGCAACGTGGTGTTTGTCAGAACCCTTGAAAGCATCGACGCTTCACAAACCATCGAGCTGGATGCCTCGGCCTGGACCAGGGGCATTTATTTCGTCAGCCTCACTTCTGAGCATGGCGTTCAAACCACCTCTGTGGTTATTAGCAGATAATATTTTTCCTTTTCAGGCAAAACCAAAGCAGCGCCCCGGCAAAACCTGCCGGGGCGCTGCTTTTCGCCAAAGCAAATTTTAACTCCCTGTTTGCTTATCATTTACTAATTTCGCAGTTTGAAAAGATAAAACCTTACAAAACGATATGGACTACAATTTCAGGGAAGTAGAAAAGAAGTGGCGGAGATTCTGGAGCGAGAACAAGACCTATAAAACCGACATCGACAGGCAAAAGCCCAAGTTTTACGTGCTCGATATGTTTCCTTATCCCTCGGGTGCGGGTTTGCATGTGGGCCATCCGTTGGGCTATATTGCCTCCGACATATATTCGCGCTTCAAACGCCAAAAAGGCTTTAACGTGCTTCACCCCATGGGCTACGATGCGTATGGCCTTCCGGCAGAACAATACGCCATTCAAACCGGGCAGCACCCTGCCATTACCACCGAGCGTAACATCAATCGCTATCGCGAGCAGCTCGACAAGATCGGATTCTCCTACGACTGGGACCGCGAGGTGCGTACCTGCGACCCCGGCTATTACAAGTGGACGCAATGGACTTTCATACAGCTTTTTAACCATTATTATAACAACAAAACCCGGAAAGCCGAACCCATCAGCCAGCTTGTGGCTGAATTTGAAACCCGCGGTAATGCAGTTGTTGATGCGGCCTGCGACCCCGTGCCCGCATTTTCTGCCGGTCAGTGGAAGCAAATGAGCGAAGCGCAGCAGCAGCAGGTTTTGATGAATTATCGCCTTGCCTACCTTTCCGATACCATGGTAAACTGGTGCCCGGCCCTTGGGACCGTACTTGCCAATGATGAGGTAAAAGAGGGTTTTTCGGTAAGGGGTGGCCACCCGGTGGAACGCAAAAAAATGCAGCAGTGGTTTCTGCGCATTACCGCATACGCCGATCGTTTGCTCGAAGGGCTGGAACGTATAGAGTGGAGTGAGTCAATCAAAGAGATACAGCGCAACTGGATTGGCCGCTCCGAAGGGGCCACCATCTTTTTTGGGGTAAAAGACCACGATTCGAAGATTGAGGTATTTACCACCCGCCCCGACACCATTTTTGGTGCCACCTTTATGGTACTTGCTCCTGAGCACGAGCTGGTGAAGCAAATCACAACCCGGGAATTTACCCCCGAGGTAGAAAAGTATGTGACCATGGCCGGTCGCCGCTCCGACCGCGAGCGTATGGCTGAGGTGAAAACCGTTTCGGGGCAGTTTACCGGCAGCTATGCCGTACACCCCTTTTCGGGGAAACCCATGCCCATTTATATTGCCGATTACGTGCTGGCGGGATACGGCACCGGCGCCATCATGGCCGTGCCAGCCCACGACAGCCGCGACTATGCCTTTGCAAAGCACTTTGGATTGGATATCGTTGAAGTCGTTACGGGAGGTAACATCGAAGAAGGATCGTACGATGCCAAAGAAGGAACCATGATCAACAGCGACTTTATCAATGGCCTGGAGGTAAAGGATGCTATATCTAAGGTAATAGCCCGCCTGGAAAAGATGGGCATTGGTACCGGACGCATCAACTTCCGCCTGCGCGACGCCATTTTCAGCCGGCAGCGTTACTGGGGAGAGCCATTCCCCGTTTATTATAAGGAGGGTATCCCCTATGTGCTCGATGTGTCGGAGCTTCCGCTCGAACTTCCCGAAGTAGATAAATACCTTCCTACCGAAACCGGCGAGCCTCCATTGGCACGTGCCTCCGGTTGGCAAACCAAGGAGGGCTATCCGCTTGAGCGAAACACCATGCCGGGCTTTGCCGGATCGAGCGCTTATTACATCCGGTATATGGATCCGCACAACGAGCAGGCCCTGGTGTCGAAAGATGCCGTGGAATACTGGGAAAACGTCGATTTGTATGTGGGTGGCGCTGAACACGCTACCGGCCACCTGATCTATTCCCGCTTCTGGAACAAATTCCTTTTCGATATCGGGTTGGTGGTTAAGGATGAGCCCTTCAAAAAACTCATAAACCAGGGCATGATCCAGGGGCGCTCAAACTTTGTGTATCGCATAAAGGGAACCAACAAGTTTGTGTCGTACAATCTTCGCAAGGACTATGACATAACCCCAATCCATGTGGACGTGAACATAGTGCACCACGATGTACTCGACCTGGAAGCTTTCAGAAAATGGAACCCCGAATATAAGAATGCGGAATTTATCTTGGAAGATGGTAAATACATTTGTGGTTGGGAAATTGAGAAAATGTCGAAATCCTTCAACAACGTGCAGAATCCCGATGACCTTATTGAAAGCTACGGAGCTGACACCCTGCGACTGTACGAAATGTTTCTGGGCCCCATTGAACAGGCCAAACCCTGGGACACCAACGGCATTGAAGGCGTGTTCAGGTTTATACGCAAACTCTGGCGCCTTTACCACGGAAAAAACAATGAGTGGTATGTTGCTGACGACCCCGCCACTGATCAGGAAAAGAAGGTGCTGCACAAAACCATTAAGAAAGTTGGCGAGGATATTGAGAAATTCTCTTTTAATACCGCCGTGAGCACCTTTATGATTTGCGTGAATGAGCTTGGCGACTTGGGCTGCAACAAGCGCGAGATACTTGAACCCCTGGCTGTCATGATCTCATCCTTTGCTCCCCACTTGGGCGAAGAGCTCTGGCATCTGCTCGGGCATGGCGGCAGTGTTACTGTGGCGGAGTTTCCCAAATGGGAAGAAAAGTTTGTAGCCGACGACACCATCACCTACCCGGTTTCATTTAACGGAAAAACCCGTTTTAAACTCGTACTGCCAGCCGATAGCACAAAGGAGACGGTTGAGGCTGCAGTGCTGACTGCCCCAGAGGCGGCCAAATGGCTCGAAGGCAAGGTTCCAAAACGTGTGATCGTGGTGCCCGGAAAGATCGTAAATGTGGTTATTTAGAATACTTCCGGTAAATGCTTTTACTGAATTTCAATAAGTTGCATTTTTTGGAATGTTTTTTGAAAACCATGGATCAGGCTCCTGATGGTGAAATTTTGTTTGAGGGATGCCGTTTATTAATAAATAAACCTGGTACTCATGAGCGTGTTGAATAAAACCCTTTTTTCCTTGAGAAGTCTTTTTTTTCTTTTCTTGTTTTTATGTTTTTCATTACCTGTTGATTTGTATGCACAGGAAATGCGTAAGGTGGAAAATACGGCCTTTGCTCCCGGTGAAAAGCTGGTGTTCAGGGCCTATTACAGCAGTAAGCTTACCGGCAACGTCACTGCCGGCGAGGCCAGCATGGAAGTGAAGCAAAGGCCCGAAATGATCGGGGGCCGCAGTACCATGCCTGTGATTGTGCTCATGCGCACCCGTGGCCTTTTTAACCTGTTTTTCAGGGTGAACAACCGCTTCGAATCCTATATCGACCACTCGGCCATAGCACCCTTGCTGTTTATCAGGAGGGTTGAAGAGGGCAGGTACCGCAAAAGCCAGGACGTGATGTTCAACCATTTCGACCAGGTAGCTGTTAGCAATTCGGCAACCACACCCATTCCACCCTATGTGCAGGATATCATCTCGGCATTTTATTTTGCACGCACCTACGAGTTTGAGAATCTCAAAGTTGGAGATGAGTTTAATGTGGATTTTTTTCTCGACGATTCTGTGTTTGTTACCCGTATTATATTCGATGGCTACGAGCGCATCAAAACCCGTTTGGGCACCTTCAACACTTTGAGGTTTAAGCCCATGGTGCTTGTGGGTACGGTTTTTTCGCAGCCTTACCCCATGACGCTCTGGATATCAGACGACAAGAACCGGGTGCCACTGCTGGCCGAGTCGGGCCTGGTGGTGGGAAGTGTTAAACTTGAACTTTCCGAATATGAGGGCCTCAAAAATCCGCTTACCTCAAAAATCAAGTAAATAGCCTTTTTGCCCCATTATTCATTATTAACTTTAAAAACCAGGGCCAGGGAACCCATACGGGCGATGGGCTGAACATCTCGCACTTTGTGGTTGTTACCATTGGACAGAGCACCTACGACCACGATAATATTGCAACGCTTACCAAATATTAATTTTAAAATCATACAATATGCTTACTGCTGAAATTAAAACCGTGAAAGGGACCATGAAAGTGCATTTTTATGAAAAGGATGCGCCCAATACGGTAAAGAATTTTGTGGACCTTTCGCGCAAAGGTTTTTATGATGGACTGACTTTTCATCGTGTGATTCCCGACTTTGTAATTCAAGGCGGCTGCCCCGATGGCACCGGCATGGGTGGCCCGGGCTACCGCATTAAATGCGAGCTCGATGGCAACAACCAGTACCACGACCGTGGCGTGCTTTCCATGGCCCATGCCGGGCGCGATACCGGTGGCTCACAATTTTTTATTTGCCACAGCCGCCAAAACACCGCCCATTTAGACCGCAACCACACCTGCTTTGGAAAAGTGGTTGAAGGCATTGAGGTGATCGATCTGATCCGTGCCGGGGACCGCATCGAAAAAATCACCATTGCCGAAACCAATGAGTAAAACCATCAGCTTTGCCATACGGGGAGAGTACATTGAATTGATTCAGTTACTCAAGGTACTCAATTTTGCCGAAAGCGGCGGGCAGGCCAAAGCCTTTGTGGAGGAAGGCCTGGTTAAACTCAACGGCCAGATCGAATCCCGTAAGCGTGCCAAGTTACGCCCCGGCGACCGTGTGGGGTTTCAAAACACCATTGTGGTGCTTGAGTAGCATACACAGTTAGCTGTATTTAACAGTTTTTCCCGCAAAGGGAAATAAAAAAGCCGCTCCCAGATTCGGAAGCGGCTTTTTCCTTATTTATGAGGGGTTAATTATTACATCATGCCGCCCATACCTGGGTTCATTGGCATTTCAGGCTTATCTTCCTTAATGTCGGCAAGTACGCACTCGGTGGTGAGCAGCATACCGGCAATGGAAGCAGCATTTTCGAGGGCAATACGGGTAACTTTGGTGGGGTCAATTACACCAGACTCGAAGAGGTTTTCGTATTTTTCGGTACGAGCGTTGAAGCCAAAGTCATCCTTACCTTCTTTCACTTTCTGAACCACAATAGAACCTTCTAAGCCGGCATTTTCAACGATCATTCGCAGGGGTTCTTCCAGGGCACGACGAACTATTGCCACACCAGTGGTTTCGTCATCATTGTCGCCTTTAAAATCAACGAGGGCTTCCAGGGTGCGGATATAAGCCACGCCACCGCCGGGAACGATACCTTCTTCAATAGCGGCACGGGTGGCGTGCAGGGCATCGTCAAAGCGGTCTTTTTTCTCTTTCATTTCCACCTCGCTGGCAGCACCCACATAAAGTACTGCAACGCCGCCGGCCAGCTTGGCAAGGCGCTCCTGGAGCTTTTCGCGATCGTAATCGCTGGTGGTGTTTTCCATCTGGGCTTTGATCTGGTTTACGCGGGCCTTAATCATTTCCTTGTCGCCCTTACCGCTTACGATGGTGGTGTTGTCTTTGTCGATTGTGATCTTTTCGGCACGGCCGAGCTGCGAAAGATCAGCGTTTTCGAGCTTATAACCCTGCTCTTCGCTGATTACGGTGCCACCAGTCAGGATGGCAATGTCTTCGAGCATGGCTTTGCGGCGATCGCCAAATCCGGGAGCTTTCACAGCAGCAATCTTCAGAGAGCCGCGCAGCTTGTTAACCACCAGGGTTGCAAGAGCTTCACCGTCAACATCTTCAGCAATGATAAGCAGGGGCTTGCCTGTCTGAACCACTTTTTCCAGGATGGGAAGGAAATCCTTCATGGTGCTGATTTTCTTGTCGTAAATCAGGACGAAAGGATCTTCGAAAACGGCTTCCATCTTATCGGTATCGGTTACAAAATAAGGGCTGATATAACCACGGTCGAATTGCATCCCTTCCACCACCTTTACGCTGGTTTCGGTGCCTTTGGCTTCTTCAATGGTAATCACGCCTTCTTTCTTGACCTTGCTCATGGCTTCAGCAATGAGTTTACCAATAGAGCTGTCGTTATTAGCAGAAATAGTGGCAACCTGCTCAATTTTGTCGGTGCTGTCGCCAACCTCCTTCGATTGCTTGCGGAGATTTTCAATTACCTTTTCAACGGCTTTGTCGATGCCGCGCTTCAGGTCCATTGGGTTGGCACCAGCGGTAACGTTTTTAAGGCCGTTGGTAACGATAGCCTGTGCAAGAACAGTGGCGGTAGTAGTACCATCACCTGCTGCATCGGCCGTTTTGCTGGCTACTTCCTTCACCATCTGGGCACCCATGTTTTCCAAGGCGTCTTCCAGTTCAATGTCTTTTGCCACGGTAACACCATCCTTAGTAATAATGGGCGCACCAAATTTCTTATCGATGATTACATTACGACCTTTTGGGCCGAGGGTTACTTTTACTGCATTCGAAAGTTTGTCAACGCCTACCTTAAGTGAGGTCCTGGCGTCCAGTCCGAAAATAATGTCTTTTGCCATAATATTTAAGAGGTTTTAAGTTACTTTAAAGGTTAATGAAATTAGATGACGGCCAGAATGTCTGACTCACGCATGATCAGATAATCTTTTCCTTCGAAACTTAGTTCGGTGCCGGCATATTTGCCATAAAGCACAACGTCGCCCACTTTCACGGTCATGGGCTGGTCCTTGGTGCCGCTTCCTACGGCTACCACGGTGCCTTTCTGGGGCTTTTCCTTTGCGGTGTCGGGAATAATAATGCCGCCCGAGGTCTTCTCTTCGGCGGGTGCTGGTTCAACCACAACGCGGTCTGCTAAAGGTTGGATTTTAATGTCTGCCATTTTTTTATTTGATTAATTGGTTAAACAATGTTGTTTCGATACTAAAATAATGCTTGCACCCCGGCTTTTCACAATTCGTGCCAAAAGGGATGGGCCTGGTTTTTCAGGACAAATTTGCAAGAAAGGGCTAACCTTAAAAAAAAATGTCAGAATGGGCTGCCATTCTGACATTTTTATTCCAGGAAAGTTTTTCTTAGTCTTCCACTTCATCGCTGCCAGTTTGGGCAGGTGCCTGGAAGTCGGCCGGGGGTAGCTGCTGTGCCGGGATCAGATCGCGGATTTCGCTTTGCGGCACTTCTCTATGGCCAGAACGTGGGATAACAAAGGTGGAGGCCAGGGTAAGCACCACCAGCACAATGGCCAGTGTCCAGGTCGATTTTTCCAGAAAGTCAGTGGTTTTCCTAACGCCCATTACCTGGTTGCTTGAAGAAAAGTTGGAGGCCAGGCCGCCGCCTTTTGAGTTTTGCACCAGCACGATAAGTACCAGCAGAATACAGGTAATAAGAATCAGTACCGAAATTAAAACATACGCACCCATGGGTTATTTCTTTAAATTGATTTCGTTTTTAACGATGTTTATTTTTTCTGCAAAGTAACTGCTTTTTTCCGGATATTTCAAGGATAATTTTTTGTAGATATCTAGGGCTTTCTCATGCAGTCCCTGCTTAACGAATATTATGGCAAGAGTCTCAGTGCCAATTTCTTCGGGTTCCAGCAGGTTCTTTTCTGCCAGGTTTTCGTGGTTGCTGCCCTCGCGGCGGGGTTTTATGCGGGGTTCTTCTTTTAAGAATTTCTCGATGAGCTCATCGTGCTTGCGCGCAGCCCTTGATGGGCTGTTGGCCGGCATTGGTCTGCCGGTAATTTTTGTCTCGGCCGGCTTAGGCTGGGGAGCCTGGGTTTCCTCAACCCGGGGTAAAACTTGCACTGCTGTTTGGGCGACCGGATCTTGTGGTTTTTTTGAGAAAAGCTGACCGACCCACGAAGGGATCAACGAAAAATTGCTTTTCCTTTTTGGGGTTCTGGCTTGGGCGGGAAATGTCGTGGAAGTGGCTTTTATCCTACCCGACATGTAATTTTGAAAATGCCGGCGGTCGAAGGCGCAGGCCGCTGCCTGGTTTACCTGCAGCTCAAAATCGGGGTTTTTAAGTACCTGCAGGTTTTTGGCAAGCAAAATTCGAACCGGCTGGCTGTAGGGGTATTGTGCAGCCAGTTGCCGCAACTGCTCCATGCTGCTTTTGTCGAGCTTTTCAGGATACTGAAGAAGTTCAATAAATTTTTCCTGTTGCATGTTGCCTGGGTTTTTTACCAGTTTACCACGGCCTGGTTAAAAATATCTTCCACCAGGGCCTCGGTAATAATGGTAATGGCTTCGTCTTCGATTTCGCTCAGGCTGCGGTTGCTGTCGTAGTCCCAGTATCTCGAAAAAGACCTTTCAAAATCGTTGTCGGGCTCAAACTCATTAATAAATTTAACCCTTACGGTGATGGTGAGCCTGTTGAGAGCGGCGCGGTCGTCGCCGCTGATGGCCGCCGGGGCCGTGGTATAGCCGGTAATGCTGCCTTCGAAGTGCAGGTCGCCAATGCCCTCAACCAGGCGCAGGTTGGTTTGCCTCAGGAACTTGTCTTGCAGGGCTTCGGTAAAACGCTGGCTCAAGGTGGGTTGCACCAGCTGGGCATTGTTGGGGAAATAGCTTACCGAAAAGGTGCGTGCCTCTGGCGGAATACTTGCTCCGGTGAAGGAATAGATGCCGCAAGAAGAAAGTGAGGCCATCAGAATCAGGCCAAGATACAAACGATATTTATACAAACGAAGGCACATATTTTTTTAATTCTTTGAGGGCCAACAAAAATACAAAAAAAGTGGTCAGCCTATATCGTATTCCTTAATTTTGCGGTAAAGGGTGCGCTCCGAAATGCCAAGCTCCTCGGCGGCTTTCTTGCGGCGGCCGTTGTATTTCTGCAAGGCCTTGATTATCAGATCTTTTTCTTTTTCATGTATGGAGAGGCTTTCTTCTACCTCCTGGTGAACAGCTTCTTCATAGGATTCCACCTCCTCCGGCAGGTCGGGCTCGCTGATCTTAATGCCTCTATCTTCATTGTACACTTGAGGCAGGTCCGTTTTTTCATAAAGCTTTTGAAGCAGTTGGGCATGTTCTTCCTCGAAAGAGGTTGAAACCTGACCTGTTTCCACCATTTTTCCAATGATCTTTTTCAGGTCGGTAATGTCGCGCCTCATGTCGAACAGGATCTTGTAAAGAATCTCCCTTTCGTTCAGGTCGCCTGACATGCTGGCCGACAGATTCATTACCATTGGAAGGCGGTTTTCAAACTCAGCAGGCATATATTTTAACAATATGTCGGTATCAATGGTCCTATTGCTTTCTATGACAGAGATTTGCTCGGCAAGGTTTTTCAGCTGGCGAATGTTTCCCGACCAGCGCTGCCGCATGAGAAATTCCTCCGCATCGGATGTAAGTTGCAGGGGCGGCATGCGGTATCTTTCGGCAAAATCGGAAGAAAATTTGCGGAAAAGCAGCACGATGTCGTCCTTGCGTTCGCGCAGGGGCGGCACCTGTATGGGCACGGTATTGAGGCGATAATAAAGGTCTTCGCGGAAGCGGCCAGAAGAGATGGCTTGCTGCAGGTTAACGTTGGTGGCCGCCACCACGCGCACATCGGTTTTCTGCACTTTTGAAGAGCCCACGCGGATAAACTCGCCCGATTCGAGCACGCGAAGCAGGCGCACCTGGGTAAGCAGAGGCAGCTCGGCCACCTCATCCAAAAAAATGGTGCCGCCATTTACTACTTCAAAATAACCTTTGCGGGAGTCGTGGGCGCCGGTGAAGGCACCTTTCTCGTGCCCGAAGAGTTCAGAGTCGATGGTTCCTTCGGGTATAGCCCCGCAGTTTACGGCAATGTAAGGGCCATGCTTACGGGCACTCAGCTGGTGAATAATCTTTGGAAAAACTTCCTTGCCGGTGCCGCTTTCGCCGGTAATAAGTACCGTAATGTCGGTGGCAGCCACCTGGCGGGCCACATCAATGGCGCGATCGAGACGGGGCGAAAAACCTATGATGCCAAAACGCTGTTTTATGGATTGAATTTCTGACATGCTTTAATCCTTTTTTAAAATGACAGCCTTGGGATGCTGTTTTAAAATACCTGAAAAAATTTCTATCTGGCGATCGGTCTCAAACTTCATGTGGTAATGCGAAATACCGTATTCTGAATGAACCATGAGCAAGGAATCGGTTCCTTCATGATTACCCCAAACTAGACCAAGCAACCCGAGAAAGAATGACGCGGCCGTATAGCTGTCGGCGCTATGACCGGGCTTAAACACAATTCGCTCTATTTTTTCGGCAGGGATATCAATATGGAAACTTTTGCCCTTTCCCTTGATGAAAAAATCGGGGCCGTTAAAACCCACAAAGCCGGCATCAACGGTGGTTTTGAAGATTACCCTGAAAAGCAAAGTCACAATCAGCATGATTACTCCTGCTGCAAAAACATAATCAATTACCTGGTCGAGACCGGTAAAGCGCGAAGTGATCCTCAAAAAAACTGCCAGCAGAACCAGCAAAATGGTTGTCCCGCTGAGTGTTTTAACAACCAGTTGACGGCTTTTCTTGACAATGGGAAACAAAAACATAATTGTGCCATTTAGTCAGTTTATTTATGCAAAGTTAATTCTTTATTTCCTTAAAGCTGTTTAAACCCGCTGCATGTTTCAAACATTTTTCAAGCGTTCCTGCTAAAACCAGATAAAAAATGTATAACAAATGGTTTTTTTTGTCTTAAAAAATCGTAACTTTAGCTGCAGGTTTGGTTTTTATTCAAAAAAACCAGGGTTCCAGCCATGAAATTAATCACAGTATGAGGAAACACGATATTTTTTTGAGACAGGAAGGGAAACGCAAAATCTTAAGACAAAAGTCTGAAGTATTTCTGAAGAAACTGAATTCGGGAAACATTCCCGACGAAGGATTCCGTGAAGATATCAAGGACTTTTTCCAGGAAATTCTTTTCCTTGAAGATAAACTTGAGCTGGAATATGAGGAGCACCTAATACGCCTTTCGGCCGCATTTGAGCAAAGTGCCAATATAATTTTTATTACGGATACACATGGCAACATAGAATATGCGAATCCTCGTTTTTATAAAGTAACCGGCTTTTCAGAAAAAGAGGTTTTGGGACAAAACCCCAGGATTCTGAAATATGAGAAATCGCTTGTCAATTACAAGGAACTATGGGAGACCATTACCAGTGGAAAAACCTGGACCGGTGAGTTTTTGAACCATTCAAAGCCCGGGGCGTTATTCTGGGAAATTGGAAACATCACCCCGATAAAAAACAAACAGGGGAAAATAATAAATTACCTTGCCATTAAGGAAGACATTACCCAGCGAAAGCTGGCAGAGAAAAATCTTTTGGCTTCTGAAAAAAAACACAGGTCTTTGTTTGACAAGTCATACGATGCCATAGTAATACTTGATGGCTTACAAGTAATTGATTGCAACAGGAATGCAGGGGTGCTTTTTAAAGAAAACTGCAACCATCTTCAATCAATGAGTCTTTTGGATTTAAGTCCGGAGCGTCAGGCAAATGGTGAAAGCAGTGAGGCCTTTTTTATGGCAAAGATCAGTGAAGTTTTAGCAGGTCAGCCCTTGATTTTTGACACTGTTTTGCTTAGGGGCGAGCAACTCTTCGAAGCAGAAGTCAGCATGGCCAGTATTTATTTTGGTTATAAAACAATGGTTCAGGCCATAATCAGGGATGTAAGTGAAAAGCGACAGGCTGAAAAACAAATTATTCAGGCAAAGGAGGAAGCAGAAAAAGCCCGCAAAGCTCAACTGGAATTTCTATCCTTAATGAGTCATGAAATACGCACGCCCCTGAATGCCATTGTGGCCCTTACCGATTTAATGCTTCAAGAAAAACTCACGCACGACCAGCTGGAAAACCTGGAGTCAGTAAAAATATCGGCCAGACACCTGCTGGACCTTATTGATAATATTCTGGATTTCAACAAGATTGAATCAGGTAACATAGAGTTCGAAAGGTTTAATTTTGATATCAGATATTTGGTGCTTGAATTGAAAAAGACACTTGAGATAAAAGCCCAGGAAAAAAATATTCATCTCCTTGTTCATATTGGTGATGATGTCCCGAAAGTGTTGCAGGCAGACACACTCAGGTTGAAGCAGGTGCTGTTTAATTTATTCTCAAATGGTATAAAGTTCACCGAGAAAGGTTTTGTAAGCCTAAAAGTAAAAATGTTATCAGAAAAGGGAGCGGACTGCCAAATACTCTTTGAAGTTGAAGATTCAGGCATTGGAATTGCAAGTGACCGCCTGGATGCTATTTTTGAAAAATTCACCCAGGCCGAAACCAGCACTACCCGTAAATACGGGGGGAGCGGCCTTGGCCTCACGGTATGCAAAAGACTGGTTGAACTGCAAGGGGGAACAATATCAGCCATCAGCAAGCCTGGAATCGGTTCTGTATTTACCTTTTCCCTCCCAATGAAAAAAGGTATTTCTCTTGCCTCCGGCATCAATCTGAATACTGAAAATCCAACCCTGGAAACATTGGCTGGAATGCGGGTCCTCATGGTTGAAGATGACAAAATGAATCAGTTTGTGGGAAGAAGAATCATTGAAAAAAAATGGAATGCGAGCCTTACCATTGCCGCCACTGGTGAGCAAGCACTTTCTTTTCTTGAAGAAAATGATTTCGATCTCATTCTTATGGATCTCTTGCTTCCAAATATTGATGGGTACGAATTGACAAAAATGATAAGAGGCAATAGTACTGGGAAATTCAAGAACCCCAAGATACCGATCATTGCCCTTACAGCCGATGCTTTCCTTGAAACCCGCAAACGGGCTTTCGAAGCAGGAGTGGATGATTTTTTAACCAAACCTTTTGATTTTGAAAAGCTTTTTCAGAAAATGATCGGGTATTTTCCGAACCAGGATTGATTGTTGCCTGCAATCCTTTTTTGCTTTTCAGGGGATATGAATGTATTTTTTAACTTTGCTGATTGTTTGCCTGAAGAAACGGTCAGTTTTATTTCGTTTCGGGTTAAACAGCCATCTTTTGTGTGTTTTCTCCAAATATTATTGCAGTGAGTAATTCTGATAAAAAACCTGAAATAAAATTCAAACGATATACCGTAACATCAGCGCTTCCCTATGCCAACGGCCCGGTACACATCGGTCACCTTGCCGGAGTTTATGTGCCTGCCGACATTTATGCCCGCTACCTTCGGCTGAAAGGGGAGGATGTGGTTTTTATCGGTGGCAGCGATGAGCATGGCGTTCCCATCACCATAAAGGCCCGGCAGGAAGGGGTTACTCCGCAGCAGATCGTTGACAAGTACCACAAAATGATCAAAGACTCCTTTGAGAAGTTTGGTATTTCTTTCGATGTGTATAGCCGCACCTCAGCACCTGTTCACCACGAAACGGCTTCGGCATTCTTCCGTAAGCTGTATGATAACGGGCAGTTTATCGAGAAAGAAAGCGAGCAATACTACGACGAAGAAACCCGCCACTTTTTGGCCGACCGCTATATTACCGGCACTTGTCCGCACTGTGGTTATGAAATGGCCTATGGCGATCAGTGCGAAAACTGCGGCACTTCGCTCAGCCCAACCGATCTGATCAACCCCAAATCGGTGCTCAGTGGCAATGCACCAGTAATGAAACCCACCAAACACTGGTACCTGCCTTTGGATCAGTACGAGAAATGGTTGCGGAAGTGGATTCTTGAAGGACACAAGCACGACTGGAAACCCAATGTGTACGGACAGTGTAAATCGTGGATCGACCAGGGCTTGCAGCCCAGGGCGGTAACCCGCGACCTCGACTGGGGTGTGAAAGTGCCCGTGGAAGGAACCGATGGTAAAGTGCTTTACGTTTGGTTCGATGCCCCCATTGGATATATTTCGGCTACCCGCGAGTGGGGCGAAGCCACGGGTAAAGATTGGGAAAAATACTGGAAAAGCCCCGACAGCAAACTGGTGCACTTTATTGGAAAAGATAATATTGTGTTTCACTGCATTATCTTTCCCAGCATGCTTAAAGCCGAAGGCAGCTATATCCTTCCGGAAAATGTGCCTGCCAACGAGTTTCTGAACCTGGAAGGCGACAAGATTTCCACCTCAAGAAACTGGGCCGTATGGCTGCACGAATACCTGGAAGAGTTTCCCGGCAAACAGGATGTGCTTCGCTATGTGCTTTGCGCTGCCGCACCAGAAACAAAAGACAACGATTTTACCTGGAAGGATTTTCAGGCGCGCAACAATAGCGAGTTGCTGGCCATTTTTGGCAATTTTGTGAATCGTACCATGGTGCTTACCCACAAATACTTTGCAGGCGAAGTGCCCCCCGCCGGGCAACTCAGCGAAGATGACCGCCGAACCCTTGAAACCCTGGCTGCTTTCCCCGGAAAGATTTCGCAGAGCCTCGAAAATTACCGTTTCCGCGAAGCCCTGGCCGAGTTTATGAACCTTGCCCGGCTTGGCAACAAATACCTTACGGATGCCGAGCCATGGAAAATATTTAAAACCGATCCTGAAAGGGTAGCCACCATTCTAAATATCAGTCTTCAGATTTGCGCCAGCCTGGCCATATTGTCAGAACCATTCCTTCCTTTTACAGCCCGGAAGCTCAGAGAAATGCTGAACCTGGAAGAAAACCTCTGGCAAAGGGCGGGCAATGATCGGGTTTTACTGGCTGGCCATAGCCTAAAAGAGCCATCTCTTTTGTTTGAAAAAATTGAAGATTCACAGATAGATGCCCAGGTGCAAAAACTGCTGAAAACCAAAGAATACAACGCAAAAGCGGAAGTTAAGGCAGCACCCTCAAAATCCGTGGTAAGCTTTGATGATTTTTCGAAGATCGATCTAAGGGTTTCTACCATATTGTCGGCCGAAAAAGTAGCCAAAACCAAGAAACTTTTGAAATTGGAGGTGGATACGGGCGTGGATAAGCGCACCATTGTTTCGGGAATTGCTGAATATTATTCTCCCGAAGAAGTGGTCGGTAAGAAGGTGGTGGTTTTGCTAAACCTTGAGCCTAAGCAGATTAAAGGTGTGTTGTCCCATGGTATGCTGCTGATGGCCGAAAACGCCAGTGGTCAGCTCGCTTTTGTTACTCCTGAAAAAGATTTTGAAAACGGAAGCACCATAAGCTAGTTATAGCTATTTTTGGTCATACGATTTTTTTGAAATTATTTTAAAAACTGCACTGGCATTTTAAATAAAGGCAAAAATTATTTATATTTGCTGTGATTTCGGCCCCGTAGTTCAATGGATAGAACGGAAGTTTCCTAAACTTTAAATACAGGTTCGATTCCTGTCGGGGCTACAAAAACTTTTTGAATAACTAATAAATTAGGTTTTTCACGTAGGATAAAAGCTAAAGCGTTTCTTTTTTGCATATCCTAGTAACTAAACAAACATGAACAGAAAAGACGAAAGGCCGAGCAAAATTTCTTATGAAAGGCACTTGAACCAATTGGGGATTCCGGAAGAACAGAAGAAATCGAACGGAGGCATTATTCCCGATTACGTGAAGTATGGTACCTGGCTAAGGGTAAATGATCCGGATGTCTTTTTGAGAAATTATCAGGCATGGAAAGCCAAGGTTCGTGCCGAAGAGGGTTTAGATAATTAGTTTAAAATCAGCAGTTTAATCCATACTGGCTTCCTGGTGCTTGCTGTCAAAACCTCCAGAAGGTAAAAGATCGCTCCCGTTACCCTGTGGAGTTCTATTTCAGTGGCGCGGTGGGTAAGGTCTCCTTGCTGTATCAGGGTTCCTTTACTGTCAAAAAGCCTGTATGTACCTCCCGGTACCGGGCTTTCGCTGTATATGGTGAATCGCTGCACCGCAGGATTTGGATACACCTTTACCTGGTAGCCGAAATCCTCTTCCACCCTTTCTTTTATGGTTGCTTTTTTTAGCAACCACTCCTCCGGATCAAAGCGCAGGTCTAATACGGGTTGACCAATATATTTGCTGAAAGTCTGATCGGGCTGATCCTGAAAAAATCTTACATCCATTTCCTGCCCAGCCGTGGTAAGCCTGAAATCGAGGCTGGTGCGAAACAATTCGGGATAGCTGGCTGAAGGGGTTTGTACCGACCGAACATACAGGCTGTCATTGCGTATCCACCAGTAAATTTCGAAAACCGGATAGCCTTCCCCGTAATACCACTGCTCGAAAAAATGCTCCCAGCTTCTGCCGGTAATTCGGTCGGCTGTTCTCCTGAAGTCGTCGCCTGTGGCTACACTATTGGCAAACTCCTGGTTGTAAGCTTGCAGCAGATGAAAGAACAGTGGATCGTTATTGATTTCTTTTCGCAGCATATGCAAAATGGAAGCTCCTTTACGGTACGAAAGCCTACCGTTGAAAATGCGCCACACATCGTTTGTTTGAAGCGGAGGAACGTACACACTGCCATCGGGAGCCGACAGCACCGATTGGTAGCTGTTGCTGAGCCAGCTTTGTGCCGACTCGCTGCCTAAAATCATTTCGCGGGCAAGGTATTCGCTGTACGTAGCGAAGCCTTCGTTGATCCAGATATCACTCCAGGTGGCACAGGTAACGCTGTTTCCAAACCATTGGTGGGCCAGTTCATGACTTACCAGGTCGTAGGTAAAGGTGCTCATGGTCGACATGGTTTGATGCTCCATGCCGCCACCCATTGGGGCCGTAGCATGCCCGTACTTTTCACCGGCAAAGGGATATTGGCCGAATAGCTGTGAAAAAACCTGCAAGAAATCACGGGTGCGTTCAATGTTCTCGCGCTGGACCAGTAAATAGGCAGGATCGTCGTAAATAAAGTTCTGCACCAGCACCTCAGTTTCCCCGTCAGCTAATGCAGCCTGAAAACTAAACTCATGATACTCCGAAACAGCCAGTGAAATCAGGTAGTAGGCAATGGGATAATTCGATTTCCAGGTAAAGGTGGTGCTGCCCTCCGTGGGGTTTTCCACCTTGGTAAGCAACCCGTTGGAGGCAGCCAGGTAAGGCTTTGGCGTGGTTATCCTCACCATAACGCTATCGGCCTTGTCTTCGAGCACCTGTTTCACGGGCCACCATTGGCGGGCATTGAGCGGCTCACTCA